>JASHOA010000061.1 GCA_030041375.1 Acetobacteraceae bacterium
TTCGGGTTGTAGCCGACGACGAAGCGGTCCTGCAGGTTAGGCGTGCCGTTGGCGCCATTGCACAGGGCCCAGCCCGCAGGCGCCTTGGCCGGGTCGCCCGACCACATCAAGATGGCGCCAACCGGCACTGCGCCCTTGCCTTCGAATTTGTTGCTGACGGTCAGTGTGCCGTCGCTCAGCGACATCATTTTAGCGCCCCCGCCGGGATCGAGTTCCGTCTGTACATATTTGCCGCCTTTGTACCAGGCAAAGTTCTTGTCGCTGCGTGCGTAGAGCGTGGATGGTTGTATCCCCAACTCGTAACCCGGGTTCCAAAGCGTCAGCAATGCGCCGAAGCGCGTACCGAAATTGATGTACTTGGCGTAAACCGTGGCCCCGTCCGGGTCGATGGTCAGAGCATCCTGGGCGCGGGCCGTGGCTTGACCGATCAAGCCGAAGACCGATGCGAGCAGGCCGAGCTTCAGCGCCCGCCGTTTGCCGACCGTGCCGGTCGTCGGCTCGGGTGTTGGGTTCGCAGGCGACATGTTACCCTCCTCCTCGCTCATTGGGCGGCCACCGCACCAATGCCAACTCCGGTCTCAGGTTCCTGACCGCGCTTGCCGTCGTACTCGCATCATCAGGGCGGCCCCATGACGACGAAGGAGAAATACCGATCGCGTCTGTCTCCATTGTTTTGGCCGGTCGCAACCCGCATCATATTTTTCCCGAGATATACGATTACAGCATTGTCGAGCGTACTGCCTGGGTTCCCGGGAGGGCCGCCAAGGGGGTCCCCTCCGCCGTCCTTAAAAATTTCCGTGACCGATGCTCCAGGCAATGAGGAAAAGGGCGTATCGAAAGTAATATCGTACAGACCTTGATCTTTTCTTTGCGATTTAAATCCCGCGCCCGCACTCACAGTTCCGTCGGATCGTACGACTCCACGAAGCATCCGCAGGGCCTCTACACCGCCGGCCGCAACGACAGTTTTCTGCCCAGGGTGTACGACCTCAACGCGGCCGTTGCCGAACGCCTTCAGGCGTAGGGGCTGGTCCGGATATGGCCCCGTCGCGTAAATCGTGTTGTAGCCGAAGCCGATCCCCTGAGTCCCGTTCGAATGCCGGAACTCAACGAGCTTGTCGGCTTCTCCGCTGGTAGCGGTGACGTACAGCGCCAGACCCGTCGGATGTTCCCCCTTCCACGGCGGGTTGGCCTTGGGCGCATCATAGATCGTCCGTTCCGCCTTCTGGACGTCGAGCGTGTTTGCGCCGGCGGTCTTCTGGGTCGCAACGCCGCCGGCGACTGTCAGGCTTTTCCCGAGGGTCGCGTCGCCCTTGTCGACAAAAGCGCCACCAACTGTCAAACCTTTCTCGACGGCGGCGTCACCCTTGCCGACGAATTTGTCGCTCACCGTCAGCGTGCCGTCGCTCAGCGACATCATGGTGACGCCGTCCTTGCCGGCATCGAGTTCCTTCTCGACGTATTCGCCGCCTTTGTACCAGGCAAAGTTCTTGCCGCTGCGTGCATAGATCGTGGCTGGTTGTATCCCCAGCTCGTAGCCCGGATCCCAAAGCGTCAGCAATGCGCCCATGCGCTGGCGGAAATTGATGTACTTGGCGTAGATCGTGGCCCCGTCCGGCTCGATGGTCAGCGCATCCTGGGCGCGGGCCGTGGCGCGGCCGACCAGGGCAAACAGCGATGCGAGGAGGCCGAGCTTCAGCGCTCGCCGTTTGAGGACCATGCCGGTCGTCGGCTCCGGTGTTGGGTTCGCGGGCGACATGTTATCCTCCTTCTCGGTCACTGGGCAGCATCACCTGCAATCGATTGCACGGACGGCGGAATCCAGCCAGTTCTGACGTCCCCCCGGACGACCTTTGCGCTGACGCGATCTTGTTTTTCAGAATTTCCAGACGCGTTTGCGATCGTTCTCGCATGACCGTCGCGATTGCGGCGTCAAGCCTGTTGCGGTCCAATGACGACGAAGGAAAAGGCTCTGTCCCCTCCGCTCCGACCGCCTCCCGCAAAGGTTGCGATCCGCATCCCGTCAGGTCTGACCTGAACGATGTTGGCTGTATCCCCCGAAGTTGTGCTTCCTTCCCCCGGGTTACCTGTAAGGTTGCCGTAGATTTGCGTTGCGAATGCCGCCGGCACCGTCGGAAAGGGGTCGGTGAAGGCTATATCGTAAAGGTTGGCCTGCCCCCCGGCTTTCGGCGTGACGGAAAATCCAGAAAATACCGTGCCGGGAAACGGGGTGCCATTGCCGTTGACGACCCCGCGGACAATGCGCAGAGCTTCGACTCCGCCGGCCACCGCGACGGCTTTCTGGCCGTTGTGGCCGATCTCCACATTGCCGTTGCCGCGCGCCGTCAGGCGCAGGGGCTGGTCCGGATGCGGACCTGTGGCGTAGATCGTGTTGTAGCCGAAGCCGATTCCTTGGCTCCCGTTCGAATGACGGAACTCGACGAGCTTGTCGGCCTCTCCGCTTGTAGCGGTGACGTAGAGCGCAAGACCCGTCGGATGCTCCCCCTTCCAACCCGTCCCCGCCCAGTTCGTCCTCTCCGCCCTCTGGACGTCGAGCGTGTTCTTGCCCGCGGTGCCCTGGGTCGCAACGCCGCCGGCGACTGCCAGGCTCTTGCCGAGGGTGGCGTCGCCCTTGCCCACAAAGGTGGCGGAGACGGCCAGACTTTTCTCAACAGTAGCTTCGCCTTTGCCAATGAAGTTGTCGCTGACGGTGAGCGTGCCGTCGCTCAGCGACATCATGGTGGCGCCGTCCTTGCCGGGATCAAGTTCCTTCTCGACGTATGCGCCGCCTTTGTACCAGGCAAAGTTCTTGCCGCTGCGTGCATAGAGCGTGAAATGTTGCATCCCCAACCCGTAATCAGGGTCGTAAAGCGTCAGCAATGCGCCGAGGCGCTTGCCGAAATTGATGTACTTGGCGTAAATCGTGGCCCCGTCCGGCGCGATGGTCAGCGCATCCTGGGCGTGGGCCGTGGCGCGCCCGACCAAGGCGAACAGCGTTGCCAGCAGGCCGAGCTTCAGCGCCCGCCGGTTGATGCCTGTCTCACCCGTTGGCTCCGGCGTCGGGCTGGCACGCGACATTTCCTTCTCCTTCTGCGTCATTTGCCGGTGGGCACGATCATCTCGTGCAGATGTTCGACTGCAACTGCGACGGGCAGGAACCCGCGCGCACGTGCAGCCGCGCCCCCACCGCGATCCGCGTCCCCGGGCCGAAGATGATGCTCTGGCCGGCAACGATGTTGATGTTGGCGTTGGCCGGCAGTTTCAGTTTGTCCAGGGTGACCTTGTCCAGGGCGCGAAAGGTCGTGTCGTTGTTCTCGATGAGCGCCGTGCCGTCCGGGTTCAGCTTGAGGATCTCATTGGTCAAAGGCATATCGGCTTTGGCGCCAACGACGAGTGGGCTCAGAGCGGCAAGCTCTCCCTTCCGGGTGTAGTTGTAGGCGGTGCCGTCCGCGGCAATGGCGAGGGTGGCTCCGAGGGAGGGGAAGGGCACCGGGTTGCAGGAGCCTGCCGGTCGCGACTCGCCATTGGACCGGATATAAACGATCCGGTCGCCGGTCCGGTCCAAACCGTAGAGATCGCCGCTCTGGTCCGCGCGCAGCAGGTCGAACCCTTTCAAGCTGTCACAGCCTTTGCCGCCGGCCTTCTGCTCCTTGAACTTGTGATCAGCCGGATCCAGCCAACGCCGCTCAAGGGAGCCGTTGCGGATGAAATAGACGCTCTGGTCAGGGCCGACCACCGGGGCGGTGATGCCGGTGCCGGCCAACGTTTCGAGGGTGGGGCGGCCAGTTGCGGCCGTTACGATGTAGAGCGCATCACCGGTCGGCGCGTGATCGGTGACGAATACGGCGTCGCCGGCAACCACCGGAACCGGCATCGGCTCGTTGGCGCTTCTGCTGATTTTCAGGCTCGCCTGTTTCCATTTCACCGCGCCCGTCGCGGCGTCGAGCGCGATCAGTTGGGCGCTCTGTTTGTCGACGAAATAGACGGTCCGTCCGTCCTCGCTCACGGCGACCGGGCTCACGTCGTTGTTGGATGTCGCGCCGGTGCGATAGCGCCACAACGGCACGTTGCCCCGACCGGGCGGCACCGGCGGCGCCGGATAGGCGTAAACGTACTGGTTGGTGACGATGTACACGTCGCCGCCGGCGCCGATCGTCGGCGGCTCCAGCACCGTTTCTCCCGGAGCGTCGATCGTCATGCGGTCGTCGCTGCCGAGGAGCCGGGCGTAAATCTTGTTCTCGCCGACATCATAAAACCACCCGCGCCGGCTGACGGCGATGAATTTCGGTTTCACCGGCAGGGCGATGAAATCGACGATTGAGCCGCCGCCGTTCATAATTGTGAGCTGCGCCGCCTTGATCGCAAGAATCCTCCGGTCATAGAGCAGCACCGGCGGCGAGACGTTCTCGAGGCTCATGCCGCTGAACGTTTGGAGCGCGAAGCGATCTTGCGAAGGTGTCGCCGGGCCGTTTGCGTCGTACATCCGCCACGAGGAGCGGCCGCTGTGCTGCGCATCTGCGCGCGACTGCGCCCAGTCCGCGCGCCCCGGCCAGGAGTCGGGCAGAACGTAGGTCAAGAGCAGCCGCGGCGCATCCGACGAGGCCTCGCCGGGGGCACCGTAAAAGGTGATCCGCGCGTTGGCAGTGGTGGTCAGCAGGCGGAAGTCTTCGGTGTTCGCGCCTTTCCTGGCCAATGCCTTCGCCAGGCCGTCGCACAACCCTTTCGTCGCCAGGAGCAGCGCCGTTTCGGGGGCAGTGCCGGGATCGATCGTGCCGGCCGCGACCTGCCGCGGTTTCCCGGAGTTGGCGTCCTTGGTTACGTCGAAGAGCTGCAGGTGAACGCCGTTGTCGCTGGCCGCGGGCAGCCCGCTTTGCGTGACGAGGCGAAGCCCGCAGGATTTCAGCTCGGCCGTCGGCGGAATGGCAGCGAGATCTGCTTGGAGCTCCATCATCCCGATCGACTGCTTTTTCTCATCCGCCCTGACTTCGACTACCTCGTTCGCCGGCTGGCCCCGCATCAGGACGAGCAGGGTGGTGAAGACCGTGGTCGATTGCTCCGCCCGAGCGATCCCGGGCAGGCACGCGAGAGCGCATGAAAGCACCGCAGCGCCGGCGAGAATTCGCGATATCCTGAAGCCCATCTCCTCCTCCAACCTCGTGCAAGCCGCTGGTCGCGCAGTGCGTCGCGTTCGACCGCAACGCTAAACGCAAACCAGGTAATGGATCTTCTCGTCCTTCTCTTTTGCCCGAGCGAGCCAGCGCACGAAAATGCCGTCCCCCAGCACCGTCGCATCGAAGCGATAGCAATCCAGCGCCCCCGTCACCCAGTCGCTGCCGACATTGGACAAGTCTTCGCGCAGCCACTGATTGTTGGCAAAGCTGATCCTGATCACCGTCTTCGTCAGGCCCTCACCGACATCGCTGTACGCCGCAAAAGCGTAGATCTGGTCGCCCAAGGCCGCCAGCGCGCAACCGCAATATTGCTTGATTCTCGGGTCGGGACCGCGCCGCAGCGGCGACTTGAGTTTTTCCCAGGTAAGTTTCGCTTGGCTTGTGTCGCAGTGCCAGATGTCGTCGTAGGTCGGATAGCCTCCCGGGCTGTCAAAGCCGCCTGCGATCCATAACTCCTGCTTCTTCACCGTACCGTCCTGCTTCTTCTCCGTACCGGCGAATGTCGCGCCGAACAGGCAACGCGGCTCCCAGCTCGCCTGGTGCCGCGCCCATTTGCCGGTGTTCTTGTCATAGACCCAGACGTCGTTCATCGCACCGCCGTCGCCGTTGTAGCCGCCGACGACCCAAAGCTGGCTGTCGTCGGGCGAGGCAAGAAGGGCGTGGCCCATGCGCGCCGGCATGTCCTTCGGCCACGTCTCCTCGCGGACGGCGTCACCGTCCACCCAGGTGTTGGCTTCGAAATGAAAATATCCGACCTCCGTGCCGGGCACATTGGCGTCGTAGCTGCTGCCGCCCATGAAATAGAGCTTGTTGTCAAAGACGACGCCCGGGCGCGCCGCCGCTGCCGCCGGGATCATAATCGGGATCTGCTTGCCGTTCCGTTCGACGGTCAGCGGACGCCAGCTCTCGGAGTCGAAGCCGATGTCGCTTAACCAGATCGAGGTGCCCTTTTGCGGATCGGCATCCCGGATCGCGGCATAGAGCCGATTACGGTGGTTGTAGATGCCCAGGATCTCTGCACGGCCCAAACCGAGATCTGCGTCGCTGCCGGGGCTGTCAGAGCTCTTAACCTGCGTGTGGTCATAGGAGAAAAGCGTCAGGACACGGCTGTCCGTCACTTCCTGACCCAGCATCGCGTCGAGCCGGTAGCGGGTGAAACCGTCGGCCCCGGCCCTGACCTTTGCCGTTTTCCCACCGGGCTCCGGCAGAATCTCCTTGTTGTCCGATAGCCGCCACAGCTTTGCCCCGCCGGCCGGACTGATTTCCCATGACAAGGTGATCTCTTTCCCAGTCAAAGCGTCGTACTTCGTGCTCACGAACGACATGATCCGCGGCCGTGCACCGCTGATCGTGACCGTTGTCTTGGCCAACGATGTCCGGTTCATGTCCTCGAGGTGCGGCTCGGCAGAACCGGCGGCGGCATTGGTGGTGAAATCCTCGAGCAGGATGCAAAAGCGTGCCGGTGTACTGGCGTCCGACCGCATGATCCTAATGGTGCCGCGGTCTGGCTTTGCAGGATCGACCTGCTTGTCGGAGGACCCAGCGTCGGCGTCCGGCTCGTCGCCCGCGCCGTCTGCCTTGGCCACCGAGATCTCCAGCTTGTCTTTGAATTCACCTTGCGTCATCAGCGCGCCGGCGCCCGCGCCCAGCGGTACGACCAGAAAGAGCGGTGAGACCCCTTGGGTGTCGACCTCGATGGAAAGGGTCGCCTTGCTGGCGGTTTTGAGCGGTTCCGGGTTGCGTATCGAGAGTGCGTGCGTCATGGACGGTCCCCCTCCTGTTGGCGGAGCGCGAGCCACCCCTCGTAAAGCGCCATGGTTGCGAACAGAGAGCGCGCCGGCACCGTTTCCGACTTGATCGGCACCGGCTTCCCCGCCGGCTGCGAGATCCAGCTCCACACGCCCGGCATGTTGGCGGGCAGTGGAATATTGGGCAGGCCGTCCGCGCGCCGTTCCCCGAGAACGGGCGCCACCAGAAACGGCACTTCGAGCTTCGCGAGCGCCGTGGACACGAGCTCGGGCGGCAGGTCGATGAGTTTGGTCGGCAGAATGCCCGAACTGATGTGCACGCCGGACCGCGGATCGACGAGCAGGGTCAGCAAGGTCGCCGGCCGATCGGGATTGCAGGTGAGAGACACCTGAGCACGATGCCGGAAATAGGGATCCGTGCGGGCACCCTGCTCGATCTCCTGGGAAAGCAGCAGGGCGCCGTAATTGTCGGACAGGAAGCAGCCGATCAGCCCGTCCGGCCCGATGCGGCGGTCGCCCAGGCGGACGCCGAACGCCACATCCGTGAAGCCTGCCGGGGTGGGAGAGTCGAGCTGGGACCAGCTCTGATCGGCCGCCGGAGGACCGAGAAGCTCGAGGCTGAGCGAGGCGCGCGCCAGAGCCAGCGGCCGGCCGACCATGACCGACAGGTCCTGCTGCCCCGGCGACGGCGGATTGCCTTCTGCGATCCCTGCGATCAGCGCGAGCAGATCCTCGAAGGCACTCCGTCCGCGGCAGATTCCTGCAGCGTCGGCAAGGTCGAGCAGGCCATTCACAAACCCAAGCAGATGCCGGTTCGGAATGTCCTGTGGGCTCGGCCGCGGCATTTGCGGGAGATCTGCCGCGGAGAGTTCGGGATCGAGCGCGACGGGCGGCAGTTTCGACCAGCGGATTCCCCGGTCGTCCTGCCCGCCGCGCCGGATCACCGACTGGACGGCCCCCAGAACCTTTCCCGTCGCATCGCAGATCAGCAGGCTGTGGTCCAGCCGGTTGGGGACGATCCATCCTGAGACCGGCTGCGTTCCCCTCTCCCCGAGAAACTCCTCGGCGTCGCTCTCGGCCGACAACCAACGGAACAGCAGGCGCGAGGGTTGCGCCAGGCGCGGCGCAAGGCGGATCCGGACGCTGCCGTCTGCACCGTCGGGAATGGCCAAGGCGCGGCTGATGTAAACCTGCGGAGACGGGGCGTTGAGATCCAGATCCCCGATCACCCGCCTCGCCCGGCCGAAGGTATCGACAAGCCAGAGGCGCCGGAGATCCAAATCGCCGGCGCGGATCGGAAAGAAGTTTGCCGGTGCGCCGCTCAGCACCTCCGGCAGTGGCGCGACGGCGTATTGCTCGCCAATCAGCAACGCCATGTCCTTGTCGATCACCGCGCTGCTCTCTTCGAGCGGGGGTAGTTGCAGCGCCGCGTCCTGCTGGAGCAGGGCTTCGACCAGGCCGCCCAGGCTCTGCACCACCAGGGATTTCCCGGCGAGGACATCGAAGACGAATCCGTCCTCCGGATATTCCGCCTTCCACGGAAACGCCTCTTTCCCTCTCGCCAGGCCGCGCCCGATAGTATCGCTGAGTGGCGCATAGCCTTGGTACGCAACCTCGCCCACGCTGCCGGCCGGCTCCCGGCGCGCGTAGTCGGGCGCGCCGTCATCGAAGCGCCACGACTGCAGAACGTTCTGAGAAGGATCGCCCCGGTCCTGCCGGTAGCGTGCATCCCAGACCATGAACACCGGCATCCAGGGCGAGGGCGCCGTGACAGTTGCCGAGACCGCCGAGCCGAACGCGGCGCCTGCTGCGCCGCTCGCCGCCGCCTGCTCGCCGACGTAATAATTGTCGCCGGCACGCGCCTTCTGGGCATCGCGAAGAACCTTTGCGAGGAGCTCCGCCTGCTCCTCCGACGGCAAGCTTCCTTTCTGCTTGCGATAAGCAATCCGGGCCAGGAACCCCGCTCGCTCGGGATCAATGAGCAGCGCCTCGCACAGCAGCGCCGGGAAGTCGCCGGGGATCGCGGGTGATTTCTGCGGAGTCAACTCCTGAACGGGCTTGACGGCGTTTTCGATCTTCTTCAGATCATCCGCGCCGACATAGGCGGCGCCATAATCGGCCACGTTAGCGACCCCGAAGCCCGCGATCGTCTGCCCGGTGACCCGGCATGAAAGGGGCGATGCGCCGTCCTGGATCGCCGGGATCTTCACGCCGGCCATCAACAGGACGGGATCGTTCGCCCGCCAGAACCGCGGCATCGGGCGATCGACCAGCAGATGGCCGCGGAGCGCCGGGTCCGGGGCTTGGGCAAGCCGTCCCCGGATTACGCCTGCCGTGCCGTCGATTCTGCCTTTCAGCGAAACGATACTTTGCCTGAGCGGTTCGACCAGCGCCGTCAGGGCGACGCGGCGCCCATCCAGCGCTTTCTCACGCGCCGACCGCTGAGCCGGATCCAGGCTTTCGCGGGTCAGCAACCGCCGCTTGTGCCATTGGGCGAAAAGATCCCTTTGCAGCCCGGCCAGCCGGCGCCGCTGCTGATCGTATTCGCGCTGATCGCCATTGAGATGCTGCAGCATCCCGGCGATTTCCTGCGGCAACTCCAGGAGGGCGGCGCTGCCTCGCTTCGCCACCTGTTCCGTGTCCCCGGGCGGGCGATCGATTCCCCACCGCGTGCCGCCGGGCAAAGCGGTGAACATCCGTTCATGCAGCCGGGCGCGCAGCCCGGTCAGGCGGGCGCGCTCGGGAAACACATCCGAGTACAATTCCTGTGCAGTGGGCGGTTGGTCTTGCAGCAGAGCAAACTGCAACTGTCCAAGAAGGTGATCGCGCTCCGCGCTCCTGGAGGCGGTCTTACGATCGACGAACGCCGCGATCGCATCGAGGGCGCTGTTGCCGACAGCGATCTCGAACTGCGGGAAATCAAGAACGCGCTCGCTCTCAGGCGGCGGCCATTTCACACCCTGGATCGTGCCGTGACAGAGAATGCGGGACGGCAGCGCTTTCGTTCCGTCCGGCACCGTCCATTCCAGCCGGCCCATTCGCTCCAGCCACGCGCTCTTGTCTTTGCAACCCGACAAGGGATCTGCTGCGGGGTCGGCGAACCACCCGACGACGACATAGCAATAGACGCTATCGGATTGCAGATCATCCTTTTCGTCGTAGAAGCCGAAGACGTTGCGGCAGGACGGATAGAAGCTCGAGAATGCCGGGTTTCCCGGCGCCACTGCCTTCAGGGGAGAAGGGCCCATCCGTTCCTCGTAGTCCTCGAGACCGCGCTTGCGGCCGAGCTTCTTCCCGGCATCGAATTGCCGCGGCGGCCCCTCCGCCACGGTGAGCCAGGGATTGCTCCCGTCCTGAGCGAGGTAATCGCTGTCGATGACCCACGCCCGATGCTCGAGCTCAGACGGCGTTTTCCCCGAGAGGCGCACCACCAGCCAGCGGTTCGGCACGCTGCGAAACTCTGCCCGCTTGCCTGGTTCATGATCCAATCGGGCGAAGGCGGCCGGTAGCCCCCAGTGAAGGTGAATTCCGGCGCCCGGGAGTTGGCGTGGGGACGCAAAAAGGTTGGGCCTGAGCCAGCATCCGAGAGTGCTCGGGCTCTTCCCGGCGAGCCTCGCGTATTGGGGTGTCAGATCGGCCCAGTTCTTGACGCTCTTCGGGTCGGCGAGTGCCAGCGCCTGCAGGCGCATCGGGACCAGCAGGCGACAATCGGCAGACAATGCTGCTTCGGCGGCAAGCTTCGGGCTCGGACTCTCCGGCAAAGGATCAGTCCTCCATGCTGAAGGTGTAGCGTGCCTGGGAGGCCATGAGGGCAACGGCGAGGACGGCGGAGTTTTCTGGTTTTCCGGACTGCGCGCCCATGAACTTGCGGACGTCGAACACCCGCCTCTCGTTAGTGAACGAGGCGTTCTTCCCGGCCAGTGCGAAGTGCAGCCCTTCCGGCGGCTCGAGGATTTCGAGGCGGCGCAAATGCCCTTCGAACAGTCCGAACAGGATGTCGCGCGCCAGCCGTTCGAGCCTGAGCGTTGCGAGCGGCTTGCCGGCATCGCGCCCGCGCGAACCCGCATAGGCGCTGACCGCCAGACCGCGCCAGCCGGCGACGACCTCGGAACGCAACACGAAGCCGCTGAACTCGAATGCTCCCTCGACCGGCCGGTCGGCCAATTCGGCCACGCTTGCGTCTGGTCCGGCCTGCTGCTCGGGGCGAATTTTTCTCGCTTCTTTGATCAGGTCATCCGAATAGGTTCCCGCCACTGCCTTGTTCAGCAGCAGGCGCACGTCCTCGGGCCGGCCGATGCTCAAGGCGCCGTCGAGCAGGGCTTCCATCCACAGCGGGTCGACATAGAAAAACCTGAGCGACTCCGCCTGCAGCATCTTCTCGTCTGCAACCAGGTACTGGAAAGGAACGCCGTAGAGGAGCGTCAGCCTGCCGAGCCAGGTCCGGGCGTCCTCCGGCAGCGGCAGCGGCGAAGCCCGATCGAGGATGTCGTCCCGCGTCTTTGTTTCGTGCAGGGCCGCGAACAGATCGTTTGTCATCTCCGGCCGTTCCCTCCAGCCTTTGCCGTCTCCGACTGCCACCATTCGCTCAGGACCGCGACCATCAGATCATCCTGCAGCAAGAGCTTCGCCTTCTGCAGCAGCGGGGCCATCAGATCGTCCGCATCCCGGCTGGCGATCGCTCCGCCTTCCCCGCGCAACATCGCATCGCTTCTGCGCAGCACCTCCTGGCCGACGAGCCCGCTTCTGCGGTGCAGGAGCGCATCGGCGAAATCGGCTTTCTGCAGGGCCAGGAGCCGGCCCAGTTGCCAGGCCGCCGCATAAGATACGTCGAACAGGCCGGTTGCGCCGTCCGATACGTCGTACTGCAGCGCCTCATCGGCATTGGCGTGGATCTCGGGGAACGGTCCGACATCGCGCGGCACCGGGACCAGCGGGCCCCGATACCAGGACACGGTCTTGCCGCCTTGCCGGGTGATGTGGGTCAGCGCGGTATAGCCGAGCCGCAGGGCCTCACGGAGGGTCTTATCAACGCTCGCCACCTTGTCCGGCGCAATCCGCAGCCAAACATCCCCCGCCTTCCGGTCCCCTCTTGTCTCGGTCAGCGCCTCGAGCAGGTCGCGAAAAGTCGGGCCTTGGGAGAGGTATTGCCAATGCTTCAGAACCGGCAGCCAGACCTTGTCGGGGAGCTTGGCCGGCGGTGCTCCCTCTCTTCTTTCTTTTTTCAGAACCTGCCCCAGGCCTTCCAGAGACACCAGCAGTGCGTGATTGCGCGCCTCCTTTTGCGGCAGGCGGTTGCCGACGACCACGGCGAACCAGCCCTCGGTGACGATGTCCGCGAGGTCCTTGTCCTCGGTTCCCACCTGTCGGGCATGCGCGAGAAAGCGCAGCTCGTCGAGCGCCGGCGCGATCTCGCGGAACTCCACAGTCGGCATGACGGCGATGCGGCACTGGTCCCGCTCCTTCGCGTTCGGATCGGCGCGTTCCCCCGGCTCCGCGGAAAGCTCCGGCAATCCTGCCGATTTCCGCGCCGCGCGCAGTTCATCCAGCGGCACGGTGCGCAACGCAACAGGGTAATTTGCGACCTCATCGTCAGAGAGCGTCAGCAACGCCATCCAAGGCGGGCGGATCTCACCCCCTGCGCTCGTCACGCCGCCGATCTCGCGCTCCCACGGCAGGGTCCTTCGCGTAAAAACGACGTGCGGCAGCGTCACCTGGAATGATCCCGACTGCCCCTCGGGTGGGTAGACGGAATAGATCTCGGCCGGCGCGAGGACGAAACGCGGCGCGAGGACGTGGACGGTCTTGCTGACCTCGAACGGGGGCGGGCTCTCCACCTTGAGCGTCAGCGTCTGCGTTGCCGTGATCGTATGTTTTCCTGCGACCAGCGGCGGTTCGAATCCGTCCGCGAAGCGGATTTCTTCCACCTTGGTCGTATCGCGTGGTTCCCGCGCCATCGCCGCCAATCCCGCCGCTACTGGCCCTGGCGTTGCGGCGGCAATTCGCCGAGAGCGACGAAAGCCGGCGGCGCCAGTAGGACGTCCGGCTGCACGACGCACCGGGCCATATCTCCGAGGTCGATCTCTGTAGGCGAAAGGTCGAAACCGAGCGCCTGCAGCGCCAGCACGGTCTTCGTTCGCACCTCGGAATGGGCGGTCAGCTTCTCCCCCAGCAGCTTCTGCGCGGCGTCGCGGGCTACCGGACGGGCATGCGACGGTTTCTCCAGGCCCGGTCGGGCCGTTTGCTTGGAAACGTCCGCGACTTCAGGAGAGCCGCTCTCTTCCTTTGCCTGGCGCATCTCGGGGACCGAGAGCCTCACACCGCTCAGTGCGTTCGCGATCACCTTCGCCGTGATCGGCTGCCTGCCCGATGGATCGGGGGCCGCCTCCTCGCTCCACAGTGCCTCGGGCACGCCCTTGGTGAGCGGGCGCTGGCGCATCGCAACCGGCTTCCCGTCCGGGCCGAGGAACGAGACCGCGAGCTTCGAAGTGATCGCCCGCTCGTCCATCGGCCGGATACCGAATTTTGTTGCGAGCTGTTGCGAACCCTGGCTGAGCGGTTCCTGGTTGATCGAAAGGCTGGTCACGGGAACGTAGGCGTCGACCAGCAGGCTGAGCTCGTAGGGATTGACGATCAGGAGGCCCTGCTCCTTGTCCTCGCGCAGCATGCCGCCGGTGATCGCGATGCTGAGGGGGGCGGGCTTTTTGTCGATCTGCGGAATGAACTGGCCGGAAAATTCCTGCCATTGCAGCGGCGGCGCCGTGGGCGGTACGTTGGCGGCGCCGATCGGGACGGTGAACGAAATGATGCCCAGGTCGATGCGAGCCCGGCCGGCGAATTCCGGGCCCCAGATGCTGAGCGAGGCGCCGATCTGGAACGAGAGCGTCGAGCTGAGCTCGCCGAGGCGCAGAGTGTACGAGGCGCCGATCCAGATGCCGATGTCCGCCTCGTAGTGGAACGGCGCCCACGCCATGAGAAAATCGGCGTACGCCTCGAACCATACGGACAAGTCCCCCGAGCGATAAGTGGCCAACAGGCGGCAGCCACCCATGATGCAGGACGGCGTCAGGGCGAAATAGCATTCGCCCTTGATCGTGACGCCCACGTCCGGCATTTGCCAGTTGAAGCCGATCCGCGGCACTTGCGGATAATGCGCGGGCATCTTGAAGCGCGGATGATAGCCGCCGAAGGTCAGGACAAAATCGCCCGAGTGGTTCTTGAATGCCGGGTTGGTCGGCGTGAACCAGATGCAGAATGCGAACCCGCCGGTCAGCTTGCAGCTCGTGTGGAACAGGTACGAATTCGACGTCAGCACGGCCCGCGCGGCGAACAGGCCGTCGTCCGGCGCGAAGCGAACGCTCAATGCCAGTTCGACGTAAACGAACGGCTTCGGCGCTTCGGCTACCCCGTCGAGCTTCGGCGGCTGTTGCATCGTCGCGACCCCGAGCAAGGCCAACTCGAAACGGGCGCCGAACTGCACGGTCAGCAGCGCAAATGCGTCGATCAGCTTGAACGAGGTGAACTTGACGCCGGCGGCCAGCCAATACTGGCCTTGCATGATCGGAAAATGGTTGCCACCCAGTTGTTGCAGCACGTTCTGCGAACCGCCTGGAGCGGGTGACAACACCAGGCTGACCAACGGAAAATCACGGACCTTTTCGATTTCGGGAATGGTCAATCCGCGATTGTAGCCAAAGCCGGCGGCGATGCCCTGGACGACAAAGCAGGGGGGGCCGCCGATGACGCCGACATAGGCGCCGAAGATGAAGAGCGAGGGGTCGCCCTTCTTGGTCGTCGCATAGGAGCCGATCGCGGCGATCGTGAACATCGGAGCGCGAATCAGCGCCATGCCGGAGTACGCCCCGTCCGGGGTTTTCAGAAATGCACCGCTGATCGAAATGGGCCCGCCCGTGAAGCCGAGCTCCAGCCCGTCGAGCCCGAATTCGAGGTCCTGTATCGTGAGCTTGGTGAGCTTCGCAGGGGCGACGCTGATCCTGAGCCCGGCCAGTCCGACCTTCAGCCCCAACAGCTCGACGCCGGCGTCGAGCAGGAAGCCCAGCTTGCCCTCGTACCACTCGCCGCCGATGCGGCGGACTTCCAGAGGTCCGAAGGACTTTTGCACGACGAACCACTTGCGCAGTCGTTTGTCGTCGCCCGCGGTTTCGGGCTCGGTGCGCAGCGCCGGTGTGCTGCCGGTTGTGGGGCGCTCCTGGCCGCCGTCGCCGGTCGCGACGGGCGGCGGCAGGGCGAGGTCGGTAAAGGATTGCGGCGTGCCGAACCGGAGCGAGAACGAGACACCCTTGGCGAACGCCCGGCCTTTTTTCTCGCCATCGAACAGCGCCACGCCATCGACCACGTTTTCGCTCGCATAGTACAGGCCGAGATGGCCGACGCCAAAGTCGCCGAGCAACTTGTCGATAATCTTGGAATTGCCGATCGCCGCGATCCGCATGGGGTTGCGGGTGAAGGCGCGGACCCCGACAACAACGGCGCCTGGCGCGCTTCCCGTGTCCTCTTTCCCGGGCAGGCGGCCAAAGGCAAAGTCGAGATCGAGCTTTTCAACCGGCGCCCCGGCGGGGAGCTTGACCTCGAAATTGCTGACGCGAAGCAGCAGCGCCCCGCGGCCGCTGTAGCTCAACTCCAGCGAATCCAATCCAAGCTCAGGAAACGGGGCGTCCGCAGTCGACAGCGTGTTTTTCAGGAATTCGGCGAGCCCGGAGCGGACATCGACCGCGCCCTTGAACATCACCTCTTCGGCACGACCGATCACCGCGCTGATCGTGCAAGGGTAGCTCCCGAACCGGCCCTTCGTGTCGAGAGTGAGCCTGGTCGACTGCTCTCCCTGGTCGACCAGCCCGCCTGAATCTTCGCCCTTGGGGGCGGAGCCCATCGCGTTTCCTTCCTCCGTGAGTCACCCTCAATGCCGCAGCCGCGGAATCTGCGCCGGCGACGCCTGGCCGGGCGTTACTCGGACCGGCGAGGTTTTGCGAGCTGCTTACCTGGAACGGGTTCTTTGTTACGAAGCGGCGGGGCTGCCTCCTTCCTTCTACTCTCCTTCTACTCTTCGCTCTCTTTCTTCGCCTTGTCGTAATCGAGCAAGCGCAAGGGAGGCAGGACGAGTGTCTTCGCAGCGAAATCATAGTCGGGCGGGGCGTTGAGAATCCCGAGCTTGAGACTCGTCAGCTTGATGTCCCCGAAGAGCGTCAGCCCGTTAGACGCGGAGAAGTCGACCGCGATTCCGAATTTGAACGCTTTCTTGCTGACCTCCTTGCCATCCGCCTTGTCTTTCCAGAGACGGATGTACAGATCGGTGATCACGATCCTCGCAAGGAAAAGATCGGCGAGAATATTGACGACCTGGTCGGGATATTTGAGGTCCTCCGTGAGGTGTTTGACTATATCTTCTTTCTTTATCCCGCTTTGGGATCCGACCTTGCCGTTGACAGGCTTCTTTACCAGCAGCGCATCGACCTTGGTGCCCCACGAATCGTTCAGCCAGGAGCCGACGGTCAGCGCGTTACCCAACGAGGCAGGCTTATCCAGTTGTACGATCGTCTCCTCCGCGGAGACCACGCCGACAGAAACCTTCTCTTGGTCAATCTGAAGGTCCCCGAGCAGGCAAACGATTGTTTTGTTGTCCGGCAGGGTTTCGCTCACGTTCCTCTCTCCTCTACCAGGGAAATGACTGGCTCCGGTTTCTCGTTTGCCTATACTTTGTCGCCATAGGTGATCGTCTTGATCCATCCGCCGCTCGTGGTGGCGCGAACCCGGGCATCTCTCATCCGGAGAGGGGCAAATACAAAGGTTGTAGTTCCGTCCGCGTTACCGTTGGCCCACGCGCTTATTTGCTGGCGGAGAGCGTTCATGTCTTGGTCGCTGGCATTGGTTGCCTGCTTGAGATCGCTCATGCCCTTGTTCGCGCCATCATCCCAGTTTGCCATGGTCATACTCCTTTTTCGAACTCTGGTCTCGTTTGCGACATGCACTGGTTTCAGCCACAGCGGGCCCCTCCAGCTCATGTTTTGGTGTTCCTGCTGCGTAATGCGCGGCAGCGGAACCTCGGCCTCGCGATCCGGACTGCACGCCGTTCGCGCGCCGGGCCAATCGTCGGACCTGCCCTGTCTCGGACAGCGGCTTCAGCCCGCCTTCGGACTGACAGGCTGCATCAGTCCGAAGCGACGTGTGCGCATCTCCTCGCCGGTGGGATTGCCCGACAGGGCACGCTGCACCTCGGCCAACTCGCGGGTGATGGTCAACCTCTCCTGCGCCAAAGCCTCGCTCATGCCGCGCCCGCCCCTGGCCGTCCGCTGCCCGCTCGCCCGGGACACGAAAGCGATGCCCGGCCGTCTTCATTGCGTGCCTGGGCAGGCCGTGCACCAGACCGGCGAAACGGCCGCCGTTCAGGGCAAGGATCTCCTCGCCGATTGCGGGCAGCGCCGCGTCTGTCGCCGAATTGCGCGCGCTTGCCATAGCCATAGCCCTCGGGCGGGCCGCTGATCTCCGGGGCCGCATCCTCGAAACGCACGCCGGCCCTGGTGCTGAAAACATGAAACATGGCGCGCGAAGAGGATGCCGGGCCGCCTGCCTGACAGGAAGACCAAGCCGCAGGTCTCAGCGGTCACGACCGGGCACAAGACGGCAGGATGGGCGCCGACACGCTTGGCCGGGGCGACCAGACAGTCCCTGGTCAGGCTGAGTGCCGCTCCCACGAATGTCATAAAACCGCCCCGCGGCCGCCCTTACGGAGGATTACTGGGTACTTCTCAACCAAGGATACGCCTGCCGCCCGAGGCTAGGCAATAGGGAAACGAACGCGAGACAGGGCAATCGGGTGAAGGAGTAGGTGACAAAGCGATGAAGTGCTGAGTCTATGGCAGCCCTCGATTCGCTGGCCGGGGGACAGCCATGGCAGACGCCACGACGGATTGTGCCGCATTTGACGAGACGGTCGTTTTCCTGAGCTATTTCAAGGATCTGAAAGATCCTCGCCAGCAAGGCAAGGTCACCTATCCGCTCGACGAGATTCTTCTTCTATGCCTGCTCGCCGTGCTCGCCGGAGCCGAGACGGTCGTCGATATCGCCCTGTTCGGCTGCAAGAAACGCGAGCTCTTGCGCCGCTTCCGCCCGTTCAAGGACGGCACGCCGGCACACGACCATCTCGGCGACATCCTGGCCGTCCTCGATGCCGAGCAATTCCAGAGCTGTTTCGTCGCCTGGGTCGCGGCGTTGACCAGGGCGCCGGAGGGGGTGATCGCCATCGATGGCAAGACTGCGCGGCGGTCCGGCGGAAAGAAGGACGGCAAGGCTCCGTTGATAAATAATTGCTGCGTTATGTGGGCCTTGGTGCGATTGTGTAGTTCCACTCTCGATGGAACTCGTGCGGCGTGAGATTGAGCGCCGCCATCTCGGCGTCGGAGACCTTGACCCCTGCGGGATAGGCATTGGGATCGATCGTGCACTTGATGTTCAGACCGGTACGCGTCGTGGTGCTGGCGATG
>JASHOA010000009.1 GCA_030041375.1 Acetobacteraceae bacterium
TTCAACGGCGATCAACTCGATCCGGCGCACACCGGCGGGGATCTGTGCATCCAGGCTTGCGCCGACGACGGCGCGGTTGCGTTCCATGCGATCCGTGAGCTTGCCCGGATGGCCGCCCCGAATGATGCCGCCAACGGCTATGGCGGCAGGCAGGCGGGTGTTGCGGCTCCGTACGATGCCCATCAAGGTGCGGCAGTGCTGCGCTGGATCCAGGCCGGTTTCCTGCCGGGCGGGCCGCCCGGCGAGACGCCGCGCAATCTGCTCGGCTTCAAGGACGGCACCGAGAATCCCGGCCGCCCCCACCCGGCGGCGCGCGCGGGCGGCAAGCTCGCCGGCAACGGCACTTTCGAGGACGTGGTGTGGGTCGGCGAAGAGGGGCCGGAGTGGATGCAAGGCGGCAGCTACCTCGTGGTGCGCCGCATCCGGATCGCGCTCCAGCACTGGGACAATGTCGCGCTCGATTTCCAGGAGCAGGTGATCGGGCGGCGGAAGCTCAGCGGCGGGCCGCTGACGGGCGGAGGCGAATTCGCCCCGCTCGATCTCGATGCCACGGACAAGGACGGGAACCTGGTGATCGGCGACAATGCGCATGTCCGGCTGGGCGCGGCTTCCAGCAATGGCGGCGCGCGCATCCTCAGGCGCAGCTACTCCTACAATGACGGCCTGGCCATGATCGCCGAGCGCTGGCCGCCGTGGCGGCAAGGCCTGGAATACGAGGCCGGGCTGCTGTTCATCGCGTTCCAGCGGGATCCGCGAACCGGCTTCATCAGAATTTTCGAGAACATGGCGAAGCTCGATCTTCTCAACCAGTTCACGACCCATGTCGGGAGCGGACTATTCGCCTGCCCGCGGGGCATCACGAAGGGCGAATTCGTCGGAAAGGAGTTGTTCGCGGCCTGAGAGCGCTGAGACCCGTGTCGGGCTGACTGGGCAGCCCGACACCGGTCTCGCTCTTTATGCGAGCCCGCGATTCACGCCCTCCGACGTTTCCGCCTCGGGCGATCGCGGGCTGGTTTTCATGGTTGCGCCGGCGCTCAGAGGGGCCGGCGCGCCCGGATGCGCGGCGGGCGGGTCGTTGCCGTCTCGGCGGGGCGGAGGACGGCGGCGCGGCCGTCAATGCCGCGGCTGCTGCGCTGGAGAAGAATGCTGAGGCGCTCGGCCGCACTCAGGAGATGCGTCTGCATCGCCTGGCGGGCTTTTGACTCGTTGCCATCGGCGATGGCGGCGGCGATCGCGCGATGCTCGGCGTGCGTGTCCTCGACGCTGCCGGTGAGCGGCGAGGTGATCGGGAACCAGAGGCGGACCGTGGACTGGAGGGTCGCAACCACCTTGACGAAGATCGGATTGCCGGTTGCCTCGGCGATCGTGACGTGGAAGCGGTTGTCGTGTTCCTTGAAGCGCTGGTCGTCGGCCTGATCGCGCTTCATCAGGGCGAGGAGTTCGCGGAGCTGGGTTATCGTTGCGGGTGAGGCGACGGCAGCGGCCCTGGCGGCGCACATCGTTTCGACGCAGATGCGGAATTCCGTGAAGTCCCCGACATTGCGCGGGCTCAGCAGCAGGCCCCAGAGGAAGGCATCCGAGAGCAGCTCGGAAGTCGGCTCGCGAATGAACGAGCCCTCGCCGGGGCGGATGCTGACCACGCCCATGGTGACGAGGCTCTGGATCGCTTCGCGGATGGTCGAGCGGCCGACGCCGAAGCGGGCGGCGAGTTCCTTCTCGGAGGGGATACTGTCGCCGGGCGCCCAGACGCGCTCCATGATCAGGCGGGCGATGGCGTTCACCACTTCGCGGGCGAGATGGGGCCGCGCGATCGGCTTGATGGCATCTGCCGGATCGCTCGGGGCGCCTGCCGATTGCGGGCCTTGCCGAGGCATGAGTGCGACCTATCCGACATCAGACGACTGATGCAAGGCGCGTGAGTGAGCAGAATGGCTTGACAGCGGGGCGAACGGAGCCCGAAGCTATCAGACATCTGATGGCTGCTTGCGGCAACGGCCGGCTGCCGATATTGCGCGGCAGGGCGAAAGGGGTCGTCTATGTACGCGATCGTGACGCGGGGACAGAGGCCCGTGCCCGTTCACGGCAACAAGGGTGCAGAGCGTCTGGAGGCGGCGGCAGTCTGAGCCATCGGGCGGCCAGATCCGTTTGCCCAGGAGACAAGGAGGGAGGAAGCAATGGAGTGGCGTGAAGGGTTACGGAATTGGGGGCGTTGCGCGATCGGGGCGGTGATCGCGGCCGGGGGGATGCTGGCCTCGGGACAGGCGTGGGCGGCGTGCACGACGCGCTCGCAACCCTATCCGGCGTGGCCGGCGCCGACCATCGTGCAGACGCTTTCGGTTGCCCAGGCCAAGCAGTTCGTGGCCGACCATACCGGGCTGCAGACGAAGTGGCTCGGCCCGACCAGCGGGCCCAAGGCGGTGGCCGGCCCGGTGACGATCGCCTGGGTCGCGGACCAGGGCTATTCGACCTACAACGGCTGGGGCAACGGCGTTCGCGATGCGACGAAGGCACTGGGCTGGACGTTCCGGGCCTTCAATACGCGCGGCACGATGGCGGGAGAGCTGGCGGCGGAGTACCAGGCGCTGGCCGCGCACGTGACGGCGATCATCACGCCTGACGATGCGCATGCGCTGCAGAAGCCGATCCAGGAAGCGGTGAAGGGGTGCATCCCGGTGGTCGGGATCCATGCCACTGCCTTCCCCGGCCCTGCTCCGGACCTCGGACTTTACGACAACATCGCCTCGAGCGCGGCCGAGATCGGCGAATCGCAGGCGGCCTACGTGATCGCGATGTCGGACGGTGCCGCGCACGACATCCACATGGTGGACAACAGTTTCGCGATTGCCCGTTTCAAGGCCAAGGCGGCGACGACGCCGATCATCAACTGCAAAGGTTGCAAGTTCCTCGAAATGGTCAACGTGCCGATCGGCGATCTTGCCCAGCGCGTGGGGCCGGCGACCTCGGGGCTCCTGGCCCGCTATGGCAGCTCATGGTGGATGACCACCTGCTGTGACGACTATTATCCGTACGTGGCGTCGACGCTCAGGGCAGCCGGCGTGCCGTTCGACAAGGTGAAGCTGATTGGTGCGGATGCGCCGCCTTCGGCGTACGAGCTGATCCGCAAGGGCGAGTATGAAGTCGCGACCGTTCCCGAGCCGAGCACGCTATTCGGCTACGAGGCGGTGGACGCGGTCGTGCGCGCGATGGCGGGGCAGCCTCCCGCGCAATGGGTGCAGCCGACCTATATCCGCACCAGGGAGAACGTCGACCAGGAGGGCGGTAAGAGCAACGAACTCGTGCCGAGCAACAACTTCGCCTGCCACTACCTGAACATCTGGAAGGGCACCAACAACCCCTGCTGAGATGGCGGTGGGCGGCGCCGCCCGGCACTCCGTGGCAGAGCATGCCATGGAGGCCGGGGCAGCGCCGGCACTGGCGATCGACGGGTTGACGAAACGGTTCTTCGGCACGCTCGCGCTCGACCGCGTCGATCTCGCGTTGCAGCGGGGCGAGATCCACGCCCTGATCGGCGAGAACGGGGCCGGGAAATCGACGCTGATCAAGTGCCTTGCCGGCATCTACCAGGCCGACGGCGGGGAGATCAGGCTGCACGGGGTACGGGTTGAACCATGGCTGCACGAGCTGCCGATCTCGTTCGTGCATCAGGACCTCGGCCTGGTCGATGAATTGAGCGTCGGCGAGAACGTCGCCCTGGTGAGCGGGTTCCCGCGCCGACGCGGGTTGATCGACTGGCGGGGCGTATGGTCCCAGGCCCGCGAAATCTATGCGGCGATGCAGGTCGAGGCGCCGGATCCGCGGCTGCCCGTGGGCACGCTCGGCGCTGCCGGGCGGGCGATCCTCGGGATCGTCAGGGCGCTGGCGCGGCGGAGCGAGATCGTGGTGCTGGACGAGCCGACCGCTTCCCTGCCGGAGCCGGACGCGCAGCATCTTTTCCAGGTGCTGCGCACACTGCGCGCAAGCGGCAAGGGCATCATTTATGTTTCGCACCGGTTGAACGAACTGGCCGGCCTCGCGGACAGGGTCACGGTGTTGCGCGACGGAAGGAAGGTGCGCACGGCGCGGCTTGCCGACACCACTCCGAAGGCGCTGGTGCGGGACATGCTGGGCCGCGAGATCGGGATGGCAGCGGTGGCGCACGCGGCGGGCGGGGCGAGCCAGCCGGTGCTGACGGCGAGTGGTCTCTGGATCGGCCGGCGCGGCCCGGTCGATTTCGAGATTGCCGCCGGCGACGTGGTGGGGCTGGTGGGCCTGCGCGGAGCCGGCCAGCAGGACATCGGGCGCGCCATCTTCGGCGCGGTGCGACCGGATACGGGGGAGTTGCGACTGGACGGGATCCCGCTTTCGCCGGATGAAAGCATTCCCGAACGCATCGCGCGCGGCATCGCGCTCCTGGCCGGCGACCGCGGACGCGAGAGCGCCTTCTCAGGCATGTCGGTGCAGGAGAACATGCTGCCAAGCCCGCACATCGGCGGCGAGGCGGCGTGGCGGTGGGTTGCGCCGGGGCGCGAGCGGCGGCGCATCGCCGCACGCCTCGAGCGCTTCGATGTGCGGCCGCGCAACCCGGCCGCCCTGATCGACTGGCTGAGCGGCGGCAATCAGCAGAAGGTCTTCGTCGGGCGGTGGCTCGAGTCCAAGGCGCGTCTTTTCATCATGGAGGAGCCGACGGCGGGCGTGGATGTCGGGGCCAAGTTCGCGATCCACCAGCTTCTGCGCGACGCCGCCGCGCGGGGCGCAGGCGTGCTCGTGGTTTCCTCCGATTTCGAGGAGGTGGCCGGGCTTTGCGATCGTGCCCTGGTGATCGGCCGCGGCCGGATCACGGCCGACTTGCACGGGGGCGATCTCAGCGTTGACAATCTGATCGCCTGTTCCTCGATGGGGCGCGAAGAGAGCGGGGCGGACTGAAAAGGGCGCTGATGGCAAGCGATCAGACGAGCAGCCTGGCGGTTGCGGTGCCGGCGGTACGGGCCGGGCGGCGGCTTGGGGAGTTCACAGCAACCTACGGGCTTGCCTTGGTGTTCGTGCTGGTGATGGGGCTGTTCGGGCTGCTGAGGCCGAGCACGTTTTTCAGTGCGATCAACATCAACACGATCCTGGTCGGCCAGTCGGTGACTGCGATGCTGGCGCTGGCGGAGATGATTCCGCTGGCCACCCGGCAGTTCGACCTTTCGGTCGGCTTCCATCTCGGGATGGCGCAGGTGCTGATCGTTGGCCTGCAGGTGCAGTACGGGGTGCCGTGGCCGGTGGCGGCGGTGGCGATTCTGCTGCTTGCGCTGGTGGTGGGGGCGGTCAACGGCGTCCTGGTAGCGCGTTTCGGAATCGATTCATTCATCGCGACCATGGGCGTGGGAACGCTCTTGTTCGGCGTCTCCAACTGGTACAGCGGCGGGCAGCAGATCACCGGCAACAACCTGCCGGCGAGTTTCACCGGGCTGACCGGGATCTATCTGCACATACCGCTACCGGCGGTTTTCGTCGCGGTTGCCGCGGTTCTGCTGTGGATCGTCACCGAGCGCCTGCCGGTTGGCCGCAGCCTCTACGTGATCGGTGCCAATCCGCGGGCGGCTGAACTGACGGGCATCCGGATCGAGCGGCACATCATCGGCACCTTCACCGCGGCGGGGTTCCTCTGCGGCGTGGCCGGGGTGATGCTGGGCAGCCTGCTGCAGACCGGCACGCCTTCGGTCGGGCCGGAGTATCTGCTGCCGGCGTTCGCCGCCACCCTGCTCGGCGCGACCTCCATTCATCCCGGGCGTGTCAACGTAGTGGGGACCCTGCTCGCGGTGCTGATTCTCGCGTTCTCGTTCTCGGGCGTGCAGCAGCTCGGGGCGCCGTTCTACGTGCAGTATTTCTTCAACGGCGGCATCCTGATCATTGCCGTCGGCCTTTCCGTCTATGCCGCGCAGCGGCGGCGGCGCGCCGCGACGGCGGCTGAGGCCGGCCTGGAGCCGAAGGCGGGTTCGCGCCCGGCGGGGGGTGAAGGGAGGAAAGCAGATGGAGCCATTCGAAATCCTGGATGAGCGCTTCCGGCGCTACACGATTCCCATTGTCTGGCTGGAGAAGCTCTACAGCGGAATGCGCTGGGCGGAGGGACCGGTCTGGTTCGCGGACCTGCGCTCTCTGATCTTCAGCGACATTCCGAACAACCGGATGCTGCGGTGGGACGAAGAGACCGGGCAGGTTGCGATATTCCGCGCGCCCTCGCATTTTTCGAACGGCAATACGCGCGACCGCCAGGGGCGGCTGATCACCTGCGAGCATGAAACGCGGCGGGTGACCCGCACCGAATGGGACGGCAGCGTCACGGTGATTGCCGAGCGCTACCAGGGCAAGCGGCTCAACGCGCCCAATGATGTGGTGGTGCGCTCCGATGACAGCATCTGGTTCACCGATCCCGTGTACGGCATCAGCGCCGAGTACGAGGGCGGCAAGGCGGAAAGCGAAATCGGCAACTGCAATGTGTACCGGGTCGACCCGCGGGACGGGCATCTCAGGGTGGCAGCCGACGATTTCTCGCGGCCGAACGGGCTTGCCTTCTCGCCCGACGAACGCAGCCTTTACATCGCCGATTCCGGCTTCTGGCCGGATCCCTCCAAGCCGCACCATATCCGCGCCTTCAGTGTCGGGGGGGATGGGCGGCTCGGCGGGTCACGTGTGGTTTGCGAGGTGAGCCCGGGGATTCCGGATGGATTCCGCGTCGATATGGACGGCAATATCTGGACCAGTTCCGGAAACGGTGTGCAGTGCATCAGCCCGGAGGGCGCGCTGATCGGCCGCATCCCTATTCCCGAGAAGGTGGCGAATGTCGCCTTCGGGGGAGCGAAACGGAACCGCCTGTTCATCTGCGGGCATACCTCGCTTTATTCGATCTTCGTGAATACGAGCGGCGCCCAGCGGCCCTGAGGGGCGCGACCGGCGATCGCGGCGGCGGCTGCACGCGCCTGAGAGCCGGCTGGCTGCACCAGGGGCTTCGTCCGTTGCGTGGGCGCTATGAGTAAGGGCTTTCGTTGTGTTCACCGAAAGCCCGGGGTTGGATCGGGACTCGTAGTTTCGGCCCATGCGCGTTGTCCGAGCGGTTTGGTCAGCGCCTTGAGAGCCGATGCTCACGCGGGCGCTCCGCTGGGTCAGATCGAGTGGAATACGAGGCTTCCTCGGGTCGGGTTGCGGCGCGGTCGACACGAAAATCCAGACTTTCGGGCATTTGCGTGAACATGCCCGCCAGGGCCGCCGGTGCTTCGGCAGGACGCCGATGCAGACCTTCCTTGACACCCTCTCGTGAAGCAAAAACTCATGGCCGCCTGATCACGAGAGACACGGAAGACGGCGTTCACAGGCGCCGCACGCCCGGCTGCGATGGATCGATGAGTGCAAAGTTCACAGGGCCAACGCCGCAGATGGCGATGACGGCAGGTTTGTCATGGCCACGGATGACGCCGTCATAATGCGGCGTTCCGGCAACCCGGTGGACGAAACTGCCGGCGGGCACGGGTACGCAGGCGCCCGGATCGAAATCGGCTCCACTGTTGCACCACCATGTTCCGGACACGACGACGCAGAAGCGATCGGTGGTATAGTGGTGTGGCGCACTCATGAAGCCCGGCCACCAGCGGACGAGCAGGTAATAGAGACCCGGACGATTTGGATCGCCGGCAAGCAGGCAGTTGTCGACGCTCGGCTCGGAGAAAGCGTGGTTCGACTTCCATTGCAATTGCTCCGGCAGACGAATGATCGTCTGCTCGGGATTGAGAGGAGTTGCCGAGGCGGTTGCCGCAAGCGTGACCGGCAGCGCCGAGACGAGCACTGTCAGCAAGATCTCGCGCCGGAGCGGAGACTGAGTCATGGAGCCCTCCCATTTTTCGACCAACTCTGTGTGCCCATAAGAGGCCATGTCCCCCCTCCCCCGATCCGGCCAATCTTGTTAATGATACCGGACTTTGTCGAGAGTGTCGGCACCGGTTGCTGCGGCCGCCACTCGTCGAAGTGGTGGACGGACGTGTGCGCACGGCTGCATCTGCCGCCGCTAGCCCGCGATCGCCCGAGGCGGAATCGTCGGAGGGCGTGAATCGCGGGCTCGCATAAACCGCGAGATCCGTGTCGGGCTGCACAGTCAGCCCGACACGGGTCTAGCCTGCGCAAACGGCCGCCCAGGCCCGCAACTTGGCATTTCCCACCCTGCCCGGCCCAAAGGGAGAGGGGAATTCTGCCGGCCCCTCCGGTCTCTGCCAGAAATCCCGGAAGGCCCTTTCGCGATTCCGCCCGGGCCCGTTCGGGGCTAGACTGAGCCGCCTTTGCTGCGGAGGGAGCGATGCAGACAGAGGAGGTTGTCGATTCCGGTTCCGCTCGTTCGGATAGCGAACCAAAGAGGCTCTGGCTGCGCGTGGGCGTGCCGATCGGTGGCGTGGCGCTGGTCATCGCCGCCATCCTTGCGATCACGCTTTACACCGACCGTGTCAATCGCGCCGGGGTCCTGGCCCTCTCGAACAACCTTCTGGCCGGGCTGCAGGCGCGCATCGCCCGGCAGGTGAGCGGCTATCTCGATCCGGCCACGCGGGCGGCGCTGCTGACGCGGGACATGGTCACGCGGAATGCGATCGCCGATCCGCGCACCGCCTTGCAGGCGTTCGCGGCCAGCGCATTGCGGGAGATTCCGCAGATCGACGCGATGTACGTCGCGGATCCGGCCGGCAACTTCATGATGGTCCGGCGCGGTCCCGCCGGCGGGACCGCAACGAAAATGATCCGCAATGAGCCCGGACCGCGCGAGGTGAGCTGGGTCTACCGCGACCGAGCCGGAGAGATCACCCGGGTCGAGCAGACCCCGAAGGACAATTACGACCCGCGCACGCGCGGCTGGTACCAGGGCGCGCTCAAGACGAGCGACGTATTCTGGAGCGACGTCTATATCTTCTTCACCGACCGGGCACCGGGTGTGACGGCGGCGATCCGCTTCGACGACCCGACACGCGGGGAAAGAGTGTTCGGCGTCGACATCACGTTGAAGGCGCTTTCCGCCTTTCTCGCCTCGCTCCATGTCGGCCGCGGCGGCCGCGTGGTGATCATCGATGACACCGGCCGCGTGATTGCCGCCCCGGATACGGACAAGCTCGTGCGCGGCGAGGGGGATGAGCTTGAGGCCGTGCGGGTCGACGAACTCGGCGATCCAGTGTTGACCGGCGCTTATGACCGGTTCCGCGTCGAAGGCTATGGGCGAAGGGTGATCACGGTGAAGGGCGAGCCGATCGTTTCGATTGCCACCCGACTTCCCGCGGCGGGACGCAAATGGTCGCTCCTGATCGTGGTGCCGGAAAGGGACTTCATCGGATTCGTAGCCGCCAACAGCCGGCGCGCGCTGGCGCTGTCGCTGGTCGTCGTGGTGCTGACGGCGCTGCTCGCGGCGTTCCTGGTGCGCCAGGGCCTGCGCGCGGATCGGACGGCGCGGCTGCTGCTCGATCGCGGGCGGGCGGTGGAACGGCAGGGCGCGGCTTTCGCCGGGCTTGCCCGGCAGACGGACCTCCTCGACCCGACGCGGGAAGAACCGGTCAGAGCAGTGACGGAGACGCTGGCCGAACTGGCGGCGGCGCGTCGCGCCAGCATCTGGCGGGTCAGCGAAGGGGCGCGCAAGCTCGGCTGCGAGGACGCCTATGAACGCGAGAGCGCGGGCCATGTCAGCGGGCTCGAGCTTGCGCGCTCGGAACTGCCGCAGTTCTTCGCCGCCCTCGCCGCCGGCGAGGAGATCGAGAGCGCGGATGCGGCCAATGACCGGCGGCTGGCGGAACTGCACCGCGTTCTGATGCACGGGTTCGGGAGCCGCGCGCTCACCGTCGTTCCCGTCATGGCGCGGGAGAGAATCGCCGGTGCGATCATGCTCGAGGATGCGGCGGGACTTTCCGAGGTGCGCGACATCCTTCCGGCAATCGCCAGCATCCTGGCGATCCGCATGCAGAGCAGCGAGGAAAGAGAGGATCGGCGCGTCGTCGAGACGGTGGCCGAACGGCCGGGTGCGCAACCGGTCGAGGCCGGCGAGCGCAGCTTCGAGGCCGAGCTGACCCTGCGCGGCCTGGAGGCGAGGATGATCGGCGCGGACGTGTTTCCGGCGGTCGCGGCGATGGCAGTGAAGTTCGGTGATCCGGCGGCGATTGCGGCGCGGCCTGGCAACGATGCTTGCATCGTGGCCGACCGGATTGCCGAGGCGATGCAGGCCATCGCAGTCAGCCACGACATCCCTTATATGAAGCTCGTCGGCCACGAGGTGGTGGCGGCGGCTGGGTTCACTGCCAACGACGAGGGTGCGGTGGTGCGCATTGCCGATGCTGCGCTGGCCATCCGCGAGAAGTGCCTGGAGGCGTTCGAAGAGGCCGGGCAGCCGCCGACATTTCATATCGGGATCGATTTCGGCATTGCGATCGGCAGTGAGGTCGGCCGCCAGCCGCGGCTGTTCAACCTGTGGGGCGAAGCGGTGCGTACCGCGGATGCCATGGCGAGCACGGCGGCGGGCGCCGGCTCGATCCAGGTGAGCGAGGCGGCCTACCAGCGCCTTCGGCGGCAGTTCCTGTTCCGTCCGCGCGGCAGCTTCTACCTGCCGCAAGTCGGCGCGGCACGGACTTTCGTGCTGGCAAGCCGGTCATGAGCGGAGCGAGCGCGCCACCTGCCCCGGCGTGGTCCAGCGCGATGCTGGCGGCGATCGGGCGGCTGGTGCGACGGCGGGCGGAATTCCTGCTGATGCTGGCGGCGCTGAGCTGGGGCGTGCTGAGCGAGGCGGCGCGCCCGGCCTCATGGCGCCGCACCGTGCGCGCGGAGTTCCGCCGCACGCTTGTGCAGGCGGCCGGAGGCGGCCTCACCACGACCGTGGTCACGGCCGTGCTGACCGGGCTCGCGATGGTGGCCGAGACGCTTTACTGGCTCGGGGTTGCGGGCCAGGGGCAGCTTGCCGCGCCGATCCTCGTTACTCTGCTCGTGCGCGAAATCACACCGTTGCTGATCGGGCTGATCCTGCTCGGTCGCAGCGGTACGGTCGTGGTCGAGGAGGTGGGCGGGCTCAGGCTCGGCGGGCAGATGCGGGTACTGGCGGCACTCGGGATCGACCCGTTCCTTCTGCTCGTGCTGCCACGCGCACTGGCGCTGGCGGTGGCAAGCTTCACGCTTGGGGTCGTGTTCGCGCTGACCGCCCTCGTTGTCGGCTTCGTCGCGGGCAGCCTGCTCGGTGCCGTGGCAGGATCCGTCTGGAGTTTTCTCGACCAGGTGCTGGCGGCGATGCGGGCGGCGGATTTCGCCCTCTTTCCCGCCAAGCTGGTGGTGATCGGGCTGCTTGTCGCGCTCACCGCCTGCCTCACCGGAATGAGGGCCGGTGCGGGGGACGACATGGCGAGGCTGCTGCCGCGCGGCTTCGTGCGCGGCCTGGTGGCGATCATGACCGCGAGCCTCGTTCTCAGCCTGGCGGCGTGACGCGATGGCGGGGGGTGCGGCCATTCTGCAACTCCGCTCGGCGCAACCGGCGAGCGGGGAGTGTGATCTGCCGCCGGTGCCGTTCGACCTGGAACTGGCGGCGGGCGATCTCGCCCTCATCGAGGTGCGGAGTCCGGCCTGGGCCGCGGAGTTCGCCGATCTTTGCAGCGGCCTGATGCCGCTCAGGCAGGGCAGTGTGAGCTTTCTCGGACGGGATTGGGCGGCGATACCGGAAACGCTGGCGGCGGCGCTGCGCGGGCGCATCGGCCGGGTGCACGGAGGCGGGGCCTGGATCGGATTTGCCGGCACCGACCTCAACATTCTGCTGCCGCAGCTACACCACACGCGCCGGCCGCCGGCCGCCTTGCGCGATGCGGCGGCTGAGCTTGCCCGCGGATTCGGGCTGCCCGGCCTGCCGCTGACGCGGCCCGGGGCGCTGTCAGCCTCTGACCTTGCGCGGGCCGCGCTGGTGCGTGCATTCCTGGGCGAGCCCCGCCTCCTGTTGCTGGAGCATCCGACCAAAGGGCAGTTCGCGGATCTGGTCGCGCCTTTGCTCAATGCGCTGGCAGCGGTGCGCGACCGCGGTGCCGCGGGGATTTGGCTGACGGGCAGCGACTTTGTCTGGAACGACCGCTCGTTTCCGGCGACAGTGCGGCTCCGCCTGACGGAGCGCGGCCTGCTCAGGCTGCGCCTGGCGGCATGATCCGGCTGCGCCACACGGAGGAGTGGGTCGGGCTGCTGGTGATTGCCGCCGTGGTGCTGTTCTTCGGCGCGGTGCTGGAGGCGGGCGTGCTGCGCGACTGGTTCCGGCCTGCGGCGCAACTGCGCATCCTGCTGCCGGATTCCGGCGTCGGGGGACTGGTCGCCGGCGCGGATGTACAGGTGCTCGGCACGCACGCCGGCACGGTGCGGCGCGTGGTGCTCAATCCGGGCCAGCCGATCTATGCCGAAGCCGACATCGACCGGCAGGCCGAGCCGTTCATCCGGCGCGACAGCCAGGCCGTGATACGCCGCACCTTTGGTGTCGCGGGCGCGGCGTACCTGGATATCTCCCGCGGCACCGGGAAAGCGCTGGACTGGCAGTACGCGGTCATTCGCGCGAAGGTTGAAACCGGCCCCACCGACACGCTGACGGCGATCCTGAACGAGGTAACGGAGAAGGTCTTTCCGGTGCTGGACGACGCGAAGCGCACGATGGACGCTTTGGCCAACCTCACGGCGGGAATGAACGCGGGCCGGGGGACGATCGGCCGGCTTCTGACCGACGATACGCTTGCGACCAAGGCGGAGCAGGACGTTGCAGATCTCGGTGCGGCAATCACGGAGCTGCACGAGGCTGCCGGAAAACTCAACGATGCTGCCGGAAATATCGACACGCTCGCTGCGAGCGCCGCCTCCGGCAAGGAGAGTGTGCCGGAGCTGATCAGCCGGGCGAACGTGCTGCTTGCCAACCTGCAATCGGCGACCCGAGAGCTGGCGCTCGCGGCGCCGCAACTGCCGGCGATTACGCGCAATCTCTCGGGTGCTGCGGCCAATCTGCCGGCGCTGCTGACGCAGACGCAGGCGACAGCGGCAGACCTGCAGCGCCTGGTGACCCAGCTTCGGGGACTGTGGCTGCTGGGCGGCGGCGGGCGTTCGCTGCCGGAGCCGAGACGCCTGCCGGCCAGCCAGATCCAGCCGTGAACAGGGCCTTTTTTGTCGCCGCGACCTTGGCCGCCGCGCTGCTCACCCGGTGCGGGGGCGGCACGGCGCCGGTGACAAAGCCGACCGACACGGCGATGCAGCGGACTTCGGAAGCGGGCAACCTTGCCTTCACGATGGACCGCCCGGCCGAGGCGGCGGCGCAGTACGAGCAGGCGCTGCAACGCGCCGAGGCGCGCGACGATGCAGCCGCGATCGGCGATTACGGCTATGACCTTGCGGTCGCCGATCTTGCTGCCGATCAGTCGAAGAAGGCGCTGGCGGCGGCTCGCATGACCCGGATCGAGCTGGCACGGCGAGGTCTTTCGGCTTTTCCTGCGTTGCAACTGGCGGAAGCCACTGCGCTCTACAGGCTCGGAGAGCGAGCGGAGGCGGCGCGCCTGGCCAGGGTGGTCGAAGCCGGCGACGATGCGGCCGCCGCCGCCGGCGCGAGCTTCCTCCTCGGCCTGATCGCGGATGAATCGGGCGACCAGGCCGGGCTGGACGCTGCGCTGGCCCGGCTCTCCCATCCGGCGACGAACGAAGAGAGCGCGGATGCCTTCGAGCTCGCAGCGCGGCGGGACCTTCGCGATGGCGATTTCGCCACCGCGGCGCGCGAGGCTGAGCGCGCGGCTGAACTCAGGCGAACCGGCCTCGACTATCGTGGCATGGCGCGTGCGCTCGCCTTGCAGGGAGCGGCCGAAGCCGAGGCGGGCGACAGCAGCGCGGCGGCGAACCTTTATATCCGTGCTGCGCAGAGCGCCGCCGCGCAAGGAGATGCCGATACCGCGCGCCCGTGGCTGCGACGGGCGCTGGCTCTGGCCAACACGCCGGCGCTGAGAATGCTGGCAGAGCAGACACTCGCGGATCTGGCGAATGCTCCGGGCACGGCGGGCCGCCGCTGAGGCGGCCCGCGATCGCCCGACGCGGAATCGTCGGAGGGCGTGAATCGCGGGCTCGAATCAACCGCGCCAGCGCTGCTCCGCTCAGAAAATATCAGGCGACGGCGGGAGTTGCGGCGATGTCGGAGTGCTGGGAGGTGAACTTGCAGGACGGCGTGTCCATCTCCCGGAGCTTCTGCTGGCGGTAGAAGAACGGGCTGTTCGCGGCCGGGCAGAAATGGGTGACGAGGCTCAGGCGCGTGCGTTCCGGCCTGGTGACAGGCGAGCCGCCGTGCGCGAGGTCGGCGTGCCAGATCAGGAGGTCACCCTTGCGGCCGAGAAACGATGTTTTCGTGTGGTTGTACTGGCGGGCGTCCTCGTGCAGGCTGGCGAGGAACTTGTCGTGCTCGGCGCCGTAGTCGGCGTCGGCGGTGTTCATCCATTTGCTGACGCCACCGAAGCGATAGTCCGGGGCGCGGTGGCTGCCGACGAAATACTGGAGCTCACCGGTGCCCTGCTCGATATCCTCGAGTGCGAGCCAGGTCGCGGCCAGCGCGAGCGGATTGCCATCCACCCGCACGTAGGCGGTGTCCTTGTGCATGGGCTGCTGGGAACCGTGCCAGAAGGTGAGGCTCTGGAACGCCTGCGGCTTGTCGTCGAAGATGGTGTGCAGGAACTCGACCACCGGCGGGGCGCTGATCGCGGCCCGCGCGGCGGCGGAATAGGCGAACGCATCGAGCAGCTTGGTGCGGCCCCCGCGGTAGGAGATGTCGGGGGGCAGGACGCGGAGCTGACCGTCGGGCTCGTGGGTTTCCATGCGCATGGTGGGCGGCGGGTTGGCCCAGAACGCTTCGAGGTCGGCGACGATGCGATCGACGACGACCTCGGGGACCGCCTTCTCGATGACGAGATAGCCGTCGCGCACGAAACGAAAAATCCGCTCGGCGAGAAGATCGGAGACGAGGCCGAGACGATGCCGTTCGGCGAGGCGAACGACCCAATCGGAGCGGTCGATCCAGAGGCCGCCGAAGTGACTGGAATAGGTGGCCTCGGAGGCAGCCTTGCGGGCGGCGGGTGGCGCTTCCGGCATGCCGAGATAGAGATCCGTTTCGGTAAAGCGGACGCGGATGCGCGCCGCATCCCCAGCACTGATTTCGGGCGGGAAATCGAAACGGAACTCGCATCTGCCGTCGCCGAAGCCGGACTCCTTCACGTCGTCGCGGGGGTTCTCAGCCCGGCACTGAGCGATGGTGCGGCCGTCGAGCACGATGTCGAGCAGGGGTTTCATTTCGGATGCCCCGACGATCGTGATCCAGCCGGAAATGCCGTGACGGTCGAAGCGCTCGAACGCGCCGCGCACATTGATGCCAGGTGCCGCGGGCGGGGATGCGGCCGGAACTTCCTTGACGGCGACTTCGGCCACCCGAATGGGCAGCACGGAGACCTCGGCGCTTTCCGCCACTGTCGTCTTTCCGCCGCGGCGCTTTTCCGCTTGCAGCATGATGGTGCTCGCCCCTTATCGGTCGGGTCAGACAGGACCCGGACCGGTGCATTCAGCCTATCGCAGATGCTTCGAGAGAGGCAAGCCGCGCAACCGTGACGAAAATGCGATGAAATGCCGGGCGAAGCTTGCAGGAGCAGGGTCAGTCAGCACCACCGGCGGGTGCGCTTGCGCGTAAAGGGCGCCATGGTAGTGTCGGCGTACCGACGTTCCGGGCGATGGCCGCTCGCGGAGCGGAGGACGTCAGCGCGCGGGAGCCCGGCACGGGCGCGGCACGCGCATCATCGCCAACAAGGACCCCAACAAGGACCGATGTGACCGCATGGACGAACTCGTGCTCCACCTCGGCATGCCGAAGACCGGCAGCTCCGCGCTGCAGGTGTTCCTGGCCCGCAATCGCGATGCGCTGCTCGCGCGCGGCGTCGACTACCTGCCGATCGGCGAATTCCAGCTCGGCGTCAAAGGCCGGATCACGGCTGGCAACGGCGCGTTTCTTGCGCGCACGCTGCTGGCGTCGGACTCACCGGCCAGGATCGACGAGCCGGAGCGGCATCGCGCCGAGTTCGAGGCCGCGGTGGCGAACAGCAGCGCGCGCATCGGCGTCGTTTCGAGCGAGCTTCTCATCGATGCCAGGCAGGAGGAGATCGGGCCGCTGATCGTGGGCCTCAGGGAGCGCGGCATGGCCGTGAAGGCGCTCTATTACATCCGCCGGCACGACCAGTTCCTTGCCTCCGCCTACATGCAGCAGGTCAAGCGGCACGGCTACACGGACCTGCCGGAGACCTACGTGCGGATCGCCTACAAGCAGCATCCGTTCCTGAAATATCACAGCTTCTACCGCTACCTGTGCGAGCTGTTCCGATCCGGCAATGTGATCTGTCGAATCTATGACGGCGCGGTGATGCAGGGCAGCGGGCTGTTTCACGATTTCCTGAAGGCGCTCGGAGTTTCCGCCGAGGGCCTCGCGCTCGAAGTGCCGGATGTGAATACCAGCCTCTCGCCGAAGGAAGTGGCGATCATGCTGCTGATCAACCGCTACCACCCGCGCATGCAGTTCTCCGACTTCGTGGTCGAGAATGCGGTTACCTCCGGGACGATGAAGGCCGGAATCGAACACAACATCCTGCCGGCGGCGCTGCTGGCCGAGGTGGAGGAATATTTCCGTGAAGAGAACCGCCTGATGGCGCAGGAATATTTCGGGCGCGAGACATTATTCGGGGCCAGGCCGTACAGCGAACCGGCCGGGACGGCGGAGAGGCCGGAGCTTGGGCTCGAAGACCTGATCACGTTCTTCGGCGGGCTCATGGTACGCTACGACCAGCGGATCGTCGAACTCGATCAGCGGATCGTCGAACTGGGCAAGGTGATCCGCTTGCTGCGCAACGAGATGCACGGCGCGAAGGCGGCGGACTGAGCCCGGCCGCCCGCTTCTCAGGCCGGGGCGAGGGCGAGATGCCTGGCGAAGAAGGCGACGGTGCGGTTCTTGGCGAGAATCGCGTCGTCGTGGCTGTAGCTTGCCCGGTCGTCGCAACCGAAGCCGTGCTGGGCCTTGGGGTAGGTGTAGATTTCGGCGTTCGGCTGCGCCTTCCTGATCAGCGCCACGTCGCTCATCGGGATCGAGGCGTCGGCCTCGCCGAAATGCATCTGCACGGGACAGTGGGCCTTCTCGTTGCGCATTGCGACGATACCGCCGCCGTACCAAGAGACGGCGGCGGAGAAGCGCTGCATGCGGGTGGCACCCATCCAGGCCACCGTGCCGCCGAAGCAATAGCCGACGATGCCGACGCGGCGCTTGCCGTGCGCGGCGCAGGCGGCCTTGAGGTCGAGAATGATGTCGCGATCGGTGAGCCGGGCGCGGAGCGCGCGTCCACGGGCGACATCGTCGGCGCTGTAGGCGAGTTCGACGCCCGGTTCGACGCGGTCGAAGAGGGCGGGTGCGATGACGGCATAGCCGGTTTCGCCGGCCAGCGCTTCACAAACCCGCCGGATGTGGGAGTTGACGCCGAAAATCTCCTGGATGACGACGAGCCCGATGGCAGCGTCCCCGGAGCCGGCGAAGTAGGCCGATGCGGTGTGGCCGTCCTCGGCGGTCAACTGGATTCTGGTTGGCATCCTCTCCTCCGCGGGGTTGAGGGGGGCCAGAATGCGAACAACGGCGACTCCGTCAACCCGGCGGCAGAGGCTGGTTACTGGACATAAGGATATCTTTATGTCACTGAACCGGTATGGACCGCCTGCTCGCCGGCCTGCGCGCCGCCGCCGACCCGACCCGGCTCCGCCTGCTCGCCCTCGCCGCACGCGGGCCGTTCTGCGTCAGCGAGTTCACCGCCATCCTCGGGCAGTCCCAGCCACGGCTGTCGCGGCACCTCAGGCTGCTCTGCGAAGCGGGGCTCCTGGAGCGCTCGCGCGAGGGCGCGCACGCCTGGTTCACCCTGCCGGGAGGTGCGGCGGGGACGTTGGTGCGGGCGATCCTGGCGCGCCTGCCGGATGACGATCCGCTCGTGCAGGCGGACAAGCGCAAGGTTGTGCGGGTGCTGGCGGAGCGGGCGCGCATCGCCTCCGAGAGCTTTGCCAAGCAGGGGGCGGACTGGGACGAGATGCGGGCGCTTGGTCTGCCGGCCAGCGATGTATCCGAGGCCCTGCTGGCGCTGTTGCCAGAGGGGAGGCTGGGGCGGCTGATCGATATCGGCACCGGCACCGGTGGCGCGCTCACGCTGTTCGCACCAAGGATTGCCGAAGGGCTCGGCATCGATGCGAGCCCGGCGATGCTGGCGCTGGCACGCACGCGCCTGGCGCGCGAGGGGCTTCAGCACTGCGCGGTCAAGCGTGCCGACATGTACCGGCTGCCGCTGCCCGACGGCGGGTTCGACGTGGCGATCGTGCAGATGGTGCTGCACTACGCCGAGGACCCGGCGGAAGCGCTGATGGAGGCCGCCCGCGTTCTCTCTCCCGACGGGCGCCTCGTGGTCGTCGATCTGGCGCGGCACCGGCGGCAGAGGACGGCGGAGCGGCTGGCGCATCGCTGGCCCGGCTTCAGCGACGAAGAGATGGCGGGCTGGCTTTCGGCCGCCGGCCTCAAGCCAAGGCCCGCCACCACCGTTCCCGGCCCCATGCCGGTCAGGCTTTGGCCGGCGGTGCGCGAACTCGCCCATTGACGGAGCAGAAGATGCCCTCCCCTCCCCTTCTCGAACTGCTGTCGGAACGCGTGCTGCTCTGCGACGGTGCGATGGGTGCGCGGGTGCAGGGTCTGACGCTCGATCTCGAGCGCGACTTCTGGGGCAAGGAAAACTGCACCGACGTGCTCAATCTTTCGCGGCCCGACCTGGTGCGGGAGATCCATCGGAGCTATTTCGCGGCCGGTGCCGATGCGGTCGAGACGAACACGTTCGGGGCCTCGCCGGTCACGCTCGGCGAGTTCGACCTTGCGGAGCGTGCGCAAGAGATCAACCGGATCGGCGCCGAGCTGGCGCGCGAGGCCGCGCTCGAGTTCGCCGACGGAAGGCCGCGCTATGTGATCGGCAGCGTCGGCCCGGGCACCAAGCTGCCGAGCCTTGGGCATATCGCCTACGATCCGCTGGAAGACGCGCTCTCGGTGCAGTGCCGCGGCCTGATCGAGGGCGGGGTCGATGCGATCCTGATCGAGACCTGCCAGGACCCGCTGCAGATCAAGGCCGCAGTCAACGGCGCCAGGCGGGCGCGCGCGGCGCTCGGGAAAGAGCTGCCGATCTTCGTGCAAGTCACTGTCGAGACCACGGGAAGCCTGCTGGTCGGTCCCGACATCGCGGCGGCGGCGACCATCATCCATGCCCTCGACGTGGCCATGATGGGTCTCAACTGCGCAACGGGACCGCAGGAGATGGCGGAGCATGTGCGCTGGCTCGGGCAGAACTGGCCGCGCCTTCTTTCGGTGCAGCCGAACGCCGGGCTGCCCGAGCTGGTGGACGGCAAGCCGCACTATCCGCTGCAACCGGCCGAGCTTGCGTCCTGGCTCGAGCGGTTCGTGGTCGAGGACGGGGTGAACATGGTCGGCGGCTGCTGCGGCACCGCGGAGGGACATATCGCCGCGCTCGATCAGATGCTGCGCCGCCTCGGCGAGCCGCGGCCGGTGCCGGTTCAGCGCCACGCGGTGTGGGTGCCGGCGGTGGCCAGCCTCTACAATCCGGTTCCGTTGCGCCAGGAGAACAGCTTCTTCTCGATCGGGGAACGCTGCAACGCCAACGGCTCGCGCCGCTTCCGTGCCGCCCAGGAGAAGAACGACTGGGACGGGGCGCTGGCGATGGGCCGCGAGCAGATCGGCGAGGGATCGAACGCGCTCGACATCTGCACGGCCTTCGTCGGACGGGACGAAATGGCGGAGATGACCGCCGTGATCAGCCGCTTCAACGTTGGCGTCAATGCGCCGCTGGTGATCGATTCGACCGAGACCCCGGTGATCGAGCGCGCGCTCAAGCTCATCGGCGGCAAGCCGATCATCAATTCGATCAATTTCGAGGACGGCGAGCAGCGCGCGAAGGAGCGGCTCCTGCTCGCGCGCCGGTTCGGTGCGGGCGTCATCGCGCTCACGATCGATGAGGAGGGCATGGCGAAGACGCCCGAGCGCAAGCTCGCGATCGCCGAGAGGCTGGTCGATTTCGCCTGCAGCCGGCATCGGCTGCCGATCGCGGACCTGTTGATCGACCCGCTCACGTTCACGATTGCGACGGGCAACGACGACGATCGCAAGCTCGGGCTCTGGACGATCGAGGGAATTCGCGCCATCCGCGAGGCATTCCCCGAGGTGCAGATCGTGCTCGGGCTCTCCAATATCAGCTTCGGGCTCAACCCGCCTGCCCGAGGCGTGCTGAATTCCGTGTTCCTGGACCACTGCCTCAAGGCGGGAATGACGGCGGCGATCGTGCATGTGAGCAAGCTCCGCCCGCTGCACGAGATTCCGCCTGCCGAGGTGGAGGCGGCGGAGGATCTCATCTTCGACCGCCGCCGCGAGGGATATGACCCGCTGGCGCGCCTGCTCGAACTGTTCACCGACCGCAAGGAAGAGGCGGCAGGGACAGAGAAGCGCGCCGAGACGGTCGAGGAGAGGCTGAAGGAGCGCATCGTCGCCGGCGACCGCAAGGGGTTGAGCGAGGACCTCGAGGCAGCGCTGAAGGTGCATGCGCCGCTCGACATCATCAACACCATCCTGCTCGACGGGATGAAGGTGGTGGGGGACTTGTTCGGCGCCGGGCGGATGCAGCTTCCGTTCGTGTTGCAGAGTGCCGAGACCATGAAAGCCGCCGTCGCCTATCTGGAACCGTTCATGGAACGCGTGGAGGGTCAGGAGAAGGGGACGATCGTGCTTGGGACGGTCAAGGGCGACGTGCACGACATCGGCAAGAATCTCGTCGATATCATCCTGACCAACAACGGTTACCGGGTGGTCAATCTCGGCATCAAGGTGCCGCTCGCGGAGATGCTGGCGGCGGCGGAGCGGCATCGTGCACATGCCATCGGGATGTCCGGCCTGCTCGTCAAATCGACGGTGGTGATGCGGGAGAATCTCGAGGAGATGACGCGCCAGGGGCTGGAGATCCCGGTGCTGCTGGGCGGGGCGGCGCTGACACGGAGCTATGTCGAGGAGGATTGCGCGGCGGCCTACGCGTGCGGGCGGGTGGCGTATGCGCGCGATGCCTTCGACGGGCTTTCGCTGATGGAGAAGGTGACCGGCAACGCCTTCGACGATTACCTGGCGGCGGTGGCGGCGCGGCGGAGCGGGCGGCGGCGCCACCAATCGCGCACGCTCGGCGTGGCCGATCCGCGCGCCTTCCGCCCCGTCGATATCGGCGAGGTGCAGGCGCGGCGGCGGCGGCTGGTGCCGGGAGAGGCCCCGCCGGTCCCGCCGTTCTGGGGCCCGCGCACGATCGAGGCGGCGCCACGCGCGCTCGTTCCTTTCATTAACGAAAGGAGTCTCTACCAGTTCCAGTGGGGATTCCGCAAACAGGGCCGCTCGCTCGAGGATTTCCTCGGCTGGGCGAGGCAGGAGCTGCGGCCGGTCCTCAAGCGCATGCTGGCGCTCTGCGAGCAGGAGAAGATCCTCGCCCCGCGCGCGGTCTATGGCTACTGGCAGGCGGCCGGCCAGGGCAACGATCTGATCCTGTTCGAGAGGGACGGGGTGACGGAACGATGCCGCTTCACCTTGCCGCGCCAGCCGCGCGAAGACGGCGAGTGCATCGCCGATTTCGTCCGCGATGTCGAGGATGGCGAGCGCGATGTGGTGGGTTTGCAGGTCGTCACGATGGGCCGACGTGCGTCCGCGTTCACCCGCGCCTGGTTCGAGGAGAACCGATACCAGGACTATCTTTTTCTGCACGGGCTCGCGGTGGAGATGGCCGAGGCGATGGCGGAATACGTGCACAAGCGGATCCGTGCGGAGCTGGGCTTCGCGGCCGAGGATGATCGCGAGATGGAGAAGATGCTGAGCCAGGGCTATCGCGGCAGCCGCTACTCCTTCGGCTATCCGGCCTGCCCGAAGCTCGATGACCAGGTGCCCCTGCTCAGCCTGCTCGATGCCGGGCGGATCGACGTCTCGCTTTCCGAGGAATTCATGCTCGAGCCCGAGCAATCGACGAGCGCGCTGGTGATTCTCAATCCGCGAGCGAAGTATTTCACCGTGTAGCCGGGGTTGAGGACGGGGAGGCGGGAAACGGAACCCGGGAGCAGCAAGCTCGGGAAGGCGTATGCCGATGAGCCCGAGCAGGGATGAGCGCAGCGGGATGAGCGGCGAGGCGGTGCGGCCGGCAGGCAAGATCACCAAAATGGAAGTTCCTTGCAGGCTGATCCCCCGGGCGATTATCCTCGGTTGTGACCCCGACAAGCGGGCGAGGAAAAACGGGAGGATGGCCGTGAAGTATGTACTGCTCGGCACGCTGGATGCGACCTGGGCCGGCAAGCAGGCGGACCGGCTGAAAAAAGGCGAAGCCAAGCTCAAGGAACTTGGCATCGAGCTCGAGAGCATTCACTACACGCAGGGACGATACGACTTCGTCGATGTCGTCGATGCGCCGGATGCGGAGGCGATGCTGAGCTTCTCGGTCTGGTATGCCGGCCGGGGCTTCGGCCGCATCGAGAGCTTGCCTGCCTTCGAGCCGAAAGCCTTCGAGGCGGTGACGAAGAAGGCGGCGAAATAGGCCAGGCCACCAGAGCACGCTCTCTGCCGACCTCCGCCACCTCGATACGAGACCGGTGTCGGGCTGACTGTGCAGCCCGACACCGGTCTCGCGCTTTATTCGAGCCCGCGATTCACGCCCTCCGACGTTTCCGCCTCGGGCGATCGCGGGCTAACCGCGAAGCCGGCCTCGAGAATCGCCGGTGTGACAGCCGTCGCGCACCTCGCTTGCCGGCGCTCTCAGGCTGCCGGGTTCATGGCCGCGTTTCGCATCGCGCCGGGCAGAGAGAGAGCCAGCCGCGATCGTCGAGGCGCGCGGAATCGTGCGGTCGGAGCAGGATCGTCGTGCCTGGCGATTCGATGAGTGCGGGGCCGGAAAGTTCCTGACCGGCACGAAGGGCGGCGAATTCGTAGACCGGAACGATTTGCGGCAGAGAAAGAACGATGCGGCGCTCCGCGACCGGAGACGCAGGCGGCCCGGCGGCCAGGCGGGCCGGTATCAGGTCGGGCAAAGCGCCGATCACCGACAGACGCAGATTGACGGCGACGACCGACTCGTCGCGGAGCGCGTAGGTGTAGAGCGCTTCGTGGCGGTCGTGGAACCGCGCGGCGATGTCGGATTCGAGCATGGGCGAGGACCAGTCGAGCCCGTCGAGCGGGACGGAGATTTCGAAGACCTGTTCGCCATAGCGCATGTCGGCGGAGCGGCGGAAGGAAAGCGGGCCGTCGAACCAGGCGAGCCTCTCCCGCCCCTCCTTTTCCATGGCGGCGAAATCGGCGGCGAGTTTTTCCGCTTCGATCCCGGCCGGGTCGAGCCTGGTGCGGGAAAGCTCGAGGCGAATGTCCGTGTGCAGCATTCCCCAGGCAGAGAGTACGGATGCGTCGAGCGGCAGGGCCACGGCAGCGATGCCGAGGGCAGAGGCGACGGCGGTTGCGTGCAGGCCGGCGGCACCTCCGAAGGCGAGCAGCGTGAAGGGCCTGGGATCGACACCGCGGCGGACCGTGGCGAGGCGGAGGCCGTCGGCCATGCGGGCGTTGACGAGGCGATGGATGCCCGCCGCGGTCTCTTCAAGGGAAAGGCCGAGCCGCGCGGCGAGCGGGGCAAGGGCGCGCTCGGCGGCGGCGAGATCGAGACGCTGGCGCCCGCCGAGAAAGTGTTCCGGGTCGATGAGGCCGAGCACGAGGTTCGCGTCGGTGAGCGTGGCGAGTCCGGCGCCCTTGCCGTAGCAGGCGGGCCCGGGGTCGGCCCCGGCGCTTTCCGGCCCGACCTGGAGGAGGCCGGAGGGGTCGATGCGGGCGATCGAGCCGCCGCCGGCACCAAGAGTGGCGATGTCGAGGGAGGGGAGCGCGATCCGCGCCTCGCCGAGACCACGCGGGACGGCAAGGCGGGGGCGGCCGTCCTGGATCAGGGCGATGTCGGTCGAGGTGCCGCCCATGTCGAAGGTGACGAGGGAGGGCCCGAGGCCGTGGCGGGAGAGTGCGGCGCCGGCCGCGACGCCGCCGGCAGGCCCGGAGAGGACCGTGCCGGCGGCGAGCCTGCCGGCTTCGGCGATATCGGCGAGGCCGCCATGGGAGAGCATGACGAGGAGGCTCCCCGAGAAGCCGGCGGCGACGAGCCGCTGTTCAAGGCGCGCGAGATAATCGCGCACGATCGGGCCGACCGCGGCATTGGCAACGGCGGTGCAGAACCGATCGAACTCCTTGATTTCGGGCAGGACCTCGGCGGAGGCAGAGACATAGGCGCCGGGCAGGCGGGCGCGGGCGCGGCTGGCCGCCTCGGCCTCATGGGCCGGGTTACGCCAGGAATGGAGGAAGCAGATGGCAAGCGCCTCTACCTCGGCGGCGGCGAGCCTCTCGAGGGCCGAATCGAGCGAGGCACGATCGAGCGGGATGGCGATGCTGCCGTCCGCGCGAATGCGTTCACGGACCGGGATGCGCAGGCTGCGCGGCACGAGCGGTGCCGGCGGGGGCAGGCGCAGATTGTAGCGTTCGGGCTTCAGCCCTTCGCGCATTTCGATCACGTCGCGATGGCCCTCGGTGGTGATGAGCCCGACGCGCGCGATCTTGCCTTCGATCAGCGCATTGGTGGCGATGGTGGTGCCGTGCAGGATCTGTTCGGTGGCGGCGAGCAGGTCGGAGAGCGAGAGATCGATTTCGGCGGCGGCAAGCGCGAGGGCGGCCAATACGCCCTCGGTCTGGTCGGCGGGCGTGGTGGGCGCCTTGGCGGTTGCGATCTGCCCGAGCGGCGCGGCCAACACGATGTCCGTAAAAGTGCCACCGACATCGATGCCGATGGCGAAAGAGCGGCTCACGCCCGTTCCTCGGCGGCGTCGCGGGCGAGCGCGGCGGGATCGCGTTCCGCGGGGTTGCCCCAGCCTCCGCCGCCGCTCGATTCGATCAGCAGGCGGCTGCCTGGCGGAATGACGATCCCGGTCTCCTTGGTGGTGATGGCACGCGGCGGCGCGCCGGGGGCCGCAAGGCGGTAATCGTGCGGCGCGCCGTCTTCGCCGCCGAGGATGCCGCGGGCGCCGTGGCGGATGCCGTCGCCCGCGGTATTGGCACGGGCGGGGCCGGCGGTCTCGACACGAACGCGGAGCGTGCTGCCCGCACCGCCGCGATGCTTGCCCGCCCCGCCCGAGCGCGGGCGGAATTCGTGCTGCTCGAAGAACAGAGGAAAGCGCACCTCGGTCACCTCGATGCTGCCGAACTTGAGGCCCCCGGCGGAATGCCATTCACCTGCGGTGGGCCAGCCGTCTCCGGCGGAGGAGGCACCGCCGCCCGGGCGGGCCTGGAAGAGATGCCAGATGAAGCGGCGGCGGGTGCGCGGGTCCATCCCGTCGATCGCGATGCGGAAGCGCCGGCTCCAGCCGGCCATCGCACGATCGGGGCAGGCCGGGGCGAGGGCGGCGATGACCGCCTCGACGATCTCGTTGGCACAATGGCTGGTGCAGAGGGTTACCGGCGCCGGGGGATTGGCCCAGACGATCGTGCCGGGTTTTGCGATGACCCGGAGCGGACGGAAGGCGCCATCGTTGCGAGGGAGTTCCGGATCGAGCAGGAAGGCGAAGGCCATCGCGACCGAAGAATGCATGTTTGCATAAGAGGAGTTGACGAAGCCGGTACTCTCCGGGTCGGAGTGCGAGAGATCGACGGTGACGCTGCTGCCCTGCTTGATGACGCGGGCGCGGATGTGGATGTCGCTTCGTCCGTGGCCGTCATCGTCGAGCACGGCCTCGCCTTCGTAGGTGCCGTCGCGCCAGGCAGAGACGATCTGCCGCGCACCGCGCTCCGCGCCATCGAGGATGGCCTCGATCGCCTCAGCGAGAGTGGCGGCGCCGAATTCGGCGAGCGTTGCCTCGATGCGGGCGGCGCCGAGGCGAGCCGCGCCGATCATCGCCGCGAGATCGCCGCGGAAGTCCCGGGCGTGGCGGACGTTGGCGGCGAGCATGGCGACGATGTCCTCGCGCAGGCGGCCCCGCTCGGAGAGAAGGATCGGCGGGATGCGCAGGCCCTCCTGCCAGATTTCGGTGGCGGCGGCGTTGTAGGCGCCGTGGGTGGCGCCGCCGATATCGCTTTGATGCGCGCGGACGACCGAGAAGAGGCGCGGGCCCGAACCGGTGAAGACGGGGATGAAGATCGTCAGGTCGGGAAGGTGGCTGCCGCCAAAATAGGGATCGTTGAGCAGGTAGACGGCGCCGTTTTCGGGGGCGGGAAAGGCCTCGAGGAGGCCACGGACGGCCGAGGGAAGAGCACCGACATGGACGGGGATATGGTCGGCCTGGGCGATCAGGCGCGCCTTTGCGTCAATGAGCGCGATGGAAAAATCGCGCGAGGAGTTGAGGATCTGCGAGTACGAGGTGCGCAGCATCGCCTCCCCCATCTCGGCGGTGATGGCGGCCAAGCGGTTCTGCAGGACGGCAAGAGTGATCGGGTCAGGCATCGGCGAATGCTGGCAGGCTCCGGCGCGGACGGCTATGGGTTTGGAACCTCGAGCGAGGGATTTGAGCGGGTGGTTGAAGTCGGCGGAGCGGTTGTCCGCCGAAGTGCCGTCTCAGGGTGTATCCCACAGTTTCACAGACCATAGAAAATCCCCATTCAGGCACGCGGCTTCCTGGTAGCGTCGTCTCCCACTGTGTCCTTGCGTCTCTCCACGTCGCACGCTAAAGTGTAGCCTTCGATGCCAGGAATGGGGCCGGAGGCTACACCATGGCGAAGCTCAATACCCTGGCGATCCGGCGGCTGAAAAAGGCGGGCCACTACGGCGATGGCGGCGGGCTCTACCTGAAGGTGGACGGCGCCGAGGCCCGGAGCTGGCAATTCCGCTACAAGCACCGCAGCACCGGCCGGACGGTATGGCTTGGCCTTGGCGCCGAGCGGGATGTGACGCTCGCCGAAGCTCGCGAGAAGGCCCGCGAGTGCCGCCGCATCCTCGCCGACGGCAAGGACCCGCTGGCCGAGCGGAAGGCTGCGCAGACGGCCGAGAAGGCCGCCGAGAAGGCAATGACCTTCGCCAAGGTGGCCGAGATGTTCATCGCCGCGCACGAGGCGGGCTGGCGCAACCCGAAGCACCGGCAGCAGTGGCGCAACACGCTCAGGGATTACGTCCTGCCTGAGATTGGCGAGCGCCTGGCGAGCGAGGTGACGGTCGGCGAGGTGATGAAGATCCTCGAACCGCTCTGGCGCGAGAAGCCCGAAACCGCATCACGGGTGCGCGGCCGGATCGAGGCGGTGCTCGACTATGCCACGGCCCGCGGCTGGCGCACCGGCGACAACCCGGCCCGCTGGCGCGGGCATCTGGCGAACCTGCTGCCGGCCCGGGACAAGGTGGCACGGGTGCAGCACCACGCCGCTCTGCCGTGGCGCGAGATCGGCGGCTTCATGGCCACGCTGCGCGAGCAGAAGAGAAACCCGGCCCTGGCGGCGGAATTCGCCATCCTCACCGCGGCACGGTCGGGCGAGGTGCGCGGCGCCAGGTGGGGCGAGATCGACCTTGGCAACAGGACATGGACGATTCCGGGCGATCGCATGAAGGCCGGGCGGGAGCACCGCATCCCGCTTTCCGCGCGGGCAATCGAGATCCTGCAGGATGTGAAGCCGCTCAGGAAGGCCGCGGACAGCCTGGTGTTTCCGGGTGGCCGCGCGCGCCAGGCCCTGAGTGACGTGGCGCTGAGCAACGCCGTCAAGGCCGCCGGCGGGGCGGAAACGACACTGCACGGATTCCGCAGCACATTCCGGGACTGGTGTGCCGAGGCGACCAATTATCCGCGCGAAGTCTGCGAAACGGCGCTCGCGCATACGAACCGGGACAAGACCGAGGCCGCCTATTTCCGCGCCGACCTGTTCGAGCGGCGCCGGCGGCTGATGGATGAATGGGCCGAATTCTGCTCGCGCCCGGCGGTTGGCGCCAAGGTGGTGCCGATCCGGGCCTGAAAGGAACGACGATGTCTCGATCACTGAATCGCCTGTCACGCGGCAGCTACCGCTTCGCCCGCGCAACCCGAGACTGGAACGCCCTCGATCGGGCCGTCACGACGCGGAGCGTCTGGCCGATCTTCCGGCGGCTGCTCAACAAGGCGATCGGCCGAACCATCGTTCGGCGCATCTGGCTGCGCTGAAGAGATACCCGCCGCGAGGCGGGTGAACCGCGCCCGCGCGGCACGCGGGCAAAGTCGGCCCGGGCGGTGGTACCAGCACTGCTCGGGCCTGACCCCCGCCAAGGAGGTTCCCATGGCGAAGGCTAAGCACGTCAATATCACACCACAATCACCGTTCGCAGAGGCCGTTTCGGCGGCCTCTTCTTTCGTCAAGGACGCCGCAGAGAAGGCGACCAAGCCAGACGCCGAGCTGATCGCCGGGCTGGCCGAAATCATGAATGAGCTGAAGCGCCATCAGAAGCGCAGCTTTGCGCAGCATTACGAAGAAATGTGCCGGCGGATCGAGGCGCTGGCCGAGGTAATCAAGGATCTACGGGCCACCACTGCGCAGGCTCTCCTAATGAAAGCCGATGTTGTCGAGCATCTCAACGGCCCGGGAATTGCGCTCTACGCGGCAAGGATCCTCGCTGCTTCTCTCGGCAAGGATCTGCTCGCAAGGCCGTTCACTGACTGGCCCCCCTCGGCGCCGGTGGCGGAGGCCCGGCCATGAGCGCGACAGGCAAGCATGAGGGCCCGGTCGCTCTGGAGCCTGTAATCGCTCGCCTGAGGCAAATCGCGGCCGAAGCGGGCGATCATCTTCTCCTCGGCGACGGCCCGCCGTGCCCGGACGCCAAGCTCCTCGACCTGTGCTCGGAAATCGTGCACCAGGCGCGTGTCGCGGAAGCGGCGGAGCAGCGCTCGCGCGTGTCTCCGTACCCTTGGCCCGGAGATCCGCGCCGCCCGGAGTACGACGCGCTTTGCGAGGTGCATCGTAAAGAAAATCACCGCCTGGGCTGTTTGCTGCGGCAAGCCGGCAAGCTGCACGCCACGACCGGGGTGGGCATTTACGCCAAGGCGCTGGCGGTGCGGCATTCGAGTTCTGGCGCGCACAAGCTCAGCCTTACACTGGCCGAGGATCTGATCGCAAACCCGGGACTGCGAGCACTCCTCTGGGGCACCGAGCCTGAACCGGCGCGGGAGGAGTAACCATGCCGCAGCATCTTTGGGAGGGAACCTCCTTCTTCCGGTTCTGCGAAGTCTGCGAGGCGATGCAGACCGCAAAGCAGGGCACATGGCTGCCTTACGTTGGGCCGATCTGCCCGGGCGATCCGAGGAATGGCGGCCGCCGCGCCCCACCGCTGAAGCCGGCAGCCCCGGCGGGCAGCCCCAAAACGTTGGAGCCGGCATGACCGCGCGCCCGTTCAAGTGGCCGGCGGGGGATCCTGCTTGGCCGAAGCCAGCGCCGCTGCCGCCGCCGCCCAAGCCGGGAGCCTGAGCGACCGTTCCTCGATGCCGCCCGGTGCCGAGCCGGGCGGCTTGCTTGCGGCGGGGCAAGGACATTGCGCGCCGCCCATGAATGTGTATATGAGTGCGTATGGACAGCCGTGCGATCATCCGGGCGCTGCGGCAAGCCGGATGGGCGCATGTCGCGACCAAGGGCGACCACTGGCAATTCAAGCACCCGGACAAGCCGGGCCGGGTGACGGTGCCGCATCCGAAGCGCGACCTGCCGATCGGCACGTTGCGGAGCATCGAACGGCAAGCCGGAGTGAAGCTGAGATGACCGCTTACATCGCACTGATCCGCAAGGACGGGAACTCCGATTACGGAGTGGACTTCCCGGACTTTCCGGGTTGCGTCACGGCCGGCAGAAGCCTCGATGAAGCCCGCCGCATGGCTGCGGAAGCGCTGGCGCTGCACGTCGATGGGATGCTTGAAGATGGCGATGCGCTGCCGGCGCCAGGCACGCTTGATACCGTCATGGCAGACAGAGACAACGCCGATGCGGTGGCCTTCCTGGTGGACGTGCCGGAGGTGCCGGTCAGGACCGTGCGCGTCAACGTAACGCTGCCGCAGGACGTGCTCGACGCCATCGACAAGGTGACAACGAACCGCTCACGCTTTCTCGCCGAGGCCGCGCGGGAGAAGCTGCTCACGGCAACCTGACCATGGCGACGAAGAAGAAGGGAATCCTGACCCGCTCGCCGGAATGGTGGAAGCACCTTCGTCCGTACGTGAAACGGCTTTTCTGGAAGCGGGAGAGACGCGCAGCGAAGCAGTCTGCCATTGAGCAGACGCGGCATTCGGCGCCGTGATGACCAAGGCAGGCTGAACGAAAAAACCCCGGCGGCGCGGGAACGCCCCGGGGCACGATCGACCAAGGATGGTGAATGATGGCCGACGAGGAAAACTACACCCGCGATGCGCCAGATGGCGAGCCGCTCACGTGGCAGCAATGCATAGCAAAGCTTAAGAGCGAAGACGCCCGGCTCAAAGAGCTGGCGACGGAAGCTATTGTCGATTGGATGTGCGGCGAGCCGTCACTGATCCTCGACGCCGATGAGGAGGCCGCCCTCAAGGCAGGGATTGCGGCGATGCCGGTCAACATCATGCAACTCGGAGAGACCGCCCGGGCGTATGTGTGTAGGCGTATGATAAGAGCGTGCATCAAAAAGGTGGTCGAGCCTGAAATGAACCGCCTCCTACTCCATGTAGTGACAATGTTTCAGACTGCTGCCCCACCCCCCTGGCCGACGCCTGATCTTTGCAAAGAGTTCGTAATTGCGATGGCGGAGACAGGTTTCTTGGGTTTGGAGAAGGACTCGGAGAAGCGCAAGCCCAACGCGCTTCAATGGAACGCTATCGCGATCCTCCAGAAGGCAATCGCCAGCGAAAGAGACCATTACCAAAGAACGATGCCAGAGAATGCCAGATTTACGAATTGGCTTCGCGAGAGGCGCATCACGGGCATACCGATACAAGATCCGAGCGAAAGACAGGCTGGACTTGAGCGGGCGGAAGAGGAGCTCAACAAGCTGGCGTCGCTCTTGAAGTTGGCGCCGCCCAGCCGGGGGCGGCCGAAAGACTTCGTGGCGGACGCCGCGGCGCTTCTGGGGAGCGCGGCAGAAGCCATCTGGGCCGAGACTGGCAGGCCGATCGGCTCGAAGGAAAATAAGATCGCGACGAGAAACACTGTTGCATCGGCGATGAGGGTGTGGGGCGCCGAGAAGACGCGGAATGCCATAAAGGGCGCGATAAACCGACGCACCAAAGATGTCGGAAAGAGCGATCAAAATTCTGGGTGATTTCGATCGGTAGTTTTTTTGCCGATCGTAATTGAAAGCGATTTCGATCGCTTGCTCCAGTGGAATGCCACGCTACATCCTGAGGCAGACGACGACGCGTCAAGCCGCGTCGCATCATGCCAAGGATACCCCCGTGACCACACCACTGCCTGACGATCCGGATCCGAAAACCCTGCTGGTACCATTCGACCGCGGGTGCGAAATTCTGGGATGCAGCCGAGCGACTGGCTACCGCCTGCTTGCACGAGGGCTGATCGACGCCCGGAAAATCGGCTCCGCCACAAAGCTGACGATGGAGTCGCTCCGGCGATACGCGGCGAGCTTGCCCGACGCCCGCACCACTCGCCCGGCGGCCTGAATGACAGCGCCCCGCCACGGCGGCGGGGCCGAGGCGAGGCGCGATGCGCTGGCGAGCGACATCCGCACCATAAGGCACTCGGCGCCGCCCCAACAAGCTTATCGCACGCGTGCGGCGCTCCTGAGCTTGCGCCGGCAGCGCACCGCGGAGCGGTTGCATCGGCTTGGCGCCCGTGCGCTGGCCGAGCTGCTCTCCGAAATCGGCGCACCGGCCTGGCGAATCGCCGAGGAGTACGCGCACCGGCTTTCGCCCGAGCTGCTCGCCGCGGTCGGGGGCGATCGATTTCCGCCGCCTCCGCTGCGCATGGTGGATGCTGCATGAGCGGCATCCCGTTCGAGGCCATCCAGGCCGCAGCACTCGGCCAGGCCGAGAGCCTGCTGCGCCAGTGGCTTCCGGGCGGGCACAGGGTCGGGCGCGAATGGAAGGTTGGGAATCTGCGCGGCGACCGCGGCGATTCCCTGAGCATCAACCTCGACTCCGGCAAATGGGCGGATTTCGCCGAAGGGGTCAGCGGGTTTGACCTGATCGATCTCCGCGCAGCGATCACACACGCCGGCGATCGCGCTGCCGCGGCGCGCGAGCTTGGCGAGCTGCTCGGGCTGATGAACGGCCGCCAGCGGCGGAACGGCGAACAGCGGGGAAACGGCCACGCATGCGCCGAGGGATGGCAGCCGATGGTACCGCCCCCGGCCGGCACGCCGCGGCCGGATGCGCTGCTCGCCGGCTTCGCCCGCGTGCACGCGTACCGCGGCCCGGACGGCGCGGTCCTCTCCTACATCGGCCGCACCGAAGCCCGGAGCGGTCAGCGCAAGAGCTTCACGCCGCTCACCTACGGCATCCTGGGCGGCAAAGCCGGGTGGCACTGCAAAGCCGGCGCTACACCGCGCCCGCTCTACGGGCTCGACCGGCTCGCAAAATGCCCCGACGCGCCCGTCATTCTCTGCGAAGGGGAAAAGGCGGCCGATGCCGCGCAGGAGCTGTTCTCCTCGCATGTGTGCATGACTTGGCCTGGCGGCTCTGGTGCGGTCGGGCAGGCCGACTGGTTGCCGCTGGCCGGTCGCACCGTCGTCATCTGGCCGGACAACGATGCGCCCGGCGCCAAGGCCGCCGAGGCGATCGCGCGGAAGCTGCCGCGCGCGCGCATTCTCCGTGTCGATGACATGCGCGAGGGCGGCGATGCCGCGGACATCATCCCCGACGATCCCGAGGCGTGGCTGCATGCGCACCTTCCGCCCGATCGTTCGGCCGAGCTGCGCAATCTGCTCGCCGTGGAGACCTGGTTGACCCGTGACATCCCCGAGCCGGAACATCTGCTCGGCGCGCTGATTTCCAGGAGCACACGCATGTTCCTGGTCGGCCGCACCGGGTTGGGCAAGACGCTGCTCGGGCTGGCGCTGGCCGCCGGCATGGCAAGCGGCGCCGGATTCCTGCGCTGGCGCTCGAGCCGGCCGGCGCGGGTGCTTTACCTCGACGGGGAGATGCCGGCGGACCTGATCCGCGGAAGGCTTGTCGAGGCGGTGCGGCGGCTCGACCGCCCGATCCCGGCCGGCAATCTCCTGGTGTTCGGCCGCGATCTCGAGGACGCGGTTGCACGCCTTTTCCCTGCGGTCGGGGAAATGCCGCCGCTCAATTCCGATGCCGGCGCGGCGTGGATGTTCCGGCTGATCGACGCCATCGGCGGCGTGGATGTGGTTTTTTTCGACAATGTGATGAGCCTGCTGGTCGGTGTGCAGAGAGACGAGGAAGCATGGTCGGCCGCCCTCGACCTGGTGCAGGGGCTGACCGCGCAGCGCATCGGGCAGGTGTGGATGGACCATACCGGGCACGATTCGAGCCGGCAGTACGGGTCCGCGACGAAGAGCTGGCGCTTCGATGCAGTTGGCCAAATGGCGCCGATCGAGAACGATCAGCGCCGGCCGGGCGAGGTAGCATTCACCTTGAGCTTCGACCCGCCCGGCAAGGCAAGGCGGCGCACCCCGGACAACTGGCACGACTTCGAGGCCGTGACGATCCGCCTGGCCGATGACCGTTGGACTGCCGAAGCCGCCGGCAAGCACCGGCGGCACGTCGGCCAGAAGGCCAGGCTGTTTCACTCGGCGATGCTCGACGCGCTGGCCGCTGGGCGCGGATGCGGGCAGGGTCGGGTAAAGCGGGAAGCGTGGCTGGCCGAGTGTGTCCGGCGGAATCTGATCGAGGCGCCGGCGGACGGTGACAACTGCTATGCGCGGGATCGCAAGATCGCCCCCTTCCGCAAGGCCGTCATGGACCTTCAGGCAGCCGGATGGGTTGGCGCGGACGGCGACATCTTCACCGATTTGACCAGTCTCTACACGAGCAGGGAGGCAGCTTGAAGCCTGCCTTTCGTTCCCTTCTCGCCCCCTCGTTCCGTTCGGGCACTTCATATGTGCCCGGAACGAGGAACGAGGCTTGGGGAAAATTTTCAGAACGAGTTGAAACGAATGGAACGAATGAGGTTTTGACTGCGCTTTTTGTGAGGCCAGTTTTGGAACGAGTGGAACCAGACCCCCATTTCCGCGTGGAACGAGCTTGGAACGAGACCCCCGTTCGTTCCGCCACACCGGAGGCCGCTCAGTGACCCCGTTCGGCCCCTTCGCGCCGGACCTCCCCGAGCCCGAGCGGCTGGCCGGCTTCCGCGAGCTCAGGGCGCTGGCGTTCCTGCTGCTCGGCGGGGCGCATCCGCTGGTCACGCGGCTGGCCGAAGCCGAGACCGACGCCGGCGCAGCGGCGGACGCGCTCTCCCTGCTCGACCGGCTGCCGCCGTTGCCAATGCGGCGGCTGCTTTCGACCTGGATGGCGCTGCGGCGCGGTGCCCGGCCGAGTGGCCCGGCGGCTGCGGCATGAGCGCCGAGGTGGCCGCCGCCGCCCTGGCCGCGCTGGCGCCAGGCGAGAACCGGATCGCGACGGCCGTGCTGCTCGAACGGCTGGGCGCGGCCTTCCCGGGGCTGAGCGGGGTTGCGCTCGGCAAGGCGCTGACCGCCGCGGGGTGGACCGCCGAGCAGTGGCGGACCCCGCAAGGCCGGGTGCGCGGGTACGCCCCGCCGGCCTCGGGCCGCTTTGCCGTAACGGCGAATCAGCGGCAATCGAGCGGCAAAGCCGCCCCGGCCCGGACGGCCCCGCCGACCCCGGAATTCTCGCCGCCTGCCGGCCTCGGCGGCCGGGCAGGCACTCGGGATGGCCCCGGAGCCTGTCACGGGCTGCACGGCCCGGAAATCGGCGCCCGCGGCTGTGCCCTCCATCGCGGCGGTGCCGGCCCCGCACCCTGCCGGCGGCAGCGTCGGGCCGGGGCCGCACCCCGCTCCCATGCCGCCCGCCCTGCCCTGCCGGTGCGGGTCGCATCGATGGTGGCGCTCGCGGCTCCGCTCGCCCGGCTGGCAGTGCCTTGGCTGCACGCACCCGTGGGCGGGCGATCCGATAACGGTGATCACGATGCAGCCGGCGGCGGGTGCAGCATGAGCGCTCCGCGGTCGACCAGCGTCGACGCGCCTGGCGCCCTGCGCCCCGTTCTGATTTCCTTTGATTTTTTATCAACCGCGGCGGCGGCGGACCATGCCGGATTGTTCACTGGCCCCAGCGGTTTTTTGCGTGAGAGGATCCCGACATGACGATACGACTTGAGGTTATTGGCCCAGGCCCACATGCGACGTTGCCGCGGGCGGCGTGCAAGAACTGCGGTGGGGTGCGGTGGTGGACCTCGCGGGAGCGTCGCGGCACCGGATGGCGGTGCCTCGCGTGCTGCCAGCCGGTATCGACGCAGATGGGGTTGCTGCGGATCGAGGAAGCACGGCCGCGGCCGATCGTGCCGCCGGCCGCATAGGAGAGACGACATGAAGGACATCCTCGCAAAGCCGTTTCCGGTGCTCGGCGCGCTGCGCACGGTCGAGCCGATGATCTCGGCGGCTGCATTGCTCCCGCACTTCAGGGTGCCGCACATCCTGGAAACCGGGATCATGGCCGAGCTGGATCGCAGCTTTGCGCCGCTCCGCGAGGCGACGCGACTGGCCGAGACGTACCGGCGCGCGAAGAGGTGGTGGAACAACAGAAGCACCAGAAGCGGCGCACCTTCCTTGATCCTGGCAATGCCCTCGGGGGCTATGCGCCATGATGTCGATCAGCGTTACCGGGCTGCGCGAGTTGGATTGGCGGCTGCGCATGATCGTGGCGCGGCTGCGCGCCGAGCTGCCGGGAGTCATGCAGGCGATCGCCGAAGGCGTGGCCGAGGACGCGAGAAGCCGGATCGGCAGTTATCAATTCGGCTGGCCGCTGCTTGCCGCATCGACGGTGCGCGAGAAGCAACGGCTCGGCTACAGCCCGCCGGACCATCCGCTGCTCAGAAAGGGTGCGATGCGCCGGAGCATTCATGGCGAGGGAGATGCGCTGCTCGCGACTGTGACCGCGGATGCGCCGGCGCGGTGGCAGGAAGGGGGGACGCGCAACAAGCACGTGCCGGGCAGGCCGTTCCTCAAGCCGGCCATGCGTGCCGCCGTGCCGGAAGTAAAGCGGTTGCTCGCCGAGACATTCGAGACGGCGATTAAGGAGAGTTGAGATGGACGCATTGATCCGGGAATTCGCGGCCGGCCTTGCCGACACGGCGCGCGGTGACATCGAGGCGGCGATCGACCGTGCGCTGAAGAAGGCAGGAACCGGGCGCGCCAACAGGGCGCTCGCGAATCTCCGGGAGAAGGCGCTGGCGTCGCTCGACCGGATCGCGGACGGGCGCGACGGCCGCATGCCGGCGGCGGTGCTCGATGAGGTGCACGCGGGCATCCATGCCGCACTGCATCCCGAGGCGGAGCGCGGCCTGGCGCTCGCCAAGCGCGCCAGCGGCCCGGTGCGTCGCGGAGCGGACGTGACCGAAGCGCAATCGGGCGGTGATGACCTGACCGCGGCGCTCAGTGCCCTGGGGAAGGAATTCCGCGTGCTGGCCGACCGCGGCCGGAAGATCTGCGACACGCCCAGCACGGTCATTCCGTTCGGGGGATGGGAGCAGCGGCACCGGCGCGACCTGTTGGAGGCGCTGCTCCAGCGTGATCTTGAGGCCACAAAGGCGATTTTGACCGAGGCAAAGTCCAGCCTTGTCCCGCTTCTCGAGAATGCCCGGCTCGACCGTGCCATCGGCTCCCAGCACTGCGAGAAAGCCATTTGAAAAGGAGCGTATGACGATGCCCATATTGATGCCCGGTTCCGTGCTTGGCGTACAACCCGGTCGAACATGGACCCATGAGGAATTGAAGGAGCGGGAGGCACGCGAGCTTCGCGAGCGCCGAGAACAGCTTCGCGCCGCGCAGTTGCAGGCGGACATCGGAACATGGATCGACCGCGGGCTGAGCGCGATCATCGCCGAGATAGAGCGCGACGGAAACCGGCGCGTGTTCCTTGCCGAGGATGGTGCGATCATGGTGCGCGGCCGGGGGACTGGCGAGCACCTGAAGGCTGCGCTCCGGCACCATGAGCGGACGGTCCGGGACATCCTCGCCGATCGCGAGGCGATCGAGGAGCTGATCCCGGCGCCGGAGCCCGCCAGGCCGGCGGCGCAGGCGGCGGCATGAAGGCTGCTGCCCTCGGCCGCCGCGAGCCCCTTGCCGACGAGTTGCGCCGGCTCGCCGGCCTGGCGCGGCGGCTCTTGCCCGACCGGCGGGACCCGGAGCGGTTCCACCTTGAGCGGGACCACCTCGAGCGGCGCTTGGCCGCCCTGGCCCGCCGCGTTGAACGGGAGGGAGTGCGCGCCTGAAACGTCACGGGTTCGACCGATCCAGCGCTCCAACAGCTTTCCGGGCGTACGGCTGGGGTTTTCAAGGCCGCTGGTAAGCGGTGCACGTCGGCGGAAATCAAAGGAAATCAAAGGAAATCAAACGTGGCTGGCGGCGGAAGCGGGTGGGGCCAATCCAGCGGCTATAAAAAAGGCCGCTGCGCACCCCGCTCGGGACTGCCCGGCCCGCAAACAGGGTGGCCCCGGCCGATTTCAATGGTTGGCGAAGCCCACTCCCCAATGGCCGCACTCATCGGCAATCCTACGGCAGAGATCGGCAGAGCCGGCAGCGTAACGGCGATCAAGCGGCGATGCCGCGGCCGATCGGAGTCCTTGGCATGGCACTGAGCCGGCCCGCGACCTCATGGCGCCACGCAATAATATTTCGCGGCGCGGGTGGCCGGCCGGCTCGCGCGGACGTGAGACGCTCCGAGACGGTGTGGAACGCTGAGAGACGGTGCCCCTCTCGACCGGATGGCCCGCGAGGCATATCTTAGGGACGGAGAGAACGGCAATGACCGAGCGCGGCATCGACCGCACGATCTTCTGCTACGCGGAGGGCAAGGGCGAGCACTGGGAGGCATACTGCCTCACCTTCGACCTGACGGTGCACGGCCGATCCTTCGGCGAAGTTCGCCAGAAGATCGGTGAGCAAATCGGACTTTTCATCGAGGGGGTTAACAACCTGCCGGAGAGCGAGCGGGCTCGCCTGCTGCGCCGGCGCGCGCCAGTGCGGGAATGGCTACGACCGCTTTGGAAGGTCATGTTGGCTGGCCTGGGGCGCCGTGACCCCAAAGAACGTCACGAGTTCAGCTTTCCGCTCGGCAATCTCTCCGCGGCGTGAAATTCCGAGACTTCGTCAGTATCCTCGAAACCCACGGGTTTCGCCTCGATCGGCAGCGGGGCTCGCACAAGCAATTCAAGGGGACCGTTGGAGGCCACGCGCGCTTAGTGACGGTCGATTACGACCAGCCGGGCGAGGATGTTCCGAAGCGGAACTTGGCTTCGATGATCCGGCAGTCGGGATTGCCCAAGAAGGTCTTTCGGTAACGCGCGAGAGCCTCTGTTCGATGGCCCCCACATTCTCGTGATCCGCCACCGCTTCGGGCCGCTGCCGTCTCCCTCTGTCTCCCCACGTCGGCATCTGAAGTGTAGCCTGGCGCGTAGCCTGCCGGAATCGTAACGGTTTTTCTTCCGTGCTATCAACAGGATGACAGAATGACAGAGCATCGTGGCGGAGCGGTTGTCCGGCATGCGGTCGCGGCGGATGCGGCGGCGATCGCCCTTTTGATACGCGCCGCGTTTGCGGGGCTTGGCGTGGTGCCGCCGCCTTCCGCGCTCGGCGAGACGGCGGAAAGCGTGGCGCGGACGCTGGAAGCGTCCGGCGGGGCGGTTGCCGAGGCAGGAGGAGAGATCGTTGGGGCGTTGCTTTGGACGGAGCGTGAAGGAGCGCTTTATCTCAACCGGCTGGCTGTTGCGGAAGGCTGGCGGCGGCGGGGGATTGCGAAGGCACTGATCGGCGCCGGGGAGCGGGCGGCGCGCGAGCAAGGGATCGGCCGGCTCGAGGTCGGCACGCGGCTTGCGCTCAGGGCCAACCGGCAGCTTTTTGCCGCGCACGGTTTCCGCGAGACGACACGGCACCGGCACGCCGGTTTCGCGGAAGATACCTGGGTTACGATGGAGCGCATCCTCGATTGAAGGGAGCCTGGGCCGGGGGTGGTGCAGGCCAGGGTCTGGCGCTAGATAGCCCCCGGCAGGGAGTGGCACCTGCGTCGAGCAAGGGACGGGCGATGGCATCTTCATCCGAGGCAGCGACCGCGAATAGCGAGGGGCACGCGGCGGAGGGGGCGGAGCGGCGTGACTTTCTGAAGATGGTCACGCTGGCGACGGCGGCCGTCGGGGTCTGTGCAGTCGCCTGGCCATTCATCGATTCCATGAATCCGGCGAAGGACACGATTGCCGCCGGCTCGCCGATCGATGTCGATCTCTCGCAGGTTGCGCCCGGCCAGCAGATCGTCGTCTTGTGGCGGGAGAAGCCGATCCTGCTCGTCAATCGCCCGGCCGAGGCACTCAAGACGCTGCAATCGAGCGCGATGATCAATCGGCTCAGGGATCCCGATTCCAGGGTTCTGCAGCAGCCGCCCTATGCCGACAACTGGCACCGTTCGGTCAAGCCCGAATGGGCCGTTCTGGTCGGCATCTGCACGCATCTCGGCTGCCTGCCGCAATATTTCCCGAACCCGAGCGCGAATACGCCCGTGGCGGACTGGCCGGGCGGCTATCTCTGCCCTTGCCATGGCTCGAAATACGATCTTGCCGGACGGGTCTGGCAGGGTGTTCCGGCGCCGTTCAATCTGCCGGTGCCGCCCTACAACTTCCTGGACGCCAGGACGGTGCGGATCGGCGAGAACCCGCCCAATGTGACCTATTCACTGAACGACATCGTGCAGATCTGAACGGTTCGGTAGCGGATCCCGGAACACCGAAGCCGAGGGAGCACGACATCGAAGGGACGCGATGCAAATGATGAAACGGCGCACTCTCCTCGGCGCGGTTGCAGGCGGAGTTACGGCCGCGGCGCTGCCGAAGCCGGCGATTTCGGCAGGGACCAGCGTCCTGAAATTCGTCCCGCAGGCCAATCTGACGCTGTTCGATCCGATCACGACGACCGCGGCAGTGACGCAGAACTACGGCTATTACATCTGGGACACGCTCTACGCGCTCGACGAACATTTGAATACGCATCCGCAGATGGCCGCCGGCCATACCATCTCGGATGATCAGCGGAGCTGGACCATCACGCTGCGCGACGGGCTCAAGTTCCATGACGGCAGCCCGGTCAGAGCGGCGGATTGCATTGCCAGCATCAAGCGCTGGGCGAGCGCGGATCCGTTCGGCCTCGATCTTGCAGCGGTGGTCGCAAGCTACGTCGTGAAGAGCGACAAGTCCTTCGAAGTACGGCTCAAGAAGCCGTTCCCGCTGCTCGCTTCGGCGCTCGCCAAGCCGGCTTCCAACGTGTCTTTCATCATGCCCGAGCACGTGGCCGCCCAGCCGGCGTCGAAGGCGATCAGCATCGAGCAGGTGATCGGCTCCGGGCCCTGCCGGTTCGAGGCGAAGGAGTATGTCTCCGGCAACCGGGCGGTTTTCACGAAGTTCACGGATTATGTACCGAGGCCCGAGAAGCCGAGCTGGGCGGCGGGCGGAAAAGTAGTGAATTTCGATCGCATCGAGTGGCACGTGATCGCCGACCCCGGCACCGCGGCGGCGGCCTTGCAGTCCGGCGAGGTCGACTGGTGGGAGCTCGTGCTGCCGAACCTCATTCCGCTGCTGGCGGCGAACAAGGATGTGGTGATCGGCGAAGGCAACCCGACAGGCTATATGGGCTGCCTTCGGTTCAACCACCTCTTCCCGCCGCTCGACAACGTGCTGGTGCGCCGGGCGGTGATGCTGTCGGTCGATCAATCGGCCTATATGCGTGCGGTGACGGCGAACAATCCGAAGAACTTCACGATCTGCCACTCCTTCTTCCCGATCGGCACGACCTACGGCGTGCCGCCGAACCCCGACCCGATGGCCGGGACGCCGGACCTGGCGGCGGCCAAGAAGCTGATCGAAGAGGCCAAGTACGGCGGCGAGAAGATCGTCATCATCAACCCGACCGACTTCCCCTCGATCCAGCCGTTCGGCGAGATCACCTATGCGACGCTGAAGAAGCTCGGGCTCAATGTGCAGCTCGTCGAGACGGATTGGGGAACGGTGGTGGAGCGGCGCGCGAGCAAAGCGCCGGTCGACCAGGGCGGCTGGTCGATCTTCCACACCTGGTGGGAGGGAATTTCGCTCTACAATCCTGCCGTCAATCCGATCCTGCTCGGCCAGGGGCTCGAGGGTTGGTTCGGCTGGTACAAGAGCGACCCGATGATGGCGCTCAATGCCGAATGGCTGACGGCGCCGACGGCCGCAGACCGGCATGCCATCGGGGCGAAGATGCAGGCGCTCGGGTTCCAGGATGTCCCCACTGTGCCGCTCGGGCAGTTCTTCATCCGCACCGGCTACCGCAACACGCTGACGGGGGTGATCGACGGGGCGGCGCCCTATCCCTGGAACGTGCGCCGCGCCTGAGCGGCGCATCCAGGATCCTGGCGGGCGATGTTGAGTTATATCGTCCGCCGTCTGCTGGCGACGATCCCGGTGATGGGGATCGTGGCACTGTTTGTTTTCTCGCTGCTCTACCTCGCCCCCGGAGATCCGGCAGCGATCATCGCCGGTGACCAGGCGACGGTCGAACAGATCGCGAAGATCCGCGCCTCGCTCGGGCTCAACCAGCCTTTCGTGGTGCGGTTCGGGCACTGGCTCTGGCAGATCGTGCACGGGAATCTCGGCACTTCGGTTTTCACCGGGCAACCGGTGAGTGCGATGATCGCGCAGCGGATCGAGCCCACGCTTTCCCTGATGGTCCTGACCATGCTGATTGCGCTCACGCTGGCCATCCCGCTCGGCGTGATCGCGGCGTGGAAGCACGGGACCTGGATCGACCGTGCGATCATGATTTTTGCGGTGCTCGGCTTCTCGGTTCCGGTATTCGTGGTTGCCTACCTGCTTGCCTACGTGTTCGGACTGACCTTCCGCCTCCTGCCCGTGCAGGGCTTCACGCCACTTGCCAAGGGGTTCTGGCCGTTCCTCGGGACCCTGGTCCTGCCGTCGCTCGCGCTGGGCGCGATCTACGTGGCGCTGCTCGCGCGCATCACGCGGGCGGCGATGCTCGAAGTGCTGGCGCAGGATTACGTGCGCACGGCGCGCGCCAAGGGCGTGGGGCAAGGCGGCGTGCTGTTCGTGCATGCGCTGAAGAACGCGGCCAACCCGGTGGTGACGGTAGCCGGGCTTGGGGTTGCGCTTCTGATCGGCGGGACAGTGGTGACGGAGACGGTGTTCGCGATCCCAGGGCTCGGCACGCTCACCGTCAACGCGATCCTCGAACGAGATTACCCGGTGATCCAGGGAGTGGTGCTGCTGTTCAGCTTCACCTACGTGCTGGTCAACCTGATCGTCGATCTGCTCTACAGCGTGTTCGACCCGAGGATCAGGTTGTGAGCGAGTTCGCACTTCCCGAAGAAGCAGCGGCGCTGCCGGAAATCCTGCCGCCGGCGGTCAGGCGCGGGCGGGTGGCGGGCTTCGTGCTGCAGCATCCGGGGATCGCGATCGGCGGCGGACTCATTGCCGTCATGACCGTGCTGGCACTCGCCGCACCCTGGCTCGGCACGGTCGATCCCCAATCGCTCGACCCTGCGAACATGCTGATCGTGCCCTCCGCCGGGCATTGGTTCGGCACCGACATGCTGGGGCGCGACATCTATTCGCGCGTCATTTACGGGACCCGGGTCTCGCTTGTCGTCGGCTTCGTGGTGGCGCTACTGGCTTCCGTGATCGGGATGGCGATCGGCCTGGTCTCAGGCTTCTTCCGTGCTCTCGATCCGGTGCTGATGCGCGTCATGGACGGCATATTGGCGATTCCGTCGATCCTGCTTGCGATCGCGCTGATGGCCCTGACCCAGGGCTCGGTCGGCAATGTCATCGTCGCGATCACGATCTCGCAGGTGCCGCAGGTGGCGCGGCTGGTGCGGGGGATGGTGCTCGGGCTCCGCGAGCAGCCTTTCGTCGAGGCGGCCATCGCGGCCGGAACGCGCACGCCGCGACTGATCTGGCGGCATATCGTGCCGAACACGCTGGCGCCGGTGATCGTGCAGGCGACCTACATCTGCGCTGTGGCGATGATCATCGAGGCGATCCTCGATTTCATCGGTGCCGGAGTGCCGCCGATCGTGCCGAGCTGGGGCAACATCATGGCCGAGGGGCGTGCGCTCTGGCAGGTGAAGCCGTTCATCGTGTTCTTTCCTGCTTTTTTCCTCTCTGTCACGGTGCTGGCGGTCAATCTTCTCGGCGATGGTCTGCGCGACATGCTCGACCCGCGCCTTGGCAGCCGGAAGTGAACGAGGCCCCGGCGGCGCTGCTGGAGGTCGATCGGCTGCAGACTCATTTCCGCGCCGGCGATGGCGTGGTGCGGGCGGTGCAAGGTGTCTCATTCACGATCGGGGTGGGCGAGACGCTGGCGGTGGTGGGCGAATCCGGCTGCGGCAAGTCGGTCACCGCGATGTCGATCCTGCGATTGCTGCCCGAGCCTCCGGCCCGGATTGCCGGGCGCATCCGCTTCCTGGGGCGCGAGCTGCTGGAGCTTCCGGAAAGCGAGATGCGGAAGATCCGCGGCAACGACATCAGCATGATCTTCCAGGAGCCGATGAGTTCGCTCAATCCCGTGCTGAGCGTGGGCTGGCAGATCGGCGAGACGCTCGGCCTGCACCAGGGGCTTGGCAAGCGCGCGGCATTCGAGCGCGCGGCGGAGATGCTGGCGCTGGTCGGCATCCCGGAACCGGAACGCACGCTACGCGGCTTCCCGCACCAGCTTTCCGGGGGCATGCGGCAGCGGGTGATGATCGCCATGGCGCTCGCCTGCGACCCGAAACTGCTGATCGCCGATGAGCCGACGACGGCGCTCGATGTCACCATCCAGGCGCAAATCCTCGACCTGATGCGGGCGCTGAAGGAGAGAGTTGGCGCGGCGATCATGCTCATCACGCATGACCTCGGGGTCGTGGCGGAGATCGCGGAGAGAGTGGCCGTGCTTTATGCGGGCCGGACGGTGGAGATCGCGCCGATGGCTGCGATCTTTGCGAGCCCGCTGCATCCCTACACGCAAGGGCTTCTGAAGGCAGTGCCGCGACTTGGCCGAGCGAGCGGCGCGCGCGCGCGGCTAGCCGAGATTCCGGGCCAGGTCCCGGATCTGCGGATGCCGATCACCGGCTGCGCCTTCGCGCCACGCTGCAACCGTGCGACAGAGATCTGCCGCCGCGCGGCACCGGCGCTGCTGGCCCGCGCGCCGCAGCACCTTGTGGCCTGCCACCATGCGGGTACCGCATGATGAACGAGATGCCGGCGGTGATCGAGGTGATCGGCCTCAAGAAATACTTTCCCCTCCCGCGACGCCATCCCGGCCAGGCTCGCTCGCAAGTGCATGCGGTGGACGGGGTGAGCTTCACGATCGGCCGCGGCGAGACGCTGTCTCTGGTGGGAGAATCAGGGTGCGGCAAATCGACGGTAGGCCGGACGATTCTTGGCCTCGCCAAACCGACCGCGGGCGAAGTGCGGCTCGATGGAATCAGGATCGACAATCTGCCGAGGCGAAAGCTGCGCCCTCTGAGGCGGCGGATGCAGGTGGTGTTCCAGGATCCCTACAGCAGCCTCAATCCACGCCTGCGCGTGCGCGAGATCCTGGCGGAGCCGATCGCCAATTTTTCCCTGGCACACTCGCGCGCCGAATTTTCCGCGCGGATCGCCGGGCTGCTGCAGAAAGTGCGGTTGCCGGCGGATGCCGCCGCGCGCTTCCCGCACGAATTTTCCGGCGGGCAACGCCAGCGGATCGGCATCGCTCGCGCGTTGGCAACCGAGCCGGAGGTGATCATCTGCGACGAGGCGGTCTCGGCGCTCGATGTCTCGGTGAAGGCGCAGGTCGTCAACCTGCTTGCAGATTTGCAGGATGAGCTGGGACTTTCGCTCCTCTTCATCACGCACGACCTCGCAATCGTGGAACACCTCACGCATCGGGTTGCCGTGATGTATCTCGGCCGGATCGTCGAGGCGGCGGACCGCGACAGCCTGTTCACGAGGCCATGGCATCCCTACACGCAGGCGCTGCTCTCCGCGGTGCCGGTGCCGGACCCTGCGGCGAGCCGGCAGCGGATGATTCTGAAGGGCGACGTGCCGAGCCCGGTCGATTTGCCAAGAGGCTGCCGCTTCCAGAGCCGCTGCCCGCATGTTTTCGCGCGCTGCCGGACCGAGGAGCCGGAGTTGCGGGCGGTGGGCGAAGCGCAATGGGTGGCCTGCCATCTTGATCGGCGTCCGGGAGGATGAGCGTGGGGTTCGGCTTTCCCGGCGCAGCGCAGCGGGACTACAAGGCGGGCGCGCCGCACGGCTGACGCCGGCGTTTCTCGAGGAGGGCATTGTTGTGAGCGCGATGAAAAGAAGGACCTTCCTGGGTGCAGCCGCTGCCAGCGCGGTGGCGCCGCTGGCAGCACCGCGGATCAGTGCGGCGGAAAGCGAACGCGTGATCCGATTCATTCCGCAGACCGATGTTTCAGTTCTCGACCCGATCTGGACCACCACCTACCCGACACGCGACCACGGCTATCTCGTCTTCGACACCCTCTACGGCCAGCAAGGGCCGGCGCAAGGCTTCGCCGCGGCACCGCAGATGGTCGAAGGCCACACCGTCTCGAGCGATGGCAAGGAATGGCGGCTCACGCTGCGCCCGGGACTCAAATTCCACGACGGCGAACCGGTGCTGGCGCGCGACTGCGTGGCCAGCATCCGCCGCTGGGGGGCACGGGATTCGTTCGGCCAGGCACTGATGGCGGCGACCGACGAACTGAGCGCTGCCGACGACAAGACGATCGTCTTCCGGCTGAAGCACCCGTTCCCGCTGCTGCCGGATGCACTCGGCAAGAGCCCGCCCAACATGTGCGCGATGATGCCGGAGCGCCTGGCGAAGACCGACCCGTTCAAGCAGGTCACCGAGATGATCGGCAGCGGGCCTTACAAGTTCAATGCGGGCGAGCGGATCGTCGGCTCCCGCCTCGTCTATGATCGCAATGCCGATTACGTGCCGCGCCCGACCGGAACACCGGAGTGGACGGCGGGGCCGAAGATCACCCATTTCGACCGCGTCGAATGGCGGATCATCGCCGATCCGTCGACCGCACTCTCGGCGCTGGCGACCGGCGAGGTGGACTGGTGGTGGATTCCCGATGCGCTGTTGCTGCCGGTGCTGAGAGCCAACCGTGATCTTCGTGTCGGCATCGTCGATCCCACGGGGTTCATCGGCACCATGCGCTTCAACTGGCTCAATCCGCCGTTCGACAAGGCGGCGATCCGGCGGGCGGTGGTCGGTGCGGTGAGCCAGGCCGAGTACATGACGGCGGTGGTCGGCAAGGATCCGCATCTCTGGCGGGACGGCGTTGGATTCTTCTGCCCGGACACGCCGATGGCGAGCGACGCCGGGATGCAGGCACTGACGGGTCCGCGCGACCTTGGCGGGGTGAAGAAGGAGCTCGAACAGGCAGGCTATCGCGGCGAAAAGGTGGTTCTGCTGGCGCCGCAGAACATCCCGACCGTGAAGGCGGTGGCGGATGTCTGCAACGACATGCTGAAGAAGATCGGCATGAATGTCGATTACGCGTCCATGGACTGGGGCACGCTGGTGGCGCGGCGCACCAGCATGGCGCCGCTCGATCAGGGCGGGTGGAGTGTTTTCTCGACCTTCTGGAGCGGGCTCGACATGTACAACCCGGCGATCAATCCGTTCCTGCGCAGCAACGGCAAGAATGCCGCGATCGGCTGGCCCTCGGATGCGACGATGGAGTCGCTCCGCGATGAGTGGCTGGCCGCGTCCGACGAAGCGGCGCAGAAGAAGATCGCGGTGGCGATGCAGCTTCGTGCCTTCGATATCGTTCCCTACATTCCGCTCGGGCAGCAGTTCAACCCGACGGCGCACCGCAAGGACATCCAGGGAATCCTGCACGGCATCCCGGTATTCTGGAACGTCCAGCGGGGGTGAGAGGGCGATGGCTGAGCCGCACCGTTCGGCGCGGTACGCTTGACAAGTGCTTGTCCCTGACGGCGCTATCCGCTCACGCGATGTTCGGACGGCGAGCCACGTGGGCATGATGTCGCCGGCAAACATGCTTCTGCATTGAAGCCCGGCGAGGGGAGGAAACAAGGATGACAGTCAAGCCTGTGCGTGGTGGGTGCCGGCACGCCCGACGAGCGCGGCGGGCCCTTTGATGGCCGCGGCGCCGTTCGCCCCGCTGCGCCGGTAGGCCGGGCATGGTCGATTACCGGAAGCTGTTCGACCTTTCCGGCAAGACTGCCCTGGTGCTCGGGGCGGCCTCCGGTATCGGACGCGCCTCGGCCGAGGCGCTGGCCGCACTCGGGGCGCACGTGGTCTGTGCGGATCGCAACGCAGCCGGCGCCGAGGCGGTGGCGAGCGGCATCGGCCTGGCAGCCGAGGCACATGGCTGCGATGCGACCAGCACGGATGACATCGGGGCGCTGGCGCGGGCGGTCCGCTCTCGCCATGCGCGGCTCGATGTGGCGGTGACGACGCCGGGGCTGAATGTCCGCAAGACGATCCTCGATTATTCGGAGGCGGAATTCGCGCGCGTGGTCGATCTCAATCTGCGCGGCACGTTCCTGTTCTTCCGCACCTTCGGGCGGATGATGGTGGAGGCGGGTGGGGGCAGCCTGATCGCCTGCTCCTCGATCCGGGCCACGGTGATCGAGCCGGGGCTCGCGGTCTATGGCATGACGAAAGCTGGCATCAGCCTGCTGGTGAAGGGCTTTGCCGCCGAGGTGGGCCACGCGAACGTGCGGGTCAATGCGATCGCGCCGGGCGTCATCGAGACGGCGCTGACCGCGCCGCTCCTGGAGCGGCCGGAGGTTCATCGAGCCTATGCACGGCACACCGTGTTTGCACGCTGGGGGAGTGCCGCCGAGGTTGCCGGCGCCGTCGCGTTCCTGGCTTCGGACGCCTCGAGCTACATCAGCGGCAGCACGATGCTGGTCGACGGCGGCTGGACCGCGATCGACGGACCGCCGAGCGGGCTGACGGCGACGCGGCCGAACTGATCGGAACACGGATCATTCGCCGCCCGGGGCCGGGGCAGACCGCGAGCGGGCCGCCCGGGCTTGCTGAGAGAAAAGGAGAGGAAAGTGTCATGAAACGCCGGGCATTTCTGCACCGAGGGACGGAGCTGGCCGCACTGGCGCTGGCGGCACCCGCAGTGGCGCGCGGTGCGGCGCCGATGACCCTGCGCTTCGCCCACTATGTGCCCGTGGATCATCCGGCCAACATCGCCGCCGGGCAGTTCGCGAAGCGGGTCGAGGCACGCACGCACGGTGCCATCCGCATTGCCATATTTCCCAACAACCAGCTCGGCGATCCGCCGCAGGAGGCGGCGCAGATCCGTGCCGGCGTGATCGACATGGGCCTGCCGACGGAGGGCCAGCTCGACAAGTACGACAAGGCTTTCGCCGTCGTCCCGCTGCCGTTCGTGTTCAACGACCGTGCGGAGGTCTTTCGCGTTCTCGACGGCCCTGCCATGGCCTGGCTCGCGCCGCTCGCGGAGAGGCAGGGTTTCGTCATGCTGCGGAACTGGGATTACGGATTCCGCAACATCACCAACAATGTCCGCCCGATCACGACGCCGGACGACGTGAAGGGCCTGAAGATCCGCACTCCCCCGGAGATCCAGATCGAGGCCTGCATGGAAGCGCTGGGGGCGCGGGTGACGCCGATCTCCTTCGCCGAGCTTTACCTGGCGCTTTCCCAACACGTGGTCGACGGCGAAGAAAACCCGATCCCAGTCATCTACTTCAACAAGTACTACGAGGTGCAGAAATATCTCGCCCTGACGCGGCACGTGTACAACAACATGATCCATACGGTCAGCCTGGTGACCTGGAAGAAGCTTTCACCGGACGTGCAGCAGATCATGCGCGAGGAAAGCGCGGCTGCCGGCGATCTCATGCGCAAGCTGATCGGCGAGCAGGAGGCGGACGAGATCGGGAAGATCAAGGAAGCCGGCATGAAGGTTACGGAACCGGATCGTGCACCATTCCGCGCCAGGATGGGGCCGGCCTGGAAGCGGGTTGCCGCTTATGCCGGGGAGGACAACGTCAAGAAATTCACGGCCATGGTGGAGGCTGCCAGGAAGACGTAAACAGAAGCGAGGCAACCGACGGTGAGCGGCGAGACCGTGACCCTGGCCTCCGCTGCGGCCAGGCCATCCGGTCGATTGCTGCAGATTGTCGATACGGCGGGCGATGCCGTCCTGGCTTTAGCCCTTCTCGGCGAACTCGGCGTCATTGTCACGAATGTCGTGGCGCGCGCGCTCGGCAGCAGCGGCTTTCTCTGGACGGAGGAGGTGGCCCAGTTCACCCTTTCCGTCATCACGTTCGTCGGCGGCGCGGTTGCCTTCCGGCGCGGCCACCACAGCCCGGTGCACGCGGTACTCAACCTGCTGCCCGAGACACCACGCCGGGCCGCGCTGGCGCTTGCGGATCTGCTGGTACTCGCGGGTGCGGTCGTCACCGGGATCGCCTCCATCCCCGTGATCGGCACGAGTTGGGGTGAACGGACGCCGATCCTCTCGCTGCCGGCTGCTCTCATGGTCCTGCCGCTCAGCCTCTGCATGGTGCTGCTGGTGCTCTATGCCATCGACCGGTTGTGGCGCCGCCATCGCGGCATGGCGCTGGCCGTGGGAGTGCCGCTCGCGGTGCTGCTGGTTGGAGCGATGCTGACACGGGCGGCCTGGCTTCCCTTTCTCGCCGGCGACTCGGGCATGTACTCGTCGCTGGCGCTGCTGTTGCTCTCGATCTTCGCCGGCCTGCCCGTCGGCTTTGCCCTGATGCTGGCGACGGTTGCCTATCTGTGGGCGGCCAATGCGGCGCCCCTGATGGCGCTGCCGCAGAACATGGTGAACGGCACCAGCAACTTCGTGCTGCTGGCAGTTCCGTTCTTCATTTTTGCCGGTCTCATCATGGAGCGTGGCGGCATCAGTGTCCGGCTGGTGCGCTTCGTGCAGGCCCTGGTCGGTCATTTCCGGGGCGGCCTGCTGCAGGTGATGGTCGGCAGCATGTATCTCGTCTCCGGCCTGTCCGGATCGAAGGCCGCGGATGTCGCGGCGGTGGGCTCGGTGATGCGCGACATGCTGCGCCACGAGGGCATCAGCGACCAGGAGGGAGCGGCGGTGCTCGCTGCCTCGGCAGCGATGGGCGAGACGGTGCCGCCGTCCATCGCGATGCTGGTCCTCGGCTCCATCACCAGCCTGTCGATCGCTGCCCTGTTCATCGGCGGGCTGGTGCCGGCGGCGGCGATCGCGCTCTGCCTGATGGTGCTGATCTACTGGCGTGCTCGGGGCGCAGCCAAGGGCAGTGCGCGATGGGTCGGCTGGACGGCGCTGCTATGGGCGGGACTTGGTGCCCTGCTGCCGCTCGGCATGCCGGTGATGCTGTTCGCCGGCATCCTTCTCGGCGTCGCGACGCCGACGGAAGTCTCGGCCTTCGCGGTGCTGTACGGCCTGGCGCTGGCGATGGCCGCCTATCGCGAGATGAGCTGGCGTGGATTCCTGAGGGCGACGATCGACACCGCCATGCTGACCGGAATGATCCTGTTCATCCTGGCCGCGGCGGCGGGGTTCTCCTGGGGTCTCACGGTTGCCTACCTGCCACAGCGTCTCGTTGCACTTCTGCATCATGTACACAACAGCGAGTGGATTTTCCTGGTCGGCTCGGTTGCGCTGCTGATCGTGGTCGGTTCCCTGCTCGAAGGGTTGCCGGCATTGAATGTGCTCGCCCCGCTGCTGCTGCCGATCGCCGGGCAGATCGGGGTCAGCGAACTGCACTACGGAATCGTGCTGGTGGTCGCGATGGGAGTGGGAGCCTTCCTGCCGCCCGCCGGAGTCGGCTTCTATGTCTGCTGCGCGGTCATGCGCACCCCGATCGAGGGCGCTTCCCGTGCCATGCTGCCTTATCTGGCGGTGCTGCTGGCCGGCGTCCTGCTGGTCACCTTCGTTCCGTGGCTCACGCTTTTCCTGCCACGGGCCTTCGGTTTCTCCGGCTGACGGAATAGGGATCAAGCAGCACGAAGCTCATGCGTTGACGCCTTCACCGACGGCCGCGCGGAGGCGCGGCAGCACCTGATCCGCGAACAGAGTGAGGGAGCGGCGCTCGCGCGCGGCGTTCACCCCGGACCAGTCGAGTGCGGCGAGTAGCAACGTGCCGAAGGGACCGACGCACTCGCGGAGCGCGAGGAGCTTCTCCGTCACCGTGGCCGGGCTGCCATGGATCACCATTTCTTCGATCAGGGTCGCTGGCGTGACCTCCGCATCCGGCATTGCCGGGTCGGGCTTCATTCCGGCGCCGAGGCCGCGGCGATAGAGAAGCTGCCAGAGATAGTCGAAATAGTACCAGCTCGCTCCTTCGGGATCGAACGCATAGTCGCGGGCAAGCGCATCGGAGTCCGCAACGATGACGTTGCGGGCGACGCGCCAGGCGGATGGGTCGGGCGCGCGGTGGGCCTCGGCACAGCCTTCGCAATATGTCGGCCAGTGGGTAACAAGGCTCCAGGTCGGGATGAAGTTGGCGCTGACGGCGAGCCAGCCGCGGAGCGCGGCCGCCTTCATCGCCATCGAATGCGGGCTGACCACCGAGAGCGCGATCGGCGGATGCGGCTTCTGGAACGGCTTCTGGAAGAAGCCAACACCGTATTCCGGCATCACGGATTCTTCGAGACGGATCTGCCAGTGCCTGCCCTCAAGGCGATAAGGCGGCTCGCTTTTCCAGAGAGCGAGCATGATGTCGATCGCCTCCTGCATACGCTCGCCGCGCACTTTCGCGTCGGGATGGTCGAACAGCTCCGCATCGGAGGCGAGTCCGCCGGCGCCGATGCCGAGAATGAAGCGGCCATGGCTCATGTGATCGAACTGCGCGACTTCCGCGGCGACGATGGCCGGATGGTGATAGCCGAGGCCGATGACGCCGGTCGCGAAACGGATGCGCTTTGTGCGCGGCAACAGCGAGGCGAGAAACATCAAGGGCGAGGCGAGCGGTTCCGAGCCAGCGGAGAAGTGCTCGCCGACCCAGGCTTCATCGAAGCCAAGCTGGTCGGTCAGTACGATCTTGTCCGCATCCTCTGCCGCGGTCTCGGCGAGGGGCCGATGCGGCGGGTGGAGCGGCATCATGAAAAGTCCCGAACGCATCTTTCTCGCGGCTCCTCTCCTGCTTCCGGAAGGCTTACGGTATGAAGGACTTACGCGCGACGGGCTGTGAGGGTCGCGTCGTCACCGTTGTCGAAGGACAGCTCGATCTCGAGAGAGCCATCTTCCTGGAGTTCAGCGGAGGCTTCGCCGGAGACTTCGTCACCTTCGTCGAAGCCTTGCCAGCGGAAGAATACGATGGTTCGCGAGTACTCGATCTCGCCGCTGGCCTGGACGACACCGAAGGCGAACTCGGCCCAGCCATCGTCTCCGATCTTGAGATAGGCCGGCTCGACGAGATCCAGATACTCGCGATCCCAGATATCAGCCTTTACGATCCGCCACCGCCCGGTGATCTCGCACGAGTTTGGACCACTCACGCCCCTGCTCCGATCAGTTTCATCCTGCGCGCCATGTTGTCAGCCGCGCGGCGATGGTGAACGCCCTATCCACCCTGGGCGAGCCCCGGACCCCTTCACCCATCCGCCCCTTTCGCACAATGGACGGCGCAGAGGATCCGGCCCGCTCATACATCACTCCATCGACTCGTCTTGCACGGGCCTGGCCGGGCTGCAACCGAGGCGCCGGCGGGCGGCCTGCACAGGCCCTTTCCTCTGCCGCCTGGACCGGGAGTGCGACTGTCACACGGGCGTTGGTATGCGCTACTCACGGTGGGCGGAAATAAGCAGGCAGGAACGGAAACGAGCGCACTATGGCAAACGCCGAAATGACCATTGAAACCATCGCCGCTGGCGAGAGGCTGATGGGGGTTTCGTATTCGCGGTCTGAACGCGAGCTGATGCTGGACAATCTCGAGGGCCAGATCGCGTCCGCCCAGGCGCGCAGGAAGCTCGTCCTGGCGAACGACACACCGATGGCGAGCCGCTTCGACCCCCGCCTGCCCGACTTTCCGGCCTTTCCGCCGCAGCGCCCCCTCCGCTTTTCGAACGCGGATCCGGGCCCGCTGCCCGCAGATGACGAGGATATCGCATTCGCCCCGGTATGGCGTCTTTCGCAATGGATCGCGCGCGGCGTGCTGAGCAGCCGCCGCCTGGTTGAAATCTATCTCGCCCGCATTGCGCAGCATGCCGGTCCGCTCGCCTGTTTCGTTACGGTTACGGATGATCTCGCCCGCGCCGAGGCAGACGCGGCGGACGCCAGGCTCGCGGCCGGGACCTGGCTCGGCCCGTTACACGGCGTTCCTTATGGCCTCAAGGATCTCTTCGATACGAAAGGCATCCGGACGAGCTGGGGTGCTGCACCCTACAAGAACCGTGTGCCGGATCGGGACGCCCGCGTGGTTGAACTCCTGCGCGCCGCCGGCGCGGTATTGCTCGGCAAGACGACGCTTGGCGCTCTGGCGTACGGAGACATCTGGTTTGGCGGCAAGACCCGCAATCCATGGAACCTCAACGAGGGTTCGAGCGGGTCGAGCGCCGGATCCGCTTCCGCCGTCGCCGCCGGGCTGTGCGGGTTTGCGATCGGAACCGAGACTCTGGGCTCCATCACTTCTCCCTCGCAGCGCTGTGGCGCGACAGGCTTGCGCCCGACCTATGGTCGGGTCAGCAGAACGGGGGCGATGGCGCTGTGCTGGTCGCTCGACAAGATCGGCCCCATTTGCCGGGCGGTGGATGATTGTGCGCTCGTACTCGCGGCGATCAATGGCGGAGACCGGGCGGACCGCGGCTCGATCGGCGCGCCCTTCAATTTCGATGCCGGCGCCGGCATCGCCGATCTCAGAATCGGCTACCTGCCCGCGGCGTTCGAGGACAGCGGGGCAACCGAAGTCGATCGCACCGCGCTGGAGGCGGCGAGGTCACTCGGCAACGAGGTGGTGGCGGTCAAGCTGCCGGAACTGCCTTATTCCTCGCTGATGGCGATCCTTTATGCGGAAGCTGCGGCGGCCTTCGAGGAGCTTACCCTCACCGACCGTGACGATGAGCTTGTCCGGCAGGACAAAGGCGCCTGGCCCAATGCCTTCCGCAAGGCGCGATTTCTTTCCGCTGTCGACCACGTGCAAGCAGACCGCCTGCGATACAAGGTAATGGAGGGTTTGGACGACCTGTTTCACAGCGTCGACGTGCTGATCGGACCGTTCATGACCGGCCCGATGCTGGTTGCCAGCAACTTTACCGGCCATCCCTGCCTGCATTTACGGGCGGGGTTTCTGCGCACGGAGAGCCGGTCCGAGCCTGCTCTCGCTTCCGGCCGGCTCGAGATCGGGGCACGGATCGCGGACGGCCAACGTTTCGAGGTGCCGCAGGGGATCTCGCTTTGGGGCCGCCTGTTCGACGAAGGCCGACTCTGCAACTTCGGGGCGGCGCTCGAAGCGGTGCTCGGCGTCGCCGACCGGAGGCCGACCTTCGCAAAATAATCAGAGCCTGCTGCCCACGCCGGCGAGCGGGGCCGGGATCGCGGACGCCACGGCACAGAGATGACAGGCGACCCGGTGGTCCGGATCCATCCATGGCCTTGACAGGATAGTCGATGGAGCTAGTACCAACTTTCACTCATGAGTGACTCACTCACATGACCTCGAAACACGTTACCCTCTCCCTCTGGGAGAGGGCGGCGCGGAGCGCCGGGTGAGGGAGCCTGTGTCACCCATGTGTGATTCCGGGTACTAGAGCGGTACCATGCAATCCTGGAAACATTCCCTGAGGCGAAGGCTCTTGCTGGCAGGCACGGCGCTTGCGTTCGGTGCTTCCGCGCGCGCTGAGGCAGCGGGCGGAAGCGTCTGGACGACGCTCGCCGGGCGACCGGATGGCGGGTTGCCAGTCATGATTCTGCCGCCGGCGGGGGCCGGTCCGCACCCGGCGATCATCTTCTCGCATGGTCTCGGAGCGCGTGCAGAGGCCTTCACACCGCTTGCCGCGCCCTGGGCGGCAGCGGGATTCCTGGTGCTGCTGCCCGAACATCTCGATTCGCTTGCGCGCGGCGCGCCACGGAGTCCGAGCTTTTCCCAGTTGACGCATTACGCCCTGCTGCGCATCGACGATATCAAGGCCATGCTGACGGCGCTTTCCGGGCTGGCGGCAGAGGCCCGGGCCGAGATTGTTCCGGGTGCGGTCGGTCTCGGCGGCCATTCGTTCGGCGCCTGGACCGCAGCGGCGATCGCGGGGGCGACAGTCTATGTGCGGGCCGGGCGAGGACGGAGTTTCGCCGATCCGCGCCCGCGCGCCTTTCTCCTGCTGGCGGGCCCGCCGGTGCCGCCAGGAGCCAATCCGATGCATCCCTTTCAGGGCATGAGCAACGCGTCGTTCGCGGAGGTGACACGGCCGTTGATGCTGATCGACGGCACGCACGACGATGCGCCTCCTGGCGGAAGCGAGAGCTATCGCGAGCGCCTGGCGGTCTACGCGCTCTCACCGCCCGGGAACAAATATCTCGCCCTCGAAAGGAACGGCACGCACATGACGACGGTGGGGCTGGCGCCGGCGGGCGATGCCGGGCTGGTTGCGATTGCCGAGCGTGCGCTCGGGGACCTGAAGGCCCTCAGCTTGCCGTTCTGGCGGGGCTTCGTCGGCGGCGACGCGCAGAGCATAGCCTGGCTGAACGGGCCTCAGCCGCTGACTATCGACTCAGGCTATCTCACGTTCGAACGCCGCCTGGGGTAGACAACCAGGGACATGGGCGGATCGGGTGCGGCCTGATGGAGTGGCGGAAGAGCGGACTTACAACCGCTCGCTGAGCGCAATCGCGGCGCGGCAGCCGGACCTGATAGCCGCCGAGAGGAGCCGGTAGGCGGGCGCGCGCTCGGCCTCGTTGGCAAGCCCGATATCGCGATGTTCCAGTTCCTCGGCACGGCAGCGGGTGATCAGAGCCGAGACCTCGGCTTCGGAATCCGCAAGGGCGGCCTGCTGGGAGGCGTAATGGGCGTCGATCGCCTCTTCGACGGCAACCGTGCAAGCCATCGCCGCCCGCTCGCCGAGTGCCGCGGTGGCCGCGCCGAGGGCGAAGCCGGCGAGGTTCCAGAGCGGCAGGAGGGCGGTGGGGCGGACGCGGCGGCGGACGAGAAGATCGGAGAATGAAGCGAGGTGCTGGCGTTCCTGTTCAGCCATGTGTTGCAGGAGCGGTCCTTTCGGTCCGCGCCCGAGCACGGCGCGCTGCCCGGCATAGATGCGTACTGCGCCGTATTCCCCGGCATGATCGACGCGGATCATGCGTGCCAACATCGCCTCGGACGGAGGCATTGCGGGAGATCGGGCCTCTCTCTCTTCGCTCATCGCGATACTCTGCGGCTCCTCGTGAGATAGCTGGCGAGCAGCGCCAGAATGACAAGCGAATAGAGCAAATTCATCGCCGCCATCGAGAGCGGCAGGTCAGGAACCAGATAGCTCGGCGCGTCGCAGGGCTTGCTCGGGCGGGCGGGCATCGAGGCGAGAATCTGGGCCAGGGTGTGGCCATGCAGTTCCGGGGCGGCGCATTCGGGCAGCGGGCTTGGCCAGAAATGCTGCTCGACGCCGACGTGCAAGGCGCCGAGACCTGCACTCACCGCGAGCACCAGCAAAACGACGCCGAGCACGGGCCGGCCGGCAGGCCGGGGCAGGAGCGCGGCGAGGATTCCGAGCAGGAACGCGATTCGCCACGGCCAGCGCTCGACGAGGCAGAGCGCACAGGGCACGAGGTCCAGCAGCCGCTCGGAGCCATGCGCCACGATGAGCGCGATGGCCGCGGCCAGGGCTACCAGGAGCGCGGCCCAACGATGATCGAGGCGCTGCATGCGGTGCCGTATGAACGCTTCGTGCAAGCCGGGCAAGCCGGCCGGCCGTTTGCCGGGCACGGCGCGCGGCGATAGGCTGGCGAGGCAGAGGGCGGAGAACAAGGATGCGGCGACTCTGGGGGCGAGCGAATTCCAGCAATGTGATGAAAGTGATCTGGCTCCTGGAGGAGTTGGGGCTTCCTTACGAGCGGCTGGATGTCGGCGGCAGCTTCGGCAAGACCGATACGGCGGAGTATCGGGCGATGAACCCGAATGGCCTGGTGCCGACCCTGGAGGAAGACGGCTTCACTCTTTGGGAGAGCAACGCGATCCTGCGCCATCTCTGCGATGCCTACGCGCCGCATTCGCCGCTATGGCCGGAAGAGCCGCGTGCGCGCGCCAATATCGACCGCTGGATGGATTGGCAGCAGACGACGCTCGGCCTGCCGATCGGGGTGATTTTCTGGAATCTCGTGCGCACGCCGCCGGAAAAGCGGGACCAGGCGGCGATCGATACGGCGATCAGGAACTGCACGCGCATCTGGGGAATGCTGGAGGCGGAGCTGGCGCGCCACCCCTATGTCGGCGGGGCGGAATTCACGATCGGCGATATTCCGCTCGGCGTGCTCGTGCATCGCTGGTTCACGATGGCGTTCGACCGCCCTCCCCTGCCCCACCTCGAGGCGTGGTATAACCGGCTCAAGGAGCGCGCGCCGTACTGCGCGCACATCGCGCGGCCGTTGAGTTGAGCGGTTCTATGCGTTGCAGAGGCGCAGCAATGTGCGGGTGAGGAGTTCGATCCCCCAGGACAAGTCGGACTCGTCGATATCGAAGCGCGGCGTGTGGTGGCCGGAGGCGAGATCGGAACCGATGACGGCATAGGCAGCCTTGCCGCCGCGCTTCTGGACCCGACGCATGAAGTAGGTGGCATCCTCGCTGCCGCCGGCCTGGTGCGGCACGGTGGAGACCGAGATCGCCGGCATCTCCGCCCCGGCCTCGGCGATGATGCGGGCGAGTTCGGGGTCTGAATCGGCAGTGGTGGTGCGCCCGACGACGTGGTGCGCGACCTCGACGTCCTGCATCGTGGCCGCGCCCTCCAGCACCGCTTCGGCACGCCGGCGCATGTATTCGGCGACCTCTTCGGTTTCGCCGCGCACCTCGATCTCGATGAAGGCGTGATCGGCGATCACGTTCCGCCCGGAGCCGGCGCGCATGGTGCCGACATTGACGCGCGAGCGGCCGGCATGATGGCGGGAAATGGCATACAGACCCTGCACCGCCTCGGCAGCAGCAAGCAGCGCGTTGCGGCCCTGTTCGGGCTGGCCGCCGGCGTGCGCCGAACGGCCGCGAAAGGTGGCATCGAGCTTCACGCTTGCCAGATGGCCGTTGACGGCCGCGCAGGCACTGAGGCTCGGCACGCCGGTGCCGATATGAATGGCAACGAAATGATCCACATCTTCGACCACGCCGGCATTGACCATCGGGACGGCGCCACGTCCGCCTTCCTCGGCCGGCTGGAAAACGAATTTGACCCGGCCCCTGAGCTGCTGGCGCAGGCCGCTCAGCATCTCGGCCGCGGCGAGGCCGAGTGCGGTGTGCGCGTCGTGCCCGCAGGCGTGCATCACGCCGGGGTGGATGGAGGCAAATCCCTCTCTGGCCGGGCGATGTGCGTTTGATTCGTCCTCGTGAATCGGCAGCGCGTCCATATCGACGCGCAGTGCGACGACCGGCCCTTGTTCCGCCCCGTCGAGCACGCCGACGACGGCGGTATGCCCGCCGACCAGCGCGGAGAGGAAGTCCGAAGGCGCGCCTTCCGCTTCCGCGCGCCGATAGCAGCGTGCCAGCTCTGCCGCATCGGGGAGGCCGACGCGGCTTGCCGAATCCATCACTTCGCGGCCCAGTTTCACGCCGAGTCCGAGTGCCGTCAGCCGCTCGGCCACCAGGCTCGCGGTGCGAAACTCGGTGAGGCCAAGCTCCGGATGGCGGTGCAGATCACGCCTGAACGCCACTGCACGGCGGGCTGCCGCGGCAAGCAAATCCTCAGGAGGGAAGAAAGCCATCAACCGCATCCACTTTCAAAAACTGCATCGCCGATCATCCTGCCGCCGGCTTCGACACGCGGCTTGCAGATGGTACGGCGGGCCGGGCGCATCGTGTGCCCCATCGCCGAGCGGGAATTCGGCAAGAACCAGCAAGACAAACGCCACACCGGGCAAAACCGAAAGCCACCCAGCCCCGCCGGACGGACAGTGATAGCCTTGGGCCATCCCCACGCCAAGCGAGGGTGGCGGCCGGGAAAGTGCGAGGGCAGGCATGCGCATCGCCTCGCCGGCGAGGCGATCCGCCTGATGCCCGGGTGGATCGTCGGCCCCTCCGACAACCGCTGGGCCCGCATGACTCCCGGCGGTGGCGATGCGCCGGGCGAGGGCAGAGCTTGCGGCAGGTTTGCCCGATCAGGCGGAAACGGCGGGATTTTCGCCAAATCCCACCGAGCGTCGCGCGAACCGACCGGTCCCCCGATGCCGGGTTCGCGATGGCTATCCTCCGCCTTCTGTTCTGTCTTCGTAACGCATCCTACGGGAGCATCATGCGGAGATGATCGAGGGCGCGGCCTCTCTCTCCGGCGGCGCCTGCAGGAGCCTTCAGCGCGGCCTGGACTTCTGCGCGGCCTCCTCCGGAGGAGAGGCGCCTGGCTCCGGCGGCCACATGGCGGTCAGCACCCGATAGAACGTGCGCATGGCATCGCCGACGCTGGACGCCTTGCCGCTCGAGCCGATGACGCCGTTGGTGACCGCGGCGGCGCTGAAGCGATTGATTGCGGAGATGATCTTGATGGCCGGCTCCTCCTCGGCGAGCGCGGTGACGGGCGGGAGAGACTGATCCCGATAAGCGAGGGTCGTGAAGGCGTGGAAGACCTCCTTCTGAATGCGGAGCGTCGCCTCGATATCCTGCGCCTCGCCGGTGGAGATCGCGATGCCGGCGGCGATCGAAGCGGCAGCGGCGCGGGCGAGCGCGAGGATCACTTTCCGCGTCGATTCCGTATCGAAGAGCGGCTGGACGGGCGGCTCTGCCGGGCCTTCGCTACCGGATTCGGACATCGCTCTCTGATTCCTCCTGCCTCACCGTGGTGACGACATTGCGCTTGCCCCGGAAACTCCGCGGCGAGCGGAGACTATCCCCCGGCAGGCGCTGTCGCCAGGGAAGCGGCCTTCCGCCCTGCGCATCGTCCAAGCGCTCTTTGCCGCGCCTAATCCTGAGGCGAATGCCTACAGAATAGGCAGCCGATCGCATCTGGTCATGGGCAGCCCGGAACGGCGGTACGCTTATCAGCCGGAAAGAAACGCGCCGGACATGCGCCGCCCGATGGCACGGGGTTTGCTTACGACCGATTGACAGACCTGGACATCTCACCTCCGCGGTCATCGACCGGATGGTCGGGCGGGGGGTGCCCTGGTCGAACGCGGGAACGGGCGGACCGACGCTCGAGCACCCCTGATCGGAGGCACTGCGATGCTGGTTCCCAGTCCGAAATGGCTCGATACCGGGGACAACGCCTGGCAACTTGCGGCGGCGACCTTTGTCGCCCTGCAAAGCGTGCCCGGCCTCGTCATTCTCTATGGCGGCATCGTCAAGAAGAAATGGGCCATCAACTCGGCCTTCATGGCGATCTACGCGTTTGCCGCGGTGATGGTCGTCTGGGCGCTCTGGGGATACAAGATGGCGTTCGGGCCACAGCTATTCCCGTTCATCGGCGTGCCCGGGCCGGCGATGTCCGCCCTGACCGAGACCGGCCAGGCAACGATTCCGGCGGCCGCCTCCGGCATGCCGGCCATGGGCTTCCCGATGGCGACGCTGGTTTACTTCCAGTTCGTGTTCGCCGCCATCACCGTGATCATCCTCGCCGGCGCCGTGGTCGGGCGCATGCGGTTTTCGGCCTGGATCATCTTCGTGCCGTTGTGGCTGACGTTCATGTACACGGTCGGCGCGTTCAGCCTGTGGGGCGGCGGCTGGCTCGCCAGCATGGGGGTGGTCGATTTCTCCGGCGGCTACGTCATCCACCTGGCGGCGGCGTCATCCGGCTTCGTTGCGGCCTGGATGGTTGGCCCGCGGCTGCATTCCGATCGTGAGAGCTTCCAGCCGAACAGCCTGCTGGTGACGCTGGCGGGGGCTGGAATTCTCTGGCTCGGCTGGAACGGCTTCAATGGCGGCGATCCTTATTTCGCCAATGCCGATGCCGGAGCGGCGGTGCTCAATACGAACATTGCCGCCTGCACGGCGGTGCTGGTGTGGACGATGATGGACATGTCCGCATTCGGCAAGCCGTCCGTGCTCGGTGCGGTCAACGGCATGATTGCCGGCCTGGTCGGCATCACGCCGGCAGCGGGCTATGTCAACGGTTACGGCGCACTGATCATCGGCATTGCCGCGGGGACGCTGCCGTGGCTGAGCATGAACAAGCTGGGCAAGACCGCCTGGATGAGCAAGGTCGATGATACGCTCGGCGTCATCCACACGCACGGCGCGGCGGCGATCGTCGGCGGCCTCTTGACCGGGATTCTCGCCGATCCGGCGATGCTCGAATATATCGGCACCGCGAAGGATGCGCCGGGCGTGAACGTGACCGGGCTGATTTACGGCAACCCACATCAGCTTGTGCTGCAGATCTACGGCGCGCTCTTCATCATTGCGTTCAATGTCGTCGGCACCTTCATCATCCTGAAGATCGTGAGCCTGTTCGTGCCGCTCCGGATGGACGAACGGACGCTCGCGGTCGGCGACGACGCGGTACACGGCGAAGAGGCCTACGCGATCTTTGCCGATCACGCCTTCGACGACGGCCTGCCGGAAAGCGCCATCGGCGACGACTGAACTCCTCCGTAGAGCAGACTCCACCTTCCAGACCGCCGTGCGAAGCACCCCTCGCACGGCGGCTTTTCTTTCCGACGGCGATCAGCCGGACCGCCGGGCCTCGGCCATCGCGGCGAGGTTCGGGAAGCGGAAATCGGGGTGCACGTCTTCCGGCGGCGGCAGGGTCGCACCAAAACCCTCCGAACCGTGGCGGCGATCGATCCAAGCCGTGGCCAGGCCGGCGCGTTTGGCGGGCAGATGGTCGTGGAAGAGGCTTTGCGCGGTGTGCAGGATCTCTTCCTTGCGCACCCCGCGCTCGGCCAGATGCTCGATGAGATAGCGAAAGTTGGCCGAATCCGGCTTGTAGGAGCCGATATCCTCGGCGGTGAAGACGGCATCGAAAGCGACGCCGAGGCGGCGATTGCTGCCGGCAAAGCTGTGGCGATCGACGTTGGAGAGAATCACGAGCTGATAGTGCTGCTTCAGCTCCGCCAGGGCGGCCGCGGAATCGGGAAACGGAGGCCAGTCGGGCACCGAGGCGCCGAAGCGGTTCGCCGCTTCTTCGTCGGGGCCGATGCCCCAGTCCTCCGCAAGGCGGCGATGAACCTTCGCCAACAATGCCGAATAGCGCAGCGCGGGAGTGGCGGCCTCCTGTGCGGATTCATGGCGCGCAAAAGCCTCCAGCACGGCCTTGCGCGAGGGCGGTGCCGGCAGCCGTGCGAGCAGCGGGCCGAGTGCGGCGAGGATACCGCTCTCCCAATCGATCAGGGTTCCGTAGCAATCGAAGGTGAGCACGCGGAAATCCTGAAGTCGCACGGAACTTTTCCCCGGTTGTGTGCCTCGCCGCTGCGCGAGCCGGATGGCAGCTTCGGTTGCTCCGCCTGTGCGCGGACGAGGGCGCCATGCTGCCCGCGGCGAGGCAGATGTGGAAGGCGGGGCCTCGGCCCTCGCTCGCGGCCTTGCACGGCCCCGTGAGGTCGCTATGTAGCGCTGATGGCCGCGCCGTGCCGTCACGAGTGGCGCAGGGTTCTGCCTGCGATCATGAGGCTGCTCCGTTCTCTATCGGCCTGGCGGCTGGCGGGCATTGCCGGCGCGGCGGCGGCCGTGATGCTGCTTCTCCCGTGGCCGGCGCGGGCGGCGGCCAGCGGCTGGGTCGGCGACCGGCACGCCGCGGCTCGCCTGATCACCGCCGAGCGCGCCACGGGCTCGGCCGGCATGGTCGATGCCGGGATCGAGATACGGCTGGCTTCCGGATGGCATGCGTACTGGCGCGATCCCGGTGCGGCCGGGCTGCCTCCGGCGATCGATTGGCAAGGTTCTCGCAATCTCGCGGCGGCGAAGCTCGCGTGGCCGGCGCCGCGGCGCTTCACCATGGCCGGTCTCGAGACCTATGGTTATGCCGGCGGCACGGTGCTCCCGGTCGCCGTCACTCTCGAAAGGCCGGGCGCACCACTCGTGCTGCATGCGACGGTCGCGTACTCGGCCTGTCGCGATGTCTGCGTTCCGTACCACGCCGTGCTCGATCTCACCCTGCCAGCCGGCATCGCCGCGGCAGGGCCTGAGGCCGGACTGATCGCTGCGGCGCGGGCGGCGGTGCCGGGCACGCTTTCCGGGCTCGGCCTTTCATTGCGATCGGCGAGCGTTTCGCCCGACGGCAAGGGGCGCTCGGCGCTTGCCCTGGAACTTGCGGGGCCTGGCGCGATGCTGGCCCGCGCGGATCTTTTCGTTGAAGGCCTGCCGCAAGGCGCGCCCGGCCCGCCGCAAGTGGCGACAGACGGGGGGCAGGGCCGCGTCGCTCTGCTTCTCAGGGATATCGACAGCCCGGCGTCCCGGTTGGCCGGGCGAAGGCTTGTCTTCACGCTCACCGACGGAACGGACCGCGCGGCGACGTTCGAGGCCGAGCCTGCGCTGGCGCCGCCAGCCGCATTTGCCGGCGCGGCCCTGATCCCGCTCGCAGTGCTCGGCGCAGCGCTGCTGGGCGGGCTGCTGCTGAACGTCATGCCGTGCGTGCTGCCGGTGCTTTCCCTCAAGTTCCTTTACCTGGCCCGGCTTGCCGGGTCCGAGCGGCGCACCGTGAGACTTGAGCTGCTGGCAACGGGCGGCGGCATCATCGCGGGCTTCCTGTTGCTGGCGGCGGGCCTGATTGCGCTCAAGGAATTCGGGGCGGCGATCGGCTGGGGAATCCAGTTCCAGAGCCCCTGGTTCCTGGTTGCGATGACGATGGTGATGGTGCTGTTCGCCGCCGACCTCTGGGGCTGGATCAGCATCGCCATGCCGGGAAGCAATGAAGCGGCCGCCCTGACAGGACGGGTGCATGGGCGGCACAGCCGGGCTGTTCTGGTCGGCCTGTTCGCGACGCTGCTCTCGACTTCCTGCACGGCGCCGTTCATTGGCACGGCGGTCGGCTTTGCGCTCAGCCGCGGGCCACTCGAGATCATCGCGATCTTTGTTGCCATGGGGCTCGGGCTTGCCGCACCCACGCTTACCGCGGCGGCCGTGCCGGCGCTGGTCAAGCTGGCGCCGCGCCCGGGGCGCTGGACGATCTGGCTGAGCCGGATATTCGGCGGCTTGCTGCTGGCAACCGCGATCTGGCTGCTCGCGGTCTTGGCCCGCATCATGAGTGTCGATGCCGCACTCGTCGTGGCCGGCCTTGCCCTGGCGCTGCTCGGCGTTCTGGCTGTGCGGCGCACCGCAGGCGGCCCTATTGGCGCGCATCCGCGCGCGAGCGGGGGCCTCTCCGCGGCACTCGTCCTGGCGGCGCTGCTGGTGCCGATGACCGGACTGAATTCCCGGCCGGGAGTGGCGGATGCGAGCGGCAACTGGCAGCCCTTCGTGCGCACCTCAATCGCGCCGAACGTCGCGCGTGGCCGCACGGTGATCGTCAATGTGACGGCTGCCTGGTGCCTGATCTGCCAGGTGAACGAGGTCACGGTGCTCGATCGTGACCCGGTCGCGGCCAGGATTGCCAGGACGGATGTACTCGCGATGCGCGCAGACTGGACCCGAGCCGATGCTTCGATCACAAACTATCTGGAAAGTTTCGGTCGCTATGGAGTGCCGCTCGATGTGGTTTACGGACCGGGTGCGCCAGGCGGCATTGTGCTGCCCGACCTCATGACGGCGCCGGAAGTGATCAGGGCGCTCGATCGCGCCGCCGGCGAAGCGCGGGCGGCGGAGCGTTGAGCCGCGCCACGCCGGGCCGCGGCCCCTCGCTCAGGCGTCGCGCCGTGCTGGCCGCGCTTGGGCTAGCCGCTTTGGCGCCGCGCGCCGGGGCGGCCCGGCTGACCTCCCTGTCCCGCGCCCTGACCGAGCTCGATCCGCCCAAGGAGCCGCCCGCGTTCACGTTTCTCACTGCAAAGGGCGAGAAGCGGACGCTCGCCGATTACCGCGATCAGGGTGTGGTACTGAATATCTGGGCAACATGGTGCGTGCCCTGCCTCGCCGAGATGCCGGCGCTCAATCACCTGTCCGTCCTCCTGAACGACTTCGCCGTCAGCGTGCTGCCGGTTTCCATCGATACGAAAGGGCTGAGCGCGGTGAAGGCGTACTATACGGCGCAGGGAATCAAATCTCTGCCGATCCTGCTCGATCCGGACGGAAGCATTGCCGATGCCTTCAAGATCGACGGGATTCCGGCAAGCTTCATCATCGACCGGCGGGGGCGTCTCGTCGCGCAGTGCCTGGGCGCCGCAGAATGGGACGCACCGGGTGCCGTCGCCACGATCCGGCGGCTGATCTCTGGAGGGAATGAACCGGCATGAATGATCGATCCCAGTTCGCATCGGTCCGCGAGTTTGTTTCGCCCGAAGAGTGGCAGGCACGGCTCGATCTCGCGGCCTGCTATCGCCTCGTGGACTGGTACGGGATGACGGACCTGATCTACAACCATATCACGCTCGCAGTGCCGGGAGAGGAAGGGCATCTCCTGATCAATCTCTACGGTCTGCTGTACAAGGAGATTACCGCCTCCAGCCTGGCGAAGATCGATCTCGACGGAAACATCCTCTGGAAGCCTGACACGCACTACGGAATCAACAAGGCGGGCTACGTCATCCATGGTGCCGTTCACCGCGCGCGAAAAGACGTGACGAGCGTGATCCACACGCACACGCGGGCGGGCATGGCGGTTTCCTCGATGAAGTGCGGCCTGTTGCCGCTCAACCAGACGGCCATCCGTTTCCATGGGCACATCGCCTATCATGACTACGAGGGGCCGGCGATCGATCTGGCCGAGCGGGAGCGGCTGGTGCGCGACCTTGGCCCGCACGATGCGATGATCCTGCGCGCGCACGGGCTCCTGACCTGCGGGGCCACGATCCAGCAGGCGTTCAACACGATGTACCAGCTCGAGCTTTCCTGCCGCACGCAGGTGGATGCGATGGCCTCGCGCACGGAACTCGATCTGCCGTCCGAGGCGGTGCTGGAAAAGACCGCCGCGCTCTATCAGCCCGGGGTGCGCCGCCCGTTCGGGGTGCTGGAATGGCCGGCGATGCTGCGCCTGCTCGAATACGAGGGCAACCGCTCGCCCTGGCCCCCGTACTGGCATTAAGCAGTATTGGCATGAAGCAGTACCGGCGTTGAGCGGGCCCGTCATGCGGGGCGGGCCTGAGGCAAACCCGTGACGGAGCAGTGCATGAAAAAGGGTTCCGACCTGCTCGTTGGCGCGCTCGAGAACGAAGGCGTGGAGCGGATTTTCGGCATTCCGGGCGAGGAGAATCTCGATGTGCTCGAATCCCTCCGCACCTCGAAAATCCGCCTCGTGCTGACACGCCACGAGCAGGCGGCGGCCTTCATGGCGGCGACCTGCGGGCGGCTGACCGGCAAGCCGGGTGTCTGTCTCAGCACGCTCGGGCCGGGCGCGCTCAATCTCATGACGGGCGTCGCCTATGCCCATCTCGGAGCGATGCCGATGATCGCCATCACCGGACAGAAGCCGGTCAGGACCAGCCGGCAGGCCGGATTCCAGATCGTGGACGTGGTGGCGGCGATGCGGCCGGTGACGAAATCGGCGCGGCAGATCGTCAGCGCTTCGATGATTCCGACTGCGGTGAGGGAGGCATTCCGACTGGCGGCGGGCGAGCGGCCTGGCCCGGTGCATCTCGAGCTGCCGGAGGATATCGCTGCCGAGCGATGCGCGGAGGCGTCCCTCATTCCGCCGCATCCGCTGGAGCGGCCGCTGGCACCGGCGGCCGCACTCGATCGCGCGGCGGCGCTGATCCTCGCCGCCCGCCGCCCGCTGATCATGCTCGGAGCGGCGGCCAGCCGGCCGCATCTTGCCGATGCGCTCTCGGAATTCGTGCACCGGATGCAGATCCCTTTCTTCAACACGCAGATGGGCAAGGGCTCGGTTGCCGGAGGATCGAATCTTTACATGGGCACGGCGGCGCTTTCCGAGCGCGACTATGTGCACATCGCGATCGATCGCGCCGATCTCATCCTCGCGATCGGCCACGACACGGTGGAAAAACCGCCCTTCCTGATGGGCCCCGGCGGCCCCAAAGTGATTCATCTCGGGCACGTGCCGGCGCATGTCGAGCCGGTGTTCTTTCCGCACGCCGAAGTGGTGGGAGACATCGGCCCGAGCCTTGCGCTGCTAGCCGACCGCCTCGAGGGCCGGCTTTCCGATGCGGGCGCACTCCTGCCGTTGCGCGAGGAAATCCTGGCGCACGTGCAGGATCGTGCCACGGAGAATCGTTTCCCGCCGACGCCGCAGCGCATCGTCCATGACGTGCGCCACGTGATGCCGGAAGATGGCATCGTCACGCTCGACAACGGGATGTACAAAATCTGGTTTGCCCGCAATTACCGCACGCACATGGCGAACACCCTCCTGCTCGACAACGCGCTGGCGACGATGGGCGCCGGCCTGCCGTCCGGGATAGCGGCGGCGATGCTCCATCCCGGCCGGCGCGTGCTCGCGGTTTGCGGCGACGGCGGCTTCATGATGAACAGCCAGGAGCTGGAGACCGCGGTGCGGCTTGGGCTCAACCTTGTCGTGATGATCCTGGAAGACCACGCCTACGGCATGATCCGCTGGAAGCAGGCGGTGGACAAGTTCGCCGATTGGGGGCTCGGTTTCGGCGATCCGGATTTCGTAGCCTATGCGCAATCATATGGGGCTGACGGCGCGCGCGTCGCCGAAACGGCGGCGCTGGCACCGACGCTCGAGACCGCCTTCCGGGCCGGCGGGGTGCATCTGGTCGTGGTGCCGATCGATTATTCCGAGAACGTTCGCGTTCTGGTCGAGGAACTGGGCGAGCTTCCGGCGCGCGGGATTCTGGCGGAGGTCGGTGCCTCCTGCTAGTGTCCTGCCCCCGCCGTTTGCTGCCGGCGGCAGCAAACGAAAGGGGATCAGCAGGCCACTGAAAATAAAGAGGTATGTGCCGACCGCCATGGTGCATCCTACGGTATCAAGCGTTGGAGTCGGCACACTAGGCTTGCCTCGGCCCGGTGGCGCTTGCGGGGGCGGGCCGGGGGAACAGCCCCGGGGACAGTCATGACAGCGATCGGCGGCTACCAGGCACCCGAATCAGAACCTGGGCGGCTCGGCGTGCATTCGATCGGCGAATTCGTCCTGAGCGTGCCGGCGCCGGAGAGGGCGGCGGATTTCTACGGCGCCTTCGGTCTTACGGTGGCTGATGCCGGAGATCAGGTCTCGCTATCGACCGCCGACGGCTACCGCTGGGGGCGCGTGGTGGGCGGGCGGCGGAAGGCTCTGCATCACATCGCCTTCCATTGCTTCGAGGAGGATTTGCCGCGCTTCAAGGCGCATCTCGAAGGCATGGACATTCGCCTGCTCGCCCCGCCGGCGGGGTTCGACAGCAACGGGCTCTGGTTGATGGACCCCGACGGTCTGGCGATCGAAATCCGCGTCGGCCCGAAGACCTCGCCGGACGGCAAGGCGCTGCCGGCGGCGCTGGATGCCGAAGCAGGTGCCCGCTGCGCACCCTACCGGCGTGACGCCGGGCGGGTGCGGCCCAGGCGGCTCAGCCACATTCTGCGCTTCACGCCGGATGTCGAGCGGATGCTCGGTTTCTATGCGCGCGCGCTCGGGCTCAGGCTCTCGGATCGTTCCGGCACGAATATCGCCTTCATGCATGCGATCCATGGCAGCGATCATCATGTCGTCGCCTTCGCGCGCTCCGAGGCACCGGGGTTGCATCATCTGAGCTGGGACATGCCCTCTCTCGATTCGGTCGGGCTCGGCGCGATAGCAATGGCCGATCGCGGCTGGAAGATGGGCTGGGGGCTGGGGCGGCATGTTCTCGGATCGAACTATTTCCATTACGTACGCGATCCGTGGGACAGCTTCTCGGAATACTCCTTCAACATCGACTACATTCCGGCTGCGACCGATTGGGAGCCGGCGGATCATCCGGGCGAGGATTCGTTCTATCTCTGGGGTCCGGAGATGCCGCCCGAGTTCATCTTCAACGCCGAGGCCGCGCAGGGGTAAAACAACGTTGCGCCGGCCCAGCGCACATGGCTCCGGGCGCCACCCCGGAGGGGGAACTTCCTGGTCACTTACAGGAGCGTTCCGCGATCTAACGCGGCGCTTCAGGATACGACATGTAGCGAATGATCTGCCATTTGCCGTCAGCCTGCCGTTGGAACACATCCAACCCCGGTTCATCCTCGATCTCCGACTTGCCGTCTTTCCTGGTCAAGGTGGAGATCCAGGTCAGGCGCACCACGGCGAGGTCACCGGAAACGATGACTTCCTTGATGCGAAGCCCGTAGTGAAAGGACTGCGTCGGGTCGGCGAGCGCGTGGTGGAGGCGCGTGCAGAGTTGGGTGTAATTCTGTTCGGGCAGCCCCTGGAAATCATAGCGCAAATTGTGAGCGAACAGATCGCAGATATCGTTGGCTCTTCGTGCATTGAAGTCATCCCGCCAATGTTCCAGCGCCGCCCGAATGACGGTCGGGGGATCAGCGGCGGCAGGCGATTGGTTACAGCCCCATACCGTCGCGAACAGGATCACCGCGGCCGCAAGGGTCATGCGGCGCGTGCTGGCCAAGAGCCATCTCTCTCCGGTCGCATGACGGATCGCATCTGTCGTCAGGGCGGTGCGATGAAGAACTTCGCCCATAGCGTCTCCTTCGATTCACGCGAAGAAACTACCCGATCAGAGTCCAGGATCAAAGAGTTGAGCCACCGCCGTCGCGAGCGGTCAGTTGACTCCCGAGGAAGGCGAAGCGCTCGTTGCGATCTTCGAAGCGCAAAGGCGGACAATCGAGGATACCGAGACTGTCCGGCGTCTGCGACCAATCGAGGAGAAGATGGAGTTGGCGGGGGACAAAAATGCCTAATACTGACATCCCGCTGACCCGCTTCCTCCATGCCGCTGCACACTCGCCAGTATCATTCCGACCGGCAGGCCATCGACACGGTCTTCGAGAATAAGCTGCCTGGTCGCATCTCAGCTGTCGGACTTGAGTTGCGGTTGGCCCGCGATTTCTGAACTGCTAAGCTAGGTTGGACATGAGCCACGTGCGCATCCGCGTTGCGGTTGGCCCGCGATTTCTGAACTGCTAAGCTCGTGGCGCTCGACCAGGTGGCCCGGAATATGTTGCGGTTGGCCCGCGATTTCTGAACTGCTAAGCTCAGGCTCGGGCGCTATCCGCCGATGGACGAGTTGCGGTTGGCCCGCGATTTCTGAACTGCTGAGCTAAAGTCTGACTGAAGCGACGCTTCTGGTATGTTGCGGTTGGCCCGCGATTTCTGAACTGCTAAGCTCGAGGTGATCGGCGACTGCACGCTGTATCTGTTGCGGTTGGCCCGCGATTTCTGAACTGCTAAGCTGATCTGACCCGTCGTCTGCGGGCCGCATCTGTTGCGGTTGGCCCGCGATTTCTGAACTGCTAAGCTCGCTTTTGCATTGGCGAGTTGCCTCGCTGTGTTGCGGTTGGCCCGCGATTTCTGAACTGCTAAGCTGCCTTACCAGCTTTACACGGGCGTCATGTAGTTGCGGTTGGCCCGCGATTTCTGAACTGCTAAGCTTCGCCTGCCGCATCTTCGCGCGAGACTCGGGTTGCGGTTGGCCCGCGATTTCTGAACTGCTAAGCTCCGCGGACGCGATTGCCGCCTCGCTTACGGGTTGCGGTTGGCCCGCGATTTCTGAACTGCTAAGCTCTGTCGAGACCGGCATCCTTGCGAGCATGGGTTGCGGTTGGCCCGCGATTTCTGAACTGCTAAGCTCGGTCGAAGCGCGAATAGGAAATGCGCAGAGTTGCGGTTGGCCCGCGATTTCTGAACTGCTAAGCTGTGGCCGGCGATGGCGACGGCGATCGTTGAGTTGCGGTTGGCCCGCGATTTCTGAACTGTTAAGCTCGATGCTTCGATAACTTGGTGATAATAAACAGGAAATCGAATCATCCAGCCAGCATATTCCGCCGGACAAAATCAGAACATGGCGAGTTGGTCGGGATTCTTCCGCGACTTCTGGCGCCGCTGGCTTGAGAAGCGAACGACGGCCTCATATTGCCGGTCGGTGAAGGTAAGGACATGCACCTCGCCCTTTTCTGGCAGATTGGTCTCGATTCGTCTCAGGTTCCTCTCAAAAACGTCCTTGCCGTTGCAAAACCGAGCATAGACAGAAAACTGGCTCATCTCAAAGCCTTCGTCGAGCAGGAATTCGCGAAATTTAGTGGCATCGCGCATCTCCTTCTTGGTGCCCACCGGCAGATCGAACATCACGAAGATCCACACCAGCCGATACCCGCTCAGATGCGCTGAATCCCCTGCGCTCATCCGTCGCTGCCATCGTCGGCTCGGCCTGCAGCTGCCCATTCTACGGCCGTCGGCGGATCGAACAACGCAAGCTCGACCCGCCCCGTTTCAAACGCGCGGGCCAACGACAGGGCGAGCCTTGCCGCGGCGACAGAGGCCGGCGAGGCCTCACCCGCGATCCTGAGGTCAAAGGCGATCAGGCGAGCGAAACGCCGCTTCATCAACGGATCGAGCGTATCCACCCCCTCTCGTGCCATGCGTTCGGCCAGCGCATCGACCAGCGGCCGGAACGGCTCAACCAGGTCGTCGGCCAGCGCGAAGGCATTGCCACGGTTGGAATGCTGGATGCCAATCGTCGGATGTAGACCGGCGGCGACCACCGCGCGGGCGCAGGTCGCGCGCATCACCGCATAACCGTAGTTGAGCAGCGCATTGACGCCGCGCGCGTCGCGGTCGCGGCGGAAACCGGGCCCCATCAGCAGCGGCCAGTACCGGCGAGCTGCCTGGGCTTCCAGGTTCTCCTTGTCACCCGAGCTTACACGGCGGGCAATGAACGGGAAGGCCTCGGCCCCCGCGACACCGCGCGCCGCCAGAAGCGAGCCCTGCATCATGATCTTGGTCGAGACAATCTGTCGCCAAAGCTGCTTCATCAGTGGCTTCGAGGCACCGAGTTGCGCCTGCATCCGTGCGTTCTGCGCATGATGACCTTCGAGCGGGAGCGTAACGGCGATCGGCGAGTGATTGGCGCCGCAGAACACAATCGGCGCTCCTCGTTCGGCGAGGCTGGCGACAAGGTTACTGCTCCAAGTAACGCCATGGGCGTGGACGATGACCGCATGGATGTCGTCGAGCGCGACCCGGCCGGCCTCCTCGCCCTTCTTTTCAACCATCAAGAAACCGCGATGAATGGATAGGTGCAGGCCGTCGGTAGCAATGTCGACGATCCGGTCCATCTTTGCGCGTTAGCTACTCGCGTGGCCCCGGATCGAAGACTCGCCCGAGGAGATCGACACGGACCTGACGCGCTTTTGAGTTCTTCAAACCTCCTGCCGACGAAAAAATATATTTGAAGGGATCGACGCCATTTGGCAGCGCGTCTCGCGTCTTGAGCGCGCCACCCTCATTGTCAGGAGCGAGTGCGATCTGGCCGTTATTTGAGAATTTGACCACCCGCACGATCAGCGGCACATCGCCGTCACGTTCGATGGCGAGCATGTCGTTCTGATGCAGGCTCAGCATCTTCTTCGCCGCCGGATGCGGTCGCCGGTCGGGCTGGTCCGGCCGGTGTGCATCGAACATCGAGACGATATCGGCGGTCCATTTGCCGTTTGGCAGCCGCCAGACGTCGAAACGCGCATTGGCATCGCCTTTGTAGGCCTTGTAGGCGCGGCCCTCGGCATCGCGGATCGAAATGACGCTGAGCGGTTCGCGTACGCGGATGCGGCGGATGCCCTTGAACAGCGGATGCTCCTTGGCAAAGCGCGCCAATGCCTGCTCGAATTCCTTCCCCGACTGCCCGCGCGTGGCCGTGCAGAGCGCATTGCGCAGGATTAGGTCGGGGATACGCGCCGGGTCGGCCAGGTCGTCCGGCTTGAGGCCCTTCAGCGGTACGCGATGGACGACGATCGGCGTTTTGTGGTCCTGCGCGACTTCCCCGGTAATGCCATAGGCTGTCTCATTGTGCAGGCGCCCGGCAGTCATGTCGCGGTGCTTCGATGGGAGCCCCTTGCGGCCGTGGTCCGGCTTATAGCTGATCGTGGTGCCCCTAAGCTTCTCGCCAAGCTCCTCGCGGAAGCTTGGCCAGGGTTGCTGCAAATCCTCGAACAGCCGATCAAGGTCCTTCTCCTCGGCGCGAGCAGCGGCGCGGGCGATCTGCTGCATCAGCGGAAGCGTCGTCACTGCCGCTATCGCGGCGTCGATTGCGTGATGACGGTGGTCGAGCCGGTTCTTCGGGGCGTTGGAATGTTCGTTCTCGACGAAATTGTGATCCGGCAGCAGGCTGTTGAGGCCCCAGAGCCGACGCAGCATCGCCGTCATCCGGCCGGGGAGCACATCGACCCGGCCTTCTTCCTTAGTCGGGTAGAGGCTCCGCAGATACTTGCCGGCAAGGCGTGAGAGATACTGGGTGTCGGTAAGCTGGCGCGCGAGAAACCCACCATCGCGCTCGACACGCTCCACCGCGTCGGGGCCGAAGCGCCATTGCTTGGATTTGTGAAGATGTGCCACCTGAGCGGTGATCGTTTGCCAGCGCTCAGGATCGATATGCGGTCCCCAACGCTCATAGGGCGTGTGGTTGCCTTTGGCGCGATTGCAGCTTCGGTGCGCAACTACCTTGTTGCCGGCACTGTCATCGAGCGAGCGTGAATAGGGAACGATATGGTCGATATCGGCTTCGCCGTTGAAGACCATCGACGGGCTGATGATTTTGCCGCAATAGGGACAACAGCGATTCATGAAGCTGTCGGGAGAAAGTTCCTCCCATAGACGGAGCAGCATTCGGTTTGCGCCCGTGTCATTGATGCCCAGGTCGCGCAGCTTCTCGGAACGCTTTTGCGCTGCCTCCGTATCGCGTTTGATCCGGCGCTTGTGCTCGTCCTTCTCCCTTTCGTTGAGCTTCAGCTCGCGTGCCAGCTCGACGACGATCTGGTCGGGCTTGCCATGAACGGCGATAATCGCATTCACCAGCTTCTGAAGCTGGCGCACGCCGATATGCACCGTGGGGTTGGTGATCTTGCCGTAGCGCCGCTCGAGCGGATCGCCGTATTCCTCTTTGCCGGGCGGGATCTCTCGCGCAAGGATCTCGCCATAATAGGGGAGACGATCGAGCTCCTCGCCGGTGCGGTGGTCGCTGTGGTGGAAACCGGCCGCCTGGGCGGCCTTGTCATAGGTGACGACGTCCTTCTTCAACGCCTCAAGCAGGCGCCGGGTCGCCGTCTCTCCGAAGCGCCCATAGCCTTCAGGCAGGTGCGCATCGGCAACGGCCTCGGTAGTGGCATCATCCAGCCCGTATTCGGCCTTGAGCCAGGCGCGCAGGATCTCGGGATTCTCTTCGTTCAAGAGCCTGTCGATGATCCGCACCTGCGCGTCGAGGCTGAAATGGAGCCAGCGCTTGCCGAAGCGCTTCTTGTCGGCCATTTCGGCGCGGACCTCATCGCCCGCGAGGTCCTTGCGATTCTCGCTTTCCTTGTTGAAGCGCTCGCCTTCGTTGAGCTTGATGACCTTGGCAAGCGACTCGAAGCTGACCTTCCTCTTGTCCTGAAGCTTGAGGATGAGCTTGTCGCGCTCATCGCGCGTGAGTTCGCGGGGGTCGGCGCCCGGAGAGACGATGCGGAGCTGGTTCACTTCCTCATAGAGCCGCCGCTGCTGAAAGAGTGGATGCACCTTGGGCAGGCGTGGCTCTTCCGCGGGCACACCATTCATGCCGGCGAAAGTGCAATAGCCGACCTGCTGCTCCCTGAGCGGGCGCTGGAAGAAGAGGATGCGGTGGAGAGCGGCGCGCGCCGCGTCGGTGAGCAGCGTCGGGTGATGCTTCGCCTGCTCTTCCCAGATGCGGGCGAATTCATATTCGACGTGACGGCGCTGGGGATAGAAATCATATTCCTGATTATCGCTGTTGAGCCGCACGCGCTTCGTATCGCGGCCGGCGAGGAACTGGCCGAGCGTATCTGCGCCCGCCTCGGTCATTGCCCGATCGAGCGCTTTCGCTCCGCCGGCGATTTTGCCCTCCTCACCAGTCTTGGACCTGCGCTCGGCCTTGCGGTTGGACTGGAAACCGCGGCGCTGGTTCAAGTGAAAAAGTGCGCGGCCGATCTCATGGGGCTCCAGCCGCTCGACGAGCGCACGCCGACGCAGGTCGTAGGGATCGCGTTCGGCGACGAGTTTCGCTTCGTCGGCATCGGTGGGCATCAGCCCGTGTGCGACAAGCGCTTTCAGGAAGGCTGAGCGGCGACCAACATAGCGGTCGCGCCGTCGCCGCATCGCCCGCGCCGAGCGCCGATCCTCTGCCAGCGATGTTCCTGACTTCGGATCGCGCCCATCGCTGAAGAGGCGCACGCCGATATCAACGATCCGCTCGTCGTCCTCGATCAGACACCAGCCAATGCTGTTCGTGCCAATATCCAGACCAAGCCTTCGCATGGCATCCTCCACACGATCGCTTCGCAAAGGTCGAGACGAAAACCGGGGTATCCGTCCCGACGGACTCTATCTACCTAACTCGATACGCTGAATTTCTCGTCTCCATTCTAAAGGGGGTCCGAGCCTTGTCAACACCTACCCTACCGCCTACTTTTTTTCTTGCTCGAATACCGGCTGTCCGCTAAGCATCTGGCGACGACTTCGCCCTCCTCGATGGTAGGGTGTTGCGGTTGGCCATGATTTCTGAGCGACCGATATTTCAAAGGAGGGGCACCGGTTCGGAACGACAATTGTGCACCGCTTCTGCTCGGAACGTTGACGTTCAATGCTTGTCCTTTCAATAGTTTTCTGTCCCCTGCTTCATTCTTGCAGCGCGGGAGACGGTAGACGATTGACTTTCGCTCCGGCCTGGCGGAAGGTGCCCTCGTTCAGAAATCGCGGCCAGCTGTTAACAAGCAGCTTGGCTGCACCAAATAAGGGCGGGGCTACGGCCCCGCCTTTTTTCCCCGACACACCGTTGAGCGCTCTAAGGCTTACGTGGGGACTCACGGAGCGCCCGGTTGGGGCTGGCGCGGACTTTCGGACGGACAGCTCGGGCGCGCAATTACGCCATTTCACTGGACGCGATTCGTGTTTTCCAGCGCTCGAGACTACCGCGCCTATGATGCTGAACATTGGATAGTTTGGTTTGCCGTAGTCGGTGCGGCTTTGGAGCGGATCGTGCTTGACTGGGATGGCGGAGCGATCAAGGGGTGCAGGAATGCGCTCTGTGGTCCAGGAGAGAGCGTTTTCAGTCGGGCTGAATACGCTCTTAGACCCGTGTCGGGCTGCCTGTGCAGCCCGACACGGGTCTCGCACTTTATTTGAGCCCGCGATTCACGCCCTCCGACGATTCCGCCTCGGGCGGTCGCGGGCTAGCACAGGCAGGCAGTTCACGGCAGACAAATGGCGCGCCCGAGAGGATTCGAACCCCTAACCCCCAGATCCGTAGTCTGGTGCTCTATCCAATTGAGCTACGGGCGCCCGGGCGCGATCTAGCCGATGGCCGGGCCGCGGGCAAGCATCAGCCGAGGCCCGCCTGGCGGCGCTTCTGCAGGTTGTCGAAGTAGACCACGAAGGCGATCAAGAGCCCCTCGATCACCATCTGCCAGAACGAGTTGACGCCGAGCAGGTTGGCGCCGTTGCCGATGGTGGTGAACAGCAACGCACCGATGAAACAGCCGAGAATGGTGCCGCGGCCGCCGAACAGGCTCGCCCCGCCCACCACCGCGGCGGCGATCGCGGCCAGCTCCGAGCCGGTCGCTGCCGTGGGCGCGCCCATGGAAAGCCGCGCCACCAGGAGCAGCCCCGAAATCGTCGCGTAGAGCGAGGCCAGCGCATAGGAGATGATCACCACCAGGGTGACCCGGATGCCGACCCGCCGCGCCGACTCGATGTTGCTGCCGATGGCGTACATGTAGCGGCCGGTCCGCGTATAGGCGAGCAGGAAATGGGCGGCCAGACCGAATGCCAGCATCAGGAGAAACAGGCTCGGCACATGCAGAACCGAGGACAGCGCAAATTTCTGCAGTCCGGGCGGCATGCCGGCAATGGTCAGGCCACCCGAAAGCAGGAGCGCAAGGCCGCGATAACCCTGCAACCCGGCCAAGGTGACGATGAAAGGCGGAATGCCAAGCCGCTCGCTCGCCCAGCCATTGACCATGCCGATGATCAGGCCGACCACGACGGTGACGACGAGCGCGACCAGGATGCCCTGCCCGGCATCGGCGATCAGCATGCTGAAGATGACGCCGGCGAGGCCGGCGACGGAGCCCACCGAAAGATCGATGCCGGCGAGAACGATCGGAAACAGCGAACCGAAGGCCAGGATGGCGTCGATCGAGACCTGGCGGAGGATGTCGGTGATGTTGCCGGTGGTCCAGAAATACTTCGAGAAGACAGCGAGAAGAATCCAGACCAGCACGGTCAGGGCCAGCACGTAGGTCTCGAGCGGCAGCCGATGGCGGAGCCCTTCGAACATCGAAACCCGAACCCCGGGCTCCTGCGCCTTGCTCAGCGTGCCTTCACCCATCGCCGATCCCTCCCGCTGGCGGGAAACGGGGGCCGGGTGACACGGCCCGGCCCCCGTTCAGCTCATTGCGCGCCGAGGAACGGCGAGAGCACGTACTTCTTCGGATCGAGCAGGCCGCCCATCTGCGGACTGTCGATGTTGTCCTTGGTGACGACGCTCACGCCGGTATCGACGTATTTCGGAAACACCACGCCGTGCGCCGCGGCCAGCGCGTACCACACGCCGGCATAGCCCATCATGTACGGATTCTGCACGATCAGCGCATCGATGATGCCGCTCCGCACGAACTTGATTTCCTGGTCCGACGTGTCGAAGGCAACCAGGCAGACCTTGCTGCCGAGCCCCTTCTCGGAGACCGCGGTGCCGGCGCCGTCGCCCTCCAGCTCGTTGTCGGCGAAGATGCCGACGAGGTCAGGATGCGCGGTCAGCAAATCCTCGGAATCGGAAAGCGCGCGGCTGGCCTCGTTGTTGCCGACGCGATGCTCGACGATGCTGAGGCCGGGATAGCTCTTCAACTGTTCCACAAATCCCTTGTCGCGGTCGTTCAGCGACTGCGCCCCGGCAAGCGCGGTGAGGTAGGCGACCTTGCCCGTGTCACCGCCGGTGCGTGCCTTGATGCAGCGCGCCATTTCGATCGCCGCCTTCTGCCCGCCGGTTTCGTTGTTGGTGGCGAGGAAGGTGACGTAGTTCTTTGTATTGGCATCGGAATCAATAACGACCACCGGGATTCCCGCCTTGGTCGCGGCGTCGACCGGCTGCGCCAGTGCCTGGGCATTGGTGGCGGCGATGACGATGCCGGTCGGCTTCGCGGCGGTGGCGTTCTCGAGGATCTGCACCTCCTGGGCGACATCAAGCTCGCTCGGCGCACCGAGGGTCGCGATGGAGAGGCCGAGATCCTTGGCCGCCTGGCGGGCGCCGTCGAACACCGTGCCCCAGTACTGCGAGGTCGTCGCCTTCACGATGACGTCGATCTTGGCCTTGGAAAAATCCCCCGCCTGGGCTCCGATCACGGTGCAGCCGAGAGTGGCCGCTGCGATCAGCAGGACTTTTTTCATGGATTCGTCTCCTGTCGGTTGTGGAAGTGGCGGTCTGGACCGCCCTGCTCATTCACTTGCCGGTGAAGCCGGTCATGTATTTGATCAGTTCCTGTTGGTTGGTCTCCTCTGCTTTGGTCATATGGACGATGCGCCCACGATACATCACCGACACCCGATCGGCGACCTCGAGAATCTCGATCAGGTTGTGGCCGATATAGATGACGCCGACCCCCTCGGAAGCGAGCCGCCGCGCGAGGCCGATGACGTGCTCGCGCTCCATCACCGCCAGCGCCGCCGTCGGCTCGTCCATGATGACGACCTTGGCCCGCCAATAGAGCGCGCGCGCGATCGAGACGGCCTGGCGCTGGCCGCCGGAAAGCCGCGAGACGCTGCGTGCGCGTGGGGGAATCTTGCTTTCGATCCGCGCCAACAGGGCGTCGGTTTCCATCCTGATGCGGCGGTTGTCGATGATCGGCAGGAATCCGAACAGATGTTTGACCGGTTCACGACCGAGGAAGATGTTGGCACCGACGGACAGCTCGTCGGCAAGCGCCAGATCCTGGTAGACGGTCTCGATGCCGAGCGCACGCGCCTGGCCGGGCGTTTCAACGCGGACCGGCTGGCCTTCGAGGCGGATTTCGCCGGCATCCGGCCGATAGACGCCGGCAACGTGCTTGATCAGGGTCGATTTGCCGGCGCCATTGTCGCCGACCAGCGCCAGCACCTCGCCGGCTGCGAGCGACAGATCGACACCGTGCAGCACGTCCACCGGGCCGAAGCTTTTCACCAGGCCTTCGACTTCCAGCAATGGCGCCACTCAAGCGGCCTCCCCCCGGCACCGCGAGAGAGTAGAGGCCGAGTTTCCGCCTGCGGTCAACGGGGGCGAGCACGTGACTTGGCTAGAGCGCTTCGGCTGCCGCCTTCACCTCCGCGGCGTGGCCGGGCACCTTAACCTTGCGCCAGACGCGGGCGATCCGGCCGGAACGATCGATCAGGAAGGTCGATCGTTCCATGCCCATGTAGGCCCGGCCATACATCGATTTTTCGACCCAGGTTGCGTAGGCGTTCGCCACCGTGTGCCCGGCATCGGAAGCAAGCGGAAACTTGAGCCCGAATTTCTTCGCGAACGCTTCGATGCGGCCCATCGGGTCGGGCGAGACGCCGATCACCTCGATGCCGACCTTGGCGAGCGCCGCGAGCGCCTCCTGAAAATCGCAGGCCTCGCGCGTGCAACCCGGCGTGTCGGCCTTGGGATAGAAATAGAGCACGAAGGGGCGGCCGCGCAGCGCTTCGAGACTGACGGTCCGCCCGCCCGACGCCTGCAGAGTGAACGCCGGCGCGGTATCGCCCTCGCCGGGCACGGCCGAGGGGGCAGCGGTAGCGGGCGCCTTCATGATGCGGCTTTCTCCTCGATGGGTCCGACGAGCCGTTCGAAACTGAGGCGGACGGCCCGACCGCACTCGTCCAAGGTGGCGGATAGCCCGCCCACGTCAAGCACCGCCTCGCCGCTCTCCCGCGCGGCATGGATGATGGCGAGAGAGACTGCCTCCGGCAGCGACGCTTTAACGGGGCTGCCGAGAGCCACGCGCAGCATGCCGAGCACGGTGCGGTAGAGGCGTTCGGCGCGCAGCAGAGCGCGCGCATCCTCGGGCGCAAGGATGTTGGCGGCGGCGAGCCCGGCCAGTGCGGCGCGGGTGGACGTTTGCCAGAGATCCGGCCGCGCCGGGGCGTGGATCAACTGCAATACCTGGGCGATGAACTCGACCTCCATCAGCCCGCCCGGGCGAAGCCGGATGTCCCACGGGCCGGCGGGCGGCAATTCGCGGGCGATGCGGGCGCGCATGGCCGCGGCATCGGCACGGATGCGCACCGCAGGGCCGGCGGCTTCCAGGGCGGAACGGATTGCTCGGGCAATCTCGGCGCGAAAGGCGGGCGGGCCGGCAACGACGCGGGCACGGGTGAGCACCATCCTCTCCCAGGTCCAGGCGTCGGCGGCGTGATAGCGGCGGAATGAAGAGAGCGAGACGGCGACCGGGCCTTTGTTGCCGGAGGGGCGGAGCCGCATGTCCACCGCGAACACCGGGCCCTCGGCACCGGGCGCGGAGAGCGCGGCGACAAAGGCATGCGCGGCGCGGATGAACCATTCGCTCACCGACAGGCGGCGCTCGCCGCGACTTTCCGAAACCGTGGCGGGATGATCGTAGATCAGCATCAGATCGAGATCGGAGCCGGCCATCATCTCTCGCCCACCCGCCTTGCCGAGCGCGACCACGGCCATCCGGCCGCGGGGCACGCGGCCGAAGCGGCGGGCGAAGTCGGCGAGTACGCGGGGCAGCAGCGCCGCTAGTGCAGCATCCGCGAGGTCCGCACGGGCGATGCCGGCCGCATCGGCGTCGAGACGACCCTCGAGAGTGGCGACCGAAATGCGAAAGCCCTCGGTCTGCACAAAGCTCCTGAGTTCGTTGATGGCTTCCTCGAAATCGCGGATCGGAGCGAGGCGGGCGGCGAGCGCGCGCAGAGGATCGGCCGTCGCTTCCTGGCGTGCCTCGGCTGGCTCGAGCAAGCCTTCGAGGGCCAGCGGATTGCGCGCCAGATGCTCGGCGAGCGAGGGCGCCGCGCCGAGCACGGCGGCGATCCGGCCGAGCAACGCCGGGTGGCGCTGGAAGAGGGAGAGAATCTGCACGCCCGAGGGCAGTCGGGAGAGGAAGGCATCGAAGCGGGCGAGCGCTGCATCGGGGGCGCGCTGGCGGCCCAACGCGGCGAGGATTGGCGGGAGCAACCGGAGCAGGAGGGCGCGCGCACGCTCCGAGCGGATGGCGCGCAGCCGGCCGGTCTGCCAGCCCTGCACGAACGAGGCGGCGGCGGGGGGGTTGGCGAAACCGGCCTTGGCCATCGCCTCCAGCGCGGCCGGCGGCAACCCCTTCACGCCACGGAGATCGAGCGCCTCCGGCAGCGCCTCGGTTTCGTGCTTCGGCTCGAACATCTCGCGATAGCGGGCCTCTACCCGTTGCAGGTGAGACAGCAGATTCCGCGCGAAGTGCTCCGCCCCGGCCCCGCCCATGAAGGTTGCGAAACGAGCCACACCTTGAGCGCTCTCGGGAAGGCTATGGGTCTGCCGATCTGCCACCATTTGCAGCCGATGCTCGACCGTGCGGAGGAAGCGATAGGCAGCAGCGAGGCCCGAGGCAGTGCGCGGGGGAAGCAGCCCGGCGCGCGCCAGCAGTGGCAGCGCGGCCAGGGTCGCCGGCACACGCAGGCCCGGGTCCCGTCCGCCCCAGATGAGCTGAAGCGTCTGCACGATGAACTCGATCTCGCGGATGCCGCCCGCGCCGAGTTTCAGATTGTGCCCGGCAAGGCGCCCAAATGGGCCATCCGCCTGCGCGGGCTTGAGCGCGGCCGCCGCGGCAACACGCGCGTCGATACGCCGGCGCATCGCATGGATGTCGTCGATGGCAGCGAAATCGAGATAGCGGCGCCAGACGAAGGGGCGAATCTCTTCCAGGAACTCGGCGCCGAGAGCAAGATCACCGGCGACCGGGCGCGCCTTGAGCATCGCCGCGCGTTCCCAGTTCTGCGCCATGCCTTCATAGTAGGCGAGCGCGGCGGGGAGCGAGACGGCGGGCGGCGTTGCGACCGGATCGGGGCGGAGGCGCAGATCAATCCGGAACACGTAGCCGTTCGGATCACGCGCTTCCATCAGCGAGGCGAGATCGCGCGCCAGGCGCGCGTGCACCGCGCCGGGAACGGCCTCGCCGCGGGTACGGGCGGGATCGAACAACAGGACGAGATCGACATCGCTCGAATAGTTGAGTTCGCGCGCGCCGAGCTTGCCCATGCCAAGGGCGACGAAACCGCACGCATGGTCTGGGGCTGCGGGATCGGGGAGCACGATCTCGCCGGCGCGGTGCAAGGCAAGGAGAAGATGGCGCGTCGCGAGCCCGAGCGCCTGCTCGGCGAGAGTCGAAAGCGCGGCGCAAACACGTTCGAGCTTCCAGGTGCCGCCGATATCGGCGATCGCGGTGACGAGCGCGACCTGCCGCTTGGCCTGGCGGAGAAGGCCGGCAAGGCGCGGGCGGGCAATGGAGGGATCGGCGGCGGCGAGCGGAGCGAGCGCGGCGGCGAACGCGGCTTCCGGCCCGCTTTCAACGAACAGGCGAAACGCCGCCGGCTCGCGGAGCGCGAGATCGGAAAGATACGGGCTGTTGCCTCCGAGGGCGGCGAGCAGCGACTGCACGTCGGGACGGGAGGCGAGCCGGGCCTCGGTGCGGCCGAGCGCGGCGAAGCGCTCGATGAGGCGGTCGCGTGCGCCCGCATCGGCTGGCGGCGGCCAGTGCTCCGGGAGGTGGAAGGAAGGCGGCATGTGAGGACACGCTCGCCATGCTGAAGCGCTCCGGTCAAGTCGCCCGTTGGCTGCTGCACCTGGCCGGGGAGATCGTGCTGGGCGTCCTGCTCGTTGTGCTGCTGGCGATCGGAGTGCTCGCCTGGCGGCTGGCCGAGGGGCCGATCGACCTCGGATTCCTTGTCCCGCGGCTGAGTGCGGCGCTGGAAGGACGTCCGGGCAGCGTGCAGGTGCAGGTTGGGGCGGCGTCGCTGGCCTGGGAAGGGTTCCGGGCGGGAATCGAGAGCCCGCTCGAGCTGGTGCTCGCCGATGCCGTTCTGACCAGCGGCGACGATTCCGGGCGGGTGACGATCCCGCGCGCAGAAGTCTCGCTCTCCGTGCCGGCCTTGCTGCTCGGGCGCATCGTGCCGCGGCGGATCGTCATCGAGGCGCCGCGCCTGCACCTCGTACTTGGAAAGACCGGCGGACTTCAGCTCGCATTCGGGGAGCGTCGTGCGGCGACCGCACCATCACCTGGCACGGCACGGCTCGCAGGCGAGATTCTCGATCAACTTGCTGCCCCACCCGGGAACGATCGAGGCGAGGCCGCGGAGCGGTTCCCGGCGCTGAGCGAGCTTTCGACGCTGGCGATTCGCGACGCCGATCTGACCGTGGTCGATCAGGAGCTGGGCGTCACCTGGTTCGCGCCCGCCGCCGGGATCAGGCTCGAGCGCGGCCCGCGCGGCGGGCTTTCGGGCCAGGCGCAGATGGAACTGACGTTGAAAGACCATCCGGCGGTTCTTTCCGTGAAGGCGGAACTCAAGGCCCATCGAAGCCTGAACATCGTGGCGCATCTTGCGGCCGTGCGGCCTTCGGAACTCGCCGCCCTGGCGCCGGGCCTCGGGCCGCTGGCGGCGGTGGATGCGCCGGTCAACCTCGAACTCGATCTCGCGTTCGGGGCAAATCTGGAGCTGCAAAATGCGCGGCTGGAGGGGGATGCGGGCGCGGGCCGGGTGGCATTCGGCGGCGGCAGCGTGCCAATAGAGAGCGGAGTGCTGAAAATTGCCTCGGCCGGTGAGGATGCGCTGACCGTTGAGCGCGCGACGCTGCACCTTGCCGGGCCCGAAGGCAAAGCCGGCCCGATCCTGAGTGGCAGCGGTTCGGCCCTCCGCGATGCCGATGGCGTCTGGCAGGGTGATCTCGCATTTGCCGTGGATGCCGTGCCGATGGCGGATCTCGGCCGCTACTGGCCGCCCGATATCGCCCCTGCCGGCAGGCAGTGGGTGACCGAGAACATTACGGGCGGCGTGGCCGAAAAAGCGCAGGCGGCGGTGCGCTTTGCCTTTTCGCAGCGCGACGATGCGCTGGTGCTGGAGAGCGCATACGGCGTGGTTCCGGCGAGCGGGCTCGTCACGCACTGGCTCAGACCGATCCCGCCGCTGACAGACGGAACCGCCACGCTGTCGATCGAAGGTCTCGATGCGATTTCGATTGCGGTGCAGCACGCGTCGGAAGGCCGCCTGCAAGTCAACGAAGGGACGGTCAGAATCACCGGGCTCGAAGCGAAGGATCAGACCGCGGCGATCACGGCACCGATCTCTGGGCCGCTGCAAGATGTACTGGCACTGCTTGCGCAACCCCGGCTCGGGCTTCTCTCGCGCCATCCGTTGCCCGTCTCGAAGGTCGAAGGCCACGCCGACGCCATCATTACGATTGGGTTTCCACTGCTCACGAATGTGACGATGGATCAGGTGGCGGTGCGTGCGAAATCGACACTGAGCGAGGTGCGGCTTGGAGCTATCGCCGGCGGATTCGACCTTGCCGCAGGCACATTCAGCCTCGACGCCGATAACGACGGAATGGAGCTTGCGGGTTCGGGTGCGCTCGCCGGCGTTTCGACGCGCCTCCGCTACTCGATGGATTTTCGCACCGGTCCGCAAACGGCGGTCAACCAGCGGCTGGAAGCGAATGCGACCGTCACGACAGCGGAACTCGCCGGGCACGGAATCTTCGATGCGACCGGGATGATCGACGGCCCGATCGCTCTGGCAGCGGAACTTGCGATCGCGCGCAATGGTGCGACCAGGGCGATGCTGGGTGCCGACCTGACGCAAGCACTGCTCCGCATCGAACCGCTCGGCTTCGTGAAGCCGCCGGGCGTGGACGCAAGGGCGAGCGCCGAGGTTGCTCTCGCCGGGCAGCGGATCGCAGCCGTCGATCATTTCGCTTTGACCGGCACGGGGATTTCGCTGACCGGCACGGCAAGCTTTGCGGATGGGCGGCCGAGCTTCATCCGTATCGATCGGGCACAGCTCGGACGCACCGATGCGAGCGGGTCGGTGCGCTTTCCCGCGCCAGCGCAACCGGTGGCGATTGTTCTCGAAGGCCCCGTGCTCGATCTTTCCGCGAGGTTCGGCCACGCGGCCCCCGCCAGCGGTGCGGCCGGCCCTGCCCGCAAGCCTGGGGGGAAAAGTCTGCCGTGGGTGCTCGATGCTCGGTTCGGCCGCGTCCTGCTCGCGAATGGACGAACGCTCACCGATTGCGTGCTCAGGGCACAAAGCGACGGAATGATCATGACGGGCGCGAATCTTGGAGGAAACCTGAGCAAGGGCGAGCCGCTCTCGCTCACCCTCGCCCGCGACGGGCCCGGGAGGGCGCTCTCGATCACGACTGCCGATGCCGGAGATCTGCTGGCGGCCCTCGACATCACGGAAAGGATGCACGGCGGCGCACTTTCACTGTCGGCGCACTATGACGATTCTGCCGCCGGGCGGCCGCTCACCGGCACGGCCAATATCTCCAACTTTCGCGTCAAGGATGCGCCGGCGCTCGGGAGGGTTCTGCAGGCCATGACGCTCTATGGGCTGGTGGACGTTATGTCCGGGCCGGGACTTGCTTTTTCCGAAGCGGTGGTGCCGTTCGAGTTCACCAGCGATGCCGTGACTTTGAAGGAGGCGCGGGCTTTCAGCTCCTCGCTTGGGCTGACCGCCGATGGAACCATCGATCTTGCTGCTCAGACCGCCAGGCTTTCCGGTACCGTCGTGCCCGCCTATTTCTTCAACTCGCTGCTCGGAAGAATCCCCCTGATCGGGCGATTGTTCAGCCCGGAGAAGGGCAGTGGCCTGTTCGCGGCCACCTACCGCATCGAGGGCCCGCTCGCCGACCCGAGGGTCACCGTCAATCCGCTGGCCGCCCTGACTCCCGGTTTCCTGCGCGGGCTTTTCCAGATCTTCGATTAGCCCGCGATCGCCCGAGGCAGGATCGCCGGAAAGCGTGGATCGCACTCTCGAACCGATGCAGCCGGGGCATGGCCGCGCCGGCCGGCCGGTTACCTCGAGGGGCTTGCGCCCCCCGCACTCGCCGCGGCGCCGCCGGGGCCGGCTTGCGGCGACGGGTTGACCGCGGCCGAACTGGAGGCCGGATGCTTCACCATCTGCGGCTCGAGAACGCGCAAAACCGCTCCATAAAGACCGGCGATGTTGTTGTTGGCGGTGGCGCTGTTCTGGGCGATGACCACGATCATGTCGTCCCCCGCACGGCGGGCCCACAAGACCTCGTAGCCGAACGTCTCGCCTTCGTAGGCCCAGAGCGGTTTTCCGGTCAGGTCAAGCCAGTCCTGGGCGATGCCCAGCGAGTAGCCCTGCGGATCGGCCGGCGAGGTCGCCGCGATCGGCCGCCCAGAAGCCTCCGAGACGAGCGCGAACAGCTCGGCTTTCTGGCGCGGCGGCAGCAGCGTGTCGCTGAACAGCGCCCTGATCCAGCGGGTCACGTCGGGCAGGCTGGCGATGATGCCGCCATCGCCCCTGGTATTCGATTGGTTGATGGTCTTCACGTCCTGCCCGAGCAGTGCATCGAGCGGCCATTCGGCGCATGGCGGGGCGACCTTCGCGATGCTTCTGCACAGGGATTGTTCCGCGTATCCGCTGGCCATGCGAGCGAGCACCCGGGCCGGCGGCACCTTTGGCTCGTAGTATGCCGCGTGCAATCCCAGCGGCTCGAACAGCTGCGTCCTGAGTGCATCGGCGAACGACATGCCGCCGGCCTTTTCGATGATCATCGCGGCCAGCACATAATTGGTGTTGATGTACCGCCAGGGCCGCCCGGCAGCAGCCGTGCCGGGATAGGAATAGCCCACCAGTTGCCCGGTCGTGAATGTCCGGTGGATATCCGCGACCAGGTCCTTCTGATAGGCCTTGCTCAATGCGTACTCGGTGGTACGGGCCGCCGTCATGTTGAGGAGCTGCTCGATGGTGACGGACGACCACGCCGGATACTGCGGCAGCCACTTGCCGAGCGTGTCGTGGATATTCAGCTTGCCCGCCGCCTCGAGCTTGAGGATCAGCACTGCGGTGAAGCTCTTGGTGATGCTGCCGATCTGGAACAGCGTGTCGGGGCAGATTGGCCGCCCATGCTGAAACGAGGTACTGCCGCTCGCGACATCGAACGTGGGTCCGCCGGCTGACAGGCTTACATGCAGGCTGACGCCGGAGAAACCGTCCGCCCGCTGGTGCTGGGCGCTGTAGGCATCGAGCGCCTGCTGCAGGGCGGGATAGCGAGGGTCGCTGTGGCTGGCGGCAAGCCGGTCTTGCAGGCTGGGGCACTGGGCCTCGACCGGGCGCGTGCCCGCACAGGCCAGGCCGAGGATCAGTGCGGCAAGGCCGACGGCTCGCACGACAAACGATGATTTCGTTTGCATTCCGGCAAACGTAGCGCCTTTCCGGATGGCGCGCCAGCCGGCGCCCGCCCCTTGACGTACTCCTTGCCTCCCGGATCAGTTGCGCTGCGCCTTGCAGCGGGAGTTCGCCGTGGACGAAGAGAGGGAACAGTATGTGATCGCGCCGCCTCGGGTCGTGGCAATTCCGGTGGAGGGAGGCGGTTTGTTTCCTGTCCGCCGTGTTTTCTGCGTCGGCCGAAACTACGCCGAACACACCCGCGAGATGGGTGGGGATCCGGGCCGCGAGCCGCCTTTCTTCTTCATGAAGCCCGCCGATGCGCTGCTTTCGCGCGGCGCCGACATGCCTTATCCGCCGGCAACGAGGGAGCTGCACCACGAAATGGAGCTGGTCGCGGCGATCGGAACCGGTGGCGCCGACATTTCGCAGAGCGAGGCGCCGACGCATGTCTGGGGCTACGCGGCCGGGCTCGACATGACCAGGCGCGACCTGCAGGGCGCGGCGAAGAAAGAAGGCAAGCCATGGGACATGGGCAAGGGTTTCGATTTCTCTGCCCCGATCGGCATGCTCATCGCTTCAGCCCGGATCGGGCACCCATCGCGTGGCAGAATTGCTCTTCGTGTCAATGGCGCGCTGCGCCAGGAGGCGGATCTGGCACAGATGATCTGGAGTATCCCCGAGATGATCGCTCAGCTCTCCGCCCTGGTGCGGCTCGCTGCAGGCGATCTCATCTTCACCGGAACGCCGGCAGGCGTGGCCGCCGTCGCGCGCGGCGATCGTCTCGACGGCGAAATTGAGGGCGTGGGCAGCGTGCGGACGAAGATCGTCTGATGGCGCGGCATCGACGGTCGCTCCGCATCGCCACCTGGAACATCAATTCGCTGAGACTGCGCCAGAGCCAGCTTGCTTCCCTCGTCGAAGCGCTCGAGCCGGACATCCTTTGCCTGCAGGAAACCAAGGTGCCGGACGAGGCGTTTCCGGAGCTTCTGCCGGGAGCGCTCGGGTTCTCGCATTTCTTCCGGCGTGGCATGAAAAGCTATAACGGCGTTGCCGTTCTCTCGCGCATTCCGATGCAGGCCGTGAACGCGCCCGAGTGGTGCGGCAGGCGGGATTGCCGGCATCTCGCCGTTCTATTCGATCTGCCGGGCGGGCCGGTCGAGCTGCACAATTTCTATGTTCCTGCCGGTGGTGATGAGCCGGATCCCGGGAAGAACGAGAAGTTCGCTCACAAGCTCGCCTTCCTTGCCGAGGCACGCACATACTTCGCCGATCGCAGCAACATGGCGCGCACGGTGCTGGCGGGCGATCTCAATGTCGCACCGCTCGAGAGCGATGTCTGGAGCCATCGGCAGCTCCTGGATGTCGTGAGCCACACGCCTGTCGAGACGAAGGCGCTGTCCGCCTGGCTTGGCACCGGCTTCACCGACGCGGTGCGGCATTTCGTTCCCGAGCCGGAAAAGGTCTTCACGTGGTGGTCTTATCGCAACCGCGACTGGCGTCTCTCCGATCGGGGGCGGCGGCTCGATCACATCTGGGTTTCCGATGACCTCGCGGGCGCCCTCGTGCGGCAGGAGGTGTTCAAGGACGCGCGCGACTGGGAACTCGCGTCGGATCATGTGCCGGTGGTCGTGGAATTGAAGATATGATGCCCGCCGCGGCGCTGGCGGCGATCTGGCGCGAAGCCGGGCTTCCCGAGGCGGCGCTTTCGGTAATCAGCTTCAGCGGCACGGACCCGGTGCTGCCGTCGAGCTTTGCCGTCGGCACGGCGGCAGCGGCGAGCATCGGCGCAGCCGCGCTTGCTGCGGCGACGCTTCTGCAGAGCCGCGCCGGCGCAGCCACGTCCGTCTCCGTGGCACTCCGGGATGCTGCGCTCGAATTCCGCTCGGAGCGCCATCTCCACATCGACGGCCGGGCGCCGCCCCCGCTCTGGGACGCGATCGCCGGCCTCTACCGCACTACGGACGGATGGGTACGGCTGCATACCAATTTTCCGCATCATCGTGACGGCGTGCTGAAGCTGCTCGCCTGCGCGCCCGAGCGGAGCGCCGTTGACCAGGCGCTTGCGAAGTGGAGGGCGGCCGAGTTTGACCAGAGAGCGACCGAAGCCGGCCTCGCCGTCGCCGGGCTCCGCTCCTTCGCGGAGTGGGACCAGAGCCCGGAAGGGAGGGCTGTCGGGCAGGAGAAGCTGGTTGCAATTGAGCGTATTGGCGAGGCGCCGGCGCAACCGCTGCCGCGTGGACGAGCACCGCTTTCCGGAGTGCGCGTGCTCGACCTGACGCGCGTGATCGCCGGGCCGGTGGCCGGGCGCACGCTCGCGCGCTACGGCGCGGAGGTGTTGCATGTCAGCGCGCCACACCTGCCAGAGATGCTGCCGCTGGTCGTCGATACGGGCCGCGGCAAGTTCTCGACCTTCCTCGATCTTCGCGAGCAAATGATGGCCGAGACGCTGCGCGGCCTGCTCGGGAAGGCAGATGTGTTCCTGCAATCCTATCGGCCGGGCGCGCTGAGCCGGCTTGGCTTCGGCGCCGAGGACGCGGCACGGATCCGCCCAGGCATCATTTACGCGAGCCTCTCCGCTTATGGGTTCAGCGGCCCCTGGGCCGGGCGGCGCGGCTTCGACAGCCTGGTGCAGACGGCGAGCGGCTTCAACCAGGCCGAAGCCGAGGCGGCCGCGGAAGAGAAGCCAAAGCCTCTGCCGGCCCAGGCGCTCGACCACGGATCCGGGCAATTGCTCGCGTTCGGCATCATCGCCGCGCTCATTCGCCGGGCAACCGAAGGCGGAAGCTGGCACGTCAAGGTATCGCTGGCACGTACCGGGCTCTGGCTCCGCTCGCTCGGGTGCGTTGCGGAGGGGTTTCGCTGTCCTGATCCGGGCGCGGAGGAGATCGCCGATCGGCTCGAGGAGGTTGCCTCGGGTTTCGGTCCGCTTACGGTGGTGCGTCCGGCGGCTGAATTTTCGGCCATCCAGTTGCCGCCGATGCGGCCTGCGATGCCGCTTGGCAGCCACCCGCCCCGGTTCCCGGCGTGACTGCGCCTGAAGCGGCAAAGGCGTCGGCTCTGGCCTCGGCCCTTTCGGGAGGCTAGAACACGGCGAGAAATGCTTTTCCGGGAGGCTACTCATATGAAGAGAAGCAGGGTTTCGTCGCTCGGGTCGCGCCCGGGTATGAGCCGCCGCGCGGTGCTGGCAGCGGGCCTGGCAGCCGGCAGCGGACTCGCATTGCCGGCGATTGCCGCGTCGCCGCTTGTTCTCAAAATCTCGCACCAGTTCCCGGCCTATACCGACTTTCGGGATGTGCTGGCGCGGAAGTTCGCCAGCGAGGTCGAAAAAGAGACCAATGGGGCGCTGAAATTCCAAATCTATCCCGGGGCGTCGCTGTTCAAGCCGTATCAGCAGTTCGACGCGATGGCGAACGGCGCGCTCGACATGTCGGTCTATCCGCTTGCCTATTCCGGCGGCAAGCTGCCGGAAACCAACCTGACCCTGATGCCGGCGCTGATCGAGAACTACCAGCAGGCCTATGGCTGGGAGGATGCACCGATCGGCAAGTGGCTGGTGAGCTACCTGCAGGATCATGGCGTCATGCTGATCACGCCGATCTGGCAGGCGGGAGGTGTGGCCTCGCGCGACAAGCCGATCCTGGTTCCGGCCGATCTCAAGGGACTGAAGACGCGCGGCGCGGGAAAGATGATCGAGTTGATGCTGCAGGCCGCTGGCGGCTCGATCTCCACCTTCCCATCGACCGAAACCTACAACGCGATGCGCTCGGGTGTCGTCGATGCGCTCTGGACCTCGAGCGCCTCCCTGATGAGCTTCCGCCTCCAGGAGGTGGCCAAGGACGTGACGACGGCGCGGAAATGGACGTTCTGGTACATGTTCGAGCCATTCCTGATGGCGAAGGATACCTACAACAAGCTGACTCCGGCGCAGCAGCAGATCGTAGCGAAAGTCGGCCACTCGTTGCAGAGCTATGCGCTTTCGGCGTGCAAGTCGGACGATGCGAAGGTCGCCGTCGTGTTCGGCAAGGCGGGCGATCATGTCTACGACATGGACAAACAGCAGTTCGAGGAATGGAAGAAGCTCGCCGAGCAAAGCGCGTGGAAGGATTTCGCCGCGCAAGTAAAGGACGGGCAGAAGCTGCTTGACATGGCGCAAGCAGTGGCATGATCGAAAGTGAGGGCGGGGCCGGAGCGGCCCCGCCGTCGCGCGACCCGCCGGGGCGCGCGCCCTGGCGTCTCTTCAGCAACACCGTCAAGAAGATCAACCTCCTCACCGGGTTGATCGCCGGGATTCTCATCATCGCGTCTGCTGCCATCATCACCAACGAGGTGATCTGGCGCTACTACTTGCGCCGCCCGCACACCTGGAACCTGGAGCTCAATATCTTCCTTCTGATCGGGGCAACGTTCCTTGCCGCCAATTACGCGCAGATGAGGCGCGCGCATGTCGGCACCGAGGTGCTGCAGGCCTTGATGCCGGAGCGCTGGAACCGCCGGCGCATCCTGGGCGGCGACATTCTCTCGCTGCTGCTCTGCGCGTTCATGGCGGTCAAGGTGCTGCAATATGACTGGCAGGCATGGAGCAAGAACTGGCGCACCGATTCGACCTGGGCGCCGCCACTCTGGATTCCCTATACCCTGATCGGCGTCGGCCTGGTGCTGATCTCGCTCGAATACATCGTGCAGATCACCGAGCAGATAGCCGGCCCCGGGCGGCAGAGGAAGCCCGATGAGCCCGGGTGAGCTTGGCATCCTTTTCGTCGCCGTCTCGCTGGTCCTGCTGCTGTCAGGCATGCCGGTTGCGTTCGCACTCGGCGGTGTCTCGGTCGGGTTCATGCTGGGCTTCATGCCGGCGGCGAATCTCGGCCAGCTTGCCGAGACGCTGTATGAAGGCATGGACAATTTCACGCTGCTGGCGATTCCGCTGTTCATGCTGATGGGGATCGCGATCGGCCGGACGCGGGCGGCGGCGGATCTCTATGAATCGATCTATCGATGGACATACAAGCTGCCCGGCGGACTTGGCGTCGCCAACGTTATCGGCTGCGCGATCTTCGCCTCGATGTGCGGCTCGAGCACGGCGACCTCGGCGGCGATCGGCGCCATGGGCATCCCGGAAATGCGCAAGCGCGGCTACCCGCAGGGCTTTGCCGGCGCGCTGATCGCCTGCGGCGGCACGCTCGGCATCCTCTTCCCTCCTTCCGTCACGCTGATTCTCTACGGCATCGTCGCCGAGCAGTCGATCGGGCAGCTTTTCCTGGCCGGGGTCGCGCCCGGCGTCCTGCTGGCCACGCTGTTCGCGCTCTGGGTGATCGTGAGTTCGTTCCGCCGGGAACGCGACAGCCGGCGCCTTCGCCTCGCGCGGGGCGGCAGTTCGGTCGGCGCTGCGATCGCTGCCGGACCGGCGGAAGGAAAAAGCGAAGCGACTGCGTTCGAGTACTTCACCTGGCACGATCGCCTGGAATCGCTGCCGCGGCTGCTGCCGTTCTTCAGCATCATCTTCATCGTGATGATTGCGCTTTACGGCGGTTTCGCCACGCCCTCGGAGGTGTCCGGCGTCGGCGCCTTCGCGACCCTGGTGATGGTGGTGATCGTCTATCGCTGTTATCACTGGCGGGAGGTCCGCAGCATCGTACTCGGCACCTCGGAGTACGCCTCGATGATCATGATGATCATCGCGATGGCGTTCCTGTTCAGCTACGTGATGAGCTATCTCTATATCACCCAGAGCACGACCCAGTGGCTGGTCGGGCTGAAGATTCCGGACTGGGAATTCCTGTTCTGGATCGACGTTCTCATCATCGTGATGGGCTTTTTCCTGCCTCCGGTCGCGATCGTGCTGATGATCACGCCGATCATCCTGCCCGGCCTCCTCGCGCGCGGCTTCGATCCGATCTGGTTCGGGGTGAATATGAGCCTGGTGATGGAGACCGGGCTGATCCATCCGCCTGTCGGCCTCAATCTCTTCGTCATCCAGGGGATCGCGCCGGATATCGGATTGAAAGAGCTGATGCTGGCCGTGCTGCCGTTCCTCCTCATCATCATCGTGTTCGTGGTCGCGTTTTCCGTCTTTCCTGAGATCGCATTGTTTCTGCCGAGCCTCGTCTTCCGCCATTGACGGCCGGGCCGCCCGGCCGGGCGGCGAGCCTCGGCGCGGGAAGCCGATCCGTTACGTCTCGTCCGTTACGTCTTCATTGCAAAAGCCGCTCCCATTGCGTTAGCATTCGGCATGATACCGGATCATTCCGGACCGGGCGAGGTCGAGGAGACCGTGGTGCCGTTCGATGCGGGGGACGGCATGCCCCTCAATCTGATCCACCTCCGCGGCCCGCGCACTGCCTCACGCGGGCCGGTGCTGCTGGTGCACGGCGCGGGAGTAAGGGCCAACCTGTTCCGCCCGCCGACCGAAACCACCATCGTGGCCACCCTGATCGCGCATGGCTACGACGTCTGGCTCGAGAACTGGCGCGCCAGCATCGATCTGCCGCCCACTCCCTGGACGCTCGACAAGGCCGCCTTGTACGATCATCCACGGGCAGTCGAAACGATCGTTGCCGCAACCGGGGCGGAGAAGATCAAGGCGGTCATCCACTGCCAGGGTTCCACCAGCTTCATGATGTCGGCCGTGGCCGGACTGGTGCCGCAGGTCACGACCATCGTATCCAATGCGGTCTCACTGCATCCGCAGATTCCCGCGATCACGCGCGCCAAATTCCGCCTGGCGCTGCCCGTACTCAGCCGGTTGCTGGATTATCTCGATCCGCAATGGGGAATCGAGGCACCGACCACGATCGCGAAGCTGATCACCGCCTGGGTCAAAGCGACTCATCATGAATGCCACAATACGGTTTGCCGGCTGGTGAGCTTCACCTACGGCGTCGGATACCCGACCCTCTGGAGCCATGCCAACCTGAATCCTGAGACGCATGCCTGGATCAAGCACGAATTCGCCAAGGTACCGGTAAGCTTCTTCCGGCAGATCTACCGATGCGTGCTGGCCGGCCACCTGGTTGCCGTCGACGGCCTGCCCGGGCTGCCGGCGCGCTTCGGTGTCGACCCACCGCGCACCGACGCCCGGTTCGCATTCTTCGCCGGCCAGAACAACCGTTGCTTCCTGCCGGAAAGCCAGCAGGTGACCTTCGCCTGGTTCAACCGGCACCGCCCGGGGTTCCACACGATGCACATGCTGCCGGATTACGGGCACCTCGACGTGTTCATCGGCAGGAACGCCGCCCGCAACGTATTCCCGCTGATGATCGAGGAACTCGACAAGGAGCGGGCCTGATGGTGCAGCCGAGACGGATCAACCGGCTGGCCGGCCGCTATGCACTGGTCGATGACATTCCGTTCCGGATGCCGGTCCAGGGGATCAAATCATCGACCATCCTGGCTGCCTTCCCCTGCGATCCGGTCAAGGCGCGCGTGCTGCTGGCCAGCAGCGAGGTGCATCCGTTCGTGCTCTGGAACAAGGCGCTGCTGCTGGTGACCGTGGTCGATTACCGCGACACCAATATCGGCAAGTATATCGAGTTCAGCATCGCCCTTGCCTGCACCCACGGGGCGCGGCCGGCGCCGAGGCTGTTGCCGGTGCTGGCGCGCGGCCTGTACGGCTTTGGCCAGTGGGTTTACGATCTGCCTGTCAGCACCGAGATTTCGGTGAAGGGCGGCAAGGGCATCTGGGGCATGCCGAAGCACCAGGCCAATCTCAACTACATCGAGGGCAAGGAATCCGTCAGCAGCCAGTACGATCTCGATGGCCAGCTTGGCGTCTTCTTCGAGGTCAAGCGGCCACGCTCAATCTGGCTGCCGGCCAGTACCAGCGCGGTGAATTACTGCGAGTTCCGCGGAATGCTGATGAAGTCCACCATCTATTTCTCCGGCCGGGCGGGGTTCAGCCTGTTCCGCAAGGGTGCGGCGCGGCTCGTGATCGGCGATGTGCCGCGCGTGCAGGTGCTGAAGACGATCGACCTCGAACCCGACCCGATCGCCACGCTCTATATGCCGGAAGTCAACGGCGTGCTGGACGATCATTTCGAAAGCTGGTTCTGCACCTATGAGCAGCCGCCGACCTCACCGCCCGAGGGGCTGGAAAGCGTCGTCAACCTCGGCGAAAGCCGGCAATGGCTGCCACCGCCCTCCGCGCCGGTGCCGGGACGCGCACGGCAGAGCGCGCTGACATGAGCCTCTGGCCGGAAGTACTCAACGCCGCGCTGCTGTTCTCCTCGGTTGTGGACGGCGTGCCGCGTCCGGCATCCCTCGCGTTCGCCGGACTGCATCCGATCTCCGGAGTGCGGATGCCGATGCAACCGTCGCGCGCGCGATGACGCACACGGCATTCCTTGCGCCGCCGGCCGGCTATGCGGGAGCGAAGCGTTCGTTGATCCTGGCGGGCGGAGGGATGCGCGTCGCGTACCAGGCGGGGGTGTTGCAGGCGCTCGCGGAAGCCGGGCTCTCCTTCCATCATGCCGATGGCACTTCCGGAGGGACGATGAATCTCGCGATGCTGCTATCCGGCCTCGCGCCCTCCGAGATGGTGGAGCGCTGGCGCACTCTCGATCCCAAGGATTTCGCCGGGTTCATGCCGCTCGCCGATTATCTGCGCGGCCCCAACCTGCCGGCGATGGGGAGTGCCGATGGCGTGGTGAACAAGGTGTTCCCGCATCTCGGCATCGATATTGCCCGGATCAACGAAGCTGCCGGGATGACCGGCACGTTCAATCTGTGCAATTTCTCGCGCAAGACGCTGGAGACGATCGAACATACGGCACTGAGCCTCGATTTGCTTATCGCCGGCATTTCGCTTCCGATCTTCATGCCGGCGGTACGGAAAGGGGATGCGTTCTACACCGACGCGGTGTGGATCAAGGACGCCAACCTGATGGAAGCGGTGCGTCGGGGCGCCGAGGAAATCTGGGTCGTCTGGTGCGTCGGCAATTCCAGCCGATATCAGAATGGCGCCTTTCGCCAATACGTACATATGATCGAGATGAGCGCCAACGGGGCGTTGTTCCAGGAGCTTGAACGGATTGCCGAGATCAACGCGCGGATCGTAGCCGGAGAGCCTGTCGGCGGACGGCAACGGCCGATCGTGCTGCACGTGGTCCGGCCGGAATATCCGCTGCCACTCGACCCTGCCTATTTCTTTGGCCGCATCGACGGCGCGACGCTGATCGCGCTCGGTTACGAGGACGCCAAGTCCTACCTTGCCAGATGCCGGCCGGAAGGGCTGCCGTTGACCCCGGAGGTCACGCACATGCGCGATGAGACGATCGGGCTCACTTTTCGTGAAACGATGTCGGGTGGTTTCGCGCTGGGCGCGACGGATCCGGAAAGCGGCCGACAGAAGGGCCAGGCGGGGGGAACGACTCTTGCTCTGCACGCAAGCGTGATGATCCGGGACCTGGAGCGGTTCCTTACCGAACCCGAGCATCCCGGGTCGCTTGCCGGCTCCATCGAGTTTGCGCCATTCGGCGGCACGATCATCGGCACCGGCGGCCTGTTCAACCTGTTCAACCCGAGTGGCGAGGCCGGACTGAAAACCATGGTCTACGAACTCGGATTCCGGCACGCCGACAAGCCCTACTACCTTGCCGGCCGCAAGCTGGTGCGGGAAAGCCCGGCCTTCGACGCCTGGACGCAGACGACGACGCTTTATACCGTGTTGCACGAGGGCGAAGATGCGACCAGCCCGATCGCCGGTGCGGGGATTCTCTCGCTCGGCGTTGCCGACTTGATTCGCATGCTCGGCACGGTGAGCACGCCGGGAACGGACGATGCCGCACAATCGGCTGCAGCGATCGCCCGATTCGGGACATTCTTCCTCGGCCAGATGTGGAAAAGCTACGGCCCGCATCTGCGCGGCATTTAGCAAGCGCTGCAATGGACTTCGACGCCGTCATCATCGGCAGCGGATTCGGCGGCGCCGTTGCTGCCTGCCGCCTCGCCGAGGCCGGCGCGCGCGTTCTGGTGCTGGAGCGCGGCCGGCGCTGGGACCGCACCACTTATCCGAGCGTCACCGGGAAGGACTGGTTCTGGAACGAGCGGGATCCCGCCCACCACAATGGCTGGATCGATCTCCGCATGTTTCCGCATATGGCGGTGGCGCAGGGTGCCGCGGTTGGCGGCGGCTCCCTGATCTACGCGAATATCTCGGCGGTGCCCCCGGCCGACATGTTCACCGCCGGCTGGCCGCCGGAAATCACCTTCGGAGAGCTTCAGCCCCACTACGCGACCGTGGGGGCGACGATGAGCGTTCAGAAGGTGCCGGACAATCAATGGACGCCGCGGATGCACCTGATGCACGAGGCAGCCGGGGCGATCGGGGCAGCCGACCGCTTCCGCCTGCTCGATCTCGCGGTGACCTTCGACCCGGGGTTCGATTTCAGCGCCTCCGATACGCCCGCGACCGGGCGCACCAGATGGCATACCAATGCACAAGGCGTGGCGCAGGGCACCTGCGTGCATTGCGGGAATTGCGACATCGGCTGCCCGGTCGATGCAAAGAACACCCTGGACCGGAACTACCTTGCGCTGGCCGAAAAACGAGGCGCTGACGTGCGGCCGCTCAGCCTGGTGCGGGCCATCGAGCCGGAGGGCAACGGATGGCGCGTCCGCTTCGAGCGGCTCGACAAAGAGGCCCAATCAGAGAGCGCGACGGGTGGGATCGTCGTCCTTGCCGCGGGTTCGCTCGGCTCGACCGAGCTGCTGCTGCGCTGCCGCGACATACTGCGCACGCTGCCGAACGTGAGCCGACGACTGGGGCAAGGGTGGAGCAGCAACGGCGACTTCCTGACCCCCGCGCTCTATACGGGGCGGAAGCCGGAGCCGTCCCGCGGCCCGACGATCACCTGCGCGATCGAGTTCTTCGATCGCAGCCGCGATGGCCAGTCGTTCTGGATCCAGGACGGCGGATTCCCGAATCTACTTGCCGACCTCGCCGCTTCGGCCTCGGCTCAGCACCCGATCGGGCGCATGCTGCTCGAATGGCTGCGCACGGAACTGCTGCGCCGCGCGCCGCTCGACAATGTCATGCCGTGGTTCGCCCAGGGCATCGATGCGGCGGACGGCGTGCTCCGCCTCGAGCGGCGTTATGAAATCGCCGGCAAGTGGGAACTGACACTGGAGTGGGATATCGCGGAATCGAAAAGGCTCTTCGATTCCATCGTCGATACGCACAAGGCCCTCTCGCACGGGACCGGCGGGGTCCCGCTGGTGCCGCCAAGCTGGAGCCTGATGCACTATCTCATCACGCCGCATCCGCTGGGCGGCTGCGGTATCGGAACCGGGCCAGAGAACGGCGTCGTCGATCATCGCGGCGAGGTCTTCGGCTACCACAACCTTTTCGTGCTCGACGGCGCCATCGTGCCGCGTGCAGTCGGCGTCAATCCATCGCGCACGATTGCCGCGCTCGCCGAGCGCGCGGCACGGATGATCGCGGAGCGGCAAAGATGACGCTGATCGGAGGCTGACACGTGGCACTCGATATGAAGACATTCCGTAGCCCTGTCCTCTCGCTCTACCAATCCGCGATCGAATCCCTGGTCCGCTCGAAGCTTCCGCCCGGGGCGCCGCGCCCGAGCCTCGATAACGACATCGTCCGGGCGGCGACCGAAATCGCGAGTGCCCACGCCAAAGCCGAAGCGGTGCCGGACCAGCCACCCGCCGGCATCGCCAACGATGTCTGGCGGGCCGCCTGCCTTGCCCACGACTTCCTGGATGCGCGTTTCAACGGTGATCACACCGCCGCCGCCGATATCGCCGCCGAGTTGCGAGACGGCCAGTTCGATCCGGGCTGGATCGAAACGCTGACCTCCTATGTCGGCTTTTTCGGGCCGGACGGAAAGCTGCGCGAGCCGGACTATATCTGGCCCACGCCGGACATGAAGGTGCTCGCTTTCAAGCCGGGCTCGGCCGTTGCATTGCTCGGCGACTGGGGTACCGGCACGGCGGCAGCGGTCGAGATCGCGAAACAGATCGCTACGTTCAACCCGGATCTGCTCATCCACCTCGGCGACATCTACTACTCGGGGACTCCGGACGAATGCCGGCGCAACTTCACTGAGATCCTGAACAGAACATTCAACCGAAGTACCGTGCCGATCTACACGCTGGCCGGGAACCATGACATGTACTGCGGCGGCGTCGGCTATTACGGGCTTTTGAAAACCCTCAACCCGCCGCCCCTCGCCAGGCAGCCGGCAAGCTTCTTCTGCCTGCGCAGCACTGACGGAGCATGGCAATTCATCGCCATGGACACCGGGCGGTTCGACCATGCACCGCTTGCGGAGCAGGACGTGCTGGTGCAGATCGAGCCGAGAGAGCAGGCGTGGCTGGCTGGCCGCATTGCCGAATTTTCCGGCAAGACCATTCTGCTCTCGCACCACCAGTTCTTCTCGGCGTTCTCCGAAATCGGCAAGCCGGCTGCGGACGGTTCCTTGATCCCGTACAATCCAAACCTGCAGGAGACCTTCGCCGCATTCAGCGCGGCCGCGTCGCGAGGCAGAGGAAGCATTGCCGCGTGGTTCTGGGGTCACGAGCACACGTTGAGCATCTACAAACCCTATCTCGGCCTCGAGAAGGGCCGATGCATCGGCCATGGCGCGATTCCGGTGCTGATTGGTGTCGGCGATCACCCGCTTGCCAAGCTCGTCGCTCCGCCGACGCTTCTCTCCGGGCCGCTCGGCAGAGACGGCGAAGTCTATGCGCACGGCTTTGCGATCCTGAGATTTGCGAAGGACGGCGGGTGCCAGGCGGAATATTACAACGATAACGAGCCGGGACATGCTTTCTTCAGCGAGACGCTCGGCTAGAGCAGATCGCGATCAGACGGAATCGGCTGATCGCGTGAAGATGCTCGCCAAAACAAAGAGCTAGAGTTACCGTGAGCCATGGCGAACGGACATTGCTCTAGCGCGGCTGGCCGCTAAGTGCGCAGCCCGACACGGGTCTCGCTCTTTATTCGAGCCCGCGATTCACGCCCTCCGACGATTCCGCCTCGGGCGATCGCAGGCTAAGCGGGAGCAGCGGATCAGGGACCGACAGGCCCCTTTTCGATGCCGAGCAACTCGATCTTCGGTTCGGGCAGGGGCACCGGCGCCGGCAATGGGGGCGGCACCTGCCACTTGAGGCGGCCGACCATTCCGCAGTGCGAACAGACCGGCTGCCACTTCGGAGCCGGGCCGCCACAGGCCGAGCAGCGCCACTCCGGATCGGCTTCGGCGGTCGCTGCCGCATGCAGGGCCTCGCGCTCCGCCGCGTTGTCCTTTCCTTCGGCTTCGGCGCGCGCGATGCCAGCGATCAGCAGCCAGAGGCGCCGCCAGGCGATCCCCTCGGCGCGGAGCGCCTCGGCATGCCGGCGCGCCTCGCCGAGAAGTCCGGCGCCGAGCGCTGTCTCGGCGAGCAGGAAGCGAGACTCTGGATGGGCAGGATTGCGGGCGGCCAGCCGTTGTGCGGCGTTCACACGCGCCATCGGATCAGCCAGCGGTTCGAGAAGGAAACGGGCAAGATCGGGGTGCGGGGCCTCCGCCCAGGCATTACCAAGCACCGTTTCGGCGCGTCTTTCGCGCCCCCTTGCGCGCAGGCGGCGGGCCAATGCCAACGCGGCGGCCGGTAGAGAAGGATCGGCGGCGAGCGCCTCGCGGGCGAGCTTGAGGGCAGCCTTCGGATCCGTCTCTGCCTCGGCGGCCGCCGCGGCGAGGGCGGCCCGGGCAGGCGCATCGGCCAGCGCGAGTGCGCCGCGCCAGTCCTCCGTTTCGATAGCGATACGGCGCCGCTCGCGCCTGAGCCACGCACCGCCGGGATGGGCCGCTTCGGCACGTCGCGCGAGAGCGGCCGCTTCGCCCCAATCCGCGTGCAGGATGGCCTCCCGCAGCAAGCCGCGCAGCCCGAGGAAGGCGCTGTCCCTGCGCTCGGCAAGCAAGCGGAATGTCGCCTGCGCCTCGTCGCTTCGCTCGCCGAGCCGGGCGGCCTCCGCCGCCAGCAGCAGCGTCTGCGGCGTATCCCCCAAGAGTCGGCGCGCGGCCTCGGCCTGCCGCCGTGCGGCGCCCGGTTCGCCTGCTGCAAGGGCGACCAGCGCGCGCGTCACCGCGCGGTCGCCTTGCGCGCGAGAGCGGCCGAATCGCCAGAGCCGGAAGCGGCGAGGCAGGCGGAAAAGGACACCGAGCAACCGCAACACACCATAGACGATGATCAGAAGGATGATCAGCGCCAGCGCCGCGATGCTGGTCGGCGCGGCGATACTCATGCTGCCGATCTCAACCGAAACGTGGCCCGGCAGGCTGGCGAGGCCAAAAGCAATGGCAAGCGCCACCAGGCAGGCGAGGAGGAAAAGAAATATCCGACGCATCAATCGGCGCCGATGAAACGCGCCATCGCTCTGTCGGCGGCCAGCAGCGCCTCGGCCTGGTCCTTCCATTGCTGCATGGGTGCGGCGAGCGGTGGCGGCAGGGAAGCAAGCGCTGCCACGGCGGCGGCAAGATTCCCGGCGTCCAGCGCGGCTTGCGCACTCGCCAGCGCAGGTTCCGCAGGATTGCCGACGATGACTTTGTTTCCCTCACGCAACGTAAACAGATCGCCGAGCCGAACCATCATGCGTTGCGCGAACGGCTGCCCCGCCTCGGCCGGGCGGGCGGCAGCACGTTCGGCGTTTGCCGCTTCGGGAAATGCAAGCCTGAGCGCGGCAAGCGTGGGCGGGGCGACGGTCGCAAAGCGCGCGAGCGGAGGCGGAGCGCCCGGGAGATTGCCGAGTGGCCGCCCTTGCTCGAGGGCGAATGCGGCGGCCGCAAGGCGGGCGGTGCGCTCCATTCCGTCGACCCGCTTTGCAAGTGCGGCCAACGATTTCTGGAGGCTGTCGATACGCAGAGAGAGCGGGGCCAGGGAAGTCGCAAGCTCGGCTGCTGTGGGCGGCTCAGGCGCAGGTAGCGCCCGGCTCTCGAGCGCGGCCAGCCGCGCCTCGATCGGGCCGAGATCGGGCGGGGCAGGCCGCGCCGCGAGGGCCTTTTCCGAGGCCGCGAATTTCGTTTCTGTGTCAGCAAGATCTGCCAGCTTTGCCTCGCTCTCGGCAAGCCGGCGGGCGAGCTGGTCGATGCGGCCGTTCAGCGCTGCCAGGGCTCTTGTGTCCGGGGCGGGAGGCGTTCGCGGATAGAACCAAGCGAGCGCGAGCGCGGCCGCCAGAACCAGGAATCCGAGCAGGCAAAACCACGCCAGCAGGGAGTGGCGCGGCCTCGGAGGAGGCTCGGACGGCGTGGGCGGGGGAATCTCGGGAATTTCCGGCCCAGGCCCGGCGGCGGATTCGGCTTCGGTCATTCAAGCATGGCGAGTACCGCCTCCTCCGTTGGCCGTAATGCGACACGGACGGAACGGAACGGCAAGGGGCGAAGCGCGCTCGCCACCGCGGGGCCGATCGCCACGGCAGCAACCGGCGCGAGCGCTTTGCTCAATCCGGCGGCGGCAACCAGCCGGGCGAACGCTGCAGCAGTTTCGCCCGAGAAAAAAAGGGCTGTCGCGATGCGCCCTTCCGAGAGCGACGCGCGGGCAGAGTCGGGAAGGGTGGCGACCGGCCGGGCCGCGTAGACGCTGCGGCGAATCACGGCGAATCCCTTGCCGCGCAGCGCCGCCGCCAGCTTTCCGCCCTGCCGCGCTCCGGCCGCGAGCAGGAGCGGACCTGCCTTCGGCCGGCACGCACCGGCCACCAGCGCGGTCAGGGCGGCGGCGTCGCCTGCGGCACTGGAGACCGAGCCGAAACCGAGCGCGCGCGCTTCGTCGGCGGTTGCGTCCCCCACTACGTAGAGCGGAGCCTCTCGATGCGCCGCCGCCAGGGCCGGCAGCGCATTGGCACTTGCCGCCAGGAGAGCCTGGAGGCGATGGGCCTCGGGCAATGACGGTTGTAGGTGGCGGATTCGCAACAGCGGCGCGAGCACAGGGCTGAAACCACGCCTGAGGAGATGCGCTGCGGTGGCCGAGGCACCCGGCTCCGGGCGCGTGATCAGGACGGCGCCTGGCTCAGGCAAAGAGGTCGGCGGGAGAATCCGCACGCAGGCTGAGCCCGAGTTCCGCGCCGATCCGCGCGGCCTCGCGAGCCGGCCCGCCCAAGCTCCTGCGCAACAGGAAGGACCCGTCGGCCCGCGCCACGAGGCCCGTCAAAGACAGGCGGTCAACGGGCATCAGGCGCGCGTGCCCGCCGATCGGCGTGCGGCAGGAGCCACCCAGCGCCGCCAGCAACGCGCGTTCCGCCGCGGCAACTGCGGCTGCCTCCCGATCTTCTATCGCCACCAGCAACTCGCGAAGCTCCGCGTCGTCGGCGCGCACGGTCACGCCGATGATCCCCTGGCCGGCGGCCGGAACCATCGTCTCCGTATCCAGGGGTACGACATTCGGCCCGCCAACCTCGAGCCGTCTCAGCCCGGCCAGCGCGAGCACGCCGGCGGCGCAGTTGCCGGCCCGGATCCGCGCCAGCCGCTTGCCGACATTGCCACGCAGCGGCACGATGGAAAGATCAGGCCTCGCGTGCAGGAGTTGTGCCTGGCGGCGCACTGAGGCAGTGCCGACCACGGTGCCAGGATCGAGTGCTGCAAAAGGATCATCAGGGCGCGGCAGGCCGCAGCCGGGCCCGAGGATCAGCGCGTCGCGCGCGTCCTCCCGTTTCAGCGTGCAGGCGAGCACGATGCCGGGCGGAAGGACGGTCTCCAAATCCTTGAGGCTGTGGACGGCGAAATCCACCCGGCCGTCCGCCAGAGCCTCGTGAATTTCTTTTGCAAACAACCCCTTGCCGCCGATTTCTGCAAGACGACGGTCCTGCACCCGATCGCCCGTGGTGGTGATCGGATGCTCCTCGAACACGTCGAGACTCCGCAGCACCGGGCAGAAATGCTGCAGGACGGAAAGAAACACGCGGGTCTGGGCGAGCGCGAGCGGCGAGGCCCGCGTGCCGACCCGGAGCGGCAATTCGTGGAGGTGGGAGCGGACTTTGACCGCACCAGGCTGTTCCGGGGGCTTCAGCGCCGTCATGAGCGTGTCCTAAAACCGCAGCCTCGGAAAGAAAAGGGATGGCCCTGGATTCTCCCCCCGCCGGCCCGGTGCTCGGCATCGAAAGCTCCTGCGATGAGACCGCCGCGGCGGTGCTCGACGGAAGCGGCAAAGTGCTCGCGGAAAGGCTCATCAGCCAGCGCCGTGAACACGCTCCCTATGGCGGGATCGTGCCGGAAATTGCCGCACGCGCGCATCTGGCATATCTGCCCGACCTCGTGCGCGAGGCCATAGCCGAGGCCGGAGTGCGCTATGATGATCTTGCCGCTGTCGCGGCCACGGCCGGCCCGGGGCTGATCGGCGGGCTGATTGTCGGCAGCCAGGTCGCCAAAGGGATCGCACTCACAGCCGGCTGCCGCTACCTCGCCATCAACCATCTCGAGGCGCATGCCCTGACCCCACGCCTGCCCGGTGTCGGCTCTGCCGAGTTTCCCTACCTTCTGCTGCTCGTCTCCGGCGGGCACAGCCAGTGGGTGGCGGTTGAAGGGGTGGGAAATTACCAGCTTCTCGGGCAAACCATCGACGACGCCGCCGGCGAGGCATTCGACAAGGTAGGAAAACTGCTCGGCCTGCCCTGGCCCGGCGGACCCGCGCTCGAGCAACTGGCAACAGGCGGCCAGCCGGACCGCTTTCGCTTTCCCCGCCCGCTGGCGGGACGGCCGGGCTGCGATTTCAGCTTCAGTGGGCTGAAAACGGCGGTGGCGCGGGCAATCGCGCAATTTCCCGAAGGGCCGCTGCCACTCGCCGATGCCGCCGACATCGCCGCCTCTTTCCAGCGTGCCATGGGCGACGTGCTCGCGGACCGCGCCGGCCAGGCGATTGCGCTTTTCGCGCGCCTTCATTCTGAGGGGCGCCTCCTGGTCGCCTCGGGCGGGGTTGCCGCCAACATGGCGCTGCGTTCGGCGCTTGCCGCCGTTGCGGCCGGCAGCGGTTTTTCACTGTTCGCCCCACCCGCCCGGCTATGCACCGACAACGCCGTGATGGTCGCCTGGGCCGGTATTGAGCGGCTGCGCCTTGGGATGGCGAACGGGCTCAATGCGCCTGCACGGCCACGCTGGCCACTCGAGGAGATGGCCGGATGAATTATCGCCACGCCTATCACGCCGGGAGTTTCGGGGACTGCCTCAAGCAGGCGCTGCTGACCTGGCTCATTTCCAGGCTGCAACAGAAGGAACGCCCGATCTGCGTGCTCGATAGCCACGCCGGCGCCGGCGCGTACGACCTTGCCGGCCCGGAAGCCGAACGAACCGGCGAATGGCAGGAGGGCATCGGCCGCCTGCTGGCCGATCCTCCCGTTGCGCTTGCCAACTATGTCGCGCTCGTGCGGGACATCATGGAGGAGCCCGCCGGAGTGTTCCCGGGTTCCGCCCTGCTCGTACGCCGCCTGCTGCGTCCTGCCGACCGGCTGATTTGCTGCGAGCTCAATCCTCAGGAATACGCTCTCCTGAAGGCCCGCTTCGCCGGAGATCGGCAGGTCGCCATTCATTACCGTGACGGCTGGGAGGCGTTCAGGGGACTGCTGCCGACAGAGCCGCGCCGCGGCCTGGTGTTGATCGATCCTCCCTACGAGGCGCCCGGCGAACTCGACCGCGTCGCCGAGGGCCTCGGCATTGCATATGCCCGCTTCCCGACCGGTGTTCTCGCGGCCTGGTATCCGATCAAGCATCGGGCACCGGTGCGCGCCTTCCACGAGTCACTCGCAGCATTTCGGCTTCCCGACGTTGTGGCGGCCGAGTTTTATCTCCGGGAGCCCACGGATCCGGCGCGGCTGAACGGCGCCGGCTTGATCGTGGTGAGGCCTCCGTACGAGTTTGGCCCTGCGGCGAGCGCCATCCTCGATGCGCTCGCCGAGCGGCTTGGGCGTGGCGAGTCCGGCGGCGGTGCTGCACTGCTGCGCGTAACCGGTGGGTAAACTCGGCATTGTCGGAGCCGGCGCGTGGGGCACAGCGCTGGCGTTGCTTGGTGCCCGCGCCGGCCATTTCGTATCGCTCTGGGCACGCGATCCGGTGCGGCGGGCGGAGATGCGAAAAACCCGCCGCAATCCACGGCTTCCCGGTGTTGCGCTCCCGCCTCAGGTTGTGCTCGCGGACGAGCCCTCTCTCTCCCAAGCAGAGGTGCTGCTGCTTGCCGTGCCGGTGCAGCATTTCCGCTCGATTGCGACGAAAATCACCGCGGCTGGCCGCCCGCTCATCGTCGCTGCCAAGGGCATGGAAACAGCAACCGGGCTGTTGCCGCATGAGATCGCCGGTGCGCTTCATCAGGGGGCACCGCTGGCGGTGCTGAGCGGGCCGACCTTTGCCGCCGAGATCGCCGCGGGGCTGCCCGCTGCGGCCGTGCTCGCAGCCTCGGACCCCGGCCTGAGAGCCCAGCTTCTGAGCCTGCTCTCCTCGTCCGCCTTCCGTCTCTACGGCAATGCGGATCCGCTCGGTGCCGCGATCGGCGGAGCCGCCAAGAACGTGATCGCGATTGCTGCCGGTGCGGTGATCGGCGCAGGCCTTGGCGAGAACGCGCGCGCCGCGGTGGTGACGCGCGGATTGGCGGAGCTCGGGCGGCTGATCGCTGCACTGGGCGGCAAGCCGGAAACCGGTTTCGGCCTTTCCGGCCTCGGTGATCTGGTGCTGACCTGCACCGGCCGGGCGAGCCGCAATTTTCGCTTTGGCGATGCCCTCGGCCGCGGCGCGGCGCCGGGAGATATACTCTCTCAACTCGAAGGCGTGGCCGAAGGCGTGAGCACGGCGCCCGCACTTGCGGCGCGCGCCCGGGCCGCGAATTGCGAGGTGCCGCTTGCCGCCCTGGTCGCGGATCTTCTTGCTGGCGAAACGACTCTTCCCGCCGCAATGGAGGCGCTGCTGTCTCGCCCGCTGAAGGACGAGTAGCGATCGGTTCAGCCGCTAGAGCAGATCGCGATCAGACGGAATCGGCTGATCGCGTGAAGATGCTCGCCAAAACAAAGAGCTAGAGCAGTTGCCGTGAGCCATGGCGAACGGAAATTGCTCTAGCCCCGTGTCGGATTGGGGGGTACCCAAATTCTCGATAGCTGGATAGCATCCAGCTATGTCGAACTTCGTACCGTTCAACCGTGACCAGTCTTTTCTGCTGCCGCCGGACCTCAAGGACTGGCTGCCAGCGAATGATGTTGCCCACTTCATCGTCGCAGCGGTGGATCGGGTGCCATTGGCCTCGTTCCAGGTGGCGGAGCGGACTGGTGGCAAGCCGCAATA
>JASHOA010000062.1 GCA_030041375.1 Acetobacteraceae bacterium
TATCTCGACAGACCCGGTAGCGCTGGCACAACTCCGAAACGCTCCAGTTCCCCGTATCGTAGTCCAGCATCATTCGAACACGCTCTTCCATTCGGCAGGTCTCCAGAAACGGCATCGGCGGCCCTCCCTCCGATGCAACTTGACCTGTCGACCATCAACCCAGTCTAACATGTCGGGAATCTACCCGGTCTGTACCACTCAGCGACAAAAGTGGGTACTGGTGCCCGATCGCACGATCGCATTGTCACTGCTGCGCCATCGCCGCCGACCAGGGTGACATCACGTCGCTGATCCCGACACGCGTGCCATCGGCGCGGCTTTCGATCAGGTTTGGACAGGCGAAATTGACGGGCAGAACACCGTGTTCGGCGAGCTCCACGGGACCCTCTTTCGTCAGTGCCTCCAGAATCTCGGGTGTCAGGCGGCCATCGGCGGTGATCTCGTCGGGCCCGGAGACATCGATTCGCGGATGATGCGCAGCAGCCTCCGCGTCCATTCCGAAATCCGCAATGAAAGAAAGCATCTGCACCATCGCGGCGAGGATGCGCCGGCCGCCAGAGGCGCCTCCGGCAAGCCATGGTCGCGACCCGTCGCGGATGATGCTCGGGCACATGTTGCAGAGCGGCCGCTTGCCCGGTGCCATCGAGTTCGGCTGTCCCGGCCGCGGGTCGAACCACATCACGCCGTTGTTCATCAGCACGCCGGAGGTCGGCAGCACCACGCGGCTTCCCATGGAGGAAAGAAGCGTGCTGGTGACGGCCGCCATGCCGCCTTCTGCATCGCACACCGTCAGATGCGTGGTGCAACTCTCCGCCGCTTTCGGCTCTGCATCACCGATTCCGGCCAGGCGTTCTGCATAAGCCGCCTTCAGCGATCGGGCGAGAAGCGCGTACCACTGGGCATCCGGCGTCTTCGGCGCCGGCCTCACATGCAGGAGTTCGAGCACGCGCGCGAAGGTCGGCGAGGCATTGAGGCCGCCCGGCAATTGCAGCGTCCGGCCGCCTCCCCAGGCCACCTCCATCGCCGGACGCAGGCGCGGTGCGCAGGAACGCAAATCCTCCGCATCGACGAGGCCGCCGATCGCTTTGATATCCGCAACGATGCCGGCGGCGACGTCGCCCTCGTAGAAGTCGCGGAGCCCCGCGTGGCGGAGGCGATCGAGCGTCTGCGGCAGATGGCCGAGCGCAAGGAAGCCGGGCGTTCCCTGGTAGGGTGGGACCGGCGGCAGGCCGCCAGGCAGGTAGAGGCGCGCGCTTTCGGAATAAAGCCTGAGCGTGGCTGCGGAATTGGCGATCTTGAGCGTCGTCAGCCAGTCCGCGGGCAGGCCGCGCTTTGCCAGCGCAACGGATGGCGCCATCACCTCGGCCAGCGGCAGCCTTCCCCAGCGCTCATGCAGCGCCGCATAGCCGGCGACCGCAGAAGGAATGACGAACGAAAGCGGCCCGTGGATGTTGGCGTCGTTCTCGACCTCGGGCCAGGCAAAGAGATCCTGCTTCATCCGCCCGGTCAGATGGAAGCGGCCCGGCTCCAGGCCGCGCGGCGCGACAGGGCCGAAATCCACCACCTCCGCGTGCGTCGCACGCGCCGGGTGAATGAGCGCAAAACCGGTGCCGCCGAGCCCCGAGTTCCACGGTTCGACCGCAGCGAGCGCAAAGGCGGTTGCCACCGCTGCGTCGGCTGCATTGCCCCCCGCGTCCAGCACGGCAACGCCCGCTTCTGCCGCCGCTCGCGCCTGGGCAGCGACGATGCCGCGACGCCCTCGCGCGGCGGGCTTGGCGATCACCCAGTGCTGGGTAATGTGCGGCGATGTTCTGTATTCCATGATGGCTCCGTTTGCCCGGAGCGCCGATGCTCGGCCGATCCCCCGGCGCTGGCAAGCGCAGCCCTCGCGCTCAGGAGTCCGAACGGAGCGCGGCGATCAGGAACTCGCGGTTTCCGGCCGGGCCGGTGATCGGGCTTTCGGTCATGCCGAGCACGCGCCAGCCGGGAAGTGCGGCCCACCATTCTGCAATCCGCTCGCATACCCGCTCGTGCTCCGTCGGATCGCGCACCACGCCGCCTCGCCCGACAGCGCGCGGCCCGACCTCGAACTGCGGCTTGATGAGCGCGATCGCCCATGCGTCCTCCGCCGCCAGCGCAAGCGGCGCGGGAAGCAGGCTCATGAGCCCGATGAAGCTCGTATCGCAGGTGACCGCCCCGACCGATTCGGGAATCTCCCCCTTCGAGAGGTAGCGTGCATTGATGCGCTCGTGGAGGACGACGCGCGGATCGTTGCGCAGCTTCCATGCAAGCTGGCCGTGCCCGACATCGACTGCGTGGACGCGCGCCGCCCCGTGCGCAAGCAGCACATCGACGAAGCCGCCGGTGGAGGCGCCGATGTCGAGGCAGATTCGTCCGGCGGGAGAGAGCCCGAAATGCGAGATGGCATGCGCGAGCTTGACCCCGCCGCGCGACACCCAGGGATGATCCCGCCCGCGCACCGAAATGGTTGCCCCGGAAGCCAGGGTCTGGCCCGGCTTTTCCACGCGCCGTTCGCCGCAATAGACTAGTCCCGCCAGGATCAGCGCCTGGGCACGGGCGCGGCTTTCGGCAAGGCCGCGTTCCACGAGAAGAAGGTCGGCGCGCGCCTTTGCCACCAGAACCGTCAGGCGCGCCGCGCCACCACGTAACGGGCGAGCGCGCGTAAGAGATCGGCCCGTTCGGCGAACGGCTCGAGGTGGGCTGCCGCCTGCGCGGCCAGGAGCTGCGCCTGCTCGCGGGCTCGCACCGGCCCCAGCAGCGCGACCAGCGTCGCCTTGCCGGCGGCAGCGTCCTTGCCGGCGGTCTTGCCCATCTCTTCCGTGCTCGATTCGGCATCGAGAAGATCGTCGGCGATCTGGAATGCGGCCCCGAGTTCGCGCCCGTAGCGGAACAGGGCCTGGCGCCGCGGCAGCGGCGCGCGGCCGAGAATGGCCCCCGCTTCGGCACTGAATTCGATCAGCCGTCCGGTCTTCATCGACTGCAGGCGCGTCACTTCCGGCGCCGTCAGTTCCTTGCCTTCCGCCAGCATATCGATCATCTGCCCGCCCACCATGCCGCGCGGCCCGACCGCCGCGGCAAAGGCCTGCACCAGCTCGGCCCTTGCCTGCGGGTCCGCGTGGGTATCGGGCTCGGCGAGCACCTCGAAGGCGCGCGCCTGCAGCGCATCGCCGGCCAGGATCGCCGTTGCCTCATCGAATGCCCTGTGCGTGCTCGGTCTGCCGCGGCGAAGATCGTCGTTGTCCATGGACGGCAGATCGTCATGCACGAGAGAATAGGCATGCAGCATTTCCACTGCCGCAGCGACCCGCGCCGCACAGGTGGGGCTGACCGCGAACAGAGCGGCGCTCTGCATCACCAGGAAGGCACGCAACCGCTTGCCGCCGCCGAGTGCTGCGTAACGCATCGCCTCGTCCAGCCGCGCATCCGGTCCGTCCGACCCGGGCAACAGCACATCGAGCGCCGCCTCGACCGCTGTGGCGGCGTCTTCGCGCGCCTGCTCGAGCGCCGAATCCGCAACCGCGACGACGGTCGCCATCACTCGCTTTCCCGCAACCCGAGCGTGCCGTCCGCGCGCTCGACGATGGCTGCAACGCGCGCTTCCGCCTCCGCGAGCTTCGCTTCGCAATGCCGGCGCAGCAGGCTTCCCCGCTCATAGGCGCCGATCGCCTCCTCGAGCTTGAGCTGCCCGCCTTCCAGGCCCTTGACGATCCGCTCCAGCTCGGCCAGCGCCTCTTCGAACGAAAGCCCGGCAATGTCGGTGGGCTGCTTCGCGTCCGGCATCGCATTCTCCTGTTGTGGCCTCCCGGCAGCGGGAAGACCTCGGATTGCAGTCAATCCGCGCGTATCAGCCCGCGCACGTGGGCCGCGGCACTCGCGGCCAGCGCCGCAAGGTCATAGCCGCCTTCCAGTACTGAAACGATCCGTCCCTCTGCCGAGGCGCCCGCGAAGCGAACCAGCTCCGCGGTGAGCCATGCGAAGTCTGCCTCCTGCAGGCAAAGCTCGGCGAGGGGATCCGCCTCGTGAGCATCGAAGCCGGCGGAAACCAGCAGGAGCTCGGGTGCAAACCCTGTAAGGGCCGGCAGGATCACACTCTCCCACGCTTGCCGGAAGGCCCGCCCGGAGCTGCCGGGCGGCAGCGGCACGTTCACCACGTTGCCGGCAACACCGCGTTCCGCGGCCGATCCGGTGCCTGGATAACAGGGGCTTTGATGGCTCGATCCGTAGAAGAGACCGGCATCGCCGAAGCAGACGGCTTGCGTCCCGTTGCCATGATGAACGTCGAAATCGACGATGGCAATTCGTTGCAGGCCCCAGCGCGCGCGTGCATGGAGCGCGGCAACCGCAACATTGCTGAACAGGCAGAACCCCATCGGCCGCGCCGGCTCGGCGTGATGGCCGGGCGGGCGAACGGCAACGAAACTTGCCTGCGCCCGGCCCTCCATCACGGCATCGACGCCGGCGATCGCGCCTCCGGCCGCCCGCAACGCCGCCTCGATGCTGCCGGCGCTCATCACCGTGTCGGGGTCGAGAGCATGATATTCGCCGGCTTTCGGCCTGACGGCGAGAATCTCATCGATATAAAAGTCGGGGTGGACGCCTCTCAGCGCCTCGCGATCGGCTCGCGGTGCGCTTTCACGCACGAGTGGGCTGAACTCTTCGGCAGCCAGCGCCGAGAGAACCGCCCGCAGGCGATCGGGACATTCCGGATGAAACGGTCCGGGATCATGGCCGAGGCATGCCTCGTGCGTGATCAGCGCGACCGTCATCGGCCATCCGCCGGCTGGTCGGCGGGTTTTTCCTGCGGCGGCGGATCGGCGCGGCGGCGGATCAGGAAGCTCAGCACGCCGGCATCATCGCTCCAGGCCAACAGCGCATGTCCGCTCTCGCGGCAGAATGCCTGGAAGTCGGCGATCGCCGCCCGGTCGGTTGCCAGCACCCGAAGGCGCGCGCCGGGAGGCATCTGGCGGAGCGCCCGATTCGCCCGGAGAACCGGCAGCGGGCAGCGAAGACCCTTGAGATCGAGGAGTGTTTCGGACATGGCGCGCCATCCTGCGGCGGCTCGGCATGCTTGAGCAAGCGAGGTTTAGCCCGCAGAATGAGCATCATGGGGACGTATCGCATCGGGGTCGATCTCGGCGGCACCAAGATCGAGATCGCCGCTCTCGATCGTGACGGTGGCATGCTGATCCGCCACCGGATCCCGACGCCCCCGGGTTACGATGCCACGCTTGCCGGCATTGCCTCGCTGGTGCGGGAGGCGGAAGCCCAGATCGGCACCAGTGCAAGCGTGGGCATCGGGATTCCGGGGGTCATCAGCCCGGCAACCGGGCTCGTCAAAAATGCCAACTCGATCGCGCTGAACGGCCATACGTTCGATCGGGACATCAGTGCCATGCTCGGGCGCGAGGTCCGGGTTGCCAACGACGCCAACTGTTTTGCACTCAGCGAATCCGTGGACGGTGCCGGGAAAGGCGCGCACGTCGTCTTCGGTGTCATCATCGGCACCGGCTGCGGCGGAGGCATCGTGATCGACGGCAAGGTGCTGAGCGGCCGCAACCGCATTGCCGGCGAATGGGGACACACCCCGTTGCCCTGGCCGGCACCGGAAGAGGTTCCCGGGCCGCTCTGCTGGTGCGGGCTCCACGGCTGCCTCGAGACGATGCTGTCCGGCCCTGGCCTCGCGGCCGATTGCGACGGCCCGGGAGCGCGCGATGCCACGGGCCTGCCAGCCCGCGCCGCCGCCGGTGACGCCCGCGCGGCGGCCGCACTGGCCCGGCATACGGATCGGATGGCGCGCGGCCTCGCGGTCATCGTCAACATCCTGGATCCCGACGTGATCGTCCTCGGCGGCGGGCTCTCCAACATGGCCCATTTGACCACCGATGTGCCCGAACGCATCCGCCGTTATATCTTCACGGACATCCCGAACACGCCGATCGTGCGTAACGCGCACGGTGACGCCTCCGGTGTGCGCGGGGCGGCCTGGCTGTGGCCGCCATGACTGCGGCCCCCCTCCCCGGCCTCTGCCGGGACTGCCTTGCCACGTATCGATCTTCTCGCAGAGAGGCCAGCCTTCCTTCCGCCTGTCCTGGCTGCGGCGGCCTGCGCATCGTCCGGCACCGGGAGCTGTTCCGCCTCCCCATCGCCCATATCGACTGCGATGCCTTCTTCGCCAGCGTCGAAAAGCGAGACCGGCCCGAGCTTGCCGAGCAGCCGGTGATCGTCGGTGGCGGGGCGCGCGGCGTGGTCGCCGCCGCCTGCTATGTCGCCCGCCTGTCCGGGGTGCGAAGCGCGATGCCGATGTTCCAGGCCCTGGCCCGCTGCCCCGATGCGGTCGTGATCCGGCCCGATTTCGCCAAGTATTCGGCCACGGCGCGGGCGATCCGCGCCCACATGCGGAAACTGACGCCGCTCGTGCAGCCGCTTTCGATCGACGAGGCGGTGCTCGATCTCACGGGTGCCGAGGCCCGCCATGGCGCGCCTCCGGCGGTGCTGCTCGCCGGCCTTGCCAGGGAAGTGGAATCTGAACTCGGCCTCACGGTTTCGATCGGCCTGGCGCCCAACCGGTTGTTGGCCAAGCTCGCCGCCGGGCAGGACAAGCCGCGCGGCTTCGCCGTGATCGGCGCCGCCGAAGCGGCGGCTGCACTCGCCCCCCTCCCGGTCAGGGTGCTGCCCGGAGTAGGCCCGGTGACGGAACGCCGGCTGGCAGCGCGCGGGATCACGCGCCTGGCTGACCTTCAGAGCCTCGCGCCGGCAGCCGCGCGATCGCTCGGCCGGGAAGGGCCGTCACTGGTGCGCCGCGCCGCCGGCGAGGACGACCGGAAAGTGACCGCGGATCAGGAGATGCGCTCGATCAGCACCGAGCGAACCTTCGAGCATGATCTGGCGGACCCGGAGATTTTGGCCCGCTCCCTCGGCAGCCTCACGGAGCGCTTGGCAGAGCGGCTGCAGGATCGGCATCTCGCCGCCGCCGGCGTGGTGCTCAAGCTGCGAACGGCTGACTTCAGCACCCGCTCGCGCCATCTGAGCCTGCCGGTTCCGACCGCGGCCCCGGAACGCCTGCTCTCGGCGGCGACTGCCTTGCTGGCCCGCGAGGCCGACGGGCGAACGGCTTTCCGGCTGATCGGCGTCGGCGCCGAACCGCTCAAGGAAGCCGTGGCGATCGGCGCAGGAGTTCTGGCGGCGTTGCCGACAGAGACGCCGGCATAGAGAGATGACGTTCGGCCCGCGCCGTTCAGAAGAAATGCGGCAGTTGGTGCTGGTGGATCATGCGCACCACGGCGACGCCATAGACGAGGCCCGCCAGCACCAGCAACGCCACGAGCAGGGCCCAGTTGCGGATTCGCCTTTGCCTCGCGGCCAGCTTCTCGGCGGAAGGAGGCGGGGCGGAGCCGCCGTCTGCCATTTTCCGGATCAGCCGAGCAGCCTGTCCGCGGCAATCGCAGCGAAGAGCAGGAACAGGTAGTAGATCGAAAATCGGAATGCGGCCTTGGCAGGAGCATCGCGGGTGCGGCTGACCCCGCTCTCGTCCTGGGCGTCACGCAGCACCTGGACGGCGTGCCAGATGAACCCGAGGCCGAGCAGCAGCGCCGCCGCACCATAGACCCGGCCAGCGAGGCCAAGCGCCACCGGCAGCAGCGAGAGCGGCAGCAGCGCCAGCGTGTAAAGCAATATCTGCCATCGGGTCTCGCGCGCCCCTTTCACCACCGGCAGCATCGGCACGCCGGCACGGCGATAGTCCTCGTGCGCGAACAGCGAGAGCGCCCAGAAATGCGGCGGCGTCCACAGAAAGACGATCGCGAACAGGAGGAGCGGCAACGCCGTCACCGATCCGCTGACCGCAGCCCAGCCGATCACCGGCGGAAAGGCGCCGGCCGCGCCGCCGATCACGATGTTCTGCGGCGTGCGGCGTTTCAGCCAGACGGTGTAGACGAAGACATAGAAAAGGATCGAGACCGCGAGCAGTGCGGCCGCCAGCACGTTGGCAGCGAGCAGCATCAGCATGACCGAGGTCATGCCGAGCACGACGCCGTACGAAAGCGCAGCCTCGGCGCTGATCCTTCCGGCCGGAATCGGCCGGCGCTGGGTGCGGCGCATCAGCGCATCGATATCGCGATCGTACCACATGTTGATCGCGCCCGATGCGCCGGCTCCCATGGCGATCGCAAGCACCGCCACCACCGCCAGGAACGGCTCGAGATGCCCGGGTGCCACCAGAAGCCCGACCACGCCGGTAAACACCACCAGCAGCAGAACGCGCGGCTTGAGAAGCGTGATCCAGTCGTAGAGCTCGGTGGAGACGGACGGGCTCTGCGCGAGCGGCACCTCGGCCCGCACCGCCTCACCGGTCGTTTCCGCGGCGGCAGAGGCGGTCATCGCACCGATCGCAGAGAACGCGCCCTCACTTCCCTAGTGTCCTGCCCCCGACGTTTGCTGCCGCCGGCAGCAAACGGAAAGGGGATCAGCAGGCCACTGAAAATAAAGAGGTGTGTGCCGACCACTCGGGTGCATCCTACGGTATCAAGCGTTGGCGTCGGCACATTAGCTGACCCGCGGCAGTTCCTCGAACGTATGGAACGGCGGCGGCGAACTCACCGCCCACTCGAGCGTCGTCGCACCCTCGCCCCAGTAATTGTCCGCCACCGCCTCGTGCGAGGTGAAGATGCGATAGACGACGTAGAGGAAGATGATCAGCGAGGCACCGGAGATGAACGCGCCGCAGGAGGCAACGAAATTCCAGCCGGCGAAGGCATCCGGATAGTCGGGATAGCGGCGCGGCATTCCGGCCAGGCCGAGGAAGTGCATCGGGAAGAAGGTGAGATTGACCCCGACGAACATCACCCAGAAATGCAGCTTGCCCCAGAACTCCGGATACTGCCGCCCGGACATCTTGCCGATCCAGTAATAGAAGCCGGCGAACAGGCCGAACACCGAGCCGAGCGAGAGCACGTAGTGGAAATGCGCCACCACGTAGTAGGTGTTGTGCAGCACCTGGTCGATGCTGGCATTGGCGAGCACGACACCGGTCACGCCACCGATCACGAACAGGAAGATGAAGCCGACCGCGAACAGCATCGGCGTCTTCATCTCGATCGAACCGCCCCACATCGTGGCGATCCAGGAGAACACCTTGACCCCGGTCGGCACCGCGATGACCAGCGTCGCGGCCATGAAATAGGCGCGCGTATCGACGCTGATGCCGGAGATGAACATGTGGTGCGCCCAGACCGCGAAGGCGATCACGCCGATCGCGACCATGGCATAGACCATGCCGATATAGCCGAAGATCGGCTTGCGGCTGAAGGTCGAGATCACATGGCTCACGATCCCGAATGCCGGCAGGATCATGATGTAGACTTCAGGATGGCCGAAGAACCAGAACAGGTGCTGCCACAGCACCGGGTCGCCGCCGCCGACCGGATTGAAGAACGCGGTGCCGAACAGGCGGTCTGTGATCAGCATGGTGATCGCGCCCGCCAGCACCGGGATCGAGAGCAGCAGCAGGAAGGCGGTGACGAGGATGGACCAGACGAACAACGGCATCTTGTGCAGCGTCATGCCGGGGGCGCGCATGTTGAAGATCGTGGTGATGAAGTTGATGGCGCCCAGGAGCGAGCTGATGCCGGCAAGGTGCAGCGCGAACAGCGTGAAGTCCATCGGCAGGCCGGGCTGGTACGTCGCCTCGGAGAGCGGCGGATAGAGCGTCCAGCCGACGCCGGCGCCGGGTGGAACGAAGAGGCCCAGCATGATCAGGCAGAACGCGAACGGCAGCAGCCAGAAGCTGATGTTGTTGAGGCGCGGGAATGCCATGTCCGGCGCGCCGATCATCAGCGGCACGAACCAGTTGCCGAAGCCGCCGATCAGGCCCGGCATCACGGTGAAGAAGATCATCAGGAGGCCATGCGCCGTGATCACCGAATTCCAGGTCTGGCCATTGGCGATGAAGGTGTGATGGTCCGGGACGATCAACTGCCAGCGCATCAGGAGCGAGAGCGTCCCGGCGACGAACCCGCCGAACACCGAGAAGGTCAGGTAGAGGGTGCCGATGTCCTTGTGGTTGGTGCTGCAGAACCAGCGCCGGAAGAAGCCGGGCACATGCCCGTGCCCGTACCCGACATGTTCGGCATGACCCTGATAGGCGGCCGACGTAGACATCCTCTCAGTCTCCTTTGCCCGGGCTCACCACCGGGCGATGCGTTACTTCCGCAACCTTGCTGAGCGCCGCTCTTCCGGTCGTGCCGACCGAGGCAACCGCCGAAACCGGCGGCACCGTACCGTTCTCCGCCTGCTCCTTCGCGGCAAGCTTGGCCCAGGCGAGAAACTGGGGCAGCGGAACCGCCTGCACCTCGATCGGCATTTCGTGGTGGTTCAGCCCGCAAATCTGGTTGCATTCGCCATAGAACGTGCCCGGCTGGTCGATCCTGACCCAGGTCTCGATCGTCTGCCCCGGAATGGCGTAGCGCTGCATGCCGAGGCTCGGCACGAAGAAGCTGTGGATCACATCGCCACTGGTCTGCAGGACGCGGATATTCTTGCCGACCGGCAGCACCAACGGATGATTGACCGAAAGGAGACGGTATTGTCCGGGCTTGAGCTGGTTTGCGGGAATGATGCTGCTGATGAAGTCGAGATTTCCCTGACCCGGATATTTGTACTCCCAGTACCATTGATGACCCGTAACATCGATGGTCATGTACGGATCGCTGGTGCGGTTCTGGAAGAACACCAGGCGGAAGGATGGAATCGCCATCCCGATCAGGATCAGTGCCGGAATCACGGTCCAGGCGATTTCGAGCGGCGGATTGTGGGTGATCCGGCTCGGCACCGGGTTGCGCTTCTCGTTGAAGCGCCACAGCGCGTAGCCGACGAGCACCGCCACCAGTGCGACGATGACGACGATGATCGGCGTCACTATCCAGTCATTGAGCCAGATCAGATCCCGCATCGTCGGGCTGTAGCCTGGCTGCAAATCGATCTGCCATGGGCGTGGCCGGGCGACCACGCCGCCGGCGCCGTCTGCCCAGGCGTGCGGAGCCAGAAGAACGAGCAGGGCGAGGGCGCGATACCAGCCTGGGAGAAAAGCAGCACAGCGGCGCAGAAGCTGCATCGGCCGATCCATCTGACGAAAATCGCGGCGGGCTCCATCGGCCTGCCTCGGCGCTTGGCCTAACGCACAGGTTCGCCGAGATCAAGTGGCGATGGACAAGACGGCGGGGCCGGATTACAAAGATGATGGATCTTTCTTTTCCGAGCCCCGGCGGGGTCAGTTGTTCGCCAGCTCCACCAGTGTGAACAGGCCGCCCGGCGGTGCCGCCGTCAGCCGGGCGCGCGCCCGTTCGCCTGCCGCGAGCAGGGCTTCGATCGCAAAGTCGGGATGCCAGCCGAGCGCGCGGCTGGCCGGTGCCATCGCCCGCTCGATCCACCATCGGGGCCCGTGTTCTGCGGCGAAGTGATTGATGAACAGAAGCGGCCCACCCGGCACCACCACGCGGCGCATCTCGGCAACGAGGCGGCGCGGATGCGGAACCACCGAGGCGACGAACATGGCAACCGCAATGTCGAAGGAAGCGTCACCGAAGCTCATCGCCTCCGCGTCCATCTCAGCCAGCATTTCGACGCTGCCAAGCCTCCGCCCGGCGACACGCTTTCTGGCATGGCCGAGCATCTCCGGGGAGAGGTCGATCCCGGTCACGCGTTTGTCCGGGGTGTAGAACGGGAGCGCAAGACCGGTGCCGACGCCGACCTCCAGCACGCGCCGGCCGGGCAGCCGGTTGATGAGCGCAACCGTCCGCCGCCGTGCCGGCGCCGAGACGGCGCCGAATACCCAGTCATAGTTCTCCGCCCAACGCCGGTAGGCTGCGAGAACGGCCTCTCTGTCCAGCGCCGCGCGCGGCGTCGCACGGGGCGATCCGAGTTCGGAGCCGGAATTCAGCGCGTCTCTCATCGCCAACGTCCCTCACACCTCCGGCCAAATGCCAGGAGCCGATCGTGCTTGACTGGAATCGCGCAGCGATCCCAAGCGGGAGAGGCCAGCACGTGAATCCGCTCGCTCAGACGAGAGAGAGCGTGTTCAGTCACGCTGCACACGCTCCAGGAGCGATGCGGACCGCGTCTTGGCCTCGGGGCGCCCCACAGCGCCTGCGCCGGCAGCGCCCGGCAGGTCCCGGCCGGGCGCCGGGCCGCCCTTCCTCGGACCAGCCCGCGATCGCCCGCGGCGGAATCGTCGGAGGGCGTGAAACGCGGGCTCGCATAAACCGCGAGACCCGTCTCGGGCTGCACGGTCAGCCCGATCGGGTCTACTCGGTCTTGGAGAGGTTGACCGCGGCCGTGCGGCCGTTCTGCTGCTGCTCGATCTCGAAGCCGATCTTTTGTCCTTCGCTCAGGCTCCGCATTCCGGCCTTCTGCACGGCACTGATATGTACGAACACATCCTTGCCGCCGGTATCCGGGGCGATAAAGCCGTAACCCTTCGTGGGATTGAACCATTTGACGGTGCCCTTCGGCATCGCTCCGCAACCTTTCCGCTTTTCCTGGCCGAGGCCGCCACACGGCAGGCCGTCTGCCTTGTGAACCCGGGTACCAATGGAGGATCAGCCGCCCGCTCCCCATTCTGCCGGTCCTTCTCGATGAGACCGGCCAGCCTCCGGCGCGGACGATACGCCGCAGCACCGGCCACCGCAACGGATGGTTGGCGCCCCCCTCTCAGGCGGCGTCTTCGCGGCGGTCGCGAACCCGCACGTAGGCAAGCTGCGCATGCGTCGTGCAGTAGGGCTTCCCGGGCGCCGCGACCGCGCCGCAAAAACGAAAGCCCGCCGTGCCGGGCTCGCCGAGCGGCCAGCAACAGGCCATTTCGCGCCCCCGCGCCGGCCGTTCCGGCGCGACCTGCCGCGCCGCCGCGGCGGACACACCGGCATCGACGCCGGCTTCCTGGTCGAGCGGCAGTTTGGGCGGATGGGAAATTCTCGGTGCCGGCGGCTCCGGGCCCTTATCCATCCGGATCGCCGCCAGCGGCGGCAGCGTCGGCCCGCGCGAGACCGGCCGCGGACGATATGCCGGCGCTCCGGGCTCGCGGCGAATCGGGGAGGGGCGCGGCGGAAGGTTGAGGCGATGCGCCTTGCCGACCACTGCGTTTTTCGACATGCCGATCACGCGGCCGATTTCGGCGGTCGACCGGCCCTCCTCCCAAAGCCCCCGCAAATGGATGATCAGTTCCTCGGTCCACTCCATCTCGTGGTCTCCAGCCCAGTTCGGCCACAACATAGAGTATCCCTTCCAGGCGAGTGGCTCAACGTCGCAATGCCCGGATGACGCGGAAAACTGTGGAAAACCGCCGGTCGCCAACCGGCCTCTCGGTTGACGGCACCCCCGCCCGGCCCGAAGCTCACCCACCGGCAATGGTGTAGGGTCGTCGATGGCGCGCCTGCCCGATACGCGGGTGAACTTGCTGATCGCGACGGGGCACTTCCTGTCCCACTTTTACCTGCTCTGCCTGCCGCCCCTCTTCATCGCATGGCAGCAGAGTTTCCACGTAAGCTACGCCGCGCTCGGGCTGGCGGTGGCGCTGCTCTCGGCCGTCACGGCGGCGCTGCAGACCCCGGTCGGCTTCCTGGTCGACCGCCATGGAGCACGCCGCTTCCTGATCGGCGGGGCGGCGCTGATGGCGCTCTCGATCGCGGCCATGTCGCTCGCTACCGAGTATTGGCAGATTCTCGCCTTGGCCGCTCTCTCCGGCATCGGCAATGCGGTCATCCACCCCTGCGACTATGCGATCCTCAGCGCCTCGGTGAGCGGTCATCGCATCGGCCGCGCCTTCTCCTTGCATACCTTTGCCGGCAATGTCGGTTTCGCTGCCGGCCCGCCGCTCACCATCGGGCTCACCCTCCTGCTCGGTTGGCGCGGTGCGCTGGCGGTGGTCGGGTTGGCGGGCCTGCCGCTCGTCGCCTCGATCCTTTGGCAGAGCAAGATCCTGCTCGACCGACCGCCGGAAGCGCCGGCCGGGGTCTCGCCCAAGCTCTCCGGCCGGGCGCTGCTGTTGACGCGCGCGATACTGCTGTTCCTGCTCTTCTACGCGATGACCTCGATGGCGACCACGGGGGTCCAGGCGTGGCTGATCACGGTCCTGCACCAGGCCCGCAAGATGGACGTCGCACTCGCCTCCTCGGTGCTCACCGCCTACCTGGTCGGAGTGAGCGGCGGCGTGTTGGTTGGCGGGTGGGTATCGGACCGGACCGCGCACCATTTCCGCCTCGTGGCCGTGCTGACCGTTCCGGCCTCGTTGCTGTTCTTTGCCGTGGCGTCGCTGCCGCTGCCGGTTGCGCTTGATTTTCTTTGCGTGTTTGCCGCCGGGATGCTGTTCGGCACCAGCCGCACACCGCGGGACATGATGGTGAAGGCGGCGTCCCCTCCCGGGCAGGTCGGTACCGTGTTCGGCTTCGTCTCCGCCGGCCTGCCGCTCGGTTCCGCCTTGACCCCGGTGCCGTTCGGTTTCCTGATCGGCGCCGGATATCCCGCCATGGTGCTCCTGCTGGTCGCGGCGGTCATGGCGGCGAGCGTGCTGGTCGCGGCGGCGGCACGCGGTCGGCGGCATTTGCGGCCGGTCGCCTTGCCGGCGGAATGACCGGGTAGAGAATGGGCGGGCCGGCAAGCCGGCGGCGAACTCTGTCGGCAGATTCGATCCCCGTCTTCCGATCCGGGGCCGATCGTGCTCGCCAAACGTCGGAACCGAACCACCCGCTTTTGGTTTTTGGGAGCTTTGTGCCCTGTCACCGCACTTGCGAGGGCGAAGTGATACCGATAGCCTTGAGCGGCTGTGTCTGATCGGCGGTAGGGCAAGGATGCGGCGCGGTTGGAGCAGCCAACGAACCGATTTCAGCAGGGTCGCCTATAACGTGCCGGTTGAGATTCTGAAGGTGTCGGGGGCGCCATGACGTGGACCAACCGGGTCGTGTGGGAGGAAGGGATGTTCCTGCGCGCCCAGCATTTTCAGCAGCAGGATCGATGGCTCGAAGCCTTTTTGCGCGAGCGGGTAGCCGGCCTCAGGGCGCACCCGTGGGGGCTCGCCGAAGTGTCGATCGACCGCGATCTTCTCGCCACCGGGCGGTTCGCCCTGTCGGCGGCGGCCGGCGTGTTCGATGATGGAACGCCCTTCCAGTTGCCCGGCGAGACCGACCATCCCCCGCCGCTCGAACTGGCGGAGGGGACACGCAATGCACTGGTTTTTCTGGCCGTGCCGCTGCGCCAGCCGGGAGCCATCGAAATCCGCGGGCCGGATGCGCTGTCGGCCCGTTACGAGGCCAAGGAGTTCGAGGCCTACGACACCCACTCCGCCTCGCCCCAGCCGGCGGGCCTCAGGATCGCGCGGCTCGGCCTGCGCTACCTGCTCGAGACCGACGAGCGGTCCGGCTATAGCTGCATCGGGCTGGCACGGGTGCTCGAGGTCGCAGCCGACCGCAAGGTGAGCCTCGATGAACGCTGGATACCGCCCGCACTCGCCTGCTCGGCCGCGGCACCCCTTTCCGGCTTCATCACCGAGCTTGCCGGCATGCTGAACCAGCGTGGCGAGGCGCTGGCCGGGCGGCTGACCCAGCCGGGGGCGCGCGGCGTGGCGGAGGTGGCCGACTTCCTGCTCCTGCAGTCGGTCAATCGCTGGCAGAAGCTCCTCTCGCACTGGGCGGATTCAGGCCAGGTCCATCCCGAGGAGCTGTATGCGACGCTGGTGCAGATGGCAGGCGAATTCGCGACCTTCACCGAGTCCGGCCGGCGGCCGAACACCTATCCCGCCTACCGTCACGAGGACTTGCAGCGGAGCTTTGCCCCGGTGATCGCGGATCTCCGCCGCTCGCTTTCGGCGGTGATCGAGCAGACGGCGGTGGCGATCCCGTTGCAGGAACGCCGCCACGGCGTCAGGGTCGGGCCAATCGTTGATCGCAACATCCTGCGCGCCGCGAGCTTCGTGTTGGCCGTGCAGTCCGACATGCCGACCGAAACCCTGCGCCGGCTGTTCCCCGCCCAGGTCAAGATCGGTGCGGTTGAGCAAATCCGCGAACTGGTCAATGTGGCGATGCCGGGAATCGCGGTCCGGCCGCTGCCCGTGGCGCCGCGGCAAATCCCCTTTTATGCCGGCGCGAGCTATTTCGAGCTCGATCGGAACTCGCCGCACTGGCAGCAGATGCAAAGCTCGGGTGGATTTGCGATCCACGTGTCGGGCGATTTCCCAAATCTCAGGATCGAGCTTTGGGCGATTCGCGGCTGAGGGAGGAGATCCCACGGTGAGCGACAATCCCTTTTCGGAGCCTGACGACTCAGACCGCACGGTCATCCGGCCGGTTCCCGGCGGGCGGTCACCGCCGCCTCGACCGCCCGGCGCGCCCGTCGCCCCGCCACCTCAGGCTGCCGAGGCGCCCCAGCCCGCGGCCTCGGGACCGGAACGGGTCGCGGTTGGCGGCTCGGCCCTGCTGGCGGCGGCGGCACCCCTGCTGCAGCTCCTGAGCCGGCTCAGGAACACGCTCTCCCAGCCCGATCCGGCCGAGCTTCTGGCCCGCACGGTGCGCGAGGTACAGGGCTTCGAACAGTCGGCACGGGCGGCGGAGGTGCCGATGGAGCAGCTCCGCCCGGCGCATTACGCACTCTGCGCCAGCATCGACGATGTGGTGCTGAATACGCCGTGGGGCAGCCAGGGCGCCTGGGCCACACGCTCTCTCGTCTCGACTTTCCATCAGGAGGTGCAGAGCGGGGAGCGCTTCTTCGAGCTCCTGGCGCAGGTGCGCCAGAACCCCGGGCGGTTCCTGCCCGTGCTGGAACTGATGTATCTCTGCCTCTCGCTGGGCTTCATGGGCCGCTACCGGTTGTCCCCGCGCGGCCCGGGCGAGCTCGACCGGCTGCGCGAGGAAACCTATGCCACTCTCGCCCGCGCCCGCCCGGCGGCCTCACCCGAGCTTTCGCCGCGCTGGCAAGGTGTCGCGGCAGCTTATCATCCGACACGCGCCGTCTTCCCGGTCTGGGTCGCCGCGGTCATCGGCCTCGGCATCATCCTCGGGGTCTGGTTCTGGGCCGGCCGCTCGCTGAATACCCATTCCGACCAGGCATTCGCCGCCGCCCTGGCGGTTCCCCCGCCTGGGATGCCGACGATCCTCCGGGCTGCCGTCGTCAAGCCTCCGCCACCCCCGCCGCCGCCGGCAGTGCCGGGCATTCTCGAAACCCTGCGCGGCTTCCTCGCCCCCGAGATCCATGCCGGCCTCGTCGAGGTCCTGGGCACCGAAGCAGTGCCGATCATCCGGATCGAGAACCAGGGCATGTTCGATTCCGGCAGCGCCACCGTGAGCAGCAAGTTCGTACCGCTGCTGCAGCGCATTGGCGCCGAGCTGAAGGTCAATCCCGGAAAAGTGGAGGTCCGCGGCTATACCGACAGCGAGCCGATCCACACCGTCCAGTTCCCCTCGAACTACCAGCTCTCGCAGGCACGGGCCGCGGCCGCGGCGGCGATTCTCGGCCGCACCATCGGCGATCCCTCGCGGATTGCCGTGCAGGGCCTCGCCGATGCGGACCCGATCGCGCCGAACACGACCGAGGCCGGGCGGGCATTGAACCGGCGGATCGAAATCGTTCTGATCCGGCAAAGCTGAGGGCTCTGCCATGGCATCTCTGATCGGCTTCCTCGGCTCGCGGTGGTTCCTCTCCGCACTCGGGGCGCTGCTGCTCGCGGTCCTGGTCTGGTTCTTCGGCCCGCTGGCGCCGCCCCTGGAGCCGGCGCTGGTGCGGGCGGTGATCATCCTGCTGATCATCCTCGTCTGGCTCATTGCCAATCTCTGGATCGACCATCGGCGGCGGCAGCGGGATGCCTCGCTCGCGAAAGGGGTCACGGCGGAAGGCCAGGTCGATCCGGAGCTCGCCGCAACCGCCGAGGAAGTCGCCGCCGTCAAGGAAAAACTGGCCAACGCACTCGGGCTTTTACGGAAGGCGGCAGGACGGCGCGGCTATCTCTACGAACAGCCGTGGTACGTGATCATCGGTCCGCCCGGGGCCGGCAAGACGACGGCACTGCTGAATTCGGGGCTGAAATTCCCCCTCGCCGCCGACATGGGCGAAGGAGCGCTCGGCGGAGTGGGCGGAACGCGGCTGTGCGAGTGGTGGTTCACCGAGCAGGCGGTACTGATCGACACCGCCGGGCGCTACACCACGCAGGACTCCGCCGCCGCGGTTGACCGGGCCGGTTGGGAATCGTTCCTCGATCTCCTCAAGCGAACACGCACACGCCAGCCGCTGAACGGGGTGATGGTGGCGATCTCCGTCACCGATATCGCCGGCCCGGAGCCGGAGCGCCTCGCGCACGCGCGCGCGATCCGCAGGCGTGTCAAGGAGATTACGGAACGGCTCGGCGTCAAGGTACCGGTCTATGCGCTCTTCACCAAGGCCGATCTCCTGGCCGGTTTCACCGAGTTCTTCGACGATCTCGACCGCGAGAAGCGGGCGCAGGTCTGGGGCACGACCTTCCCCGTCGGAGCGGCAGGCACCGGCGGCGTGGCGGCACGCTTCAAGGAAGCGTTCGGCGGGCTGATGGAACGGCTGAACGGACGCCTCTTCGAACGCCTGCAAGCCGAGCGCAGCCCCGACCGCCGCGCGCTGATCGCCGGCTTCCCGGCGCAGATGGCGAGCCTCGGCGAGCCGATCGAGGGTTTCCTCGAGGCCGCCTTCGGTGGCTCCCGGCTCGATCCGGCCCCCTTCCTGCGCGGCGTCTATTTCACCTCCGGCACCCAGGAGGGAACCCCGATCGATCGCCTGACCGCCTCTCTCGCCCGCGCCTTCGGGGTCGATCAGAAGCGGGCGCCAAGCCTCAAGCCGGAGCACGGGCGGAGCTATTTCCTCGGCCGCTTGCTCCGCGATGTGATCTTCGGCGAGGCAATGCTGGGCGTGGCCGACCCGGCGACCCGGCGCCGGCTGGCCCTGCTCAGGGGCGGCGCTTTCGCGGCGGTTGCGATCGTCGTCATCGTGCTCGCAGCCCTGTTCGTCTCCAGCCGCTCGGCAAACCAGGCGGCGATCGCGAAGAGCAATGCCGCGATCGCCGCCTACCAGCAGGCAGCGGCGAAGCAGAAGCTCGATCCGGTCGCGGATTCGGATCTGCCTGCCATCGCGCCCCTGCTCGATCAGGCGCGCGCCCTGCCGTTCGGCTATGCCGCCCAGATGGCGGCGCACGGCACGCCGGCGGTCGGCGGGTTCGGGCTTTCCCAAAGCGACAAGCTGGCGGCGGCGGCAGACCTCGTCTATCGCCACGCACTGGAGCGCATCCTGCTGCCGCGGCTGCTCTATCGGCTCGAGACGGAAATGCGCGGCAGCCTGGACCGGCCCGACTTCCTCTACCAGGCGACCCGCGTCTATCTGATGCTGGGCAACCAGGGACCGCTCGATCCGGCGCTGGTGCACGCCTGGATGGCGCTCGACTGGGAGAGCCAATATCCCGGCCCGTCGCTGGCGCCGGTGCGCGCCGATCTCCTCACCCATCTCGATGCCTTGCTGGCAGGCCCGCTGCCAACCATCCCGCTCGACGGGCCGCTGGTCGCAGCGGCGCGGATCGCCTTCTCGAAGGTGCCGCTGGCCGAACGGGTCTATTCGCGGATCCGCCCCTCGGCCGCGGCCGCCGCGGTGCCTGAATGGACCCCGGCCGAGGCCCTGGGCCCGGCGGGGCAGCTTCTGTTCCGCCGCAGTTCCGGCCAACCGCTGACCGAGGGGATCCCGGGCTTCTTCACCAAGACCGGCTTCCACTCCGTGCTGCTGCCGGCACTCGGCAATGTCGCGAAAGAGGTAGCGAGCGAAAGCTGGGTGCTCGGCAAGAACGAAACGATCGATCCCGCGAGCCCGGAGATGCAATCGCTGGAGGCGGACGTGATCCGCCTCTACGAAGCCGACTTCGAGCGGGCCTGGGATGCCATGCTCGCCGATCTCGAACTTTCACCGACGGCGTTTGCGAGTATCTCGCAGGCCGTGACGACGCTGAGCCTGCTGTCCTCGCCGCAATCGCCGATGCTGGCATTGCTCAAGAGCATCGCTGCCAACCTCGATCTGCCGGCCGCCGCGGCGCCGGCCGCGGGTGCTGCAACCGGGCCCGCGGCGGCGGCAGAAGCAGCGGCGAAGAAGAAGACGGGTGCGCTCGGCCGGGGAGCGGCGCAGTTGCAGGGTCTGTTCGCCGCGCCGCCCGGCCAGCAGGCTGCTCCGCTGGGAACCGAGGTCGCCCAACACTACAAGCCGGTTCTCGACTACGTGGGCAATGGGGCCGCCGCACCGGTGGGGGCGACACTCCAGCTCCTCGGCCAGGTGCAGCAGCAGCTTGCCTCGCTCTCGCAGGTGCCGGCCGCCGGCGGCCCGCCGGCGGCGCTGGCCGGAGGCGACCCGGAGCAACTGGTCCTGGCGGAGGCGGCGCGCGACCCGGAACCCGTCTCGCGCTGGCTGAGCACGATGGTCACCTCGGCCAACGTGCTGCGCGGCAAAGCGAGCGGGCAGCAGGTGAAGGCTGGGTTCAACGGTCCGGGCGGCCCCGGCCAGTTCTGCCAGGCGGCGGTGAACGGGCGCTATCCGTTCTTTCCCAGCTCCACCGAGGATGTTCCGCTGGCCGATTTCGGCCGCCTGTTCGCGCCCGGAGGCCTGCTCGACAGCTTCTTCAACGCGCAGGTGCTGCCCTATGTCGATACCGCCTCGGCCACCTGGGAGCCCAAGGCGCTGAATGGCGTTGCCCCTCCCTTCTCGGCCGGTGACATTGCCGAATTCCAGCGCGCCTCGGTGATCCGCAACCTGTTCTTCGCCGCCGGGGGAACGCAACCCTCCGTGAGCTTCACGATCACCCCGGTGTCGCTCGACGACAAGACCCAGCAGGCGACGCTGTCGCTCGGTGCGACCACGGTCTCCTATGCGCACGGCCCGCCGCAGCCGACCGCGGTGACATGGCCGGGTCCGAGCGGGATGGACCGGGTGCGGCTGGCCTTCGATCCGCCGCCGGCGGGGGGCACGGGCGTCATGGAGGCAACCGGACCGTGGGCACTGTTCCGGCTGTTCGGGCAGGGCATCCTGCGCCAGGAGGGCGCCCCGGAAATCTTCGACCTGACCTTCCAGCTCGGCGGGCAAAGCGTGCAATACGCGATCCGCGCCGCCTCGGTGTTCAACCCGTTCTCGCCCGGTGTGTTGCAGGCGTTCCGGTGTCCCGGCGTGCAATAGCCCTGGCTGAGCCGGACGTGGCGCAGTGCGGGTTTTACGGCAAGCTGCCGGCCCGCGGGGATTTCGTGCGATGCGGGCTCACTGCTTCCTTCGTCGCCGCCTGGGACGAGTGGGCCCAGGCCATGTTGGCGGGCAGCCGGAAGGTCATGGGCGAAGCCTGGATTCCGGCTTGGCTCGAGGCACCGGTCTGGAGGTTTGCGCTGCCGGGCGGGCTGTGCGGGCCTGAGACAGCGGCAGGGCTGTTCATGCCGAGCGTGGATCGGGTGGGGCGATATTTCCCGCTCTGCTTTACCTGCCTGGAACCCGGGATGATGGCGAGCGCCGCCGCGGAGAAGGCGGCGGCCTGGCTGGCCGGGGCAGAGGCGGCAGGACGAGCCGCGCTGGCCGAAGATCTGACCCCCGAGGCGATGGCCGCCCGCATCACGCTCCCGCCGGACGCAGCCGCGAGTGGCGACGCACTTCTGCCCCCGGTTCAGCCGGCTGACTCCGGGCTCTGGTGGACGGCGGGTTCGCCGCGCGTCCCGCCATCCGCCTTCGCGCTCCCGGTCTTGCCGGATAGAGAGCGATTCGTCGCCATGCTGGATGCCGGGTTCATACCGGCCGGTTCCGGAGTGACGGGATGACCCGGCGCCACTTCCACTCCTGGGCAGCGACGCATCCAGGGGCGCGGCGAACTCACAACGAGGATAGTTTCGTCGATCGTCCTGAACTCGGGTTGTGGGCGGTGGCGGATGGCGCCGGCGGCCACGAGGCGGGCGAAGTCGCGGCGGTGATGATTGCCGAGGCACTGTCGCAAATCCCGGCCGGCCTGCCGGCGGGGGCGTTGTTGTCCGAGGTGAGAAGCCGGATCGCCGGAGCGCACCGTGATCTGCGCGCCGAGGCAACACGGCGCGGGCCGCGCGCGATCATCGCGGCGACCGTGGTGGTACTGCTTGCCCGCGACGATCACTTCGCCTGCCTCTGGGCCGGCGATGCGCGCGCCTATCTGCTGCGGGGAGGAATTCTTTCGCAGATCACGCACGACCACAGCTTGGTGCAGGAGCTGGTCGATACCGGGGCGATTACCGCCGCGGAAGCCGAACATCATCCGCGCGCCAATGTGGTGACACGCGCCGTCGGCGCCGATCCCGAGGAACTCGAGCTCGACAAGTCGACCGGGATTTTGCAGATCGGGGATCGTCTCCTGTTGTGCAGTGATGGCGTTTCCAAATGCCTGGCGGAGCAGGAGATCAGGACCCTGCTGGGCGCCCCGGAGGGCGTGCCGCCGACCGAGCTTCTGCTGGCGGCGGCACTGGCCCACGAGGCCTCCGACAATATTACAGCCATCGCCGTCGAGGTGCTGGCGGAGCAGTAAGCCGCCCGGCGCCGTGCAGATCGTTGCGATCGTGACCCGATGGCGCCGCTCGCGGCGCTGCCCGCCGGGCATCAGCAGCCTTCCCGGGGCTGGCAGGCAAGGCTATCATCCCGCTGGCGGAAAGGGAGCTAAAGAAAATGCTGACACGTCGCACGCTTCTCGCATCCTCTGCGGCGATCGCCGCGGCACCGCTGGCCGGGGAGGCGGCAATCGCCGCCACGCCGAAGAACGTGGTGGTGATGGCCAAGGAGATCGATGACATCATCTCGTTCGATCCCGCCCAGTCCTACGAATTCTCGGATACCGAGGTGGATGCCAACGTCTATCGCAAGCTGGTCTCACCCGATCTCAAGGACTTGAGCAAGATCGGGCCCGATCTCGCGACCCGCTGGGAGGTCTCCGACGAGGGCAGGACCTTCACCTTCCATCTGACAGAGGATGCCTATTTCCCTTCGGGCAAGCCGGTCACCGCGGCGGATGCAGAGTTCTCGCTGCGCCGCGTCGTCACCCTCAACCTGACACCCGGGTTCATCGTCACCCAGTTCGGCTTCACCAAGGACAACGTGGAAAAGCTGATCCGGGCTACGGATCCGCACACTCTTGTCGTGCAGTTGCCGAAGATCGCAGCGACGAGCTTCGTACTCTACTGCCTGTCGGCCAATGTCGGTGCCATCGTCGAGAAGGAGACCGCGCTCGCGCACCAGGAGAAGGGCGACCTCGGCAACCATTGGTTGACCAGCCACTCCGCCGGGGCCGGGCCGTACCAGCTCACTTCGTGGTCGGCCAACGACCACGTGATCATTGACGTCAATCCGCACTCGGGCATTCCGGTGGCGACCAAGCGCATCTTCATTCGCCACATCAAAGATCCGGCAACCCAGCTTCTCATGCTGCGCCGGGGCGATGCCGACATCGCGCGCGATCTCACCACCGACCTTTTGAAGACTGCCTCGACCGACCCCAACCTGTACCGGATCACCACACCATCGACGGACCAGTTGTACCTGGCCGGCAACCAGGCCTACGCCCCGCTCAAAAAGACCGCCGTCCTGCAGGCGATCAAGTGGGCGATCGATTATGCGGGAATCCAGAAAAACATCACCCCCGACAACTACATCGTGAACCAGGCCTTCGAGCCGACGATGATCTTGGGCGCGGTCGACGAAACCCCGTTCCAGAAGGACCCGGCGAAGGCCAGGTCGCTCCTGGCCGCGGCCGGCTACGCGAACGGCTTCACCGCGACCCTCGATCATTTCTCCGACCATCCCTACACCGACATCGCCGAGGCCGTGCAGGCCGATCTTGGGGCGATCGGCATCAAGGTCTCGCTGCTGCCTGGAACCCGCAAGCAGGTGTTCACCAAGATGCGGGCGCGCCAGCATCAGTTGATCATTTCCGAATGGTATCCTGATTATTTCGATCCCAACTCGAATGCCCAGGCCTTCAATTCCAACCCCGACGATTCGGACAACAGCCCGCTCAAGATCATCGCTTGGCGCAACCATTTCTTCGACCCGAAGCTGACCGCCGAGGCAGATGCCGCGGCCCAGGAACTGGACACCGCCAAGCGGATCGAGATCTATCACAGCATGCAGCGGCGGGCCTGGGAGATTTCACCGATCGCCTTCATGCTGCAGGAGAATTCGATTGCCGTCGTCCGCAAGAACGTGACCGGCTTCGTGCTCGGCGCCCAGTCGGACTTCACGCGCTACGGCGGGATCAGCAAGGCGTGAGCGATATCCGGGATCGCGAGGCCGAATCCCCCTCTCCCTCCGGGCCGGGCGCCTCACTCATTGAAGAAAGTCGATAATGAGTGAGGCGAGCAATCGCCGCGGCGTGAAACCGCCACCAGAGCCAGGCGCTGGTGGTGGCTGGCAATGAAACTTGGCGTCGGCAGGCGAGGGCTCAGCCGGCTCAGAACCCTCTCAGCCGGCGCCGCCAGTATTCCCATCACGCTGTTCGGGCTGATTCTCGTCACCTTCTTCATCGGGCGCGTGATGCCGATCGATCCCGTGATCGCGATCGCCGGCGATCACGCCCCACCTTCTGTGGTCGCGCATATCCGCACCGAACTCGGTCTCGACAAGCCGCTGCCGGTGCAGTTCCTGATCTATCTCAAACGGCTCGGCGAAGGGAATCTCGGCGATTCGGTGATGACGAGCCACTCCGTCACCTCCGATATCCTGCATTTCTTCCCGCGCACCTTCGAACTCGCCACCGCCGCGATCATCCTCGCCATCCTGCTCGGCGTGCCGGCCGGGGTGCTGGCAGCGGCGCGGCCCGGATCGCGATTCGATCATTTCGTCAGGGTGGTGAGCCTCTCCGGCCAGTCGATCCCGGTGTTCGTGCTGGGACTCCTGTTCCTGCTCGTGCTCTATGTGAAGCTCGGCTGGCTGCCAGGCTCCGGCCAGATCGGCGTCGCTTATGAAGGGATGGATCCCGACCTCACCGGCATGGCCGTGGTGGACGCGGCGCTGGCCGGCGATTGGGGTGCATTCCAGAGTGCATGCGCGCACCTGGTGCAGCCGGCACTCGTGCTGGCGCTGTTCAGCCTCGCTTACATCACGCGCATGACGCGTGCCTACATGCTGGACGCGCTCGGTTCGGAATACATCATCACCGCGCGCGCCAAGGGCGTGCCGGAGCGGCTGGTACTGTGGCGGCACGCGTTCGGCAATATCGCCGTCGGCCTGGTGACGGTGCTGGCGCTGGCCTATGCGAGCCTGCTCGAAGGTGCGGTGCTGACCGAGACGGTATTCACTTGGCCGGGCCTCGGACTTTATCTGACGACTTCGCTCCTGAACGCCGACATGAACGCGGTGCTCGGGGCGACACTGGTGATCGGCTGCGTTTATGTCGGCCTCAATCTGCTCGCCGATCTCGCCTATCGGCTGCTCGATCCCCGTGTGAAATGAACGACGGATCGAAGCCGGTGGCGTTGAAAGCCGCCCGCGCGATCTCCTGGCGCGAGTGGCTGCTCTCGGACGCCCCGACGTCGCGGCGGCAGAGCGCCTGGGCGGAGTATTATCGGGCCTGGCAGCGCCTCGCTGCCAACCGTCTGGCACTCGGCGGGCTGATCGTGGTGCTGGCGCTGGTGTTCGTCTCGCTCGCGGCACCCTGGATCGCGCCTTACAACCCTTATGCACAGAACCTCGCCAATCGGCTCGCTCTGCCCTCGGCGGCACACTGGCTCGGCACCGACGGGCTGGGGCGGGACCTTCTCTCGCGGCTCATCTATGGCGGGCGGGATACGCTCGGAATGGTGGTTGCCGTGGTGGCGCTGGTGGCGCCGTTCGGTCTCCTGATCGGCTGCATCGCCGGCTATCTCGGGGGTTTTGCCGATCGGGTGCTGATGCGGCTGACCGATATCTTCCTGGCCTTTCCAAGGCTGATCCTGGCACTCGCTTTCGTCGCCGCCTTGAAGCCCGGGATCGAGAGCGCAGTGATCGCGATTGCGCTGACTTCCTGGCCGCCCTATGCGCGGCTGGCGCGCGCCGACACGCTCACCGTGCGCAACGCCGATTTCATCGCCGCCGTCAGGCTGACCGGCGCCAGCGATGCGCGCGTGATCCTCCGCCACATCGTTCCGCTGGCGGTCTCCAGTGTCATCGTCAGGGTCAGCCTGGACATGGCGGGGATCATCCTGACCGCGGCCGGGCTTGGCTTTCTCGGCATGGGCGCGCAGCCACCGGCCGCGGAATGGGGCACGATGATCGCCACCTCCCGCGACTATCTTCTCCAGCAATGGTGGATTCCGACCGCACCGGGGGTTGCGATCTTCGTCGCCGCACTCGCCTTCAACCTGCTGGGCGACGGCCTGCGCGACGTGCTCGATCCGAAGGCACGCTGAGCATGCAGGTCGAGATCGCGGATCTGCACATCGATTTTCCCGGCCCGCGCGGACTCGTCCCTGCGCTCAGGGGCGTTTCCTTCGCGATGGGGGCGGAGAAGATCGGCATCGTCGGCGAATCGGGGTCCGGAAAATCGCTGACCGCACGTGCCATCTTGCGCCTGACACCGCCTCATGCCGTGGTGCGGGCGGAGCGCATCCGGTTCGACGGAATCGACGTGATGAGCGCCTCCCCAGGTGCGCTCGGGGCGATCCGCGGCAAGCGTTGCGGACTGATCCTCCAGGATCCGAAATTCGCACTCAATCCGGTGATGACGGCGGGCGAGCAGATCGCCGAGCCGCTCCGGCTGCACAAGCGCCTCTCGCGCCGGCAGGCCGCAGCCGGTGCCGTCGATCTCCTGGCGCAGGTCATGATTCGCGACCCGGCGCGGATCGCCGGGCGCTATCCGCACGAGCTTTCTGGTGGCATGGGCCAGCGGGTGATGATCGCGATGATGCTGGCGGCAGACCCCGAACTCTTGATCGCCGACGAGCCGACGAGCGCGCTCGATGCCACCGTGCAGGCGGAGATCCTGCGCCTGATCGAGAACCTCGTCTCGCGGCGCGGCATGGGGCTGATCCTGATCAGCCACGACTTGCCGCTGGTGGCGCATTTCTGCGACCGTATCCTCGTCATGTACGCGGGAAGGGTGGTGGAGACCCTGAGGGCTGCCGATCTCGCAGAGAGCCGGCATCCCTACACGCAGGGCCTGCTTGCCTGCCTGCCGAGCCTGAAACATCCGCGCCCGCGGCTGCCCGTGCTGGCGCGGGATCCCGCCTGGGGGACCGACCCGATCTGGGGGAGCGCATGATCGCGGTCGAAGGGTTGCGAATCCGGTTTGGTAGCGAGGAGGCCGTCAAAGGGGTCTCGTTCGCGGTGGACGCGGGAAAGAATTTCGGCATCGTCGGCGAATCGGGATCCGGCAAGTCGAGCGTGCTCCGCGCGATCGCCGGGCTCAACCGTGACTGGCAGGGACGCATCCTGCTGGATGGAGAGCCGCTTGGTGCGGTGCGTACGCGGGCCTTCTTCCGGCGCTTGCAGATGGTGTTCCAGGATCCGTACGGTTCGCTGCATCCGCGCCAGACCATCGAACGCCAGCTTGCCGAGCCCTTGATCGTGCATGGGATCGGCGGGATCGCGGCGCGCGTGCCGCGGGCGCTCGAGGAGGTCTCGCTATCGGCCGCGCTTCGTTTCCGCTACCCGCACCAGCTTTCCGGCGGACAGCGGCAGCGGGTGGCGATTGCGCGCGCGCTGATCGCCGGGCCCGAGCTTTTGCTTCTCGACGAGCCGACCAGCGCGCTCGACGTTTCGGTGCAGGCCGAAATGCTCAACCTGCTCGCGGATTTGCAGGCGGCGCGCGGCCTCACCTACATCCTGGTCAGTCACAACCTCGCCGTCGTTGCGCATCTCTGCTCATGGATCGGAGTGATGCAGGCGGGCGAGATCGTTGAGGCGCTCAGCGTGGAGGATCTGCGTGCCGGGCGCACCCGGCATCCGCACACGGCGGCGTTGCGCGCGCTGTCGGTGGAGCTTGAAGAGGCGTGACGCGGACCGGGATGCGCACCCCCGACCCACGCCATAGCCCGCGATCGCCCGAGGCGGAATCGTCGGAGGGCGTGAATCGCGGGTTCGAATAAAGCACTAGCCCGCGATCGCCCGAGGCGGAATCGTCGGAGGGCGTGAATCGCGGGCTCGAATAAAGCGTCAGCCCGCGATCGCCCGAGGCGGAATCGTCGGAGGGCGTGAATCGCGGGCTCGAATAAAGCGTCAGCCCGCGATCGCCCGCGGCGGAATCGTCGGAGGGCGTGAATCGCGGGCTCGAATAAACCGCAAGACCTGTGTCGGGCTGACTGTGCAGCCCGACACAGGTCTGGCCGCGGCGAGCCTCGTATCAGGGGTTGAGCTTCTGCAGCGCGAGGTCGTAAACGGTGCTGGCGGGATTGCCGCTGTCATCGACAGCGAGAGAAGTGTACTTGATCTCGACCTTCGTGAAATTGAGCGAGAGCGACTCCGACGGCCGGTCGCCGCCGCTGGAGACGGAATAGCCGCTGATCGCGGTGTTCGTCAGGATGTAGCGCAGGAACTCCTTGACCTCGCTCTTGCCCGTGGTGGCGTAGGCAATTTGCGCTTCGTTGTTCATCTCGCCGCCGAGCGCATCCTCCAGGAGCTTGTTGGTCGCCTTGTCGATGTCCTTCGAGATCGTGACTTCCGAGACGCTCGGATGCGATGCCTCGCGGTCCGCGCTGCTGCCGACGGGTGAGGCGATCCCGCGCCCCACACCCCACTGGAACGAGTTGATCTGGATCCATTTCTCGTACCCCGAGGTCTCGACATCGCCCTCGATCGAGGCGAATTTCAAGAAAAGCGCCATGCCTGCTCTCCTGTTTGTGTCAACCCAACGTTGCTTCAGTGTACCTGGTATCGGAACGACCCGGACGGATCCATCCCGACGGACACCCGGCTGACCGGGCTGCCCTCAGCCAATCGCGCCAGCACTTCCGCCGACAACTCCGGCAGCAGGGTGCGCGAAAGGATGTTCTCGACATTGCGCGCGCCGGAGGAGCTTTCCGTGCAGCGCGCGGCGATGGTTTCAACCAGCGCCGGCTCGTAGGTGAACTCGGCGCGGTAGGAATCCTGCACCCGGCGGCGAATGCGCTCGAGTTGCAGCGCCGTGATCTTCTTGATGATGTCCTCGGAGAGCGGGAAATAGGGCACCAGCGTCACCCGGCCGAGGAAGGCAGGCCGGAAAATCTTCATCAGTTCCGGGCGTAGCGCCTCCGCGAGCCCGGCCGCATCGGGGGCGGTCTCGGGGTCGGCAAACAGCTTGGTGATCACGTCGGTGCCGGCGTTCGAGGTCATGATGATGACGGCGTTCTTGAAGTCGATGTCGCGGCCCTCGCCGTCTTTCATCATGCCCTTGTCGAACACCTGGAAGAAGATGTCCTGCACGCCCGGATGCGCCTTCTCCATCTCGTCGAGCAGGATCACGGAATAGGGACGCCGGCGCACCGCCTCGGTGAGGATGCCGCCCTCGCCATAGCCGACATAGCCGGGCGGACTGCCCATCAGGAGGCTGACTTTGTGCTCCTCCTTGAACTCGCTCATGTTGATGGTGGTGACGTTCTGCTCGCCGCCGTAGAGGAGTTCGGCCAGCGCCAGTGCGGTTTCGGTCTTGCCGACGCCGGAAGTGCCCACCATCAGGAAGACGCCGATCGGTTTTCTCGGATCGGTGAGCTTGGCACGCGAGGTGCGGATGGCCTGCGCCACCGCTTCGAGCGCGTGCGGCTGGCCGACGATGCGCTTGCCCATCGCATCGGCGAGGTTGAGCACGGTCCGGATCTCGTCGGACTGCATGCGTCCGGCGGGAATGCCGGTCCATCCCTCGACGATCTCGGCGATCGCCTGGCCATCGACGACGGGAAAGATCAGCGGCTGTTCGCCCTGCAGCGCTTTCAGCGCCGCGTTGTCCTCGGCCAGCTTCTTGCGCAACGCATCCTTGTCTTCGGTATTGGCTGGATCTTCGATCGCGGTGCGGGTTGCGGCAATGGCGGCAGCGAGCTTCTTCTCTTCCTCCCAGCGCGTCTCGAGGGCTTGCAGTTCCGTCTCGGCCGTCGTCCGTTCCTCGTGAAGCTCCTTCTGGCGCGCTTCATTGTCGGCGCCGGCAGCCGCCTCGCGCTCGAGGATGCCGAGTTCGGTATCGATCAGGGAGATGCGCCTCCGCCGATCCTCGATCGGCGCCGGAATCGCCGCCTGGCTCATCGCGACGCGCGCGCAGGCGGTATCCAGCAGCGAAACCGCCTTGTCGGGAAGCTGGCGGCTCGGAATGAAACGGGCCGAGAGACGAACGGCTTCGTTGACCGCCTCGTCGAGGATGCGCACCTTGTGGTGTGCCTCGAGGGTCGAGACGAGCCCGCGGATCATGGCGGTTGCCACGCTCTCACCCGGCTCCTCGACCTTGACCACCTGGAACCGGCGGGAAAGGGCGGCGTCCTTTTCGAAATACTTCTTGTATTCGGCCCAGGTGGTGGCGGCGATGGTGCGGAGTTCGCCGCGGGCGAGCGCGGGCTTGAGCAGGTTGGCGGCGTCGTTCTGGCCGGCCTGGCCGCCGGCACCGATCATGGTGTGGGCTTCGTCGATGAAGAGGATGATCGGCTTCGGGCTGGCCTTGGTTTCTTCAATAACGTTTTTTAAACGATTTTCAAACTCGCCTTTCACGCCGGCGCCGGCCTGCAGAAGACCGAGATCGAGCGTGCGGACGACCACGTCCTTGAGAGCGGGCGGCACATCGCCTTCGACGATGCGGGCCGCGAAGCCTTCGACGACGGCGGTCTTGCCGACGCCGGCCTCGCCGGTCAGGATCGGGTTGTTCTGCCGCCGCCTGGTCAGAATATCGACGAGCTGGCGGATCTCGGTGTCGCGGCCGAGAATCGGGTCGATCTTTCCCGACCTCGCCCGCGCCGTGAGATCGATCGTGAACTGATCGAGTGCCGCCGAACCGGCCGGCCGCGCCATGCCCGCCTCCGCAGGCACTGCCTCGCCGTCCGCAGCGGGAGGAGCCGCCGCCTCGCTCGAGCCGGCGGTGACGGCCTGGAAGTCCCGCTTGAGAAGATCAGGTGAAATTTTCAGCAACTGACTGGAGGCAGCACGGCCGCGCTGGGCCAGTGTCTCGTCGGCGAGCAGGGCCCACAGCAGATGGCCGGAGCGGATCCGCGGGAAGCCCTGTTCGAGCGAGGCGAGGAGCCAGGCCTGCTTGGCGAGTTCCACGATATCGGGCGACAGGCCGGGGGCCCGGGCGTTCCCGGTTTTCAGCCGGTCGAGCCCGCGATTGAGATCGGTGATCAGGCGCCCGACATCGGCCTCGTAATGGCGCAGAATGATGGGAATGTCGGTGTCATTGCCGTCGGTGAGCTTGAGCAGCCAGTGCTCAATCTCGACGTTGTAATGACTGCGCGAGAGCGTCAGGCCGGCGGCCGCTTCAAGCGCGCGCCGGCAATGTTCGTTGAGGCGACCGACCAGGGATTTCAGATCGATTGCAGCCATCCGTCTCCTCCTGCGAGCGGCCCCGATGCCGGGGCGCGGACCCCGCAAGAGCTGCTCTTTTGCGACCAACCCGGGAGCAGCGCAATCCGCCGCTCCAGTGCCTCACGCGCACGTGCTAAGGGTTAAGCCCGGTGTCACGTGGACGTAGAGAGTAGCCCGCTCTCAATGTTTCGGTGTCCTTCGCAGCAAACGTTGATGACAGACCGGGCGAGGATTCCGGAATGCTAGTATGCCCCCCCGAGAGGTACGTCCGCGGGCAACCGGTATCACGGCAGGCACACTAGCGCCTGCGAGCAGGAAGAGGAAGTCGGGATGGTTAAGTTTCCGGATGGCTTCGATCTCGAGGCCCTGCTTGCCCCGATTGCAGGGGAGGCACAGGCGGGGGCGGATCTGCGGCAGGATTTCTCGCCCCAGTCCACCTACTACCGGCTGCGCGATGCACGGGCGGAAGCGCGCGCCGCGGAGCGCGCCGCGGAATCCGATCCGGCCGCGGAAGGCGCGCCGCCAGTCCAATGGCGCAGCATTCGCGAGCTGGCCTCGAAAGCGCTGGCCGAGCGCTCGAAGGATCTCGAGATCGCGGCGTGGCTCACGGAATCACTGTTGCGGATTGAAGGCCTGGCCGGGCTGGCGGCCGGCGCTACTCTGATGAGCGGACTGGTCCAGCGCTACTGGGCAGACGGGCTCTATCCGGTGGCCGATGAAGAGGGCATTGCGACCCGCGTCGCCCCGGTGACCGGGCTCAATGGCGAGGGTGGAGACGGCACGCTGATACAGCCCTTGCGGAAGCTCATGCTGTGTCGCCGCCGGGATGGCACGCCGCTGCCGTATTGGCAGTATGAGCAGGCGGCGGAGGTACAAGGAATCGGCGACACCGCGCGCCGCCAGGCCAGGATCGACGCCGGTGTGATTCCGCTCGAGGAGCTGGAGCAGGACGTGCGGGCGGCCGGACCGGCGCACTTCGCAGCACTACGCGAGGCTTGCCGCGGCGCGCTCGAGGGTTGGCGCGGTCTCTCCGATGTGTTCGACGCGGCGGCCGGCGTGGACGGGCCTCCGACCGGGCGGGTGCGGGAGATCCTCGATCAGATCGCCGCCGTGGTCGGCCGCTATGCCCCGCCGGAGACGGCGTCAGCCGAGGCGGTGGCGGACGGCGCGGAGGCCGCCGCCGGCGGCGGAGCCCCCGCGTCGGCGCCAGCCGCGCCGGTCGAGACGCGCGAGGGAATGTTGGCCGAGCTGGACCGGATCGCCGCGTTCTTCCGCCGTACCGAACCGCACTCTCCATTGGCCTATACGCTCGAAGAGGCGGCGCGGCGGGGCAGGCTGCCATGGCCCGAGCTGCTGTTCGAGCTGGTGCCCGACAACAACACCCGGACCGCCATCCTGAGTTCTCTCGGCATCAAGCCGCCGCCACCTGAACCAAAGAAGTGAACCAAAGAAGTGGAAGGTTCGTTGCGATGGATTGACCCCGGTTGGACCCCGCCGGTATGCTGCGGGGGGCGGCAACGCCAGCGCAGCCGTAGCAGTTTGCCGACGGCGCGCACGCCGGGTGCCGCACGGCGGTCCAGGAGGCCTTGGAAATGAGCGCCAGCATTCACGACAAACTGGCCCGCGTGCGCAAGCCGCGGGTGCACATCACCTACGAGGTCGAGACCGAGGGGGCGATGATCGAGCGGGAGCTGCCGTTCGTCGTCGGCGTGCTCGGCGATTTTTCGGGTGATCCCACGCAGCCCTTGCGGCCGCTCGCCGATCGCAAGTTCGTGCAGATCGACCGTGACAACTTCAACGATGTGATGGCCCGGATGACGCCCGGCCTCAAGATGCGTGTCGACAACAAGCTCGACGACGCCGGCGGGCAGATGGCGGTCGATCTCAAGTTCAACGCGCTCGATGATTTCGAGCCCGCGCGCGTTGCCGAACAGATCCCGGCCCTGAAGGCTCTGATGGAAACCCGCAACAAGCTGCGTGACCTGATGAGCAAGGTCGATCGCTCCGAAGAACTCGAGGGCCTGCTCGAGCAGGTGCTGAAGAACGAAGCCGAGCTGAAGACCCTTTCCGGTCAGCTCGGGCTTGGCAAAGAGGGGAGCTAAGCAATGTCCGGCACAGAAACGGCTCCGGCCGCCGCGGCAGCCACCACGACGGAAGCCGCCAGCATTCTCGATCAGGTGGTTGCCGCCACCAAGCAGACCGAGCCCGACCGCGCGCAGGAACTGGTCAAGACGCTGGTCGAGCAGGCGCTTTCCGGCACCGTCATCTTCGATCGCAATCTCACCCGCACCTTCGACCGGGCGATCGCCGCCATCGACAACAAGCTTTCGGCGCAGCTCAACGAGGTGATCCATCACCCGAAGTTCCTTCAGCTCGAGGGAACCTGGCGCGGGCTCAATCATCTCGTGATGAACAGCGAGACCGGGACCAGCCTCAAGATCAAGGTCATGAACCTGCCCAAGCGGGAGCTGACGCGCGATCTCACGCGGGCGGTGGAATTCGACCAGAGCCAGCTCTTCAAGAAGATCTACGAGAACGAGTTCGGCACGCCCGGCGGCGAGCCGTACGGCTCGCTGATCGGCGACTATGAATGGACCCAGCACCCCGACGATGTCGAGACGCTGCGGCTGGTCTCCAACGTCGCCGCCGCCGCCTTCGCGCCCTTCATCTCGGCGGCCGGGGCGGGGATGTTCGGCTTCAAGGATTGGACCGATCTCTCCAAGCCGCGCGATCTCGCCAAGATCTTCGATACCCAGGAATACGCGAAGTGGCGAAGCTATCGCGATTCCGAGGATTCGCGGTTCGTCAACCTGGTCATGCCGCGGGTGATCGCACGCCTTCCTTACGGATCGGCAACCAAGCCGATCGAGGAATTCAATTACGAAGAGGCGCCGTACGACGCCGCAGGCGCCGCCCGCCCGCTCGACCATCAGCAATATTGCTGGATGAACGCAGCTTATGTGATGGGCACCCGGCTGACGGATGCCTTTGCCAAGTACGGGTTCTGTGTCGCGATCCGCGGCGCCGAGGGCGGCGGCAAGGTAGAGAACCTGCCGACCCACGTCTTCACCTCGGACGACGGGGACCTCGACTCGCAGTGCCCGACCGAGATCGGCATCACCGACCGCCGCGAGTTCGAGCTTTCGAACCAGGGGTTCCTGCCGCTCTGCCACTACAAGAACACCGACTATGCGGTGTTCTTCGGTGCCCAGAGCACGCAGAAGCCAAAGAAGTACGACCGCCCGGAAGCAACCGCCAACGCAGCGATCTCGGCACGCCTGCCCTACATCATGGCGTCGAGCCGCTTCGCGCACTATCTCAAGGTGCTGGCGCGCGACAAGATCGGCAGCTTCATGGAAGCGTCCGACTGCGAAAAATGGCTCAATCGCTGGATCAAGAACTACGTCAACTCCAACGAGAACGCCGGCCAGGAAACCAAGGCGCGCTACCCGCTCAGGGAAGCGAAGGTCGAGGTGAAGGAGATTCCCGGCAAGCCAGGCTCCTACAACGCGGTGGCGTATCTCCGCCCGTGGCTGCAAATGGAGGAGTTGACCACCAGCCTCAGGATGGTCGCGCGGATCCCGCAAAAGGCCTGACCTCCCGTTCCCGACATCGGCTGCGGACCACAGCCGATGTCGGAGACGGAGCAGCCGCTGAGTACGAAGAGCGAGTGTGCCGGCCCGGGCGGTTCATGCGACAGCAACGGATGGCAAGCGACGCGTACGCGTGGCTGCCTCGGTTCAACCCCTCGTCGCCTGAAACGAGCCTCGGTGGAATGAACGGTCCGGACTGCGGAAACGGGGTGTTGCCAGCGCCGGCCTCCTGCGTGCGCGGGCATTTGGCGGATGGGAGTGCCGGCCATGGCCGATGAAGCCGGCCCACAGCGCGCCGCGGAGCAGCCGCTCCGGGAAGCCGTGCTGGCCGGCCGTTTCTTTGGCGCCAATTCGGGAATGGCGGCAGAGCGGCTGGCCGATTTCATTGCCCGCGACGAACGGCGGCTCTCGGTCTGGTTCGGGCCGACAGAGGCGGCGCGTCTTGCCGCCAGGCCCGACTCGTTGCGCGGCGCGCTCGATCGCGACATTGCCGCGATCGACCAGTTGATCGGCACCACTCTCGATGCCGTGCTGCACCACCCGCGGCTGCAGGCGCTGGAAGGGCGCTGGCGCGGCCTGGCATGGCTGATCGGCGGCATCGATCCTGCCTCTCGCGCCAAGGTCAAGGTTCTGGCAACCACCTGGAACGAGATCTGCCGGGATCTCGAGCGCGCGGCCGAATTCGATCAGAGCAACCTGTTCCGCAAGATCTACGAGGAGGAGTTCGGATCGCCCGGCGGCGAGCCCTACGGGCTTCTCGTTCTCGATCAGGAAGTGCGCCACCGGCCAGGCCCCGGCCATCCGACCGACGATGTGAGCGCACTCGGCCAGTTTGCCGGCGTCGCCGCAGCCGCCTTCGCACCCACCGTGATCTCGGCCTCTCCCGCCCTGTTCGGCGTCGATTATTTCGGCGAACTCGCCGGCGTCGCCGATCCGGCCGCCCCGTTCGCCGATGCCGAGCACGCGCGCTGGCGCGGCCTCGGCCAGGCCGACGACATGCGCTTCATTTCGGTCACCTTGCCCCGTCTCCTCGCACGCCCCCCCTGGCGCGACGACCCGGCGCGGAGTGACGGTTTCCGCTACGCCGAATATGCTCCGGGTGAGAAGGATCGGGTCTGGATGTCGGCCGGGTACGCGTTTGCCGCGGCTGCAGTACGGTCGTTCATTGCCTTCGGCTGGCCGTCGGACGTGCGGGGTGCCGAGCCCGATCAGGCGGTGGGCGGACTGGTCGATGAGTTGCCGGTCGAGCCGTTCCGCACCGATCCGCCCGGTGTCGTCGTGCCGGCGCCGCTCGATCTCGTGCTCGCCGATCGCCAGGAACGGGTGTTGGTGGACGCCGGGCTGATGCCGCTCACCGCCATCCCGCACGGCCAGGAAGCCGTGTTCGGCGCGGTGCGCAGCTTGCAGACTCCGGGCCGCTACATCGGCGCCACGGCCAACGCGGCGAACGCCAATGCCCAGCTTTCCGCGCAGGTCAACGCGATGCTCTCGGTCTCGCGCTTTGCCCACTACGTGAAGATGCTCGGGCGCAACATGGTTGGTTCGATCCGCACCGCCGAGGAGATCGAGCGGGCGCTGCAGGGCTGGCTCGCCAACTATATCAATCGCAGCAGCTCCGCCGGTCCCGAGACCAGGGCCCGCTATCCGCTGGCCGGCGGCCGTGTGATGGTGCGGGAACGGCCGGGCCGACCGGGGGTGTTCGGATGTACCATCCATCTGCAGCCCCAGTTCCAGCTTGATGATGTCTCGGCGACATTCCGGCTGGTGACGGACTTGGTTGCCCCGGGAGCACGCTGAGGTGGCGGCTGCCGGCAAGGAGAGTGAGGAGAGGGCGATGTCCGATGTGCAAACGACGGCCGGATCTCTGTTCCGCCAGGGCCGGCTCGACGATGCCGTGGCGGCGGCCGCCGCCGCCGTCAGGGCGCAGCCGGCGGACCTTGCCGCCCGCGTGCTGCTGGCCGAATTGCTGCTGTTCGCAGGCAACATCGAGCGCGCCGACGTGATCCTTGATGCGGCGAACAGTGTCGATCCCGGGGCCGCCATGATACTGGCCGAATTTCGCCAGCTCCTGCGTGCCGAAACGGCCCGGCGGCAGCTCTATCGGGACGGACGGGTGCCGGAGTTCCTGGGCGAGCCGACACCGACGCAGCGGGCGAGCCTTGCCGCGCTGGTCGCCCTTCGCGCCGGCGACGTGGCGGGGGCCGCACGCGAGACGGCGGCGCTGGAGAGCGGGCGGCCGGCGGCGGCGGGGCAAGAAGGAGAGAACCGGTTCGCCGATTTCCGCGACGCCGACGATGTGCTCGCCGGCACCTTCGAGGTGCTGACCTCGACCGGCAAGTATTTCTGGATCCCGACCGAACGGGTGCGCAGCGTGACCTTCCATGCCCCGAAGCGGCCGCGGGATCTCTACCTCCGGCGCGCCACCATGGATGTGCGGGAAGGGCCGGACGGCGAGGTCTATCTGCCGGTTCTTTACGCGGACACCGGTGGCGATGCCACGCCCGAACAGCGGCTGGGCAGGGCCAGCGATTGGCGCGAGCTTGCTCCGGGGCTGGTGCGCGGCATCGGCCAACGCACCTTTCTCGTCGGCGAGGAGGCACGCGGCATGATGGAACTGGCCGCGCTCGAGTTCGACGAAGCCGACGATTGATGAGCGGAAGGGGCGGAGCCGAGAGCGGGCGGGGCGCGTTTGGCCGGGCCGATGCCGGGCGCTCGGCTTCGCCGCGCGCTCAGCTCCCGTTGCTCGAACGGCTGATCGATACGGCGCCGGACCAGCCAGCCGATCCGCCGCTTTCCGCCGCCGAGGCAATGGCCGTGCTCCGGCGCGCCGTGCGCCGCGATCTCGAGGCCCTGCTCAACGCACGCCGGCGATTCCGCTCGATGCCCGGCCGCCTTTCGGAGCTTCGCGTTTCGCCGCTTGCCTTCGGCATCCCCGACTGCACCGCCGGCACCTTCGTCGATCCGCGCCAGCGTGACCGCCTGCGGCGCGAGATCGAAGAGACGATCCGCCGCTTCGAGCCCCGGTTCGCCGAGGTTCAGGTAACGCTGATGACGCCCAAGGACAGCCTGGAGGCGACGCTCAGGTTACGCATCCAGGCGCTGCTGCACGCGGAACCGGCGCCGGAACCGGTCGCCTTCGACACCGAGGTCGAGACCACCTCGCTCGAAGTATCGGTGAAAGAGCGGAGCGATGTCTGATGCCCTGCTCCCCTATTACAATCGCGAACTGAACGCGATCCGCGAGCTGGCGCGCGAGTTCTCGCTGCGCCACCCGAAGATCGCCGGCCGGCTCAGGCTTTCCGCCGATGCGGTCGACGACCCGCACGTGGCGCGCCTCCTGGAAGGCGTCGCCTTCCTTTCCGCCCGCGTGCACCACCGCCTGGACGACGAGTTCCCCGAGCTGACCGATGCCTTGCTTTCCGTTCTTTATCCGCACTATCTCGCCCCGATCCCGTCGGTCGCGGTGGCCGAGTTCTCCTGCCAGCCGGAGCTGACCCAGCCACTCACCATCGCGCCCGGTTTCGCGCTGGATACCGAGCCGGTACGCGGCGAGAGCTGCCGCTATCGCACCGTCTATCCGCTCGTCCTCTGGCCCGTGATGGTCGAGAATGTCAGGTTGTCCGGGCTGCCGCTGGCGGCGCCGGCAAACCCGATGGCCGAGCGGGCGGCGGCGGTCCTCAGAATCACGCTCGCCTGCGCCACGCCAGAGGCGACCTTTTCCGCTCTCGGCGTCGACCGGCTGCGCTTCTTCCTGCGCGGCGGGCCGCAGGTCGCCCTGCCGCTCTATGAGCTGCTGCTCGGGCAGACGCTCTCGGTTGCCTTTGCAGACGGGCCCGCCGATTCCAACCCGGTCATCGTGCCTGCCAGCTCTGTTGCCGCGGTCGGCTTCGGGCCGGAAGAAGCACTGCTTCCCTGGCCGGCGCGCAGCTTCTCGGGATTTCGGCTGCTTTCGGAGTTCTTCGCCTTTCCGGAGAAGTTCCTGTTCATCGACATCACCGGGATCGACGCCAAAACTCTCGTTGCGGCCGGCAGGCGGCTCGACATCTTCGTCTATCTCCGCCGCGCCGCGCCGGAACTCGAGCGCGCGGTGGGCTCGGAATCGCTCGCGCTTGGCGCCAGCCCGATCGTCAATCTGTTTGCGCAACGGTGCGAGCCGGTGCCGCTCACCGAGACCGACACCGAGTACCGGGTGGTTGCGGATGCGAGGCGGCAATCGGCTCTCGAAATCTATTCGGTGGAGCGCGTGCGGGAGACCCGTGCCGACGGCTCGTCCCGGCCTTGGTTTCCCTTCTACCGCCTGAGCCCGGCCGGGAGGGAAGACGAAGCGCCGGGAGGATTCTACCACGCGGTCCGCCGTGCCGGCCCGGCTCAGGCGGGCGGCAGCGAAATCTTCCTCGAACCATTCGAATCCGCCGTCGCGGCCAGCCGCCCGGCCGATGCCGTGCTGTCGGTCGATGCGCTCTGCCTCAACCGTGACCTGCCCGCCGACCTGCCCTTCGGTGGCGGTCACCCGCGGCTCTCTCTGGTCACGGGTGCGGCGGCGCTGACCTCCGTGAGCTGCCTGACGGCGCCGACGCCGACGCTGCGCCCGCCCTTGCGCGAGCGCGGCTTCTGGCGGCTGGTCTCGCACCTCTCGCTCGGCCATCTCTCGGTGGTCGGCGGCGAGGCAGGGGCGGCGGCGCTGAAAGAGGTGCTGCGGCTCTATGACCTCCGCGATTCCGCTGAGACGCATGCCGCCATCGAGGGCTTGGTCGGTGTCAGCGCCGCCGCCGGCGTGGCCCGGCTGCCGGGGGGCCGGCTGGGGGCCTTCTGCCGCGGGCTCGACGTGACGCTCGAGTTCGATCCGCGCTCGTGGCAGGCGGCCGGGCTCTACCTGATGGCGAGCGTGCTGGAGCGGTTCCTGGCGCTGCATTCTTCGGTCAATTCGTTCGTCAGGACGCGCGCTGTTCTGCGCGGGCGGCCAGGTGCCGCCGCCGCCTGGCCGGCGCGGGCGGGCGCCCGCGTGTTGTTGTGAGCGCCGCCACCCCTCTCGAGCGGCTGGCCGCCGAGCCGCGGCGGTTCCGCTTCGATGCCGCGGTGCGGCTGGTCCTGGAAGCCCTCGAGACCGCGGATCCGGCGGCCATCCGCTTCCGCACTCTGCCGGGGCTCGCTTACCCGCCGGCCGAAGTGATGGCCTTCCAGCCACCCGCTCAGGGAGAGCCGGCGCGACTGACAGTGGCGCACATGGGGCTCGCCGGGCCGATGGGCGTGCTGCCGCGCCTTTATACCGAGGTGCTCAGCGAGACTCTGCGCGGCCGTTCCACCGCGCTTCAGGATTTCCTCGATCTTCTCGCGACCCCCATGATCGCCGCCTTCGCCGCCGCCGGCGGCAAGTACCGGCCGCATCTGGCCGCGGAGCGGGAGCGGCTGGCCGGAGCGGCGGATGCCGGTCCCGTCTCGGCAGCTCTGCTCTCCTTCACCGGCTACTTCATTGCCCGGCTCGCCGGGCGGCTGGTGGCCGGCGCGGCGCCGCTGATGCATTACAGCGGCCTCTTCGCCGAGCGCGTCCGCTCGGCCGAACGGCTCTCTGCGCTGGCGTCGGACTGGCTTGGCCGGCCGGTCGAAGTGGTCCAGTTCGCCGGCGGCTGGCTTTCCCTGCCCGCCCCTGAACGGACGCGGCTGGCCGGGAGCCCGGGAGCAGGCGGTTGGAACCGGCTCGGCCGGGACGCCGCGATCGGCGTTCGGGCCTGGGTGCCGGAGGCACGGGTCGTGCTCAGGATCGGGCCGCTGGATCGGGCAACGTTCGAGGCGCTGCTGCCGGGTGGCCCGGCACTCAGGCGGTTCGTGTCCCTGATCCGCGCCTTTCTCGGCTTCGAGACGGGTTTTGCGGTCAACCTGGTGCTGGCACGCGAGGAGGTGCCGCCGCTCCGGCTCGATGCCGCGGCAGCCCCGCCGCCCCGCCTCGGCTGGAACACCTGGTTCCCGGCAACAGGACCGTCTCCGGCCGGTGCCCGCCACAGCGGCCCGGCAACGGAGCCCCTGTTCGAAGCGGAAGTGGTGGAGAGAGCAGGGGCGCGCGAATGACCGATTGGGGTGGCGGCTACGTCACCGATGTTGCCTATCTTCTCGGCTTCCATCCGGAGCAGTCACCCGCCCATATGGCGCTGACGGCGCTGATCAACGGCGTCGCGAGCGAGGTGATCGAGCAGCCCGAGGGACTCTCCTATCTCGAACTCGGGTCGGGGCTCGGATTCTCGGCATTGCTGCTCGCCGCCAGCAACCCCTCCTGGCGGGTCACCGCCATCGACTTCAATCCCGAGCATATCGCAGAGAGCCGCGCCTTCGCCGCCGAGGTCGGACTGCGAAACATAACCTTCCTCGAGGCAGACTTGGCAGCCCTGGCCGATTCGCCCCCGGAAGCGCTGGTCCCGGAAGCGGATGTCGTCAGCCTGCACGGCGTCTGGACCTGGGTTTCGGCGGCGACGCGCGCAGGGATCGTGAAGCTGCTGCGGGCGAAAGTACGGGCCGGCGGGCTCGTTCATGTCAGCTACAACGCGTTGCCGGCCTGGCAGGGCGCACTCGGCTTGCAGCGCGTGGTGCGCGAGGCCGGGCGGAAGCTTGCCGGGCGGAGCGACCGGCAGGCCGCGGCCGGATTGGAGACCGTGCGCGCGCTCGTTGCAGCAAGCGCGCGGTATGTCGGAACGGACCCTTTTTCCAAGCAGTTGCTCGAACGTTTGAATGACGCTTCGACCGGCTATCTCGCGCACGAGTTCATGAACCGGGATTGGCAGCCCGTCTTTCACGCCGACGTGGCAACGGCGCTGGCCGAGGCGAAGCTTTCCTATGTCGGTTCGGCGCGGCTTTATGAGAACTTCCCCGATCTGGCGATGAACGAAGCGCAACGGACGGCAGCGGCGCGCTTCGATGATCCGCTGTTGTTCGAACTGATCAAGGACGTGAGCGGCGGCCCGGCGCTGCGCCATGATGTGTATGTCCGCGGCGCGCGCCGGCTCGGTGAGAACGAGCGCAACCGCATCCTCTCCGGGCTGACGCTGGTGCTGACCAGGCCGCCGGGCCGCTTTGCCTACGAGATCGAGGTTGCCGCGGGCAAGGCGACGCTGAACCGCGAATCCTACGAGCCGATGGTGGAGGCGCTGGCGGCGGCACCGCGCACGATTGCCGGGTTGCTCGCGCTGCGCGAGCGCGAGCAGGGCCGGGCTACCCCGCCGGAAATAGCGGCGATGATGGTCGGTTCCGGCCAGGCGATGGTGGCGCTTCGTCCTGGGGCCGGCCCATTGCCCGAACTCGATCGTTTCCACGCCGCCGCCGCCAGGCGGGTCGGCCGGTTCGACACGCTGGCGCGATCGATCGGATTGGCGAGCCACCGCCTCGGCTCCGGCCTCGTGGTGCCGGCGCTGGAACTCGTCGTCCTCAACCGGCTGATCAGCGAGGGGGCAGCCGAGCCTTCGGCCTGGGCCAGGCTGATCGCTCCCGGGATCGACGACGCACAGGCGGAATCGCTCGGCAAGGACATCGCACGCATCCTCGAGGAGCGCACGCAGATTTGGCGACTTGCCGGCACGGTGTGACCTGCCGCAACCGAAGGTTCGTGCTAAACTCCCGCCGCTCGCGTGAGCGCGCCCGCGCGGCCCAACATGGCCCTTCAGGATGGGCGGGCGGTCGGAGTGGAATTTGCACGAGGCGCGGCCGGCATCGTCGGCAGCGCCGTGGAGGAGAAAGGAACGCCATGCGCACCGGTCTTGCCGCTGCTGTTGCAGCGGCCACGCTGCTTGCCCTGGCCCCCACCGGGCAGGCGCAGCAAACCAATCCATCGACCCAGCAGATCATCCAGTCGCTGACGCCGACCGGCAATCTGGGGACGACGCGAGGAATCCGCCTTGCCCCGGCGCCGGCGGCTCCGGCACCGGCAACCCCGGCGGTTCCCGCCGCCGCCGCGGCACCAAACCCCGCTCCGGCCGCTCCCGCTGCCGC
>JASHOA010000063.1 GCA_030041375.1 Acetobacteraceae bacterium
TTGGGATCATCAAGAATGCGATCGGCTTCATCCGTTTCCACCTGCGTGGTATCGCCCATGTCGCCGGTGAATGGACGCTGGTGACCCTCGCTTACAACTGCAGGCGGCTTCACCGCCTGCAGGTCGCCTAACCTCCCCCCTTCTTCGTTGACGTTCACAACGCCGCGCCAGCGCCAATCCGACACGCTGCTAGAGCAATTTCCGTTCGCCATGGCTCACGGCAACTGCTCTAGCTCTTTGTTTTGGCGAGCATCTTCACGCGATCAGCCGATTCCGTCTGATCGCGATCTGCTCTAGGCGTAAACCGTGACGCGGCGGCCCGATCAGGTGATTCCGTAGCTCCTGGCAAGCCCCGCACCCGGATCGTTGCCGGTGCTGTAGGGAAGAATCGGATAGCGCAGTCCCGCCTTGTCGAGGCCACGCAATCCGACAATTCCGGTCTCGAACTCCTCCGGCGGCAAGGCGATCGCCAGCTCGTCGTCGGCTACGCCGCCATAGCGGCGTTCCGCGTAGCAGGGGATGGAGAGCGATATCTCACCGCTGGCCAGCGCCCGCCCCCAGGAATCGGCGCAAGCCGTCTCGCCGGTGACGCTGAAGCCGATGCGCCGATAGTTTCGCCACTGCAACCCGTTGATGAACAGAATCATCTGCGCCGGGTTGGCATAAAAGAGAACGATATCCGGCAGGTCGAGACGCGCGGTGCGCAGCGGCGAAGCGGCCAGCCCCTGCCATCGTCCGGGTGCCACGCGCGGCATCTCGTTCTGATGGGCGTGCGCCGCTTCGCGGTTCTCGAACCATACGCCCGTCATCGTCTCGCCGGAGGCGAGCCTCGGGTCGGGCTCCTTGAGGCCGATCACCGAGGCGCAGCCGGTAAAGGGGAGCACGCTCTCGGCAACGATGCCGATCGTCTGGCCACCGAGCCGCGCATTGGTGACGAGCTGGCAGGTGGTGAAGCGCCGCCCGTCGGCGCTGATGCGGATCCCGGGCACTGCGAGCAGCGCCTCGCGCTCGGCGAACAGCTTCATCCCGATCGGCAGGCTGCGCAGCTTGAGCAGGCCGGTAAGCTCGCTCGCGAGATCCTTGAGGGCGGCCGCGGTCGTCATCGCGCCAGCGCCCGGCGCAGTTCGATCAGTCCGAAAACCAGGAAGAAGATGCCCGCGATCCGGTCGATCATCCGCCGCGCGCGGGTGCCGATCGCGGCGCGGAAGAAGCCGATGGCGGCAACCAGGCCGCACCACCAGAGAAGGGAGCCCGCGAAAACGCCGCCGGCCGTCAAGCCGGCGGCGGCGAGGCTCAGCCCACCGGGCGGCGCGAGGACCGTGAAAAAAGCCGCGAAAGCAATGATCGTCGGCGGATTGGTCAGCGTCAGCAGAACCGAGCCGAGATAGGTGCCCCGCCCGGCGGAAAGAGCCGGCTCGGCGGCGCGGACGCGGAACGCGCTGAGGCCGAAATAAAAGAGCGCGAGTGCCGCGGCGAAGTGCAGCGGCCTGGCGTGCACCAGCAGGAAATGCGAAAGGCCGCTCAGGCCCGCTGCGGCGATCAGGGCGTAGGTGCCGTCTCCGGTCGCGATGCCGAGGCCGGTCGCAAAGCCCCTCCGCCAGCCGAGTGCGAGGCTCCGGCGCATGCAGAGCAGCGACATCGGCCCGACCGGCGCGGCGACCGCAATTCCGATGCCGGCGGCCTTCAGAAACAGAACGGCCGGATCCATTTGCCTTCCCCTCTCAAGCGCCGAGCCTGGCCAATGAATGACTCGCTCCGCAGGCACAAGACAAATCCTTCCCTTCTCGCTTCCGGCGACGGCGGCGCGCGATGGCAAGGGGTGCGGAATGCCGGCTACGGTGCCCCGTTTCGAAGGCCCACCGCCGGCCGCTGCCGATGGTCTGCCTGCTATCGGGCCCGGCCCATCGCAATGCGCTAGAATGCGCCGCCCGCCCAAGGTCCGAACCGGGCGGCCGCGTCATCAGTGAGCGAGTTATCCCCATGCCTCCCACCTGGCTTCGTGCCGCTCTCTTGTCTCTTGTTGCCCTGCTCTGCTCGGCAGCGGCCCCGCCCGGCACGCAACAGCGCCCCGACACGCAACGGCCGCAGACTTCGCTGGCAGGAGATCTCCTGGTGGCCTCCCCCCAGATCGGCGATCCGCGATTTTGGCATACTGTCATCGTGATCGTGCAACAGGACGATAACGGCGCCGTGGGCATCGTGATCAACCGGCCGCTGGCCACGGTACCTCTTGGCGGCCTGTTGCAAGCACTCGGTTTGAACGATGCAGGGGTCGAGGGAACGATCCCCATCTTCGCCGGCGGCCCGGTGGCCCCGACCATCGGTTTCGTGCTGCACAGCACGGATTATCATCGTCCCGGAACGATCGCCATCGACGATCATCTCGCCTTGACGAAGAATCCGCACATCCTGGAGGACATCGCACACGGCCATGGGCCAAGGAAGAAGCTGGTTGCCTTCGGCTGCGCCGGGTGGGCCCCGGGCCAACTGCAAGGGGAACTGGCGCGAGGAGACTGGTTCGTCATCCCGGAAACCACCAGCCTGGTATTCGACGACAAGCGCGATCACGTATGGGACGATGCGATGGCAAGCCGGACCACGCAGCTCTGATGGCCTTCCGCCGCGGCTGACGGAAGTTGCGCAACGGCCCGCAACCCGCTGTGCACGGCGACGGGCCGCCCTCACCCGGGGCTTCGCACCACCCTCTCTCAGTGGGGGGAATTATCACCTTGACTGAACGAACAGTTTTGTTACCCTCCCCGCCGGGGGGCCGCTCCTGCGCCGAGTCGATACCGGCTTCGCTAGTGCGGTCGTCCTTTCCCGACAATCGCCGTGTCGAGAGACATGAAGGGAATAGGCGAATGGCCACAAATGTTGTCAATCTTGATGCCTTAATTCCGAGGGATGACTTTGCTGTTGATGAAACGCCATCCAAGGCTACACCACCAGACCGAATCAACATCGCCCATCTTGACGGACACTTTTTTGTCGGAGACCTCCGTAAGCCGGACTTTCAACGTGAAACCGCTCATTGGACGCCGGCTAAGGTAGTGGATCTAATCCGCTCATTTCTCGACGCTGACTTGATTCCTGCCGTCATCCTGTGGCGAGCCGGCGCCAGCATTTTCGTCATTGATGGCGCCCATCGCCTAAGCGCAATGCTGGCATGGATTTTGGATGACTATGGTGATCGCAAAAAGTCATTGGATTATTCGGGCGGGTATATCACTGAGGAACAGCGTCGCGTGGCCGAGAGGACGCGCGATCTAGTCGCAAAGTCCATTGGCTCATACGCTCAGTATCAAGCATTCAAAAATAACCGAGCCGCTGCGCCAGAGGATATGCAAAAGCGACTTAGCAATCTGGCGGATAATTCGTTCATAGCTCAGTGGGTAACCGCGACGGATGCCAAATCAGCCGAGGAGTCATTCTTCAAAATAAACCAACAAGGAACCCCCATCGAGCCAACCGAGAGGCGGCTGATAAGGTCGAGGCAATCGGCAAGCGCTATTGCGTCTAGGTCCATCACTCACGCTGGCTCTGGACACAGATACTGGCAAGCATTCCGAGGCGAGGTTCAATCTTCTATCGAAACCGCCGGAAAGGAAATCTATACCGCCCTGTACAATCCACCCATTACCAGCATGCCATTGACCACGCTTGATGTTCCTGTGGCAGGAAAGGGTTATAATGCGCTGCCATTTGTGTTCGATTTGGTCAACTATGCAAACAATGTGAGGGTCGCAGACAGCACATCACAAAAAGACGACAAGACGAAATTGCCTACCGATTCCGACGGTATCCTGACTCTTCAATACCTCAAAGAGGTGCGCAAGAAAGTGGATCGCATCACAGGAGACACGCCACGATCTCTTGGTTTGCATCCAGTAGCGTACTTCTATACGCGCAGCGGTACGTTTCAGCCAACCGTGTTTATCGCCGTATCGGGATTCGTGGAAGACCTTCAAAGCAAAAACAAGCTTATGGAGTTCACAAAGCATCGACGTGAATTTGAGGAATTTCTGATTGCTCACAAGGAAGCGACGACGCTGCTAATTAAGCAGCTTGGCAGTGGCGCTCGACATATCCCTAGACTACGCGAATACTATATATTTATCCTCACAAGAATCATCGCCGGAGAAAATCGGCCGGGAATTGAACAGGGACTGGCAGCAGACAAGAATTTCGCCTTCCTAGCGAAGGCCGCTGATTTTACGCCTGATGTTGGCGACGTTTCGTTTACTAGGGGTAGGAAAACGGCAGCCTTCTTTGCCGCCGCATTACCGAACAGCGCTAGGTGCCACTTGTGCGGGGCGCTAGTACACAAGAATTCAGTCCAGTTTGACCACGACGTTGATCGCAAGGCCGGCGGCTCTGGTGCTCTGGCAAACGCTATGGTTGCCCATCCGTACTGCAATTCGATCAAAGATCACTTGATCCACTCTTCGATGCCGCGAAATCCGGGGATGGTAAATGCATGACAAGGAACCCAAACAAGCGGAATGAAGAGGAGTATCCAGAAGAAGAAGCCGCTCGACGTCGCGACGAGGTAATCCGCCGAATGGCAAATACCCCGCCGCAACCGCGCTTCACTCCGAAGGAGGCTCCCAAAAAGGCAAAAGTATCTGGCGGGAATCATGGATTATCCCGGAAGAAGCAGATTCGCCGCGTCGGTGTCGCCAAACCACCGGCTGACTAGAAGGAGGCTTTCCCGACTTGAACCGCGTCAAGAGGTTTTTTGTAAGTCAAGCGCTTACCGACTGCGCCCTTAATGGCCTTGGTTGCGCGTTCTCTGTCCTTCACACCGATGGCCGATCGTTCATTATACCGGAAGTCAAATTCGCCCAAGTAGCGCTTGAGATGTGCGGCGCTGACGTGGTGATAAACGCCTGTGACGCCGCGCTTGAGAATGGAGAAATAGCCTTCAATCGTGTTGGTGTGCGCATCGCCGCGGACGTATTCTCCAATGCCGTGATTTACGGTCTCGTGCCGAGCAAACAAGGGACCAATAAGGCGATACTGGCCTTCTCCATCGGTCATCAGAGACGATGCGCGATCAAGTTGTTCAATCAGGACAGGCTTGAGGTTCTCGGCAGATACGGACGCAACATGGCGCGAACGGACCTTGCCACCTCGCTCAACCAAACCAAAGACGCCTTCCTTGCCGACGCCCCCGATATGCTCGACGTTGCGCTTGGCGCGATGCTTGTTTCGCTCCTTCCCGCCGATGAATGTTTCGTCTGCTTCGACAATCTTATCTTCACCGCCCATCGGAGTCGGAGAAAGCTCACGCATTCCTTCCCTGATACGGTGCGCCATGAACCAAGCGGTCTTGTATGGCAGTCCAAGCATCCTCCCGAGCTGGTGTGCACTTATTCCCTTCTTGCTGCTGCACATCAGATGCGTGGCCAGGAACCACTTCGTCAGTGGGATATGCGATCGCTCGTAGATAGTCCCCACGGCCGCCGTGAACTTCTTCCGGCAGTCCTTGCAGTGATACCAGCCTGGCCCCATCGATGTGCCGCCAAGCGCCGCAACGCGATCGCCCATTACGCCACAGAAGGGACAATAAGGACCGGCCGGCCAGCGGATCGCTTCAAAGTGGGCGCGCGCCGCTTCCGGGTCGGTGAAGATCGGATTCGTAAGATCAGTGGTCCGAGACATGGCTTGCTCCGTCAGTGGGAGGATAATGCCACTTCCGGTCTGTTCAGTCAAGGTGATAATTCCCCTCGGTGGGAGAGGGTGAGATGTTGCGGGGTGCGGCGAGAGGGTTACCCGTCGATCAAACGCGGTACCAGGAAGCGTCAGGTGTCGTGGCGCGTAAAGGCAAGCCGCCCGCGCCGCACCTCCACGCAGCGCCCGCCGATCTCGACCCGCTCCACTTTTCCGGCACGCCTGGTGGCACGCGCGGAAAGCAGACTGCGGCGGCCCATCTCGACGCCTTGCGTGATCTCGAGCGCAAGCGTGGCGTCCGGCGCCGCCATCCGCTCGGCGAGGAGGGCCACGAGTGCCAGATTGGCGCTTCCGGTTGCCGGATCCTCGATAACGATGCGACCGCCGGCGGAGAACATGCGGGCATCGATACGCGTGCCGTCGCGGACGAAGAGATGGATTGCGTCCGTGCCCAGGGCCGGCAAATGCAGAGCAAAGGCTGCCGCTTCCGGCCGACATTTCGCGAGTGCGTCCGGGTTCTTCAGTTCGACGAAAAGAAATGGCAGCCCGACCGAGGCGACCACCGGCGCGCCTGCTCCTGCCTCTATATCGTCCGCAGTGAGCCCGACACACCCTGCCGCGATCTCCGGTGCAACCGTGCGCCCCACCGAGAGCGGCTGCGGCGCCGTCAGAAGTGCGCCGACGACGACTCCGTTCTCCCGAACGATCGAGACCGGAACAAGCCCGGCCATCTCCTCGAACAACAGCGTCTCGCCGACGGGTCGGTCGAAAAGCTGGCCGAGCCCGGCGACGACGAAACCGGTGCCCACGTTCGGATGCCCGGCGAAGGGAAGCTCCCGCGAGGGGGTGAAGATGCGCACCCGGGCGGTGGCCCGGGAATCGGCCGGCGGCAGCAGAAAGGTCGTTTCGGAATAATTGAATTCCGCAGCAATCGCCTGCATCTCGCCATCCGTGAGCCGGCGCCCGTCGAGCACGACCGCCAGCGGATTGCCGCCGAAGGCACGGTCGGTGAACACATCGAGCGTGGCGTAATCGACGCTAACAGCTTCGTTCATCGTGATCCTCCGCGAGTGTCTCGCTCCCTCAACCACCCCATGCGAGCGGCACCATGGCCAGGACGAGGAGCAGAGCCATCGCGCCGTTGAAAAGGCGGAACTGCCACTCCGTGCGCAACAAGCTGCCTGCGCCTCGCCCGAGTGCCGCCCATGCCAGCAGGCAGAACATGCAGACGAGAATGAAAATCCCGCAAATCAGGGCGAGATTCGTCCAGAATGTGCGGTGGCCGTGCGCATAGAGCGCGATCGCGACGAAGCCGATTGCCCAGGCCTTCGGATTGATCCACTGGAACAGGGCGGCTTCGAGAAAGTTGAGCGGGCGGGCGGATTTTTCCGCCACTTCGTGCGGTGTGCCGGCGGTCGCGATCCGCCATGCGATCCACAGCATGAAAAGAACGCAGACGATTTCGAGCCCGGTATGCACCGGTTTCGATGCCAGGATCAACCCGCTCAGTCCGGCCCCGATCAACGCCAGCATGGCCGGGAAGCCGAGCGCCACGCCGAGCAGGTGCGGCAAGGTCCGCCGTATGCCCCAGCGCGCTCCGGAAGCCATGACCATCATGTTGTTGGGCCCGGGCGTTGCCGACATGACGAAGGAGAACATGGCCAGGCTGGCGAGGCTCGCGTTCATGCGTTGCTCGGCGCAGATCTTGTCGGCGCCTGGGATCCCGGGCACCGGGGCGGGAGTTGCGTTACAGGCCGGAAGACGATAACGTTACTGGCGCCTGACATGAAAACCGATAACAGATCGGATCGCGTCATTCAACACCTGCGCAGCCTCGCGAGCGGCCAGCAGCAGGGCGTGCGCCTACCCTCGGTCCGCCAACTCATGCGTGCGCTCGGTGCCGGACCGGTCACGATTTCATCGGCGCTCAAAAGACTTTCGGAAGAGGGGATGATCGAGGCGCGCCCGGGCCAGGGTACCTTCGTCGCCGCCCCACTCGCCCGCGGCGCACGAGAGGCGGCCGATCTCGCCTGGCAGACGATCGCGCTCGGCCCGGCGCGCACTTCGACCGAAGCGCTCGCCGGGCTCGCACTGGTTCCGACCCCCGGGGTGGCGGCACTGAACGCCGGCTATCTGCCGGAAGAGCTGCAGGCGAACGCGCTCATTACGGCGGCGGCACGTCGGGCGCTGCGCCGGCCCGGTGTCTGGGGCCGCATGCCGGCGGAAGGATTGCACGCGCTGCGGGCCTGGTTCGCCGCCGCGGCAGGTCCGTTCGCGCCGCACGAAATCACGATCTGCCCCGGCACCCAGGCCGCCCTCTCGGCCGCCTTCCGCGCCCTCGCCCTGCCCGGGGAGGCGGTGCTGGTGGAAAGCCCGACCTATATCGGCGCGCTTGCCGCCGCGCGCGCCGCGGGCCTCCGCCCGATCGGGGTGCCGATCGACGCGCACGGGCTCGCCCCCGATCTCCTGGAGACAGCGTTCCGCACCAGCGGTGCGCGCCTGCTCTATTGCCAGCCAGCCTATGCCAACCCGACCGGCGCGGTCCTCAGCCACCAGCGGCGCGCCGCGTTGCTCGGGGTTGTCCGCCACGCCGGCGCCTTCGTCATCGAGGATGACTGGGCCCGCGACTTTCCCCTCGATACGGACACCGCGCCGGCTCCGCTCGCTGTCCTCGATACCGCCGGACATGTCGTGCTGCTCCGTTCGCTCACGAAATGTGCCGCACCGGGCTTGCGGATTGGCGCTGTCGCGGCGCGCGGCGCCGTTCTCGAGCGGCTGCGCGCGGCGCGCCTGGCCGAGGATTTCTTCGTCCCCGGCATCCTTCAGGAAACGGCCGTGCAGTTGCTCACCCAGCCTGCCTGGCCGCGCTTTCAGCGCGCCCTGCGGCTTGCGCTCCGCGAACGCCGTGACGCGCTCGTCGATGCCCTGCAGAGGGAACTCGGCCCTGCTTCTGTTGTGCGCCCGCCGGCCGGCGGGCTGCATCTCTGGGTCCGCCTGCCGGACGGCATTTCCGATCTCGATCTCTCCGAGCGCGCCGCCCGGGCCGGCATTCTGGTGAGCCCCGGGCGGCACTGGTTCCCGGCCGAGCCGCCGGCGCCGCACATCCGCTTGAGCTTCGCGACCCTCCCTCCCGAGCAGGCACGGCCTGTGATCAGCCGGCTGGCGGCTCTGATCCGCCGGAAGCCATCCGACTGACCGCGAAAATCAGCAGAGGGCGTGGTGGTCGCCGTGCATCGCGTTGCGGGCCGCGGCCGGTCCTTTCAGCGCTCGGCGATGGCCACGATCGTTCCGGCCCTGACGGCCGATTGCAAGGCGGCGTGGTCGCGCTCGGCCTGGTCGGCATAAGCGAGGGCAAACTTGCCCATTGTCTCGTCGAATTCGGCACTCTTGCCGAGGTAGCCGCTGATCGCCCAGGGATCGCCTGCCTTGGCGTGCGCCCGCGCCAGCACCCAGCCGCAGGCCGTGCCGTAGATCGAGAGCGATGCCGCATCGTAGGATTCGACCACCGGCGAGAGCTTCACGTCGCGCAGTTGGCCGACATAGAAGTGCCGGCCCTCCGGCCCCGTGACCCAGCCGAGAAACAAGTCGGACGCTGGCTGCATGAACCGCTGGCCCATCACCACGCGCAGGCCGTCGCCGCGTCGCAGCCGGCGGCATCGGAGAGCCCGTTGGAACGTGCGGCGAGCACGAAGGAGGCGACCAGGCGCTTGAGGTCCCACTCCCACGGGGCCGGCAAGGTTTCATCGAGGTCGTTGATGTCGAAGATGAGCCGGCGCTCCGGCGTGGCGAAGCCGCCGAAGTTCATCAGGTGGCAATCGCCGCAAGCCTGGACGCGGATGCCGCTCACCGGCGCGGGGGCTTGCCAGGCAGCGTGCGTGTTCCGGGGAGCGGTGTCGCGCATCCGCTTGCCCGCAGCTCTGCGCTCGGCCGGGGTCGAGGCCGATGCGTCTGCCGCGTGGTGCAACTTAGCGCCGGTTGATTTGTTCACGGCACCGACCCTCCTGGAAGCATGCGCGCGGCGCTTGCTCTGCGTACGATCGTGCAGCATCTCCTCCGCCCGAGCGGATTGGCTATCCGAATTCGGCACGGGCCTGAACATATTCTCGGGATGGCGCGGCAGCCCGCCGGCGGCGACGAATTTTCGTTTTTCTGCCGATATCGGATAGCCGACACCCGGGCGCCCGCGCAAGTTGCCAAGGATCTCCGGGCGGTGGGCGCTTCCCGGCGCAGTGCGGTGCGTTGCCAGCCACCTTGATGGGCGAAAATGCCAGGAAGCGGTACCTCGGCTTTCAGCGAAGTGGAAGATTTTGCGGCCGCCTTGCGGGCAGAGGGCGTGCGCGGCCTGATGGTCACCGGGGCCGGCCACTTTGCCGCGCGGCTGACCCGGGTGACGCTGCCGCACCTTGACCTGGCGGCCGGCGAGGAGCGGCTCTCGCGCATTGCGTTCGTTGCGGGTGCACCGGGCAGGGTGCTGATTTCGTTTCCTCTCGATGACGAATCGCGGCTGATCTGGGGCGGCATGGAATTGCGAGCCGGCGACATCGCGACCTTTGGTCCGGGCGGGCAGGCGCATGCGCGCGCCGAGGGGCCATGCCGGTGGGGCAGCATCCGGCTTGCGGCGTCGGATCTCGCCGGATATGGCAAGGCCTTGCTTGGCGCCGCGCCGGTGCTTCCCGGTGTGCCGGGGCGCTGGCGTGGGCCCCCTGCGGCTCGGCGGCACCTGCGCCGGGTTCACGCCGCGGCAATCCGTGCCGCCGAAACCTGCCCCACGCGGCTGACGGACCACGAGGCGGCGCACGGGCTGGAACAGCAGATCGTCGAGGCCTTCATCGCCTGCATGGCCGAGGGGGCAGAGCAGCAGGGGCGCGCCTGGCGGCGGCATTTGGAGCTTGCCGTTCGCTTCGAGGAGTTGCTGCGGACGCGGCCGGAAGCGAGCCCGCCGATTGCGGAAATCCGCGCCGCGTTCGGGGTCTCGAGCGCTGTGCTCGGGACCTCTTGCCGCCAGCAGCTTGGAATCAGCCCGGCGCGATATCTTCGCCTCAGGCGGCTGCAGCGCGTGCGACAGGCGCTGGTGGCCGGAGACGCGGGCGAGGATGGGCTGGCGGGGTTGGCGCGTTGTCACGGCATCCGCGATGTTGAACGATTTGCGGCCGCCTATCAGGCTTTTTTCGGCGAGCTACCGTCCGCGACGCTGCGCCGGCGTCGCCCCGGCGAGCCGGGACCGGCTGACACAATAAGTTAACATGCTAAAATGATCGCCGGCGGCAATCTTCGGTCCGCCTTGTCGGCTCGCCCGAGAGTTGGAAGCTGAATATGCTTTCGAGCAGCGTCCGTCACTTTACAGACCCCGATCAGTACGCTCTGGCGATCCGTGCCGTTGAGGCAGAGATCACCGTCGCCGAACGGGGAGATTTCACGGCGGTTCTGACTCGCATCGACCTCCATCGTCTCTGGATGCAGCACCTGGATGAACGCCGGCCGCGGTTGGCCCACGCAGCCCTCACCAAGGGGCGGGCAATTTTCTCGATTCTCGGCCAAACCGACCCGGACCTGATCGTGAGCGGCAAGGCGGTCCCACCGCACAGCATCGTCTGCCATGGCATCGGTGAGGACTATTATCAGCGCTTGTCCGGACCGACCTGCCAGTACGCGATGTCGCTGCCGGTGGCGGATATGGCGGCCGCTGCGGCCTCCATCGCCGGTTATGACCTCGCCCTCTCCGGTCGGGAGACCCGTGTCATCGTCCCGCACCCGCAGGCGTTGGCGAAGTTGCGCCGGCTGCATGTCGCCGCCGCGCGGCTCGCCGAAGGGACGCCCGAGCTGATCGCCAATCCGGAAGCGGCGCGCGGGCTCGAACAGACGCTGATCAGCGCGCTGTTCGGCTGTCTCGAGACGGGCGACGCGACGGAAGAGAGTACGGCGCGGCGGCGCCATGACGCCATCATGCGGCGCTTCTATCGCGCGCTCGAAGAGGATCCCGATCGCGCGCTCTATCTGCCGGAGCTTTGCGCCGCGATCGGGGTGCCGGAACGGACGTTGCACGCCTGCTGCCAGGAGCATCTGGGCATGGGCCCGAAGCGCTATTTGCTGCTGCGGCGGCTGCACCTTGCGCGCCGTGCGCTCAGCCGGGTCGAACCGGGCACCACCAGCGTAACGGAAATCGCAACCCAATTCGGGTTCTGGCATCTCGGCCGCTTCGCCGGCGCCTATCGGGAGCTGTTCGGGGAGCCTCCCTCGGTGACCCTGCACCACCCGCCAGCCTGACGAGACCGGCCGGGAACGGCTTTGCACAACCTTATTTGTAACGAAATAGGAATGAGTGCGCGCTGATCGCGCGAGACCCGTGTCGGGCTGACTGTCATGCTAAAATTTTTCCGCATCGGCGACAAAATCCTTCGTTTGCCGAAATCGGATAGCCCCGGCATCTCCTGCCATCGCAGCATGGGCGCCGAACAATTGCCGCTGTTGCCGACCGGCCGCGCGGCATACGCGACAGGTCGATGCCGGCAAGAGCCAGGTCGACCTTCGCCGGTTGTCAGAACCTGAACGGAAGGAGGGACCATCCGTGAGTGATGAACGTACCCGCAATGGACTCGGTCGCCGCGAGTGGCTGCTTGGCGGCACCGCGCTTGCCGCGGTGGCGGGCGCGGCAGCTGCCGTGCCGGTTCGCCCGGCGCGAGCGCAAAACGCTGCCGCGGCGCCGACCGGAGGCAAGCGGCCCAACATCGTCATGCTGATGACCGACGATACCGGCTGGAACGATTTCGGCTGCTACTCGGGCGGCGGTGCGGCGCTTGGGCATCCGACCCCCAATGTCGACCGGATGGCAAAGGAAGGAGCGGTGTTCACCTGCTGGTACGGCCAGGCAAGTTGCACGGCCGGTCGCGCCTCCTTCCTCACCGGACGGATTCCGATCCGCTCGGCGCTGTCGATCGTGGTCGCACCTGGTGACGAGAACCGCCTCCGGAAGGAGACGCCGACGATCGCGGAATTCTTCCGGAAAAACGGCTACTCGACCTATTTCTCCGGCAAGTGGCACATGGGCGACAAGCCGGATGCCTATCCGATCGAGCACGGTTTCGACGTGATGCGGCATTTCGCTGCCTATTATGCCGGCGTCTATGCCTATGACGATACGTCGAAGTACTTTCACCCATGGTTCCCGAAATTCAATCCGCAGTACGCCAAGCTCTACTACTCGATCGTCAATGTGGATGAGTGGGAAGGCGAGGCCGGCTCGCCGGCCAGGGATGTCGGCCGGATCACCTACGATTCGCTGGCGACATTCGATATCCGCCAGACCGATTCGGCGATCGACTACATCAGGCAGCATGCGAAGGACGAGAAGCCGTTCTTCATGGACGTCAACTTCATCAAGATGCATAACCCTACCAACGCGGCACCGGAGTTTGCCGGCAAGTCGCATCTCGGCGACTACTCCGATTCGCTGATGGAGCTCGACGCCGATATCGGCCGGATCATGGATACGATCCGCGCCGAGGCACCCGACACGATCGTCATCGTGACGGCCGACAACGGTGCCTGGCAGGACGCCTATCCCGATGCCGGGACCACGCCGTTCCGCGGCGAGAAGGGAACGCCGTTCGAGGGCGGATGGCGCTGCCCCGCCATCATATGGTGGCCGGGCCATATTCCCGCCGGCGTTCAATATGGCGAGATGATGTCGCACATCGATTGCTGGGCGACACTGGCGGCGATGGTGGGACTCGCGCCGCCGCCGCACGACTGGGTCGGCAATGACGGCAAGCCGATCTATTTCGACAGCATCGACAACAGCGCCTACATCCTGGGCAAAGCGCCGCACTCGGCGCGAAACTCGTGGGTCTTCGTCGATGGCGAGACCTTCAATGGGATGCGCGCCGACATCGGCGGCGACCCCAACGAACCCTGGGTACACATCGCCTGGAAGTATCTCTACACGGCGAAGGACTCATGGCTGGGTTCGGAGGCGAATCTCGGCGCGATCGGCGCGCTCTACAACCTGACGATGGACCCCTTCGAGAAATACGACATGATCTTCAACGGAGCCATGTCGACGCGGGTGCTGTCGTCCTCGCCGGGCAAGTATGCGGGGCAGGACAATGGCTGGGTCCTGTCGCTGGTTTATCCGGTGCTGGTGGCGTTCGACGAGTCCGTCATGAAGTATCCGAACATCAGGCGTTTCCCTGGCGGGGCCTCGACCGACCTGATCCCGAACCTGCAGACCCCGGATAATCCGGTGCCGGCATTGAAGGGCATCGCGACACCGCATGTCGAGGGTGCAGGAGGCTGATCCCGGCAGGGGTGATGAGGCCGGCGGCGGCTGAAGCGCGGGTGCCTGTGGCCGGTTCTGGCCGCCGCCGATTGTCAATTCGTTTCGGATCGAAAAACGCGTTCGCACGATCAACCGATCGAGACATGGAGAGACGCCGATGACGAGGCAAAGCGCAGCAGCACCGAGTGCAACAGCGTTGACCGGCCGCATCACCGGCCGGCCGATCTACCCGGCAGCCGCATCCAGCGCGCCTGCTGCCGGCAGCGTGGAGGGCTTTGCGATCCGGCTGTTCGCCCGGATGCGCGCGGGTGACATCGACCGTTCGCAACTGGTTCCCGAGTACAGCGCGCACCTCTCCGATGCGGCGGTGCAGGCGATGTCATGCTATCTCCAGACCCATGATTACGGGGCATTGCCGCTCTCGGCCCGGGTCGTGAAAACCCATCAGAGCGGACAGCAGACTTTCCACGTGGTGAAGATCCTGTTTCCACGCGGTGATGCCGCGAGCCTGATGTTCGCCTTCAATACGGCCGGCAAGATTACGGGCATCAGCCTGCTGGGCATGGCGGGGGATTGACCGGGAGGGAGTGGCCCGGCCATTCCGGAACGACCACCGAGCGGTCAGTATGCGTCATCCGGCGCGGCCGTTCGGCGGCGGCCGCGCCGTCACCGATGAGATTTTTGCCGAGCCGACTTGAATTCCGGGCGACGTCGACCTATCGTGCGGCCGCATCGGGAGGAAAAAGTGAAGCAATTACTGTTGGCTGCCTTTGTCCTGACCGGCCTGGCCCTGGCCGCGGGTGCCCGCGCCCAGCCCACCGAACAGACCTTCACGGTAAAGACGACCGGCGATCTTGCGGAACTCTGTGGCGACACAACCCCGGCCAATTCGCTGATGACGACTGCGGCGCAAAACTTCTGCCATGGCTACCTGCTCGGCGCTTACGAGGTTCTGGCCCAGATCAACGCTGCGCGAGGCCGGCCGGTTTTCTGCATTCCGAGCCCTTCGCCGAGCGAGAATGAAGCAATCGCCGAATTCGTGTCGTGGGCGAGGGCGAACCCGACCGACGCTGCGCGCCCGCCGGCAGACGGCGTCTATGAGTTCCTCACGCAGCACTTTCCCTGCCCGGCCAGGCAATGACAGCATAGGGAGGCGAAGATCATGAAACGATTGATCGCACTTGCGGCCTGCCTCGTCATTCTGGGCGGCTGCGAGAATATGACGCCGCAGGGGCAGGCGGCGGGCGTCGGCACGTTGGGCGGAGCGGCCGGAGGAGCGGTCATTGGAGCGCTCGCAGGCAATGCAGCGCTTGGCACGGCGATCGGCGCCGGGGTCGGCCTGGTTGGCGGGCTGGTGTACAACCATGTGCGGGAAAATCAGCAGGCCGCCCAGCAATCGGCCTACAGCCAGGGATACGCCGCCGGCCAGCACAGTGGCCCGGGCGCCCCGCCACCGCCTTACCAGTCGCAGTAATCTCGCACCGCGACGGGTGCGCCACCCCCTGCCGGGGGAAGTGCTACGGCTGTGGAGGCGGGCGCCGCCCGTCCTTCCTGCCCATCACGCGGGCGTCATGCGCCTTCTCAGTTCCGCCTCGGGGTTGATCAGCAGCAGGCCCGCCAATGCCGCTACGACCACGCATCCGCCTATGACGGTGACCGCAACCCGGAATCCCTCGATCTCGTTGGCAGCGGCATCCACGATCATGCCCGTGATCACCGGGGCCAGCGGGCCGGCGAGAGTGACGATGGCATTGTATATTCCGAGCATGGCGCCGCGCTGCTCGGCGGAAGCCAATTCCGCGATCATGACCGGGCCCAGGCTGAAGATCGGCGTCGCGATCGAGAACGCCAGGGCCACGCAAAGGATCGGCAGAACGGAGCCACGGCTCAGCGGCAGGAGCATCGTCAGGATGCCGGCCATGAGAACGGACAGCGAGGCGATGCATCCGCGCGCAAGCCGGCTGGAGGCGCCTTGTCCTTTGACGAGTTCCGAAAGCCGGCATATCCCCGGCATCAGACCGATCTGGCAGAGCGCCGGCAAGGTTACGATCCAGCCCGTCTCACCGGCGGAGAATCCGAGGCCTTGCTGAAGGTAGGCGGGCAGCCAGATTACCGCGGTCGTCACCAGCCAATAGGCTGCGAATCCGGCCAGGATTGCGCCGATGAAGGTGCGCCCCGTGACAAGCCGGAGGTAGCGAAGCCGCAACGGCCCGCCGGGCGGCCCGATATGGACGCCTGACGCGAGTGCGCCCTTCTGGCCGACCGTCACCCAGACGGCGAACCACACCACGCCGAGGATTCCGAGCACGCCGAAGGCCACGTGCCAGGAGTACGCCACGATCACGTACAGAATTGCCGGCGCGGCCATGCCGGCGCCAACTGCGGCGCCGATCGCAATCAGGCTGGTTGCCAGCGGCCGGCCGGGATCAGGAACCCACTTGTAGGCGGCGTGTAACGCGACCGGATAGGCCGGGCCCTCGCCAAGCCCAAGGACAAGCCGGTTGACGACCAACGCCGGCAGACCGGCGGCAATGAACATGAGCAGTTGGCACAGCGACCACATCATGGCCATCGCCGCCAGTACCCGCTTCGTCGACACACGGTTGACCAGAAAGCCGACCCCGACTGCGGTGGCGGAGAAAAACAAATAGAAGCTCGTGCCGATGAGGCCGAATTGGGTGTGAGTGAGGCCGAGATCGCGCATGATCGGCAGGGCGGACAGGCCAAACACGACTTTGTCCGCAAAGTTTATCAGCATGAACACGGACAGCATGAAGACAATGAGCCAGGCAAGCCGCGGTTTGCATCCGACGCCGGGCAGGGGCGCCGATCGTTCCTCGACGCGCAACAATGTCATGGGTAGAGAACTCCGCGCTCGGCGGGCGTCCTGGCAACCGGCAATCGCTTTGTGACGTCAGCCCCGGGCGCGAGGATATTTTCTTCCGCGCCAATCGGCAAACCGCAACCTGGAACCGTCGCCCGGGCGCACGTCGGGCCCGGGCATCACGGATGCGGCGGAACGAAGCTCTGCACGAGGCTTCCCGCCACCAGCCGCCAGCCATCGACCAGCACGAAGAACACCAGCTTGAACGGCAGCGAAACCGCGGTCGGCGGCAGCATCATCATGCCGAGACTCATCAGCACGCTCGAGACCACCATGTCGATGACCAGGAACGGCAGGTAGAGCAGGAAACCCATTTCGAAGGCGCGACGAAGCTCGCCGACCAGGAAGGCCGGAATGAGCGCCCGCCAGGGCGTGGCCATGGGCGTCGCCGGGGCGGGCAACCTCGCCGTATCGAGGAACAGGTGCAGATCCGCGGGGCGAAGGTTGGCCAGCATGAAACGCCGGAACGGCTCGGCGGCCTGGCGCAGCCCTTCGAGGTTGCCGATCTTGCCCTGCTCGAGCGGCAAGAGCCCGCTCACCCAGGCCGCGTGCAGGACCGGCTGCATCACGAAAAAGGTCAGAAACAGCGCCAGCCCGATCAGCACCATGTTGGGCGGCGTCGTCTGCAATCCGAGCGCGCTTCTCAGGAGCGAGAGAACGATGATGATGCGCGTGAACGCCGTCACCATGACGAGAAGACTCGGTGCCAGCGCGAGCACGGTGATCAGCGCCGTGAGCTGGACCAGCCTCCCGGTCACGCCCGGACCGTCCGAGCTGCCGAGATCGATGCTGACCGACTGGGCAAGCGCGGGGTGAGCGGCGAGAAGCCAGAACAGCGCCAGCCCGAGGAAGAAGAGGGTTCGCCTCATCGCTCGCCCTCCGGCCGGTTGAGCCAGCCGATCAGCGCATCGTGGTTGTTGGCGGCGAGCAGCAGCAATTCGCGCCCGTCGCAACGCACGATGTAGAGCCGCCGTCTGGGATCGAGCGCGAGGGTCTCGACCACGCCCAGGCGGCGGGCCGTGCCGGCACGCGGCGCAAGCCCCGAAAACCGGGCCACGCGCGCGCTCGCCCAGACCAGGCAGAGCACGGCGGCCAGGGCGGCAATCGCGAAGAGAACGGTCGAAGCAAGCGACGTCATGGCGCGGCCTTTTGCCGGGCTTTACGGGAAACAGCGTCAGGCGGAAGGGGCAGTCGCGGCGGCGAGCCGCGCCTCGATCGTTTCGATTTCAGCAAGGAGGGCGGAGAGCCGCAGCTTGACGCTCTTCCCTTGCGCGGGCCCCAGATCGAGAACCAGAGCGCAGAGCCGCCCGATCTCGCCCTCGAGGCCGGCCAGATCGACCCGCCGCCCGTCCTCGATCAGGATGCGGGCAATGCGGAGAAACCCTGCAACCTGCTCGATCGCGAGCAAGGCCGCTCGGGACGGGGACAGGGACGGCACGGCCGGCGCGGCGATCGGGGGCATGCCGCTGATTGCACCCTTTCGCGGTTACCAAAACGTTGCCGCCGGCCGGGTCGTGGCGGGCAAAACGCAGCTTTGAGCACCGCCGCGTTCATCCCCCTTTAAGCACCGGGTCGGATGATGCGGCCATGGATCTCACCAGCACCGGCTTTTTCAGCCTCGCCGACAAGCGTCTGGCCTGGATCGACAAAAACCTCCAGGTCCGGGCCGAGAACGTCGCCAATGCCAGCACGCCTGGTTATCAACGCGAACAGATCGAACCCTTCTCGGACGTGCTCGCGGGCACGGGTCATCTCGATCCCGTGCCAACGAACGCACAGGATCTTCCCGCGCTGCCGGCTGCCGACCAGCTTCAGGCGCCGTCGATGGATCAGCCGCCGCCGAGTGACGGAGAGGGCGGCGTCTCCGTCGATGGAGAGCTCGGCAAGCTCGCCGACACGGAGGGAATGCAGAACCTCGTCGTCAGGCTCTACGGCGCCACACTCGGCATGTTCCGGACCGCCCTCGATATTTCCGGCGGCTCCGGCCTGACCGGCTGAGCGTGCGCCCAAGCGAAGAGGAGCCAATGGATCTCACCAAGGCAATCGCCATCGCCGGCAGCGGCATGCGGGCGCAAACCGAGCGGCTGACCGTGATCGCCCAGAACCTCGCCAACCAGGCGACGACGGGGTCAACGCCCGGCGCCGATCCATATCAGCGCAAGACCATTTCCTTCCAGGACGTGCTCGATCCGACCAGCGGCGTCGATCTCGTCGTGGCCGGACCGATCGGGCTCGATCCGAGCCCCTTTCCCCTGCGTTACGATCCGGCCAATCCCGCCGCCAATGCCCAAGGTTACGTGAAAGAGCCGAACGTCAACACGTTCATGGAAATGATGGATATGCGCGACGCCGAGAACAGCTACTCGGCGAATTTGCAGGTGCTGGCCGTCTCCCGCAGCATGCTGTCGCGGGTGATCGGCATGCTGCAATGAGCGGCGCCATCCCCACCATCACCGTCACCGCTTCGGGGGTTTCGCCCTCCGGCGCGGTGCAAGCTTACGCGCGGAGCGGAGAGGCTGGCCTTTCCGCCGGCGACGAAAGCTTCGGCGGCGCGCTCGATCGGGCCATCTCGGGCGCCATCTCGCTCGGCAAGGAGGCCGATCAGGGAGCCCTGCAGGCAATCGCCGGCAATGGAGACATCACCTCCGTGGTCACGGCCGTTTCGCGTGCCGAGCTTGCCTTGCAGGCAGCGACCGCGATCCGCGACAAGGTCGTCACCGCCTATCAGACCATCATGAGCATGCCGATCTGAGTTCGGGATTTTCCCCGGTACTCCCAGCCACTCCCCGAGGGGACGTCATGTCGAATGCCGATCTCGCGCTCAGCATGCGCGAAGCCATGATGGTGATGCTCGAGCTCGCCGCTCCGCCACTCATGGCCACGCTTGCGATCGGCCTGTTGATCTCGCTCGTGCAGGCGATGACCCAGGTGAACGAATCGACGCTCGTGTTCGTGCCAAAGGTCCTGGTCCTGGCTGGCGTGCTGCTCCTGCTCGGGCACGGCATGCTCACCACTCTGTCCGACTTCACCACCCTCCTGTTCGGCCGCCTGGTCGCGATCGGCGGCGCCGGTTAGCAAAATGACGGCGGCCGATGCGGCGCTGGTGCAGATGCTTCCGGCGATCGCTTTCCAGGCCATGCTGGTGCTGGCGCGCATCGGTGGCGCGGTGATGCTGCTGCCAGGCCTTGGCGAGGCGGCGCTGCCGCCGATGGTGCGGGCGGAGGTCGCGGTGGCGTTTACGGCACTCCTCTTTCCGCTGCTGCTGCCGGGCCTGCCGGCCGCTCCATCGGGCGTATTCGGTGCCTTCGCCATGCTGGCGGCGGAGCTGGCCACCGGCGTCTGGCTCGGCTGGCTGGCGCGACTCGTCGTGCTCTCCCTCTCGATGGGAGGCGAAGTCATCGCCGCCATGCTGGGGCTCACCAACGTGCTGGTGCCCGATGCCGCTCTCGGCCCGGCGACACCGGCTCTCGGCCAGCTTTTTGGCGTCGCGGCCGCGGCGTTGGTGCTGGCAAGCGGCCTCTATGCCATTCCGCTTGCCGCCCTCGTCCAGAGCTATCACCTGGTCCCGGCGGGCACCTTCCTGCCGGCAGCCGACAGCACCCGCGTCGTGGTCGAGGCAGTCGGGGCCTCGTTCGCGCTCGCGGTCAGGATCGGCGGCCCGTTCCTGCTGGCCTCGATCGTCTGGCAGATCGGGCTCGGCCTGGCGTCTCGCCTGGTGCCGCAAGTGCCGATCTATTTCGTCTCCCTTCCCGGCCAGATCCTGGGCGGCTTTGCTTTGCTGGCGGGCCTCGCCGCCGCCCTCTCGGCATTCTGGATCGGGCAGATTCATGACGGGTTCAGCCTGCTGCCCGGATTGCACTGAGCCCCCTGCTGGGCTGAACCGGAACCGGAGCCACCACATTGGCGGAGGGACAGGAAGGCCGCACGGAGGCCGCCACACCAAGGCGGCTGATGAAAGCGCGCGAGGAGGGCTCGGTTGCCCTGTCGCGCGAACTTTCCTCGCTGGCCGGTTTAGCTGCCGTCACCGCGGTTCTGGTGATGCTGGGCCCGACCCTCGCGACCGATCTCGCCACCCGGCTTGCCGGGCTGATGTCCCATGCCGGCACGCTCCGATTCAGCACCGGCGGGCCGGCCGCCCTGGGCTTTGCGCTCGAGGGGGTATTCCGGGCCGCTGCGCCGTTCGCGCTGGCCGCCCTGATCGGCGGCGTCGCGATCGCCCTGTTGCAGACCGGCCTTCTCTTCCGGCCGGAAGCACTGGCGCCGGACCTCGGGCGCCTCAATCCGGCCCGCTGGATGCGGCGAAATGCCAGTGCCGACGGTCTTTTCGAGCACAGCAAATCCTTCCTCAAGCTCACGGTGATCGCTGCCGCGCTCTGGCGAATCCTCGCCGGCGGAGGGTCCGTCGTCGGGGGTGCGCTCGGCCTCTCGCCGGCGGGCCTCATCCAGGAGACTGAAGCCGATATTCTGGCCCTTCTCTTTCCGCTGCTTGCTCTGCTGGCGCTGATCGCCGTCGGCGATGTGCTTTGGGTCAGGCTTCGCCATACGCGCGGCCTGCGCATGAGCCGCGAGGAAGTCCGCCAGGAACTGAAGGAAACCGAGGGCGATCCGCATCTCAAGGCCCACTTGCGCAGAATTCGCGCCGCCCGGATGAAACGGCGCATGCTGGGAGCGGTGAAAAAGGCGACGGTGGTCGTTACCAATCCAACCCATTATGCTGTGGCGCTTGCCTATGAACGCGGCAAGCATGCCGCGCCGAGGGTGGTGGCCAAGGGGGTCGACGCGATGGCGGCTCGGATCCGCGAGATTGCCGAGGCGCATCGCGTGCCGGTGATCGCCAACCCGCCGCTGGCCCGGGTGCTCTACCAGGTGGAGGTGGACACGGAGATTGCGCCCGAGCACTACAAGGCGGTGGCCGAGATCATCGCCTATGTGTGGCGCCTGGCGCGCCCGGCCCGTCCAAAGGCGCATACCGCGAGCGTGGGCGAGGAGGCGCGGTGAGGGTTTCGCGTCGTCTCGATTCCGCTCTCGGCCGGCTCCGCGAGTTTCGCGGCCGGCCCTGGCCACGCCTGATCGAACGCATTTCCGGCCCGCTCGACGATCTCTTGCGGGCGTTGTTCCACGATGCGCCGGCCGGCCTCGTCATCCTCGACCGTGACGGGTTGATCGTCAGGGCCAACGCTGCGCTCGCCCGCATGGCCGGCCGCCCCCAGGGCCTGGCACAAGGCAGCCGCGCCGATCTTCTCTTTCCGCTCGCGGACCGCGGAGAAATCTGGCGGGAACTCGCTCTGCATCTTGCCGGCAAGGCGGCATCACGGGAATTCGTGACCCAGCTTGCCGCGGCCGAGGGTGCGCAGGAGGTGCCGGTCGATGTTTCGGTGCAGGTCCTCCACGAGGCGGATGGCAAGCCGGGTGGCCTCGTCCTCTGGTTCACCGATACCACGCGCCAGCACCAGCTCGAGGCGCAGCTCGCCCATGGACAGAAGTTGCAGGCGGTGGGCCAGCTTGCCGGCGGCATCGCGCACGACTTCAACAATCTGCTCACCGCCGTCATCGGCGGCGCCGAGCTGATCCTGGCCCGCGGCACGGACGCCGCCACCACGGAGGACGTGCGCCAGATCCGCTCCAGCGCCGAACGCGGCGCCGCCCTCGTGCGCCAGCTTCTCGCCTTCGGTCGCCAGCAGCGCTTGCAGCCGCGGGTGGTCGCCATCAACGAGGCGATCGGCGATCTCTCCGCCCTGCTCGTGCGCCTCCTCGGCAGCAAGGTGCGGCTCGAGATCGAGCTGGAGTCGCCCGGCCGCATGGTCAGGGTCGATCCCACCCAGCTCGACCAGGTGCTGGTCAATCTCGCCGTCAATGCCCGCGATGCCATGCCCGATGGCGGCAGGCTTTCCCTGCGCAGCGGCCACATCACGCTCTTTCGCCCGCTCACCCGCGGCCACGAGACGATCCCGCCCGGACGCTACGTCATGATCGAGGTCGAAGATACCGGAACCGGCATTGCGCCGGAGGTGCTGCCGCGCATCTTCGATCCCTTCTTCACCACCAGGCGCGAACGGGGCGGCAGCGGGCTCGGGCTTGCCACGGCGCACGGCATCGTCCGCCAGTCCGACGGCTTCATTGCCGTCGAAAGCGAACCGGGCAGGGGCACCTGCTTCCGGATCTACCTGCCGCGTCACGATGCATCCGATGCGATTGCCATGCCCACTCCGCCGGAGCCGCCCATTCCCGCTGTCCGGGCAGCGCTCGAATCCACGCCCGCGCGGCGCACCGCGCTGATCGTGGAAGACGAGCCCGTCGTCGGCCGGATCGCCGAACGCGCCCTCAGCAACCAGGGATGGACCGTGCACCTCGCCGAGTCGGCCGACGCGGTGCTGGCGAATCTGGAGGCCCTCGCGCGACCCGATGTTCTCGTTTCGGACGTCGTGATGCCGGGAATGGATGGTCCGACATTGGCGCGCCGGCTGCGCCGTCGCTGGCCGGGCCTGCCGGCGGTGCTTGTCTCGGGCTACGTCGAGGAGGCGGTGAGAAAGAGCCTGGAGGCGGAAGACATGGCCTTCCTGCCCAAGCCCTATACGCTGGCGAACCTGCTCGAGGCCGCGGCGGCGGCCGTTGAGCGAGGGCAGGGCTGGAACGGATCGCGCTCGATCGGGACCACGAAGGAATCCTAGACCGGTGTCGGGCTGACTGTGCAGCCCGACACCGGTCTCGCGCTTTATTCGAGCCCGCGATTCACGCCCTCCGACGATTCCGTCTCGGGCGACCGCGAGCTAGACCCTTGTCGGTCTGACTGTGTCGTCCGACAAGGGTCTAGGACATTGTTTGAGCCCGCGATTCACGCCCTCCGACGATTCCGCCTCGGGCGACCGCGGGCTAAGCGAGGGACCGGCGGTGATGGCCTGGCCGGTTCGCACCCCGGGGGCGCCGTTGCCAGGCCCGGCCCGGGCATCTCAATCTGACCCAAACGGCCGGCAATGTCATGGGACAAGCGTGTTCAGCGTGACCGAACACGCTCTCTTGTGTCTGACCGAGCGGGTTCACGTGCTTGCCTCTCCGCCTTGGGAATCGCGAAACGATTCCAGTCAAGCACGATCGGCTCTGGTGGTGGAAACCGTTCACACATGGGCATCTTTTGGGGAATCTTTTGGTTGTTTTGGAACAAAAAGGGGGTAAAGTGTTAATGGCTGGGCTGGCCCGCAGTTCCGATTTTGTTTCGTCGCCTGTGCCGCCTCGACAACTCCAAGGCGAGCGTGCGAGTCTGCCGCCGCGCCGGATTGCCGGGCGCCGGGCTTGGGGCGGATCGCGCTTGACTGGCATCGCGGAGCGATCCAGGAGCGCGCGAATCCGCTCGGTCAGACACAAGAGAGCGTGTTCAGCCATGCTGGCCACGCTCCAGGGGGTGGTGATGGAAAAAAACAAGGCGCTGGACGCCGCATTGGCGCAGATCGAACGCGCCTTCGGCAAGGGCTCGATCATGCGCATGGGCGCCGGTGCCGGCGATGACCCGGTCGCGGTCATCCCTTCCGGCTCTCTTGGCCTCGATCTGGCACTTGGAATCGGCGGGCTGCCGCGCGGGCGGATCGTCGAAATCTACGGGCCGGAGAGCTCCGGCAAGACCACGCTCGCGCTGCACGCCATCGCCGAGGCACAGAAGATCGGCGGCACTTGCGCCTTCATCGACGCCGAGCACGCGCTCGACCCGGTCTATGCACGCAAGCTCGGCGTCGATGTCGAAAATCTGCTCATCAGCCAGCCCGATGCCGGCGAACAAGCGCTCGAGATCGCCGATACACTCGTCCGCTCCGGTGCGGTGGACGTGCTGGTCGTGGACAGCGTTGCCGCCCTGGTGCCGCGGGCCGAGCTGGAAGGCGAGATGGGCGACACGCATGTCGGCCTGCACGCGCGGCTGATGAGCCAGGCGCTACGCAAGCTGACCGGCAGCGTCTCGCGCAGCAACACGCTCCTGATCTTCCTCAACCAGATTCGTCTCAAGATTGGCGTGATGTTCGGCAATCCCGAAACCACCACCGGCGGCAACGCCCTCAAGTTCTATGCCTCGGTGCGCCTCGAGATCCGCCGTGTCGGCAGCATCAAGGACCGCGAGGAGATCACCGGCAACGAGACCCGGGTGAAGGTGGTGAAGAACAAGATGGCGCCGCCGTTCCGGCAGGTCGAGTTCGACATCATGTACAGCGAAGGGATCAGCAAGATCGGCGAACTGATCGATCTCGGCGTCAAGGCCGGCGTGGTCGAGAAATCCGGTGCCTGGTTCAGCTATGATTCGCAGCGCATCGGCCAGGGACGCGAGAATGCCAAGCGCTTCCTGCGCGAGCATCCCGAGGTGGCGGCCGCGATCGAAAGCCGGATTCGTGCCGCCTCGGGAATAGTGTCCGGTGCCATGCTGGTCGCCGCCGACGAGGGTGAGGAGGCCGAGGCGGCTGACTGAGAATCTCGCCGCCGCCCTGCCGCTCGCCGGCGAGGACGAACGTCTGGTCGAAGCGGCGCTGGCCGCCTTGCGTCGGCACTTCCACCCCGACCGCCACCGACTGGCAGCGGCCGCGCGCGACAGAAGCGGGCGCATTTTCACTGGCCTGCATCTCGGGGCGACGGTCGGCAGGCTTTCCATCTGTGCCGAAGCGATCGCCCTCGGCCGGGCGCTCATCGAGGGCGACGGCGAGATGGTCGCCATCGTCGCCGTCCGCCAGCCGAAACCCGAAGAGAATGCATCCAGGCCCGCGGTCGTGCCCCCTTGCGGCGCCTGCCGGGAGATGCTGATCGATCACGCCCCCGGCGCCTGGGTGATCCTTCCCGGGCCGGGGGGGCTCATCCGCCTGCCCGCAACCCTGCTGCTCCCGCTTCCCTATCAGCGCTGAAAGGGCCTGATGTCTCTGGCGGGCGAACGGCTGCTCTCGATGCCGGTGCGCATCTGGCGCATGGCGCCGTTCCTGCTCGCGGCCGCGAGCCTCTTCTGGGCCGGCAATGCCATCGTCGGCCGCGCCGTGCACGCCGAGATTCCGCCCGTCTCGCTCGCCTTCTGGCGCTGGACCGGTGCCTTCCTGGTGACACTGCCGTTCGCCTGGGAACCGCTCGGCAACGACTGGCCGATCCTGCTCCGCCACTGGCGGAGCCTGGTCGTCCTTTCCATCACCGGCATCGGCCTTTTCAATACGCTCTTCTATCGCGGCCTCGATCAGACCACCGCCATCAACGGCGTTCTGCTGCAATCGACGATGCCGCTGATGATTCTGCTCGCCTCCGCCCTGATCTATCGCGAGCGCCCCGGCCTCTCGCAAACGATCGCGATCCTGATCTCCCTGCTGGGCGTACTCGTCATCACCGTGCACGGTTCGATCGCGAGATTCGCCGCGCTCTCTCTCAATCCAGGCGATGTCTGGGTGCTCGCCGCCATCGCCAGCTACGCGCTCTATTCGAGCCTCCTGCGCAGCCGCCCTCCCGTGCATCCCATGAGCTTCCTGGCTGCGAGCTTCGCGCTCGGTGCACTGATGCTGCTTCCGCTCTATGTTGCAGAAGTTCTCTCCGGCGCGGTCGCGCGCGTCACGCCAGGCACGCTTGCCGCCTTTGCTTATGTCGCGGTGATGCCCTCCTTTGTCGCCTATCTCTGCTTCAACCGCGGCGTCGAACTCATCGGCTCTGCACGGGGCGGCCAGTACATCCATCTCGTGCCGGTGTTCGGCGTGCTGCTCGCCGTCATCCTGCTCGGCGAGCGGCTGCATCTTTTCCATCTGTTCGGCATCGCCCTGATCGCGGTCGGCCTTGCGCTTGCCGCGCGCCGGCCGCGCCCGATGCAGCGCCATCGCCCGCCGGCGCCGCCGTCCAACCTTACGATGCGGCGCGAAAGATGAAATGCTGCCGCGCGCTGTAATTCCAGAGAAACACGACCCCGGTTGCGATCACCTTGGCGGGCAGGCGGGCCAGCCCCGCCCCGGTGATCATCAGCCACAGCGCGGCTTCGTTGAAGGCGAGTCCGATCACGCTGACCAGCAGCACGAGCGCGAATTCATGGTGGCGGCGGAAGCGCACGCCGCTTTCGAACACAAAGGCGATGGAAAGCAGGTAGTTGACCGTTGCCGAAACCACGAAGCTTGCGAGTGCCGCCCAGAACCACGGCACCCCGAAGGGGCCGGTCAGCAGCATGAAGCCGCCGATATCGACAACTGCCGCCAGTCCGCCGACGATGAAATAGGTGAAGAAGCTCAGCGGAAGAGATTGTATTTGACGATACACCAGAGCGCCCGGACCCCGTCCTTCCATCCGATCTTCTTTCCCTGCTCGTAGGTCCGCCCGTAATAGGAGATTCCGACCTCGAAAACGCGGCAGCCGGTTGCCGCCACCTTCGCCGTGATCTCCGGTTCGAAACCGAACCGATTTTCCTCGATCGCGATCGCCTGGATGATCTCGCGACGAAAGACCTTGTAGCAGGTCTCCATATCCGTGAGATTGAGGTTGGTAAAGACGTTGGATGCCAGGGTCAAGAGGCCGTTGCCGAGACGGTGCCCGAAATAGAGAACCCGGTGCGGTCGGCCACCCTGGAAACGCGAGCCGAAGACGACATCGGCCTTGTTGTCGAGAATCGGCTGCAGCAGTGCCGGGTATTCCGCCGGATCGTATTCGAGATCGGCGTCCTGGATCAGCACGATTTCGCCCCGTGCCGCGCGGATGCCCGTGCGCAAGGCCGCCCCCTTGCCCTGATTGATCTCGTGAAACAGAACCTGGTCCGCGAGTTTGCCGCCCTCCTCCCGCAGGAACTCACGCGTTCCGTCCCGCGAGCAGTCATCGACGATGATGATCTCCTTGTCGGCCGGCGGCGCCGCGCGCACTGCAGCCAGAATCTCGCCGATGGTGTGCCGCTCGTTGTAGCAGGGAATCACGACCGAAAGCAGCATCAGGCCACCATTCGCCGGCAGAGAGCCGGGTGGGAAGCGGCGGGACTTGACGGGATGCGCCCGCTTCCGCCATGAGGCCGTGCGGATGCGCGAGGAATCGGCCCGGCCAGCAAGCGGAGAGAGAGGGCATGGAGGCGCAAAGAACGGAACCGGCCGGGGCCACCGCGGAGGCGGTGACCCCGCGGCGCATCGTCGTCACCGGCGGCGCCGGATTCCTCGGCTCGCATCTTTGCGAGCGCCTGGCGCGTGACGGCCAGGATGTGCTTTCGGTGGATAACTATTTCACAGGCCGGAAGGACAATCTGGCGACGTTTCTCGGCCAGCCGCGTTTCGAAACGCTGAGGCACGACGTGACCTTTCCCCTTTATGTCGAGGTGGACGAAATCTACAACCTGGCCTGCCCCGCTTCGCCGGTCCATTACCAGTTCGACCCGGTACAGACCACCAAAACCAGCGTCGTCGGGGCGATCAACATGCTCGGGCTCGCCAAGAGAACCAAGGCCAAGGTGCTGCAGGCCTCGACCAGTGAGGTGTACGGAGATCCGGAAATCAATCCGCAGACGGAAGAATATCGCGGCAATGTCAACCCGCTCGGCCCGCGCGCCTGCTACGACGAGGGAAAGCGCTGCGCCGAGACGCTGTTCTTCGATTATCACCGCCAGCACGGCACGCGAATCAAGGTGGCGCGCATCTTCAATACCTATGGCCCGCGCATGCATCCGAGCGACGGGCGCGTGGTGTCGAACTTCATCGTCCAGGCCCTCCAAGGCAGAGAACTGACGATCTACGGAGACGGCAGCCAGACCCGCGCCTTCTGTTACGTTGACGACATGATTGAAGGCCTCGTGCGGCTGATGCAGACGCCGGAGGGGGTGACCGGGCCGGTCAATCTCGGCAATCCGCACGAGATCACGGTGAGGGAGCTGGCAGAACGCATCATCGCTCTCACCGGCAGCCGGGCGCGCATCGTCCATCGCCCGCTTCCGGCCGACGACCCGACGCGGCGCTGCCCTGACATCGGGCTCGCACGTCGCCTGCTCGGCTGGGAGCCTGCCATCCCGCTCGAGATCGGGCTCGAACGGACGATCGCCTACTTCGACCGCACCATCGCCGGCTCCGACAACAAAGCTGCTCGCGCCACTCCCTGAACATCGTGGCCGATGAACCACGTGCCGGACCCCCCGAGCGGCCCCTGGTCGAGGTGGGAATGATGGGCAAATGCCCGCTCAAGACAGAAGCTCGAGCGCGGCGCGCGACAGCGCCTCGACGCCGAGCGCAATGCAGCGCTCGTCCGGCTGATAATCGGAGTTGTGCAGCTTGTCGGCTCGTCCCGGCTGGCCGGAGCCGATGCGAAGCTGGAACGCAGGCACCCGCTCGGCAATCAGCGCGAAATCCTCTCCGCCAAGGCTCGGCTTGCCTCCGTCGACGACTTCGCCCATCTGCGCCCGCACGGCGGAGACGGTGCGCTCGAGCACGACATCGTCGTTGACGAGCGCCGGGACGCCGCGCGCGTATTCAAGCTCGCAGCGGACCCTGAGAGTGTGCGCCGCTCCCTCGCAGAAGCGGCGAATCGCGGCCTCTGCGGTGTGCCTTGCCCCGGCATCGAGGGTGCGCACGGTGCCGCGGAACACGACATTGTCCGGAATGATGTTGACCGCCGATCCGCCATGGATGGCGCCGACCGTCACCACCGCCGGCTGAACGGGATCGATCTCGCGCGAAACGACCGTCTGCAGCTCCGTGATGAGATGGGCGGCAGCGACGATCGGATCGATCGCCGTCTCCGGATGCGCAGCGTGACCGGAGCGCCCGTGCACGGTGACCTCGAAGCGGTCCGAGGCGGCAAGGCAGGCACCGCGGCAATAACCGAACCGTCCGACCGGCAGATCCGGGTGATTGTGGAAGCCAAGCGCTAGCGAAACCTTGGGCGACTCGAGCAGCCCGTCCGCCAGCATGGCGGCGGCCCCGCCCAGCGCCTCCTCGGCCGGCTGGAAGACCAGCTTCACGCTTCCGGCAAGCTGCGGCGCGAGCTCTTTGAGGACGGCCGCGACGCCGATCAGGGTGCTGGTGTGGATGTCGTGCCCGCACGCATGCATCCTTCCGGGAACCTGGCTCGCGAAAGGAAGGCCGGTCCGCTCGGCCATCGGCAGGGCATCCATGTCGGCGCGGATCGCCAGCACCGGCCCCGGCCGCCCGCCTTCGATCAGCCCGACCACGCCGGTTCGGCCGATCCCTGTGCGGTGGAAAATACCGAGCCTGCTCAGCTCCGCGGCAACCCGTGCCGAGGTGCGGGTCTCTTCGAAGGCAAGTTCGGGATAGGCGTGAATGTCGCGCCGGATCGCGATGAGTTCCGGGGCGATCTGCCCGGCGGCGGCGTGAATGCGGGCCGACGGGTCGTTCGCAAGAACGGATTCGGGCATGGCCTGGCCTCTGTTCGGAGGCGTGCATCATGAAAGCGCCCTCCCGCCCGGGCAAGCCGACCCCGCCCGACGGGCCTGACCTACGCACAGCAAACACATCCCCGGTGCCGCTTTCGCCGCCCCGAACCCATGCCTGCAAAGATCGGCGAGCCGCCGTCACGCGGCAGGCAACGCGCTCATCCCGGCCCAGTCGCCGGAGCGGGCGGAATCTCAATCGAGGGTTGCGAGAATCTCTTCGTCCGAAGGGAAGCGTCCGCTCGCGTGTTTCGAGAAGCGAAGCTTTCCGTCCACCGTGATCTCGAATACGCCGCCGCCGGTCTTCCTGAGCTGGATCTCGGCGTCCGGCAGTTTTCCCAGGATCAAGGTCCGCGCCGCAAGAGCGCGCGGTTCATATCCTCACCGACCGCAATATTCGATGTCTACCACCATGGCCGAGCCTTCCGTTGCCATTGCCAGCCCAGATTCCTCGACCCGCCGACGGGGGTCAACCCTTCCGCGCGCTTGAATCCTTTGCCCCGACGCTGAGCGGCGTCATAATGGCGGCAAGGGAGGAGACGGGAATTCCAGATGTCAGGACCCGCGATGAACCTCCTTGCACCAGAAGCCGATGAGCTGGCTCTCGTCTCTGCTCCGTCCGGCGCCGGCCGCGTCGTGCCGGTCATCCTTTCCGGCGGAGCCGGCACGCGGCTCTGGCCTCTCTCGCGCGAGAATTATCCGAAGCAGCTCTGGCCGCTCGTTTCAGAGCGCTCGCTGATCCAGGATACGGCACTCCGGGCCATCGGGCCGGAGTTCGCCCCGCCGATCATCGTCTGCAACGAAGCGCACCGCTTCCTGATCGCCGAGCAGATGCGTGATGCGGGGATCGAGGGCGCCCGGATCGTCCTCGAGCCGGAGGGCCGCAATACCGCCCCGGCGATCGCCGTCGCAGCCCTTCTGGTGGCGGAACAGGATGCCGCTTCGGTCCTCTGGATGATGGCGGCAGACGCCGCGATCGCGGATGCGGCCGCCCTCGCCCGCGCGCTCGCGGCGGCACTTCCGGCAGCGCACGCGGGCTCGATCGTCACCTTCGGCATGCGTCCGACCGCACCTGAAACCGGCTATGGCTGGATCGAGCCCGGCGCCGGGCTGCCGGAGGCGCCGGGCGCCCAGCGCGTCGCCCGCTTCATCGAGAAGCCGGACGGTGAAACCGCAGCCGGGCTCTTCGCTTCCGGACAGTTCCTCTGGAACTCGGGGATGTTCGTCTTCACCGCAGCGACGCTCCTCGAAGAGCTGGCGCTGCACGCGCCGGCGGTCCTGGCCGCCGCCCGTCGCGCGGTCGAGACCCGCCGCAATGATCCCGACTTCATCCGTCTCGGCCCCGAGGCGTTCCGTGCCGCCCCGTCCATCAGCCTCGACTTCGCGCTCGCCGAGCGCACCCGCCGGGCCGCCGTCGTGCCCGCGGATCTCGGCTGGTCGGATGTCGGAAACTGGCACGCGCTCTGGCAGCTCAAGTCGAAGGATGCCGCGGGAAACGTCGCACTCGGCGATGTCCTCCTGGAATCGGCAACCAACTGCTATGTCCAAAGCGAGGGAAGGCTGACCGCCGTGGTCGGGCTTTCCGATGTCGTCGTCATCGTCACCGACGATGCGGTTCTCGCCCTCCATCGCGATCAGGCGCAGCAGGTGAAAGCCGTCGTGGACCGGCTGCGCGCCGCTCAGCGGCCGGAAGCGACCACTCACACGCGCGTCATCCGGCCCTGGGGCTCCTACGAAAGCCTGCTCATGGGCGAGCGCTTCCAGGTCAAGCGCATCGTCGTCAACCCCGGCGGCATTCTCAGCCTGCAGAAGCACTTCCATCGCGCCGAGCACTGGACGGTTGTCGCCGGCAGCGCGCTCGTCACGGTCGGCGAAAAGAAGCAACTGCTCAGCGAAAACGAAAGTATCTACATCCCGCTCGGCGCCGTGCACCGCATGGAGAATCCGGGTCGCATCCCGATGGCCTTGATCGAGGTGCAATCCGGCGCCTATCTCGGAGAGGACGACATCGTCCGCCTCGAAGACAGCTACGGCCGTGCCTGAGACGATACGGCCTGGCAGCATGTTCCGCGAACGCCCGCCGATCGGAGGATCCGCCTCTGATGACGGCGTGACTGCCTGTGCGCCGGACGCTGAAACGCTCCGTTTCGTTGCGGGCAGACGGTAACGCCGATCCGCTCATGACGCGCTGGCCCGACATTCTCGTCGATGCGCGTGCCTTGCAGGACCCGGAGTATTCCCGGCGCGGCATCGGCCGGCTGACCTCCAATCTCGTTGCCTCTGCGCGCACCGCCGCCCCGGAGCTCGAGGCCGCGCGATTCCTGGCACTTGTCGATCCTGCCATGCCGCCGCTTTCGCCTGCGCACCGCGCCCTCTTCGATGCCGAGCGCTGCGCGGCCTCGCCCGCAGCCCTTCACCGCCCGGCCTGGTTCATCGAACCGTCGCCGATGACGCACGATCCTCTCTTCGTCGCCCGCCTGCTCGGAGATTCAGAGATCTTCTCCGCTGCCGTGGTCTACGATTTCATCCCATTCGATGCGCCGGAGCGCTATCTGACCCGCACCGAAACACGCCTCGCCTATCACACGGCTCTGGCCTGGCTTCGCCGCTACCGCCTCTTCCTGCCCATCTCTGCCAGCACTGCGGCCCGTCTCGCCACGCTGCTCCGCATTCCGGAACGCGACATCGCGACTGCCGGCGCGCCGCTCGATCCTCTCTTCGCCGCTTCCCCCTCCTCCGCGTCACGGCGCCACGTGCTGGTGGCAGGAGGGGCAGACCCGCGCAAGAACGTCGAATGTCCGCTCCGCGCGCATGCCACGAGTACGGCACTCAACGCCGCCTGTGTTCCGATCGTCGTCAGCGGAATCTATCCGCCCTCCGAAGTCGAGCGGCTTGCCGCCCTGCATGAGGCAGAAGGTGGCGAGCCATCCCTGCTTTCCTTTGCCGGCGGTATCGACGATGCCGGGCTGGCCCGTCTCTACCGCGAATCGCTTGCCGTGGTCGTCGCCTCGCACGCGGAGGGGTTTTCGCTGCCGGTGATCGAGGCGATGGCGTCTGCCGCTCCGGTCTTCGCCTCCGCCATTCCCGTGCACTCGGAACTGGTCGCCGATTCCTCGTTGCTTTTCCCGCCCGGTGATCCGCTGGCGCTCGCCCGGCTGCTCGAGCGCGTGCTCCGCGAGCCTTCCTTCGCAGCCTCCGTTGTCGCCGCTCAAGAGGCCGTCTGGCCGCGCTTCCGCGCCGAGAGAGTGGCCGAGCGCTTCTGGCAGGCGATTGCCGCACGCGCCGCGCCACCCCGCCTTGCAACAGTGGGAATTGCGCGTGGCAGCCGGCCGCGCGTCGCACTCCTCACGCCTCTGCCGCCTGACCGCACCGGGGTCGCCGATTATTCGGCTGCCTCGGTCCAAGAGCTCGGCCGACGGGTCGAGCTGCATCTCTTCACCGCCACGCCGTCCCCTGCGCCTGTGCCGGGCGCCACCAGCATTTGCCCGCTCTCTGCCCTGCCTTTCCTCTCGCACCGCTTCGACCGTATCGTCGGCGTGATCGGCAATTCGGAGTTTCACCTTCAGATCTTCAATCTGCTTCTGCGCTATGGCGGTGCGGCGATCGCACACGACGCGCGCATGCTCGGATTTTATCGCGTCCTGCTTGGCATGGAGCGGGCGCGTGCCGTCGCCTCGGCCGAGCTCGGCAGAAGCGTGGCACCCGAAGAGATCGATGCCTGGCTGGCAAACGAGGCCGAGCTTCCCACCCTCTTTCTCGGTGAGCTGGCCGCCGCCTGCACCCCGCTCATCTTCCATTCCCCGCGCACGGCCCGCCTCGCCGCCGAGCGCTACCACATCCCCGCGCATTGGCTGCCGTTCTCGCTGCAGCGACCCTGGCAGACCGCAGCGCTGCGGCCGGCAGCCCGCGCCGCAGCGCGGGCTCGCCTCGGTCTCTCCGGTGAGGAGATCGTGCTCGCCAGCTTCGGTTATGTGCACGAATCGAAATGCCCCGAGGAATGCATCTGGGCACTCGAGATGCTGCGCGGCTGGGGGATCGCGGCGCGCCTCGTCTTCGTTGGCGCCGTGCAGGGCGATGGCTTGCCGCTCCGGACGGTAGCAGAACGCCTTGCACTTGCCGATCGGGTGCAGTTCCTCGATGCCTATACAAGCGAAGCGGCATATCGTGACTGGTTGCTTGCCGCCGATCTCGCCATCCAGCTTCGCCGCTTCGGCTTCGGCAGCATCTCCGGCGCCCTCTCCGACTGCATCGCGGTGGCCTTGCCGACGATCGCCAACGCCGAGCTTGCCGAAGCCATGGAAGCCCCTTCCTTCGTTCGCACCATCCCTGACCCCGTCAGTCCGGTGCTGCTGGCCAATGCGGCAGCGGATCTGATCGCAGAAGGTGCGCACCACTCCCGCCCGCTCGCCGCAAGCGAGGAGTACGCAGCGACGCACAATTTCGCCCGCTATGCCGAGGGTCTCTGCAATCTTCTCGGTCTCGAGACAGAATGGCGGCAAGCGGCGTGAACGAGGTCCTGATCGATCTTTCCGAGCTGGTCACGAATCCGCTGCGTACGGGCATTCAGAGAGTGGAGCGTGAGCTCCTGCGCCATTGGCCTGGGCCCGCTTCCCTGGTGCCGTGCTGCTTCGATTCCGAAGCCGGCACGCTGGTGCGCCTCTCTGATGACACTCTTGCCCGCCTCCTGAATGCGGGCGGCGAAGCCGAACCCCCGGCCAACGGCGCCGCCGCGCCGATCGCCCCCGATCTCGCGGAGCGGATCATCTTCAATCCCGAGCTCTTCTACGACCGCTCTCGCGCCGCCTTCTATCGCCGCCTCTGTGGCGCCGGTGCGTCCCGCGTGAGCTGGCTCGTCCACGATTTCCTTCCCTGGCTGCAGCCTGCATTCTTCTCCCGCCGCGGCGCTTGCGATCGCATGGACTACCTCTTGGCGCTGCGCGCGGTGCCGCGCGTCGCGTTCGTCAGCGGGGAGACGCGCGCCGACTATCGGCGCGCGATCATGCGTGACGAGCAGAGTGGCGGGCCGGTCTTTCCCCTCGGCGGCGACGGGCCCGGCCTTCCGAAGCAGAGTTTCGATGCGGCGCGGCGGGACTTCGTGGTGCTCGGGACGATCGAGCCACGCAAGAACGTGGCGGTGATTCTCGAGGCATTCCGGAGTCTCTGGGCAAAGGGAATTTCGGCACCGCTTGTCATGCTCGGGCGCGTCGTTGCCGAGGCGGAGCGCGAGCGGGCCATGCTCGCCGCCCTCGCCGATTGCCCGCTCTTCACCTTTGCCGAGCACCCGCAGGAGGCAACGGTCCGGGCGGCGCTCTGCCGCGCCCGTGCCCTCGTCACGGCAAGCGCTGCGGAGGGTTTCGGCCTCACGCCTTTCGAAGCGCTCGCCGCCGGAATTCCCGTCATCACGCCAGCCGACCTGCCCAGCATCCGGCTTCTGCCGGCGGACGGACAACTTCGTCTGCCCGGCGTCAGCGCACCGGAAATCGCCGCCGCGGTCAGGCTTCTGCTGGACGATGCCACCGCCGCCCGTCTCTTCGCCGAAGCGGCGCGCCTTCACGTCCCGACCTGGGCTGATTTTGCCCGCGACATTTCCGCCTGGCTTCAGGAGGCCTGATACTGGCCACGCGCGCCCTGTCGCCGGCCTCGGGAGAATGGAGGAGGGAGACGAAGCCGGTCCACACTATTACGATCGGGGACCGCCAGGCCTGGCTCGCCGGTGCGCCTGACGACCCCTTCTGGCAGGCGCAGAAGGGCTTTGACTCCCGCCACTTTCCGATGGCGCGCTGCATCGGCAGTTCCCTTCCTGAGAAGACCATAACGCTCGACGTCGGGGCCAATATCGGGCTCGTCACCCTGGTCCTGGCCATGAGGTGCTGACTGAACACGCTCTCTCTTGTCTGACCGAGCGGATTCACGTGCTTGCCTCTCCCCTTGGGAATCGCGAAGCGATTCCAGGAGCACGATCCGCTCCAGGCGGGCGCGCCCGTCGGAGCCCGCTTCAGGACGGTTGATCGGGTGCGTGCGTTTCACCCGAAAGCGCAATCGTCAGCAAAGCCGTTTCCAGCGCCGCCATCTCGGTTCCGGCCGGCGCCTGTTCGGCCAGGAGCCTCGTGGACTCGCCCAGCCGCTGCTGCAGATCTGAGAGTTCGGCCAGCCGTGCCGGCACGTTCGAGAGTTCGGCCAGCCGCGCCTGCACGTTCGAGAGTTCCGCCAACCGCTCCTGGGTTGGGCCGATCAGGAAGCCCCGCGCGCGCCAGGCAAGTGGCCGGATGAGAGGCTTCACCGCCCGCCAGAACGGGCGCAGCAGCGCTTTGACGAGCGCGCGCGGCCGGATCCCGGTTGTCGAGGCGGTCTCGGAATCGACGGCGTGCAGGCCGGGCGGCCCCTCGCTGGGCTGACGCTCGGCGAAGAGCCGCTCGAGCCGCTCTGCTTCCTCCTGCACGTGCCCCAGTTCCTCGGCAAGACTCCTGTTCTTCGCTTCGCTTTCGCTGAGCTGCCGCTCCCGTTGCGTCTTCGCCTCGAGCTCGCAGAAATAGGCGCGCCGCAGGGCAAACGCTTCGGCCGAGGCCGCCGCCATCCCGGCCGCGAATTCCTTTTCCTTCCCGGCCAGCACACCCTCGATTCGCAGACAATCGGCGCGGGCAGCGGCGAGCTCTTGCGCGTGCGCGGCGTCGAAGCGCTCGAATTCATCCCAGACATTGGGCGGGGTGCGAAAATGCGGCGCCAGGTGAGCCTCCTGCTCGGCTGCCACGTAGAAACGATTGAGGCCGTCGAACCAGGCGAAGCGATAGCCCTGCGCGAGGAGGGCCGGCTCCCATGCCGCGTGACTGGCTTCCGGCCGGCCGGGCCACGTTGCCTCGATGACGAGAATCCAGGGCCGGAACGCCGAAAAATCCGCACCGGCAAGAACCTCCGCTTCCGCTCCTTCGACGTCGATCTTGAGGAAGTGGATGGGGCCCGTGGCGTACTCGCGGCAGATTCCACCAAGCGTCCGCACGCTGATGCGCCCGGGTGCGACCGTCCATCCAGCCGCCCGGTGCGCTTCTGCAATGACCGGATCGAGCGTCGAAAGTCCCGTCTGGGGAATGGTGAAGAAATCCCGCTCACCATCCGTCCTGCCGAGTGCGATGCCGAGAGTGACATCCTCCGGCCGCGCCGCCAGCACCGCCGCACAAAGCTCCGGCACCGGCTCGACATTCACGCCCCGCCAGCCATGTTCGTAGAAGGCGCGGCTCACCGAGTGACCATCGATGATGGCGGCGCCAACGTCGATATAGAAGCCGCGTTGCACCGATTTGAGCGCGCGCCAGAGCAGGATATCCTCGTCGTTCTGCGCGTAGGAAACGAACTTCATGCGATGGGCTGGACTCCCCCGTGGCCAGGATCCGTTGCCTTCCGGCAGAGACATGCAACGGATAGGGCGTGCCCGGCGCCGCGTCCAGCCTTGCTCCCGGCCCTCCGCCCTGCCCGAGCTTTTCGTGCCGAGTTCCTGCATTGCTGCCCGGAGGGGGGACGGGTCCGCCAGTTCGCCGGTGAAGAGTCGTTGGCGATAGCTCCGGCCGGTTCCGGCCATGCGCAATTTCGAAGCGAGATGGGCCGGCTTCCCGGCGACCATCGCGCCGAAAATGCCAGCTCATGCGCGGTCGTCATCTCGCCGGCACGGGGGGCGCCCGGTGGCCCGGGGGCGGATGGTCGTCTCTTCCGGCCGTCGATCCGGGCATGAGCCCGTGCAATCATCCGGCCGATTTCATGATCGAACGGAGGCGATCCGCCGCTCTCCGCAACGGCGCCGTCAGACGCCTGTTCCCGTCTCGCCAGCAGTCCGTTCCTCGCCGTTCTTTCCTTGCCCGGAGGCAATCTTGCCTCGAAAACCGCGCGCCGGTCCCACACCCTCGACGAAGCTCCGCCTTCGCGGGCACGTCTTTCCCCATTGCTTGCCGAAAACCCGTCATGCTAGAGGCCCCGCGTGTCGTCCGACGGCCCGGTTCGGCCGCCGGCAGAACGACGTTGCGGCGTTACCCGTACGTCGGCTGCGCCCGCCCCGGCTCGCCACTGTCGGGATGGAAATCTTTGTCGGAATACGGGAAGGCAGGCCGCAAGCGAAGGCGCGCTGACCGGCAGGCCCGCTGCCAGCGGGGCAACTCCGAGGTGCTGCGATGCTGTCGATAATCCTCTACGGCCGCAACGACAGCTACGGCTACAACCTGCACAAGCGCGCTGCCTTGAGCCTGAACTGCATGGCCGAGGTGCTCGGAGCCGAAGGCGACGAGATCCTGTTCGTCGATTACAACACGCCCGACGATTATCCGACCTTCCCCGAGGCGATCCGCGACACGCTGACCGCGCGAGCGCGCAAGCTCTTGCGTATCTTTCGCGTGCGGCCGGCACAGCACGCGCGATTCCGCGACCGCACGCACCTCCAGGCGATCGAGCCGGTGGCACGCAATGTCGCACTCAGGCGCTCGAATCCGGCCAATCGCTGGATCCTGTCAACCAACACCGACATGATCTTCGTGCCGCGCACGAATTTGTCGCTGAGCGACGTCGCCGCCAGGCTGGAAGACGCTCTGTACCACTTGCCCCGTTTCGAGATACCGGAAACACTGTGGGAAAGCCTCGATCGATTCGATCCCGCGGGCACCATCCGCGAGATCGGGCGCTGGGGGTGGGATCTCCACCTGAACGAAATCGTGCTCGGTTCGGACGCCATCCTGTTCGACGCGCCGGGTAATTTTCAGCTCGCTCCACGGGCCGATCTTTTCCGGATCGACGGCTTCGATGAGCGGATGTTGCTCGGCTGGCACGTCGACTCCAACCTCGCCCGCCGCCTCGGCTTTGTGCATGGCCCGCCGCGCCCGCTTGTCGACCGCTTTTTCGGCTATCACTGCGATCATACACGCCAGGTCACCCCGGCGCACCGTCACGACCGGGTGCAGAACGATACGGAGCGCTGGATCGACGGCGTGAGCGAAGCGGCCATTCCCGAACAGCGCGAGACTTGGGGCCTGGCTGGCGAAACAGTCGAGGAGATCCGCCTCGGCGACGATCTCGGCCGGTATCTTCGCTCGCTCCGCGCCGGCATCGGGGAGGCGATGCGCGCGCCATCCGAGGTCGCCTACGTCGCGGAGAACTACGACAAGATCGGCTATGATCCCCGGCACGTCATGCCATATCTCGTCGATGCGCTCTCTTGCTACCCGCGGGCAACCAGCATCGGTTGGATTGGAGTGGAACCCGAACTGCTGGCACGTTTCGCCGCTGCATGGCGAGCACTCGGTTTCGTCGGTGACTTGTTGATTCCAGTCGAGGCGCACTGGCTCACCGCAGCGACGCCAGGCGTCACCCGCCGCGTCGGCTTTCCCGAGCTTGCCGATGCGAGCGACGTCTTCGTGACCGACTTCGGGCCTCGACACGCCGACCACAGCAGAGGCAAAACCTGGGCCACGCATGCCGTCAGGCTGGTGAATCTCTGGTTCCGCAAGCTGGTCATGAGCGAACGGAGAAGGTTGCAGAACGCTGCGACGGCGCCGCGACGTTTCATCGCGGTCAACTCCGTGCACGGCGAGTTTCAAGAGCTCGTGCGCGCCCACATCGGCGCGCCGCTCGCTCCCATCGCGACCCGGCTCAGACAGGGTTTCGTGCTGCCCGCGGACAATGCGATTCGCCCGCTGCTGTCCCTGCTCGAGGCGGGGGTCGCGGGTCGCAAAGAGGGCACAGCCATCGCCGCACTGCGCGGCACCGAGGGTCATGTCTTCTATGGCGGCAGCCTCGACCTGCTGGCAGGCACCTACCGCCTCTCGGTCAGCTTCGCGCGGCAGGAGCTCCCGCGCTCCTTCCCCGAGGCGCATCTCATGGTGCTCGAAGTCGTGACGGGGAACCATTACTTCGCCTGGCGGGAGATTTCCGCAACCGACCTGGTCGAAGGCAAGGTCGCGCTCGAGTTCGCAGTGACAGAGGAAGCCTCGTTCTATTTGCTGCCGTTCAGAATCGAGTTCCGGCTCTTCACCCGCGGTCTCGCCGAGGCGCTGGTCACGGGCGTGATGCTGGAACCTCTGGAGGCCGCCGCTGGGCAGTCTCCGGCGGAGCCCGATTGGCTCCCCCTGATGTATTTCGGCACCGCCGGCGGACCGCCGCCCAAGCGATCACCATGGTGGCGCCCGACTCGCCCCGCGCTCGTCACACACGCCCCGGATGGAATGCGCCGCGCCACTTCCGCCGGGGTTCTCGCGCGCAAGGGCGAAGACGGCTGCGTCGTGTTCGGCCCGTACGCCACTTTGCAACCCGGCCGGCACCTTCTCGAGGTCGATCTCGCACCCGATCCAGGCGACAGGGAAGGGGTCCGGATCGAAGCAGGGCAGATCAATCTCGATGTGTTCTCCGTTGGCGACGACGAATTCCTGGCGCAACACGCCCTGCCGGCGCGTGCCCTGGCGGGGGAGACCGAACGGCTTGAGTTCACGGTCCCGGATCGTCCCGACGGCGCCGGCAACCCGATCCGTCTCGAGTTCCGCGTCTGGTCCTCGGGGGCGATCGGGTTCATGGTCCGGAGCGTTCGCACCCGCCCGCTTGCGCTGCTGCCGATCGGGCAGGCCCGGGCGGAGCCGGATGCCGTCGAGCCGATGGGAGTGGCGGCAGCAAGCTGAGGCCGAGGAGAGAAGATGAGCGCCAGGATTGCACTGGTCTGCGGAGCAGGAGGCTTCATCGGAAGCCACCTGGTCCGACGCTTGAAGGCCGAGGGGCTTTGGGTCCGCGGCGTGGACCTGAAATTCCCCGCGTTTTCCGAGACCGCGGCCGATGATTTCGTGATCGGCGATCTCTGCGAGCCGGATTTCTGCCGCAGCATCGTCGATCGCCGCTTCGACGAGGTCTATCAGCTTGCCGCCGACATGGGTGGTGCGGGCTATATCTTCACCGGCGAACATGACGCGGAGGTGATGCACAATTCCGCCTCGATCAATCTGAATATGCTGGAGGCGTGCCGCCGCCGCGCGGCCTCGCGCATCTTCTATTCCTCCTCCGCCTGCATCTATCCCCTGTACAACCAGGAGGACCCGGACAATCCGAACTGCACCGAGCCGAGCGCCTATCCGGCCGCACCCGACAGCGAGTACGGCTGGGAGAAGCTGTTCAGCGAGCGCCTCTATCTCAGCTACCAGCGCAACCACGGCATCAAGGTGAGGATTGCTCGCTACCACAACATCTTCGGCCCGGAGGGAACCTGGCGGGGTGGCCGGGAAAAAGCCCCGGCAGCGATCTGCCGCAAGGTGGCCGAGGCTCCGGATCGTGGCGAGATCGAAATGTGGGGCGACGGCAACCAGACCCGCTCGTTCCTCTATATCGACGAGTGTCTCGACGGCACGCTTCGCCTCACTCGCTCGGATTTTTCCGGCCCGGTGAATGTCGGCTCCGAGGAAATGGTTACCATCAACGAACTGGCACGGATGGCGATGCGCATTGCCGGCAAAGAGCTCACGGTGCGGCACATTCCGGGCCCGCTCGGGGTGCGCGGCCGCAACTCGGACAACCACCTGATCCGCGAGAGGCTCGGCTGGGCCCCTTCCCGGCCGCTGGAGGCGGGTCTTGCCGCGACCTATCGCTGGATCGAGCAGCAGGTGCGCGGCAAAGAGTTGCGGCAGGCAGCCTGAGGTCGGAGCGGGGCAAGGAAACAGGGCATGGACCTCGCCGTCATCGGGCTCGGCAAGCTCGGCTCCCCCCTGGCCGCCGTGCTGGCCAGCGTCGGCCACCGCGTGATCGGCGTCGACGTCAATCCGACCTTCGTCGAAGCCATCAATGCCGGGCGCGCGCCGGTGAGCGAGCCGGGCCTGCAGCGGGTCATCGAAGAAGCCGGCGCGCGGCTTTCCGCGACCGCCGATTTCAATGCCGCGATCCAGAGCACGGACATCTCGTTCGTGATCGTGCCGACGCCATCCGGGCCGGATGGTGTCTTCACCAATCGCTGGGTGCTCGATGCGGTCCGCGCGATCGGCACCGCGTTGCGCGGGACGGAGCGCTATCACGTCGTCAACATCACGAGCACGGTGATGCCCGGCTCGACCGGCGGCCCGATTCGCGCCGCGCTCGAGCAAGCAAGCGGGAGAAGGGTCGGCGAGGCGGTTGGCCTGGCCTACAACCCGGAATTCATCGCGCTGGGCAGCGTCGTGCGCGATCTGCTCCACCCCGACATGGTCTTGATCGGTGAGAGTGATCCGCGTGCCGGGGCGATGCTGGAAAGCCTTTATCGTGGCATCGTCGGGGAGGCGAAGCCGATCCAGCGAATGAACTGGGTGAACGCCGAGATCGCCAAGATCTCCGTCAACACCTTCGTCACCACCAAGATCAGCTACGCCAACATGCTGGCCGAACTCTGCGAGAAGCTGCCCGGCGCCGACGTGGAGGTGGTGACGGAGGCGCTCGGCAAGGACAGCCGGATCGGCCCGAAATACCTCAAAGGTGCGCTCGGCTATGGCGGTCCCTGCTTCCCGCGCGACAACGTGGCGTGGGCGGCACTTGCCCGCTCGCTCGGCGCCGGCGCCGAGATCGCCGCCGCGACCGACGCGGTGAATCGCCGCCAGGTGGACCGTGTGGTGGCCCTCGTGCGAGCGGCCCGCCCCCCCGAGGCCTCCGTCGCGGTCCTCGGCATGGCGTACAAGCCCGGTACTCCGGTGATCGAGCAGAGCCAGGGTGTGATGATCGCCGAACGCCTGACCGAGGCCGGCTACCGCGTCCTGCTCAGCGATCCGCTGGCGCTCGAAAACACCGCTGCCGCTCTTGGCGAGGGCGCGGTTGCGGTGAGCGACCCTGCGTCCGCCATCGCTCACGCGGATGTCGTCGTCATCGCCGCGCCGATGCCCGCCTACGCGGCGCTGAGTGCCGGGCAGTTTGCCGGGCGCGCAGCACGGAAGACGGTGATCGATTGCTGGCGCATTCTCGCCCCCGAAATCGCGGCGGTCGCCGATGTGATCGAGATCGGTCGTGCCCTGGCTCCGCCGGAGCGGGAATCCCCGTTCGATCAGGCCCCGACTGGACCGTCTCTGCTGCGCGTAAGGTCACGATGAGCGCAACCCATCCCGCCGGAACCGCCCCCATCGAGACGGTGGCGGAGTATTGGAACCGCCGCCCTTGCAACATCCGCCACTCTCCGAGCGAGGTCGGTTCGCGGCAGTATTTCGACGAGGTCGAGGAGCGTAAATATTTCGTCGAGCCGCACATCCCGGCCTTTGCCGAGTTCAACCGCTGGCGGGGCAAGCGCGTGCTCGAGATCGGGTGCGGCATCGGCACCGACGCCGTCAATTTCGCTCGCGCCGGTGCCGACTACACGGGCATCGAGTTGTCGCGCGTCAGCCTCGATCTCACGCGCCGGCGATTCGAGGTCTTCAGTCTTGCCGGACGCCTGATCGAGGGCAATGCCGAGAAGCTTTCCTCTCTTGTTGCCCCCGCGTCCTTCGACCTCGTCTATTCTTTCGGTGTCATCCAGCACACGCCGGATCCTCAGGCCGTAATGAGCGAAGTTCGCAATGTGATCCGCCCTGACGGCGAATTCCGCCTGATGTTGTACGCGAGAGATTCCTGGAAGAATGCCATGATCGAGGCTGGCCTCGATCAACCGGAAGCGCAGTCCGGCTGCCCGATTGCCCTCACCTACACGGCGGAGGACGCGCGCGAGATGCTCACTGCTACCGGCTTCGATGTCATCTCGACCGCGCAAGACCATATCTTTCCATACGTGGTTGAAAAGTACGTCCGCTACGAGTATGATTTACAGCCCTGGTTCGCCGCGATGCCGCAAAAGATGTTTCGCACACTCGAGCAGCGGTTCGGCTGGCATCTGCTGATCAAGGCAAGGCCTTGCTGACGGCTCACTCAAAGCCCAGTGTCCTGCATGGCGCAGCGAGATCGGGATGGAACTCCTGACTGGCAGCACAGGCCTCGTTCGGCTCGTCGGCGAGCAGTTCGAAACCGACTGGGCTTCCCCGCTCGTGGATGCCGGCTGCCCTGGCGGTCTGGAAACCACGCACGGCACCTTTGGAAAAAGACCGTGTGCCTGTGCCTCCGACATGGATGGCGCGGAGCCGGTCACCGAAACCGCCACCATGGAAGCAGTCGCTGAGTATTCGAACCGCCCGACCTGCCACATCCATCGCTCCCCAACGGGTGCACCCGCGCGCCCTCACCTGGGCGAAGTCGAAACGGGGTTCTGATGGCGGAGTTCGCCAACACTCTGGACAAGACCTGGGGCTTCCTCGACGTCGATCACCCGGCCCATCGGCTCTCGGTCATCATTCCGGTGTGCAACGAGGCGGAGAGCATCGAGCCTCTCATGGAACGCCTCTTCAAAGTGTTGGACACGCAGTTTTCCGGCCTCCCGGGCGCTTTCGAGGTCATCGCCGTCAACGACGGCAGCACGGACGAGTCGCTTCACAAGCTCAAGCAACAGGCCCGGATTCGTCCCGAGTTGAAGGTGGTGGACTTCCGGAGAAACTACGGCCAGACGGCGGCTTTGCTGGCAGGCATCGAGTTCGCCCGCGGTGAAGTACTGGTCTCGATCGATGCCGACCTCCAGAACGACCCGGAGGATATCCCGTTGCTGCTCGCGCGGCTCGCCGAAGGAGCGGACGTGGTCTCCGGCTGGCGCAAGGATCGGCGAGATGCACGATGGCGCCGCAACTTCGTGAGCCACGTTGCCAACTGGATGATCTCCTGGATCTCCGGCGTGAAGCTGCACGATTACGGCTGCACCCTGAAAGCCTACCGCCGGGAGGTGATCAAGGGTGTCAGGCTTTATGGAGAGATGCACCGGTTCCTTCCGGTCTACGCTCGCTGGATGGGGGCGAAAGTCGTCGAGATTCCGGTCCGCCACAGTCCGCGGCGGTTCGGCAAGTCCCACTACGGGCTCAGGAGAATTGTCAAGGTCACGCTCGACATTCTCGTCGTCAAGTTCCTCGACCGCTATATGACGAAGCCGATCTATGTCTTCGGCAGTTTCGGCCTGCTTGCGATCGCCTTCTCTTTCGCGACCCTCGTGCTGGCCCTTTGCCTGCGATTCTTCGATGGGATCTCGCTGATCCAGACGCCGCTGCCGCTGCTTGCCGCGATGGCTTTCCTGGTTGGTTGCATGAGCCTGTTGATGGGGTTGCTCGCCGAAATCGTGGTGCGGACCTATTTCGAATCGCAGCGGAGGCCACCGTTCCTTGTCCGCGAGCTCACCAACTTCGAGGCCGGCGGCTGAGATGTGCGGACTGGCCGGATTCGCGGGAGACGGCGGTGCCGATGCCCTGCGGCCCATGCTCGATCTGCTTTCCCACCGCGGGCCGGACGGCGAGGGCATCTACGCCGACCCCGATCTTCCTGTGCGGCTTGGCCACACCCGCCTTGCGATCATCGATATCGCCGGCGGCCGCCAGCCGATGTGGAACGAGGACGGCACCGTCGGCCTGATCTTCAACGGCGAGATCTACAATCACGCCGACCTGCGCCGCGAACTGACTGCTTGCGGCCACGTTTTCGCAACCGACCACAGCGACACCGAGGTTCTGGTCCACGGGTACGAGGAATGGGAAAGCCGGCTGCCGGCGCTCCTCAACGGCATGTTCGCTTTCGTCATCCTCGACCGCCGCCGCCGCCGGCTCTTCCTCGCGCGCGACCGGTTCGGCGAGAAGCCGCTTTTTTATGCGCGTCAGGGTGGACTCTTCCTCTTCGCAAGCGAACTTCCCGCCCTGGCGCGCCATCCAGGCTTCATTCCCCGCCTCCAGCCGCGCGCGGTGCAGAAGTTTCTCGCGCATGGGTTTCTGCCGGCGCCGCATACGCTCTGGGAGGACGCATACAAGCTGCCGGGCGGCTCGCACCTGACCTACGACATCGTTACGGGCGAAACGAAGATCGTGCGCTACTGGAGGTTCACCATCGAACCCGACGAGGCGCTCGGGACGCGGCCGGAAGGATCGCTCGCCGAGGAGTTGCGCGCACTGCTGTTCCAGGCGACACGCCGCCGCCTGATGAGCGACGTGCCGCTCGGGGTTTTCCTCAGTGGCGGCATCGATTCGAGTGCGGTCCTTGCGGGTGTCAAATCCGGGCGGGAACCGCAGGCGGTGAACACTTTCACCATCGGCTTCAACGAACCCTCCTTCGACGAGTCGGAGCATGCCGCGGCGGTGGCGCGGGCTTTCGGCACCGCGCATGCCATGCAGCGGGTGGAGCTTCAGGCAGCCCGGGACCTCATCCCCGGCCTTCTCTCCCGGGTCGGCGAACCGATCGGAGACGCCTCGATCCTTCCGACCTGGCTCCTTGCCCGCTTCACGCGCCAGCACGTGACCGTCGCGCTTTCCGGCGATGGCGGCGACGAACTCTTTGCCGGGTACGATCCGTTCAAGGCCCTCTCGCCGGCCCGCCTCTATCAGATGCTGGTGCCGCGCGGGCTGCATCGGGGCCTGCAGCGCCTGGTCGATCTCGTGCCCGGCTCGGCGCGCAACATGAGCCTCGATTTCAAGTTGCGACGCGCGTTGCTTGGCCTCTCCTATCGTCCCTGCCTTTGGAACCCGGTGTGGCTCTCGCCCGTCGATCCGCGCTTCATGCAGGAACTCTGCGCCGAGCCGTTGCGTGCCGAGGAGCTTTACGAAGAGGCGATCGATAGCTGGCAGGCGGCCGGCAACCGGGACCTCCTCGACCGCAGCCTTGAATTCTACGCCAACTACTATTTACCGGACGATATTCTGTTCAAGGTCGATCGCGCTGCCATGCTCAATTCGCTCGAAAGTCGCGCCGTCTTCCTCGACAACGACCTGGTGGAGTTCTGCCGCCGCCTTCCGGGCCATTTCAAATACCGCAACGGGGAGCGCAAATACCTCCTCAAACGCGCGCTCAGGGGCGTCGTCCCCGACGCGGCGCTCGATCGGCGAAAGAAGGGCTTCGGCATACCACTCGCAAGCTGGTTGCGCACGATTCCCGCAAGCCCTCCCATGGAGCCGCTTCCCGGCATGCGCCTGGAGCGCGTGGCGCAGGCCTGGCGGGATCACCGCTCCGGTGCTGCCGATCACCGGCTGTTCCTGTGGAGCTGGCTCAGCCTGCAATGGGGTCTGGCTCGGCAGACTGCGGCGGATCCGGTCGCGGCATGAGGATCGCCGCCCGCAACGGGCACGCGAGCCTGACCAAAGCCGGCTCCCCGGACCGGTTCGGCTACGAGTGGCGCGAGTATTCGGAGATGCGCCCCGAATACGAGACGCAGTTCCGGCGCTGGACCACCCATCTCAGGCCCGAGGATTGGCAGGGCAGGAGCTTCCTGGATGTCGGCTGCGGCATGGGCCGCAACAGTTACTGGCCGCTGAGCTACGGAGCGTCGCGTGGTGTCGCGATCGACGTAGACCAACGGTCCCTCGCAGCCGCGCACCGGACTCTGGCCCGGTATCCGAACGCGGCCGTCCTCGCCGCCAGTGCCTACGACATCCCGTTCGCCGGCGCGTTCGACATCGTGTTCTCGATCGGTGTCATCCATCACCTCGAACAGCCGCGCCGGGCGGTTGCAGAGATGGTCCGTGCGGCCCGGCCCGGTGGCCGCGTTCTGATCTGGGTCTATGGCCGGGAGAACAACGGCTGGATCGTGACTTTCGTCGATCCGCTTCGCAAGGTGCTCTTTGCCCGACTGCCCGTGGCATTCGTTCATCATCTCTCGCTCTATCCGGCCGTCGTGCTCTGGTGCGCGCTCAGGCTCGGGTTACGCCGCGTGGACTATTTTCGCTTTCTCGGCCAATTCTCTTTCCGTCATCTACGGTCGATCGTCTTCGATCAGCTTCTCCCGCGCATCGCACATTACTGGCCACGCGAGACCGTCGAGGCAATCATGCAGGAAGCCGGACTCGCGGATATTCGCGTCTCCTGGATCAACGAGATCTCATGGTCGGCGATCGGCACAAAGCCCGCTCCTGCGGACGACCGCCGCCCCGACCGCGAGCGGGCGGGGGACGCCGCCGACGGGACTCCGCACCCCTTCTGCACGGCCCGCCATCGTGGCCCGGCGAGTCCGTGAAACCATGCGTATGCAGCACCAACAACGATAAGGCGCTTTCAACATGCAGGACCGCGGCACGCCGTTCCGGCCGGGACCTCGATGCCGCGGCTTTGAGACTGCCGCCGCGCCCTTGAAGGAGCAGAAGTGATGCCGAGAACGTTGCTGTTCCTCGCATGTGTCATACTCAGCACGGTGGCAGCCAATCTGCTGCTGAAAGCCGGGGTTGCCGCCGATCCGACCGGCGGCTTCATCACGAAGCTCCTGCAACCCCATGTCCTGCTTGGCCTGGCCCTGTTCGGCGCGGGGGCGATGCTCTATCTGCTCGTCCTCGCAAGACTGCCGCTGAACGTCGCGCAATCTGCGCTTGCTTTGCAATATGTGGGCGTCATGCTTGGTTCCGTCGTGGTGCTCGGAGAGCCGATGCCCCCCGCCCGTCTGCTCGGCGCCGCATTGATCACGAGCGGGGTGATTCTCGTCGGGCTGTCAGCCACCGGATGACCGGCGTCCCGGATCAAGACCCGATCGTGCTCGCAGGCGATCGGACAAGGATTTGAAAGGCCAATGCTCGAAGCGACCTACGCCGTAGAAGCAGCGATCGAGGAAACGCACTGGTGGTTCGTCGGGCGGAGGCGGCTTTTCGGTCGCGAGCTGGAGGCCGCCGGAATACGGCTCGATGCCCGAATTCTCGATGTCGGAACAGGCACCGGCTCGAACCTCCGGATGCTGCGCGACCTCCGATACTCGGCGGTCGAGGGCCTCGACATGAGCGAGGAGGCGATCCGGTGGTGCGCCGGCAAGGGACTGGGCCCGGTCCGCCGCGGCAGCATTTGCGATATGCCGTTCGAGGAAGGACGGTTCGATGCGGTCCTCGCGACCGACATCATCGAGCATGTCGAAGACGACGAACGGGCGCTCACCGAGCTCACCCGCGTCATCAGGCCGGGTGGGACAGCACTCATCACGGTCCCGGCATTTCCTGCACTGTGGGGGCTTCAGGACGAGGTCGCTCTTCATCGGCGGCGTTATCGGATGAGGCCTTTGCTGCAGCTGGTGCGTGCATCGGGACTTTCTGTCGCCCGCGCCTATCACTTCAACTACCTTCTGTTCCTGCCGATCTGGGGTGCGCGGCAGGTGATGCGTCTTGCCCGGACACGACTGGAGAGCGAGGGCCAGGTCCGCGGACCAGTGCTGGATCGGATACTCTCAGCCATTTTCACGTTCGACATTCTGACCGCCCCGCGGCTTCATCCCCCGTTCGGCGTATCGATCCTGATCCGCGCCATCAAACCGGCCCGATAGCCTTGGACCGGCGATCAAATGGCGCGCCCGGCATCGCCCGGCACCGGCACGTGCCGGTCTTCGCCGGGCTGGCCGCCGCGCTCGCACCTTTGACCCTCCTGATCTGGAATCGGGACTGGTTCTTCACTCCCGTTGGGTACATCGACCCCTGGACCTATCTGGGGTTTTTCAATTTCTACGGCAATCCGCATTACTTGCCGCACCTCTACAAGCTGGCTCGTCTGCCCTGGATCCTGAGCGGCTGGCTGATCTATCACCTGTTCCCGCCGCTCGCCGCCGCATACGTCCTGCACGGGACCTTTCTGGCTCTTGCCGTCGGCGGGATGTTCGCGACCGTCTATCTCGCCTTCGATGATCTGCTCGTCGCATCCGCTGCCGCTCTAGTCCTCGGTTTCCTGACCCCGTTTCACGGCAGCGGCGGCTGGGAGTACCACAACACCGGAGCGGGTGCCTTCTATCTGGTCGGCACCGCCTTGCTGCAGTGGGCGATCGTCGCACCGCGCTGGCGCGGGCGCGCCATGGCGCTCTGGGGCGCCGCCTTTGGTCTCACCGTCCATTCGAACATCGCGTTCATCAACCTGTTTCCGGTCCTGACTGTCCATTACTGCGCATCGGTCTGGTATGCGGAGGGCCGTTCGCGCGGCGCCGCGACCTACCTGCTGCCCTTCGTCTACGCCGCCCTCGCGGCCATCGGCGTGACCGCGCTACTCTCGGTGATCAACGTCGCCGTGGGTCGTGGGCCCTGGTTCTTCCTGTCTCTCCTCGAGATCACGCTGCGTGATGTCGGCGATGCCAAGTTTCAGGCCAGGTGGTGGCTGCCCTGGAGTGTCCGGTGGCTCAAACCGGAGTTTGCTTATCTGGCCGTCCCGGCGGCCACGGCGATCGCCGGCGCCATCGCCCTGTCGTTTCAGAGACCACGTGCATCCGCTCGCCGCCTCGCGGCGTTGCTCTTCATTTCCGAGCAAGTATTCCTGGTGCTGCTCTGGGTAATCTGGCAAACGTTTGGCCAGACCGCTTTCCAACCCGACTACTTCGCGTATCCACTTCTGCCTCCTTCGGTGCTGGCCATCGCCGGGATGCTCTTCCTCGGCGCGTACCGCCCGCAGGGCACGCGCGGCCTACCGGTCGTCGTGATCGGCTGGGCTTTTCTCTCCATTGCGCTCGCATTACTCAATGAGGACGCGATTTTCCAGCTTTCTCCGGCGATGGCCCGCGTCTGGCTTCTGGTTCCGATGGGCCTCATCCTCGGGGGGCTGCTGCTCCACGGCGCCTTGCGGGGCACCATGGCCGCATGGCTCATCTTTTTTGGCCTCTTCGCTGTCGCCAACGCAGCCGCTGTGCCCTACGGGTTCGCCATCGCCAACGCGGCCGATTATCCTCACGGAGCGCCAAGTCCGTATCGAGTGAACGACAACTGCCGGCTTCAGCCAGCCTTTTACATGACGATCATGAACGCCGCGCGAGCCCTCGGCGCTGCCGATCCAGGCCTCCACAAGGAGCGCCTATGGTTCGACCAAAAGGAGCTACTGAGACCCTTGTCCGGCTGCGACATTGAGATGCGAAGCGTTGCGTACTCGCTGGCCGGTGTCATTTGGGACTCTCTTGCCGGCCTTTACCCTGCTCCTCCGCTGGACCGGATTCCCAAACAGGACCTCGTTGCTGCAGGTCGAAACGGCTTCCTCGTTGTCGTTCCGACCAACCGGCCCCAGACCATCGCACAACTCACGGCGCGATTTGCCGGTGCCGGGGTCGCAATCACGAGCATTGAGCGCACTGCGGTGGGTGCGCCGCCGGTCAAGCTCGAACTCTATCTGCTCCGGGCCGCGACACGTTGAGATCGCTTGCGAACCGACCACTGCCATAGCCATCTGCGCGACCTTGCTGCGCCCGGCGGTACCCGGGGCGCTCTAGCGTGCGCGCACCACGGGCTGCTCGATGCGAAAAATTTCGAAGAAGCTGCCCGCGACCAGAAGGTGCAGGTGAGACGGCACGTCTTTCGGGGGAGACCCGAAATCGATCCACAGCAGATAATCGAATTGGTCAGGCCAGTCCCACCAGTACGGCCGCTCGCCAAAAATATTGCGCCGGGCATCGAGCGACTGCCGCTTGGTCGGATCAGCGCCTCTGCGCAGCTCCTCCGGCGTCGCAGGCAATCCAATCGGCTCCGCGACGTCGCGGTTGCGCGGCGTCACGTCTATCGTCGACCACCCGGTGAAGACGTCGGGCACAAAGATTGAGCGATCGATGATCGCCAGCTCCGGCATGTGCCAGTACGCCTCGCGGTGACGAACCGCGAAAAACCTTGGCACGCCGGGCAGCCTCGCTGCGCCTTCCGGGATTGCGCCCTCGACGATCATCAGTCGCGATCCCGGCGCGATGACCCGCGAGGCGGCGCGGAATTCGGCAAACTGGCGGTCATAGTCACGCCAGCTTTGGCTCACCGCCCAGATACGCAGGCCGAGCACGCAAAACGCGATCGCCGCGAAAGTCGCGGTCGTCCGGCGCGACGCTATTCGCACCTGGCTGCTGGCGATCAACAGGAACGTGAGAGCGACCGGCAGCCTCAGGTCCGCCGCCCAGCTCCCGCTCAGCGTATTCGGCATCGCTATCGCCACAACCGCCATGATGGCAAGCGGTCGGCGGAATTCCGGCGCCAGGTTGAGCGAGCGCGTGCGGATTGCCCAAACAAGGAAGGCAAATGCCAGCAATCCAACGATCAGGTCGAATGGCGTTGGGACGTAGCCAAACGTAAACGGCGCGATCAGCGCGTGCAGCTTGTCGCCCAGGCTGCCGTACAAGGTGACCGTCGGACCGCCATGCTTGAGGCTCACAAACCAGAGCACCAAGCCGGGCACGAATTGCGCCCCGGCGGCGATCAGCGATAAAGTGCCCGACACCGGGATTCGGCGCTCCCTGACGAGGCTATCCAGTTCATAGAGCGCAACCGTCAGCCCGTAGAACCCGAAGGCGAACAGGTGGAAGAGAAAAAGCAGGCTTGCAACGGCTGAGAAGACGAGGATTCGCGGGGCGGGGCGCCACCCCCGCGTCGCGATCCAGCCGCTCAGCGCGAACAGAGAGGCGCCGATCCCAAAGAGGCAGCTGAGAAAGCCCCAGAACAAGACGGCGTTGTAGACGAACAATGCCGACCACAGCGGCCACACGGCCCACCGCCCATAGAGGACGCGGTGCAAACTCGCCGTGCCGCCGATCAATGTCAGTACCGTCAAGGCAATGAAAACGCGCCCGGCTGCCTCGATCGACACGACTCTCGAGATCGGCGGGACGATCAGATCCATCGCCAGGTCGGGCAAGATCCGCCAGTGGATTTGGTAATTTGCGGCCAGCGCCGGTATGTTTCCCCGCTGGGCAAGTATCCACATCCGGGCGAGATGATCGGGGTAGTCGACAAGTGCAGGCACGCGGACCCAGAGCAGCGGCGAGATTGGGGCAATCATGAAGAGGACGTAAAGCGCGAGCCGTGAAGCTCTTGTCATTGTGAGCTCGCCTGCCTGCGCCAGGAACGGCGCCCGGAGGATCCGTTCGGAGTTCATTTTCGATTCATGAGTCACGGGCCATCCGCTGCTTGAGGCTAGCTGTCTGAGCGGGAAGCGTATACGATGTACTAGTACAGCGTTTCCATGGTTCGAATCATATCGCCGCACCCGCTGCGTGCCCAGGCGACTCATGGCGGAGCGACGGGGAAATGATCGCTTTCATGGAATCGATGTACTAGTGTGCCGACTCCAACGCTTGATACCGTAGGATGCACTCTAGTGGTCGGCACACGCCTCTTTATTTTCAGGGGTCTCTCATCCCCTTTCGTTTGCTGCCGGCGGCAGCAAACGAAAGGGGCAGGACACTAGACCCGTGTCGGGCTGACCGTGCAGCCCGACACCGGTCTCGCGCTTTATTCGAGCCCGCGATTCACGCCCTCCGACGATTCCGCCTCGGGCGATCGCGGGCTAGGAAGGCGGGCTTTCCGATGGCAAGTTGAACGGATGCAGCCGAATGCCCGCCTGCCCGAAGCCAGCCACACGCCCGGCGTGTTCATCGCTTCGGCGGTGGCGGCCGTCATGGTTGCGGCTACCCCACTGGCCGCGCCCGGCCAGCAACGGCAGCGAGCATTGTTGCCGATCCTCCATCGTGGTTTCCCTTACAGGGATCCGAGCTGTGCCGCGCGAACGCTTGCGGCGTGCAATCGCCGGTCTGAGCGACCCCGAGTGAGCCCGATGCATTCGAATCCATAGACCTTCACGCTCGGCGATTGGCGGCCGGGCTCTCGGTCATTGATCCGATCCGCAGCGAGGCCCAGGGCACGGACCCTCTGATGGGGCGCCTTTACGAATCTGCAGCGGGACGAGACCGGCACCGCACCAACCAGACTCGATCCCTGCCTCCTCGCTGCCGGGATGCCCCGAATTTGCCGCTTCTTCTTCCAGGCAATCCTGCCCCCTCGGCATGCAAGAAAGCGCCGGCGCAATCAGCACTGCGCGACCTCGGTCGCGGTCGCTTGCGCGGATAGCCGGGGAGGTCGGGACCAATCGTTACTCTTGTCGAGCCGAGCGCAATCCTCCGGAGCACCCACCGCATTGCGTGACCGCTCGGGTCTGTATGCCGTTCCACGGAATTCGTGGGTCGGAGAGATGATCTGCGCTACGTACCGCATTGCCGTCCTCCTTCGCGGCAGGCTCATCATGGCCGCCGGTTCTGCGCCCGGCTCGGAAGCGCGTACGCTGGAGTCGGTCCGGCCCTGTGCATGCGCACGCATTGACTCCGAGGACACGCTTGCATGAAAGGGTAGGATTGCCCGAAAGAGGCTCGCTCCCGCCGCTCCCGATCTCGCGGCCGAGTTCAATCGCCGTGAGCGCCGGCCCAGAGCGCGGGAGCCGGCGTCGGCCGACGCGAATGCCTCGGTTCGGCCGGCTTCCCGGGCCGCGCGAACGGGATTCTGCTTGGCGGATAGCGGTTCGCAAACGAATCAGTCCGCTTTTTTTCGACAGGATCCGCATCGATGGCCGCCACATAATGGACATAGTCGCCAGCCATGCACGAATGCGCTGCCGTTTCTGTGCTTTGCTGCCGAACTCCTGCGATCGGCAGACCAATCGTTGACAGAAACAAAACCGCCCCGCCGGTTCACGAGAGAAAGCGGGCGGAGAGTGATGCGCGTCCGTTCGAATGAGGGAAGGGTTGAGACTGCCGATACACTGGTCGCCCAGAGTCAGAAAACCAGCCACCTCCACGCAAGCATCCGAGCATCCCGCGATCCGCCCGCACCAACCCGGCGTCGCCAGTCGGATTCGCGCCGTCCCAGCCGATGCGTGCCTTGTCTACCTGCACCTTCCGCGGACCGGCGGCACGACTCTGCGCAAACTGTTGCTGCCGCGCCTGCTCGAGCAAATTCCGCCCGATCGCGCGTTCCTGGTCGACATGCCGTCGGAGTTCGAGTGCCCCGCAGGCTCCTTCGCCGCCCTCGAGGCCATGCCTTGGAAATGGCGCAAGCGGCTTCGGTTCGTCGCGGGGCACCTGCCGCCAAGGGTTCTCGATCTCCTTCCCGCACCCTCAGCCTTCACGATCCTTCGCTCGCCGGTCGATCGCGCACTCTCTGATTACTGGTACTGCTATCACGAGCCGGCAAACCCGGCCCATGCCGCAGCCCGCGCGCTTGGCCCGGGCGAGTTCTGTGCCTCCGGCTTCAGCCAGGCGAGCAACGGCCAGGCGCGGTATCTCTCCGGCGCGGTCTTCGAGGAGGGGGAGTTGCGCGAGGAGGATCTCTTCCGCCGTGCGCTCAACACTCTCGAGAGGCTCCGCTACGTCGGCATATTCGAGGCGTTCCGGAAGGCAGCCGCGGATATCGGCGCGCTCTCCGGCGTGGCGGACTTCGAGGCGGCGGAGCGAATGAACTCCGCCGAGCGGATGGCTTCCGTCTCGGCGGAGGAGCGCGAGCGGATCGCTGCGTGCAACCGCGTCGATGGCGCTTTGCATGACTGGGCACAGCGGCGAGCCGCGTAGCCCGCCCGTCGGCACCCTGGCCCCCGCCGCAAACTCCGGATAAAGGCTCCCCGGAGCGCCCGGACGGGCCGCCAGGAACGGAGCCCGCCATGCCACAAGCCCTCATCACCGGCGTCACCGGCCAGGACGGCGCCTATCTCGCGCAATTCCTGCTCGCCCGCGGCTATCGCGTGCTCGGCCTGCTGCGCCGCTCCGCCTCTTCCGACGTCATCGGCGAGCGCCTGCGCTGGCTCGGCATCATCGATCAGGTGGCGTTGCTCGACGGCGACATGAGCGATCTCGGCAGCCTGATCCGCATCATCGACAAGCACGGCCCGGACGAAATCTACAACCTCGCGGCCCAGAGTTTCGTTGCCTCCTCCTGGCAACAGCCGCTGCTGACCGCCCAGGTCACCGGGCTCGGCGCCCTCAACGTGCTGGAGGCGGTGCGCATCGCCGCCCCCCGCGCGCGCATCTACCAGGCCAGCTCATCGGAGATGTTCGGCAAGATCGGGACCGCCGAGCAGAACGAAACGACGCCCTTCTACCCGCGCTCACCCTACGCCGCGGCCAAGCTCTTCGCCCACTGGATGGCCGTGAACTACCGCGAAAGCTTCGGCCTGCACGCCTCCTCGGGCCTGCTCTTCAATCATGAGAGCCCGCTCCGCGGGATCGAATTCGTCACCCGCAAGATCACCGACGGCGTGGCCCGCATCAAGCTTGGCCTCTCGCGGGAGCTTCGTCTCGGCAATCTGGAGGCGAAGCGCGACTGGGGCCACGCGCGCGACTACGTGCGCGCGATGTGGCTGATGCTCCAGCAGGAGCATCCGGGCGACTACGTGGTCGCTACCGGCCGCAGCACGTCGGTCTGCGAGTTCTGCCAGATCGCCTTTGCGCACGCCGGGCTCGACCATCGCGAATTCGTTCGCGTCGATCCTCTCCTGTTCCGGCCCGCCGAGGTCGATGCGCTGCGCGGCGATGCAACCAAGGCCCGCCAGGCGCTCGGCTGGGCCCCCGAAGTCTCACTGGAGGCACTGGCCGCGGAAATGGTGGAGGCGGATCTCGCCCGCCACCGTGCGCGGCTCAAGGCGGATTGAGTTGCCACCACAGCGAATTCTCCTCACCGGCGCCGGCGGCTTCGTCGGCCGGCACCTCCTCGCACTCTGCGCCCGGCGCTTTCCCGGCGCGCAGGTGCTTCCGACAGGAGAACGCGAACAATCGGGCATTCGCCGCCTCGACGTGACCGACCTTGCCGCCGCGCGCACCATCATCCGGGAGTTCCGCCCCGATGCGGTGGTCCATCTCGCCGCCGTCGCCGCCGTGCCGGAGGCGAATCGCGCCGCCCCGCGCACCTGGCGCGTCAATCTCGGCGGCACCTGCCGGCTTGCCCGGGCCGCCCTCGAGGCGGCGCCGGCGGCGCATTTCCTCTTCGCATCCAGCGCCGCCGTGTACGGCCGCTCCTTCCGCACCGGGCTCCCCCTCGCCGAAACGGCACCGCTCGCGCCGCTCGATACCTACGCCGCAACCAAGGCTGCCGCGGAGATGGCGCTCTCGGGCATGGTGAGCGAGGGGCTGAGGCTGATCCGCCTCCGTCCCTTCAATCATATCGGGCCCGGCCAGTCGGAAGCCTTCGCGATCGGTGCCTTCGCCGCTCAGATCGCCCGCATCGAGGCGCGCCAGCAGCCGCCCGAACTCGCGGTGGGTTCGCTCGACGCCTGGCGCGACTTTCTCGATGTCAGGGATGTCTGCGCGGGCTACCTGGCCGCTCTCGAGCGGGCCGAGACACTGGACAGCGGGATCGCGATCAACCTCGCCTCCGGCACTGCGCGCCGTATCGGAACCGTGCTCGACGAACTCCTGTCGCTCGCCCGCCTCCGCATCACGGTACGCACGGATGAGCGGCGCCTCCGCTGGTCAGACCTCTCACTCAGCGTCGGCGATGCCGCTCTCGCCGCCCGCCTTCTTGGCTGGCGTCCCGCCATCCCCTGGGAAAAGACGCTGGCCGATCTTCTGGCCGATTGGCGCGAGCGGGTTGCTCTCTCTCCCCAGCCCTGACCAACGCGGTTCTCAGCGCTGGCCGGCCATCTCGCCGAGCAGGAAATCGCGAAACACCGCGACCCGTTTGGAATTGCGAAGCTCTTCCGGATAAACGAAATAAACTCCGACCTTCGGCGCCTTGAGATCGGCCAGCACGCGAACAAGGCCGGCCGTTTCCTTCGCCATGTAATCGGGCAACGCGCCGATACCGAGCCCGGACTGCATGGCCAGCACCATGCCCTGCAGCGAGTTCACCTCGAGCACGGCGCGCCGCGGTGACCCCGCCCGCCGCCCGGCGGAGGCCAGCCAGTTCATGTCCGTCACCGGCGGATGATAGTCCCCGAACAGCACCAGCCGGTGCTCGTCCAGCTCTTCCGCCCGCTGCGGCACGCCATGCCGCTTCAGATAGGCAGGCGAAGCGCAGACATGCCAGTCCATGTCCATCAGGTGGCGCTGGACCAGCTCGGGCTGGCGCGGCGGATGCATCCGGATCGCGACATCCGCTTCCCGCATGGCGAGATCGAGATCGAGGTCGTCGAGCAGGAGCGTCATCGTGACGTCCGGATAGAGCTCGAGGAAACGCTGCAGTCTTGGTGCCAGCCAGGTCGCGCCGAACCCGACCGTCGTCGTCACCTTGAGCCGCCCGGCCGGCTTCTCCTTGCTCTCGGTGAGCAGCGCTTCGGTCATCGCCAGCTTGGCGAACACTTCCCGCACCGTCCGGTTCAGCGCCTCGCCTTGCTCGGTGAGAATCAGGCCTCTGGCATGGCGGTGGAACAGCGGCACCTGCAGCGCCTCTTCGAGCGCCGAAATCTGCCGCGAGACCGCAGACTGGCTCAAATTCAGGGTCTCGCCCGCATGCGTGAAGCTGCCCGCCTCCGCCACGGCGTGAAAGACCCGCAGCTTGTCCCAGTCCATCGTGTCAGCCATCCCCACGCATCCTGATCCGCCCGGACGCCTTGCTCGATCCGCTCCGGCCGAGAGGGAAAGATCTCAGTGCCATCGGTGGCCGGCTGGCCGATGGGGATTCCGCGCTCTACTCGGCCGCGAGCAGAGGACGATTCTCTGCCGCGGCCAGCCATTTCTCCGCTTCCAGGGCGGCCATGCAGCCGCTGCCGGCGGCCGTCACGGCTTGCCGGAAGATGCGGTCCTGCACATCCCCGGCCGCAAACACGCCGGCAACGGAGGTGCGCGTCGAGCCGGGAGCGGTCAGGATATAACCTTCATTGTCCATCGCCACCTGGCCCGCAAAAATCTTCGTGTTGGGCTCGTGCCCGATGGCGACGAACACGCCATCCACCGCCAGCTCGGCTGTTTTGCCCGTGCGCACGTCGATCAGCCGCAGCCCCTCTACCGTCTCCGGCGTGCCGCCGCCCAGTATCTCCTCGACCCGGCTGTTCCACATCACCCGGATCTTCGGGTTCGCAAACAGCCGCTGCTGCAGAATTTTCTCCGCCCTGAGCACGTCACGCCGGTGAATGAGCGTCACCTCCGCGGCGTGATGCGTCAGAAAAAGTGCCTCCTCGACCGCCGTGTTGCCTCCGCCCACCACGGCAACCCGCTTGCCCCGGAAGAAGAACCCGTCACAGGTGGCACAGGCAGAAACACCCGCGCCACGCAGCTGCTGCTCCGATGGCAGACCAAGCCAGCGCGCCTCGGCGCCGGAGGCAATGATCACGGCATCGGCCTGATAGCTTGCACCCGAATCGCCGCGGCATACAAAAGGCCGGCGCGACAGATCGGCTCCCGTGATCACGTCCTGGACGATCCCTGTCCCGACATTTGCCGCCTGCGCGATCATCTGCTCCATCAGCCACGGCCCCTGGATCACCTCCGCGAAGCCCGGATAATTCTCCACATCGGTGGTAATGGTGAGCTGTCCTCCGGGGCTGAGACCCGCCACCAGGATCGGCTCCAGCGCCGCCCGTGCGGCATAGATGGCGGCCGTGAGACCCGCCGGCCCCGCTCCGATGATGAGGACGGGGCTCTGTCGCGACTCGGCCATTTGGTCCTTCCCGTTCGTCTGCCGAATGAGGATATTGGCCGAGCGGTGCGGCGCGCAAGAAAAGACCGCCCGAAAACCAATCGCGAATGGCGAACGACCGGGGTGCGATCGCCACTTGCAGTGCAGTGCCCATGCAATAATATTTCACGTAGGCGAGGTGCCTGGAAACGATCCCAAAGCCTGACCCATCTGTTGAAGAATCATCCGATGAAGAGCCGCCAAGCGGACGTGCCTCACCTGGACGCCATCGACCGCCGGATCCTGGCCGAGCTGCAGGACGACGGCAGGATCACCAATGTCGAGCTGGCCCGGCGCGCCGGCATTTCCGCGCCGGCCTGCCTCCGCCGGGTGCGCCGGCTCGAAGAGGCCGGCGTGATCAAGGGCTATCATGCCGATCTCGAACGGCATCAGCTTGGCTGGTCGATCACCTTCTTCGCCATCGTCGGCCTGGACAGCCAGAAGGAAAGCGTGCTCTCCGCCTTCGAGCGGCTGGTTGGCGAGTGGCCGGAGGTCCGGGAATGCCACATGATCCGCGGTGGCGGAGATTTCGTGCTGAGGCTCGTGGCCCGGGACGCCGCCCACGAGAACCAGCTCACCGAGCGGCTGACCGGGGCGTCCCAGGTCAGCCAGGTGCGCACCTTGCAGACGATCCGCACCAGCCGCGACCTGACCGGCGTGCCGCTCTGAGTTCCCCGCCCGATGGCCGAACAGGCAACGGCTGAGCCTGCTCACGCCGCACTCGTATCCTCCGCTCTCGCTTTGGGAGAGGGGGCGGGGGTGAGGGTTGCCGCGCCGGAACTCACGGTCGTCGTCCCCTGCTACAACGAGCGAGCGAACGTCCGCCCCCTCGTTCGCCGCCTCGAGGCGGCGCTCTCGGGCCTGCGCTGGGAAGTCATCTTCGTCGATGATGCGAGCCCCGACGGCACCGCCGCCGAGGCCCTGCAGCTCGCCGCCTCCGACCAACGCATCCGCTGCATCCGCCGCATCGGCAGGCGCGGCCTCTCTTCTGCCGTGATCGAAGGCGCGCTCGCCTCCTCGGCTTCTTTCATCGCGGTGCTCGACGGCGATCTCCAGCACGACGAGACCCGGCTTCCCGCAATGCTCGCCCTGCTCAGCGATGGCGCGGCCGACATCGCGGTCGGCAGCCGCCACGCCGCGGGCGGGGATGCCTCGGGCCTCGGCTCGGCCTGGCGGCATTGGCTTTCCGGGCTCGGCATCCGGGCCGCGCAGGCTTTTCTGCCGGTCCGGCTTTCCGATCCGCTCAGCGGTTTTTTCATGCTGTCACGGCCGCTCTTCGACCGTCTCGCACCGCATCTCACGGGCGTCGGCTTCAAGATCCTGATCGAGGTCCTGCTCGCCGCCGGCCACAACGTGCGGATCGTCGAAGTGCCGTTCGTCTTCCGCCCGCGCACGGCCGGCGAAAGCAAGCTCGATCTCCTGGTCTCGATGCAGTTCGCCGCGGTGCTGATCGAACGGCTTTTCCGCGGCCTCCTGCCGGTGCGCTTTCTTGCCTTTGCCGCGGTCGGCGCGCTCGGCATCCTGGTCAATCTCGCCGCGCTCGCCATCCTGACCAAGCTGATCGGCCTTGGCTTCGAATGGTCCCAGGGCCTCGCCACCCTGGTTGCGATGCTCGCCAACTTCGAGCTCAACAACCGCATCACCTATCGCGACCAACGCCTCGTCGGCCGCCGCGTCTGGCAGGGCCGCTTGGTCTTCGTCCTGGTCTGCAGCATCGGCGCCATCGCCAATGTCGGCATTGCCGGCATGCTCTATCACCAGCACGCCGGCTGGAGCCTGGCCGGCACCGCCGGGGCCGCCATCGGCGTGGTCTGGAACTACGCGGTCTCGGCAACGCTGGTCTGGCGCGCCCGCTGAGGGCATCGGTTTCAGGCATCCCCTCGACCCGTGTCGGGCTGGCTGTGCAGCCCGACACGGGTCTCGCTGTCTATTTGAGCCCGCGATTCACGCCCTCCGACGATTCCGCCTCGGGCGATCGCGGGCTAGCACCTCGAAGCCCTGCTTCAAACGGCTGCCACCTCTGCCTTGAAGAAGCGGATCATCCGGAATCGCGCCGACGAAGAGCCGCGCGGACTGCGCGATCCCGGATTATCTTCGCGTGGGACTTCTTGCTAGCATCAACCCGGTAGAGCGTGCTGCCGACGCAAACCGCGCCGCAACGATTGGCCGCAAAGCATCTCGATGCGCGACGCCCGGTTCGATCCGGCTCAGAGCGGGAGGAGACCCAATGACGCAGGCAACCATCCGCCTCACCATGACGCAAGCGCTGGTTCGCTGGCTCACCAGGCAGTTCACCGAAATCGAAGGCCACCATGTGCCCTTGTTCGCTGGTGTTTTCGGCATATTCGGTCATGGCAATGTGACCTGCCTCTCGGAGGCGCTGGAGGCGGTCAAGGACCAGTTGCCGACCTGGCGCGGGCAGAACGAGCAATCGATGGCACTGGCCGCGATCGGTTTCGCCAAGGCCAAGCGCCGGCGCCAGATCATGATCGCCACCTCGTCGATCGGTCCCGGAGCGCTAAACATGATGACCGCGGCCGGGACGGCTCATTCCAACCGGCTGCCGGTTCTGCTTCTGTCCGGCGACACATTTACCAACCGGCTGCCTGACCCGGTGCTGCAGCAGGTCGAGCATTTCGGCAATCCGGCCATCACGGTGAATGATGCCTTCAAGGCCGTGACCCGCTACTGGGACCGGATCACCCATCCGGCGCAAATCCTCGGCTCGCTGCCCCAGGCCACAGCGACGATGCTCGACCCGGCCGATTGCGGTCCCGCTTTCATCGCCCTGCCGCAGGACACTCAGGAGGTCGCATTCAATTACCCTGAGGTCTTCTTTGAGCCGCGTGTCTGGAGGATTCCGCGCCCGCGCCCGGACCGACGCAAAGTGGCCGAGGCAGCGGCGTTATTGAGAACCGCAAAGAAGCCGATCCTGATCTCGGGCGGCGGCGTGCGCTATTCCCAGGCCGAGGACGCGGTGGCGAGGTTTGCTGAGGCGCGCGGCATTCCGATCGTCGAAACGGTTGCGGGAAAGGGCGGCGTTACCCATTACCATCCGGCGCATGCCGGTCCGATCGGCATCATTGGCTCGACTTCCGCCAATACGCTCGCCGCGGAGGCGGACGTGGTGCTGGCGATCGGGACACGGCTCCAAGACTTTACCACCGGTTCCTGGACCGCGTTCGCGCCCGAAGCACGGTTCATCTCGATCAACGCGGCGCGGTTCGATGCCATGAAGCATCGCGCCCTCGCCGTGGTCGGCGACGCACTGGAGACGGTCACGGAACTCGACGCCGCACTCGGAGACTGGCGCGCGGATGCGGCGCACATGGCGCGCGCGCAGGCGCTGTTCAGGGAGTGGGACGCACTTCTGCACAAGTACCAGGCACCAACCAACGCACCGGTGCCGACTTACGCGCAGGTGGTCCAGGTCGTGAACCAGGCTGCCGGTGAGAAGGACACGCTGATCACTGCGGCCGGCGGCCTGCCGGGAGAGGTGGCCAAGGGCTGGAGAGTCAAGACGCCGAACAGCTTCGATCTCGAATTCGGTTTCTCCTGCATGGGCTACGAGATCGCGGCCGCCTGGGGCCATGCGCTTGCCGGCACCGGCCCGGGCGCGCTCTCCGGCACGCCGCTGGTGATGGTCGGAGACGGCAGCTACATGATGATGAACTCCGACATCTATTCAACCGTCCTGACGGGCCACAAGATCATCGTCGTCGTCTGCGACAACGGGGGTTTCGCCGTTATTGACCGGCTGCAGAAATTCAAGGGTGTGCCGGGATTCAACAATCTTTTCACGAACTGCCGCGTGCAGCACGCCGATCACCCTCTGCACGTCGATTTTGCCAGGCACGCCGAGGCAATGGGGGCTTATGCTCGCCGCTGCGACAGCCTCTCGGACCTTGCGGCCGCGCTGGAATGGGCCAAGGGCAACGACCGCACCACGGTTCTCTCCATCGTCACGGATGCGAATGCGTGGGTGCCCGGCGATGCCGATTGGGACCTGGGCGTGCCGGAAGTGTCTGCCCGCGCCACGGTTCGCAAGGCGCGGGCGGAACAGGAAGAGATCCGTTCCAAACAGCGTGTCGGAGTGTAAAGGGGCATGCGGGCGAGACTTGGCATAGCCCCCATCGCCTGGTGGAACGACGACCTTGAAGAGCTTTCCGACGACGTCACGTTGGAGGAATGCCTCCGCCAGGTGAGTCTGGCCGGGTTCGCCGGCGCGGAGACGGGGCGGCGATTCCCGATGAACATGAGCGAGCTTGGTCCGATCCTTCGCAAATTCCGGCTCTCGGTGTGCGGTGGATGGTTCTCGGGCATGCTGCTCGACGGCGACATCGAGGCGGAAAAGGACCGCATTCGCGTTCAAATGGACTTCTTCACCGCCGCCAAAGCTCCTTGCATCGTGTACGGCGAGGTCGCGCGGTCGATCCAGGGCGAGAGGACGAAGCCGCTGGCGACCAAGCCCCGGCTGAATGACGAGGAGATCAAGGCATATGGCCGCCAGATGACCCGGTTCGCCGAATGGTGCGCCGAACAAGGAACCCCGATTGCTTACCACCACCACATGGGGGCGGTCATCGAAACGGAACCCGAACTCGACCTCCTGATGAAGAATTCCGGCGCGGCATTGGGGCTTCTCTTCGACACCGGCCATCTCGCCTTTGCCGGGGGCGATGTGCTGAGGGCGATCGATCATCATCACGAGAGAATACGCCACGTCCATACCAAGGACGTGAGAAGGCACGTCATCGACCGGATCGACCGCGAGCGGGACAGTTTTCTGGATGCGGTGGTCAGGGGTGCCTTCACCGTGCCGGGCGACGGCTCGCTCGACTTCACCGCGATCGTCAAGCGGTTGGTCTCTTACGGTTACGAAGGATGGTTCGTCGTCGAGGCGGAACAGGATCCGAAGCGCAACCCGCCGCTCGAAATGGCGAAGAAGGGCCACGAAGAGCTGATGCGCGTCATGGCCGCCGCGGGATACGAGGTCGTGTCGTGAACCGGATGGCCAGCTAGCTAGTCGAGCTCTCGATTGCCAAAATCAATTCGCGTGACAGCGCAACCTCGTCGCAAAATTTCCTCGTCTGACAGGTTGGGAAACATTCGTCCGTACCGATCGAGCAATGCCGCTCGTAATTGATCCTGAGAACGAATATTCGGGAGCGAGTCCGCGAATAGCGCCGCTGTCACCTTGTTAAGAGGCAGGCGTTGGATGATTTCTGTACAAATGCCTCGCCGTGCTGGTACCGGATCAATGACGGGAAGCACTTCTCGTCCGTCTGGAAGACGCTTTCCGGCTTGCACTATGGGAACGACTGCGTAATGGCGCCCGAGCTCATTCAGCGTGAACTCCAAATTGAAATGCACAAAGCTGCGACAGTCATGGGCTAGTTGAGCGAAATCGATCGAGTGTAGGCGAATGAGAGCATCAACACGAAAGCGACGGCGAAGCTCGTCGATGAGGACGACACGCTCACCACAACCATCGCGAATACCAATGTGTGTTGTGTTTGATAGCGGCAAGCAATCAGGAATCATGCCCCTGCCTCGTTTGGATTCTTTGCAAAGACCCCTACTGCCCGAGCAAATGTTTGACCAGCCCCATCACGAACCGCTACTGCCGATAATCTCGGCTGCCCGCGGTTCTCTTTCCGGCAAGCCGCCGGCATGGAGGCACATCGGGGCAGCGGGAGAGCGCGAGAAGATCTGTTCACGCTCCGGCACGCCAATCGAATGTCGATTCACCCGCGTGTACCGTCGGTTCTCCGAGCGAAAATTCCCGGGCCAGCAGCGCGTAGGACCGTCGCCTGGCTCCGGGATCATGCACCGTCGTCAACACCGCGATCTCCGTGACCGCGAGTTCCCCTGCCAGTGCGCGCAGCCGTTCCGCAACGCCCGGCCCCGTGCCCGCAAACATCCGGGCCCGCATCCGCGCCATCCGCGCCCGATCTTCCTCGGTGTAAGGATAGGCGGCGGCTTCCTCCGGGCTCGGCAGCGGCGGAAATTCGCCCCGATTGCGATAGAGGCGCCATAGCGCGCGCGAGGCGAAGAGCCGCTCCGCTTCCGCTTCCGTCTCGGCGGCCAGCGCGAAGACGCACAGTGCGGCCAGCGGCTCCGGATGGCGTTGGCTCGGCCGATAGGCACGGCGGTAGATTTCCAGCGCCTCCGCCGCACCTGTCCCGTCGGTGATGAAATGCGCGAAGCAATAGGGCAGGCCGAAATAGGCGGCGACCTGGGCGCCATAATCGGAACTTCCGAGCATCCATACTTCCGGCACGCCCGGCCCTTGCGGCTGCGCCCTGACGCTGTGGAACGGATGACTCTGAGGCAAGCCGGAACCCGTGAGCCAGGCCAGGATCTCGGCCACCTGGGCCGGGAAATTCTCGGCTGCGATCTCCGCGTTCGGGTTCAGCGCATAGGCGGTCCGCCCGTCCGAGCCGGGGGCACGGCCAAGCCCGAGATCGATCCGTCCCGGTGCAATCGCCTCGAGCACGCGGAACTGCTCTGCGACCTTGAGCGAGGCGTAATGCGGCAGCATCACCCCGGCGCTTCCGACCCGGATGCGCGACGTGGTCGCGGCGATGGCGCTGATCAGGATTTCCGGCGCGGTGCCGGCCTGGCTGTCCGAGTTGTGGTGCTCGGCGAGCCAATAGCGTGCATAGCCGAGCGCCTCGCAGTGGCGTGCCAGGGCGAGACTCTCGCGGATCGAGGCAGCGGGCGAGCGCCCCGAAACGATCGTTGATTGGTCGAGCACGGAAAGCCGCATGTCGCTCCCTCCAATCCGTCCACCCCTCAATAAAGGCCGGTCGGTCCGAATGTCGCACGCAGCACGGCATAGACAATCCCACCGACCAGGAAGCCCACCAGCGAGCCGTTGACACGCACGAACTGCAAATCGCGGCCGACGAACAATTCCAACCGATCGACCAGCATCGCGGTGTCCCATCTTCCGACCACGCCGGCAATGAAACCCGAAAGCTCCGCCCGCGCTGCCGGGAGCAGCGAGACCACCGCGGCCTCGAGCGCATGTTGCAGCCGCGCCCTCGCCGCGGGCTCGGCGGCCAGCAGGGCCGCCATGTTGCCAAGCATCTGCTGCAGGAACGCGATGCTGTGCCCTCCTTCGTTGGCAACGTCCTTCTCGATCCCCTCGCGCAACCGTCGCCAGACGTCCCACAGCCATGCCTGAACCGTGGGGTGCGCCAGCACTTCCTTCAGGCCGGCACCCAGCTCGGCGGCACGGCTCGGGTCCTCTTCGATGCGGTCGATCTCACGTCGCACCCATTCGTCGAACGCAAGCCTGATTTCCGAGCCGTCGGGCCCCATCTTGTCGAGTTCGGCATTCACTGCGGCCAGCACGCGCTTGGCGATCGTCGCCCCGAGCGCCCAACCCACCAGCCGCCCGCCCTGTTCCCTGACCCGCTCCTCGATCGCGGTGCGCAGTTGCTCCTCCTTGTTCGCGAGCGTCGTCCGAAGCTCGCCGACGATGAACCCGAACACCTCCTGGTGCCGCCCGCCCGCGACCAGGCCTCTGAGGACCCTGACCAGCACGCGCCCGCCGGCGGCGCCGCCGAGAAGGCGGGGAATGAGGCGCGAGATGAGCCGCCGCGCGCGCCCGTCCTCGACCGCGGCCAGCAGGCGCGGCAGCATCGCCGCAAGCGCCGTGGCAGCTGCGTGCGCCGAGTCAGTGTTGCGGAAGAACCGCTCGAGTATCGCCGCCAGGTCGAGACCCGAGAGCGTGCGTGCAACCTCATCCTTCGTGAACACATGATTGGCGACGAAGCGGCCGAGCGCGTGTCCAAGCCTTTCCTTGTGCGTCGGAATGATCGCAGTGTGCGGAATCGGCAGGCCGAGCGGATGACGGAACAGCGCCACTACCGCGAACCAGTCAGCAATCCCGCCGATGAAGCCCGCCGTCGCCGCTGCCTCCAGGAGGCCCCTGAAATAGCCTGCCGGCAGCCAATGCGCCGCCAGTGCCAGGACTCCCATCACGACCAGAAGCAGGGTCGCGAAGCCGCGGTGACGGGCAAGAGAGCGGCGCGCTGTACGATCGGGATCTGTGGCGGGATCTGTGGTCACCGGTGAAGGCTATCACGCACGCGCTCGCCGACGGCAATCCAACCCGTGCGCCGCTCGCCCCGGCAGTGCGTGCCGGCCCGTCGCTCGGATTTGCGGCATGTGGCCAGCAATCCCCCGAGATTGACTTCCGTTCGTTCCGGGCCCTAACTCCATTCCGTGGCCCGAAACGGGCTCAGGGCGCCCTTTCCCCGAAGTTGGGGGCTTGGTGCGGCTGACAATGCCTGCAAGGCAGGGATCAATGCGAGGAGGAGCGTCCATGCGCGATCAATCGAACGAAGCGTTTGCAAAGGTGGCCGCCTCCCGCCTGCCACGGCGGGCGATGATGCATGGGGTCGGCGTCACCTCGGCTGCCGCCATCCTCGCTGCAACCGTGCGCACCGCCGGCGCCGCCGGCGTCGGCCCATTCCCCGAGCATCCGAAATGGCGCTTCGTGTTCGTCAATCACGTCACCACCAACTCGTTCTTCGTGCCCACCCAGTACGGCATCCAGGATGCCTGTGCCCTGCTCGGTTGCACCTATCAGTGGACAGGCTCGGAGACGAGCGACGTTGCGCAGATGGTCAATGCGATGAACGCGGCGATCGCTGGCAAGGCGGACGGCATCGCGGTCGCGATCGTCGATCCGAAGGGATTCGATGCGCCGACCGCGCGCGCACTCGAGGCCGGGATTCCGGTGTTCAGCTACAACGCCGATGCGCCACCCGGCAGCCCGAACCGCAGGCTTGCCTATATCGGCCAGGATCTCTTCCAGTCGGGCGTGCAGATGGGAGAGCGGATCGTCAAGTCGGTCGGCTCCGGCGACGTTGCCATCTTCATCGCCACACCCGGCCAGCTCAACCTGCAGCCGCGCGTGGATGGCGCCATGGCGTCGATCAAGAAATCGGGAGCCCCGATCAACGCCACCATGATTGCGACGGACCCCACTGCGAACGTCTCGCTCTCCAAGATCCGCGCCTACTATCTCGGCCATCCGAACGTCAAAGGACTGTTCGGCACCGGTGCCACCGACACCGACAACATCGGCGTCGTCATGCGGCAGTACGGTTTGCCGAAGAAGGGCATCCACGGCGGCGGCTATGATCTGCTGCCGCGATCTCTCGCCTCGGTGCGCGATGGTTATCTCGATTTCGTGATCGACCAGCAGCCCTACCTGCAAGGCTTCTACACGGTGATGGAGATGTTCGTCTTCAAGGTCTCGGGTGGTCTGACGGGCCCCGCCGACATCAATACCGGCCTCAAATTCGTCACCAAGGAGGGCGTCACACCGTACCTCACCACCCAGACCCGCTATGAAGGAAGTTCCTCCGCAGCCCAGATCGTGCCGCGCTCCGGCCCGATCGGCTGAGGGCCGGTGCGCGGGCGGCGAGCACAGCGACGGCGGTGTTGACTTCCCGGGCCTCGCGGCCATTATCGCCATGACAAAGAGAAGTCCGGGCGGGCATTTTCCCGCCGAGACCGCAACCAGGGGCCCGGCCCCCCGCTTCGGCCGTGGCCGGCACTCGCCAAAGCAAGCGGCATGACAATGGAGGAGGCACGTTGATGACAGACGATCCGGAAGAGAGACTGTTTCGCCGTGCGGAAGCGCGGCTGCCGCGCCGGGCCATGATGCACGGGGTGAGTGCGGCATCCGTCGCTGCCGTCCTTGCCCAGGGCATTCGTCCCGCTCGCGCCGCCGAAAGCGGTCCCTTTCCCGCCCATCCGAAATGGCGCTTCGTGTTCGTCAACCACGTGACGACGAACCCGTTCTTCGTCCCCACCGTCTATGGCATCCAGGACGCCTGCGGGCTGCTCGGCTGCACCTACCAGTGGACGGGCTCGGAAACCAGCGACGTCGCCCAGATGGTGAATGCGATGAACGCGGCGATCGCCGCCAAGGCGGATGCGATCGCGGTCGCGATCGTCGATCCGAAGGGTTTCGATGCGCCAACCGAGCGTGCGCTGCAGGCCGGCATTCCCGTCTTCAGCTACAACGCTGATGCGCCGCCGGGCAGCGGCAACAGGCGCCTCGCCTATATCGGCCAGGATCTCTACCAGTCCGGTGTGGATATGGGCGGGCGGATCGTCAGCCTCGTCGATTCCGGCCTGGTTCCGATCTTCATCGCCACCCCGGGCCAGCTCAACATCCAGCCCCGTTTCGACGGTGCCAAGGCGGCCATCGAGAAGTCGGGCAAGAAGATCGATGTCGAGATGATCGCCTCCGGCCCGACCGTGAACGAGGAGTTGACCAGGATCAAGGCGTACTATCTCGGCCACCAGAGCCTCAGGGGCATGTTCGCCGTCGATGCCGGGAGCACCCAGGGTGTTGCCGAGGTCATGCAGCAGTTCGACCTGCCGAAGAAGGGCGTCCATGCCGGAGGCTACGACCTGCTGCCGAAGACCTTGCAACTCATCAACGACGGCTTCCTCGATTTCACCATCGACCAGCAGCCCTATCTGCAGGGTTTCTACACGGTCATGGAGATGTTCGTCTTCATGGTTTCCGGCGGCCTGACGGGCCCGGCCGACATCAATACCGGCCTCAAGTTCGTGACCAAGGAATCGGTGAAGCCCTACCTCACCACCCACACCCGCTACGAAGGAAGCTCCTCCGAAGCGCAGATCGTGCCGCGCTCCGGCCCGATCGGCTGAACAGCGTGGACACGACTCCTCGCGGGGCGGGCGGCGCCAAGGCGGCGTCTTCCGCCCCGCCTCGTCGCTGGGGGGCCGGGCATGCGTTTCGCGGCTTCCTGATCCAGCGCGAGGCAAGCGTCATCCTGGTTGCCGTACTGCTGATCATCTACTTCGGATTTGCCAACCCCAACTTCATCACCAACAACAACATCGTCACGCTTTCGCAGTTCGTCGCCGCCCCCGCGATCATCGCCTGCGGCGAAATCATGCTGCTGATCTGCAAGGAAATCGATCTTTCCGCCGGCCAAACCTTCGCGCTCGCTCCCTTCCTCGTCTTCTTCGGCGCCCGCTTCGGCCTGCCGATCGTGGTCGCCATTCTGGTCGCGCTCGCCATCTGCGCGGCGATCGGCCTCCTGATCGGCCTCGTCACGGTGCTGCTCGAGGTCCCCTCGTTCGTCACCACGCTCGGTACCTTCTTCCTCATCACCGGGATCACGCTCACCATCTCGCGCGGCTTTCCGGCCACCCCGCCCGGCGGCAAGTTCCTGGCCGGCATCCTCGGCGCCTTCAGCTATTCCGAGATCATCTGGGCGCTCGTGATCGTGTTCCTGATGCACATGCTTCTCAGGCATACGCGCTGGGGCCTGCATACCATCGCCGTCGGCGGCAACGACATCGCCGCCGCCGAGGCGGGGATCAAGGTGAACCGCATCAAGGTCGGAAACTTCATGCTGACCGCGGCACTCGCCGGATTCACCGGCATTCTCGAGGCCTACCGCGTCGGCTCGAGCGATCCGCTTGCCGGCGGCGCCAACATCATGTTCTTCGGCGTCGCCTCCGGCGTCATCGGCGGCACCGCGCTCACCGGCGGAGCCGGGACGATCGTCGGCGGGTTGATCGGTGCCATCGTGCTGGGCGTCCTGCAGGATGGCTTCACTCTGCAGGGCATCAACGCCTTTCTGTTCGATGGCATCATCGGCGCCGCGATCCTGATCGCCATGGTCGTCAATATCCGCCTCGGGCGCTTGCAGCAGAGCCATCTCAGATGAGTGGCAATGGAGTAGCCGAGGCGATCCGCGCCGAAAACATCGTCAAGCGCTTCGGCAGCATCGTCGCCCTGAACGGCGTTTCCATCAAAGTCCATCGCGGCGAGATGCTCGGCATCCTCGGCGACAATGGGGCCGGCAAATCGACACTGATCAAGTGCATGACCGGCTTCCACCAGCCCGACTCCGGCCGCATCTTCGTCGACGGCACCGAGGTCGTCCTTGACTCGGTCGATCGCGCCCGCAGCTTCGGCATCGAGTGCGTCTATCAGGATCTTGCGCTCGTCAACACGCTTTCCGTCTATCACAACATGTTCCTCAACAGAGAACTGCGCAAACCGCCGTTCGGCCTGCTCGATCACGCCGAGATGCGCAGGCGCACGGCGGACGCGCTCAATGACATCGGGGTTGGCGTTCCGTCGGTGGAAGAAGAGGTGGCGCGGCTCTCCGGCGGCCAGCGCCAGGCGATCGCGGTCGCCCGCGCGGTCTATTCCAATGCGCGCATTCTCCTGCTGGACGAGCCGCTGGCCGCGATGGGCGCCCGCGAATCCGGCCTGATCATCGATCTCATCGAGCGGCTGCGCACCCGCGGTGACATCGCCATGATCATGATCGCCCACAACTACGCTCAGACACTCGATGTCTGCGACCGCGTGGTTCTCGTCCAGCACGGCGAGATCACCTTCGAGGGCCGCTCGGCTGAAACCTCGGTCGAACAACTGCTCGAGATCGTGCGCCGCGAATACCGCGCCGCGCGGCGCGGCTTGTAGGCATATAAAACGCAATCGAGGATCCCATGGCCGAGGACATGCGCGCCGTCTACCCGAGCCTCAAAAACCGCGTGGTCCTGATCACCGGCGGGGCGAGCGGCATCGGCGCGGCGCATGTCGAGGGCTTCTGCCGCCAGGGTTCCAAGGTCGCCTTCATCGATATCGAGGCGGCGGCGGCCAAGGCCCTCGGAGAAAAGCTGGCCGGTCTCGGCTACCCGGCGCCGCTCTTCCGCCGCGTCGATCTGGTCGACATCCCCGCCTTGCAGGGTGCCGTCAGCGAGATCGCGCAAGCGCTCGGCCCGATCACCGTGCTGGTCAACAACGCCGCCAACGATCAACGCCACCGCGTCGAGGACGTGACGGTCGAATACTGGGACGAGCGCCAGCGCGTGAACCTGCGCCACCAGTTCTTTGCCGCCCAGGCGGTCTGGCCGATCATGCGCTCGGCCGGCGGCGGCTCGATCATCAACTTCGGCTCCGTAAGCTGGCACCGCAAGACCGGCGGGATGCCCGCCTATACGACCGCCAAGGCGGGTGTGGAGGGTCTCACCCGCAGCCTCGCGCGTGATTTCGGTCCGGACAGGATCCGCGTCAACTGCGTCATACCAGGCTGGATCATGACGGAGCGTCAGATGCGCCTCTGGTTGACGCCCGAGGCGGAGGTCGATCTCCTGAAGGAACAGTGCCTGAAAACCAAGCTCGTGCCGGACGACGTCGCCAACGTCGTGCTCTGGCTCGCAGCCGACGATTCCAGAATGTGCAGCGCCCAGAATTTTGTCATCGACGGCGGCCTGATCTGACGCGTTCGGTGCCGCGACCGTCGCCCGCGCCGACGGTTGCGGGCGAAGTCGTGTCGATCATGAAACGGTTGACCTGCCCCGCAATGCCCGCACGGCAAATGCCGCCCGCGAGCACCAGACTCTCGCCGCCAGATCGGGGCATGGGGAACGCGGCGGCGCGGCAAAGCCATGGCAACGCACCCTGAGAGACCGATCTCTCCGCCAGTCCTCTTCGGCCTGATCACGCTCTCGACCGCGCTTTTCCTCGGTGGTTGCGCCGTCCCGCCTCTGCCGGGTGACCCAGGTCCGAAAAACGAAACCGTCGCCGTGATCGCTCGCGGCTGGCATACAGAGCTTGGCCTGCCCGTCGCCTCGCTCCGCCCGCCGCTTGCCGAGCTGGCCGCCGGGTTCCATGGCGCCACCACCCTCACCTTCGGCTTCGGGGACCGCGCCTTCGTGCTCGCCCGCCATCGTGGCCTTGGCGATGCTCTCGGCGCGCTTTTTCCCAACCCGGGCCTCGTCCTGCTGACCGTGCTGGCGACCTCGCCCGCGGCGGCGTTCGGCGCGCATGACGTCGTCCTGCTGCACGTCTCGCGCACCGGATTCGCCGCTATCGCCCAATTCATCTGGAAGAGTCTCGCAACCGAAGGCGATGAACCGCCCAAGCCCTACGGACCCGGCCCCTATCCCGGCAGCCTCTACTATGCGGCGAGCATTCCGTACGATGCGTTCTATACCTGCAACACCTGGATCGCCGAGGCACTGCGCGCCGGCGGCGTCCCGGTTCAGGCCGCGGGCGTGCTGTTCGCCTCCGAGATCATGCGCGAAGCACGCCGCGCCGCTGCCTCACACTGAGTGCAGCCGATCGCGGGCTCATGCCTCACCCTCAGCAAGGTGGTGCCGTCCCGTTCGGGCAGGTGGCCGGCGCACCGTTCTGCGGGACCACCACCGTCGTGTTCGATTTCGGCGGCGGCGGGTTGCTGCTGCTCAGGCTGATGCAGCCGGCGAGCATGAGCGGGATCAGAATCACGGGGGCAAGCCGGGTTACCAGACGCATGATTCCTCCTCGGGCCCGGGCGAGCCCGTTTTTCTGCCACTCCGGATGGCGGGGCAAGGCGGTCTCCCCTTTAGCCGTCCTGGGCGGCGAATGCCAGGGCTTTGCGGCCGTCTCTGGCAAAAAACCGGGCTTGAATCAGGCCAGATCCTGGTGACACGGCAAGACGAGCGAAAGGAAGCGAGCACCTGGCCTCTGGAAAGTCGAGATTGAGACTTCCTAGTGTGCCGACTCCAACGCTTGATACCGTAGGATGCACCCTAGACCCGTGTCGGGCTGACGGTGCAGCCCGACACGGGTCTCGCGCTTTATTCGAGCCCGCGATTCACGCCCTCCGACGATTCCGCCTCGGGCGATCGCGGGCTAGCGATCGGCACACTACCGTCTGGTACCGCTCGAATCCGATTCCGGATATCCCGGCAGTCGCTCACCCGCCCTTCGCCGCAGCCAGCGCCGTGAGATACCGGTACGGATCGCTCGTATAGACGGCGCCACCTGAGACGAGCAGCACCGCACCAGACACCCACGAAGCCTCGTCGGAAACGAGATAGAGGGCCGCTGCCGCCACGTCCTCCGGCTTGCCGACGCGGCCGAGCGGATAGAGCGCCGAGCGCGCCGCACGATCCTCCGCCGTCCGTAGCCAGGGCTCGGTCAGGGCCGTTTCGATGACCGCCGGTGCGATCGCATTGACCCGGATGCGATACTGGCCAAGCTCGACCGCCATGGTCGCGGCGATATGGTTGATGGCAGCCTTGCAGGCCCCGTACATGCCTTCCCCGCCCGGCGTGGCGTAAAGGCTGTCGATCGAGCTGATGAACAGGATTGCGCCACCTCCCGTCTTTCGCATGGCACGCGCCGCCGCCTGCGCACCGAACACCTGCGCCATCACGTTCAACCGCAGCATCGCCTCGATCGCATTGGGCTCGGCATCGATCCATTCGGCCATCCCACCACGCTCCGGCGTCAATCCGCCGGCATTGTTCACCCAGATATCGATCCGTCCGAACCGCTGCTCTGCCGCCTCTGCCAGCGCTGCGACAGAAGCCGGCTCCGTCACATCCGTCCGCCACGCGAGCACCTGGCCGCCGCGGCCGTTGATCGCCTCGGCTCCGCGGCCGATCTCCGCTTCGGTGCGCGCCGCGAGCACGACACTGGCGCCGCGCTCGGCGAACCGTTCGGCGATCGCAAGCCCGATTCCGCGCCCGGCGCCGGTGACGACCGCCGTCTTTCCCGCCAGCGAGAACACGGAAAATTTCGCCCTTCAGAAAGCCGAGATCGAGACTTCCTGGCTGGTCAGGAACTCGAGCAGCGCCGGCTGCCCGCGCTCGGTCGCGGCAATGCCGCGCTTGATCGCGGGTACGATCTCCTCCGGCCTCGCCACCCGTTCCCCATAGCCGCCGAACGCGCGCGCCATCGCGGCATAGTCGCCGGAGATGTCCGTGGCGCGATATTTCTCCGTCGAAACCGGCATCACTTTGAGCTCGATCGCCATCGAAAAATTGTTGAGCAGAACGGAAAGTATCGGAATGCGCTCGCGCACCGCGGTTTCGAAATCCATGCCCGTGAAGCCGATCGCCGCATCGCCCCAGAGATTGATGCAGAGCTTCTCAGGGTGCGCGAGCTTGGCGCCCATGGCGAGCCCAAGCCCGTAGCCGAGCTGCGTCGTCTTGCCCCAGCCGATATAGGAAAGCGGCACCGGCGAGGTCCAGAACGGCGAAAGCTGATCCCGCGGACTGCCGGCATCGTGGGTGATCACGGTCTTCGCGCGATCGACCGTGTTGTGCAGGTCCCAGATCACGCGATAGGGCGAAAGCGGTGTCGCGCTGGAAGTCAGCTTGGGCAGCCATGCGGCCATCCACTCGGCGCGGATCGCGGCAATCTCGCCGGCAACCGGCGCCGGGTCGCGCCGCTGCGGCAGCATGTCCTCCAGTGCGGCGTTGAGTGCCGAAAGAGTGAGCGCCGCATCGCCGGCGAGCGCATCGGCGATCGCGACATCCTTGCCGAGATCGTTCGGATCGAGCGTCGCCTGGATGATCGTCTTGCCGGCCGGCATGCGGACGCCGAAGTTGGTTTCCGTGAAGCTGCAGCCGATGCCGAAGATCACATCGGCCTTGGCCAGGAAATCGTGCACCATCTTCGGAACGGCACGCCCTCCGGAGCCGAGCGAGAGCGGATGCTCCTCGGGAAACGCGCTCTTGCCTTGCAGGCTCGTGGTCACCGGCGCGGCCAGCCGCTCGGCGAGCTTCCTCAGTTCCTCCCAGGCGCGCGCGTAATGCACGCCCTGCCCGGCATAGATCACGAGGCGCTTCGCTCCGGCGAGCGTCTTCGCCACGCGTTGCACCGCATCCGGGTCGGGACCGGTCCTGGTCGCAGGCACCGCCCGGTAATCGAGCGGCTCGGGAAAATCCTCCGCCAGTACGTCGGAGGGGATTTCCACCAGCACCGGTCCGCCACGACCGTTGCGCAACCGCCCGAAGGCACGGCGGAACACGTTCGGGATTTCCCGCGCGCCGGTCAGCGGCTCCGCCCATTTCGTGACATGCGCCATGTTGGCGACCGAATTGAAGTTGGGCGGAATGTGCGCGATGCGCCGCGGATAGCCCATCGGCAGCACCAGGATGGGGGACGATTCTCCGAACGCCTGGGCAACGCCGCCGAACGCATTCTCTGCTCCCGGGCCATGCTGCATCGCGAACACGCCCGGCTTCGCCCCCGACGAGACGCGCGCCATCGCATCCGCCATGTGCAGCCCGATCCGCTCCTGGCGGACGATGATGGTCCTGATATCCGCCCGCGCCGCGTGCTCGAGAACGTGGTTCACCGGATAACCGATGATGTTGGTGATCCCCTCGCTCTTGAGGATTGCGGCGATCGCGTCTCCCGCCTTCATTCTCTTCCCTTTCGGCTTTTCGCTTGATGCGAGCGCGGGCGGAACGCCCGCGACGTCTCAACTGTTCGGGCCACGATCCATCGCGTGCGGCTGCCAGCGCCTGAGATCGCTCGTCGGCAGCACGGTCGGGTTGACACAGCTCATCGGCCAGCGTCCGCCCAGCACGAGTGCAATCTCGTGGCCCACTCGCCGCCGGCGCGCCGGGTCGAAACGCGCCGAGGCCGAGGCCACGTGCGCGGTCAGGATCACGTTGTCCATCTTGAGCAGCGGGTTGTCCGGCGCCGGCGGTTCAGTCTCGAGCACATCGAGCCCGGCGCCCGCGATCCAGCCCTCCTGCAAGGCGCGGATCAGGCCTTTCTCCTCGACAGTCGGGCCGCGGCCGGTATTGATGAAGCAGGCCGATTTCTTCATCTGCCGGAACTGCGCCTCGGTGAGCATGTGATGCGCCTCCGGGGTCGCCGGCGCGTGCATCGAAACGAAATCGGATTGCGCGAGCAGCTCCGACAGGCTCGCCGGCTCGACGCCATAGGGCGACATCGCCAGCTCCTCCACGAACGGGTCGAAGGCAATCATCCGGAGCCCGAACGGCCGCGCCCTGACGGCTACTGCCCGTGCCACGTGGCCGAACGCAATGAAGCCGAGGGTCTTGCCCATCAGGCGCGGAATTTTCAAAAGCTGCGGCCGCCCTTCCGCCCAGCGCCCGGTCCGCACCATCCGGTCCTGCTCCACGAGGTTGCGGAACACGCCGAGCAGCAACGTCATCGCATGATCGGCCACTTCCTCGATGAAGGTATCCGGAACGTTCGTTACCGGGATGCCTCGCGTGGTCGCCGCCGCCACGTCGACCGAATCGACACCGACACTGCCGAGCGAGATCACCTTGCAGCGCTCCAGCCGGTCGATGATCGTCTTCGTGATCGGAATCCCCTTGGCGTACAGCGCATCGGCGTCGCGTGCCACGGCGATGAACTCCTGCGCGGTCGTCCCTGGCGCCTCGACGATCTCGGCATCGATCCGCGAAAGGGCCTCCATCTCATAGCTATAACCGCCGCCGGCAACCGAGAAGCTCGCCCCGACCGGGGTTACCACCTTGAACCGTGCCACTCCATCTCCCTCCCGCGCTATGCGAACCGGCGCTCACTCCTTCACCGCACCGGTCAGGCTGGAAACATAATATTCCGCAAACAGCGAATAGAACAGGGCCACCGGCACCGAGCCGAGCAGCGCGCCAGCCATCAGTGCTCCCCACTGATAAACGTCGCCGGTCACCAACTCGGTGAGTACCGCCACCGGTACGGTCTTGTTGCCGGTGGACTGGATGAAGGCGAGCGCATAGATGAATTCGTTCCACGAGAGGGTGAAGGCAAAGATCCCCGCCGAGATCAGTCCCGGCACCGAGAGCGGCAGCACGATCCGGCGCAGAATCTGCCACCGGGATGCGCCGTCGATCAGCGCACACTCTTCGAGTTCATACGGAATCGACTTGAAGTAGCCGATCAGGAGCCAGGTACAGAACGGAATGAGGAAGGTCGGGTAAGTGAGGATCAGCGAGATCGGACTGTTGTAGAGACCGAATTGCACCACCATCGTCGCCAGCGGAATGAAAAGGATCGTCGGCGGCACCAGGTACGCGAGGTAGATCGCCAGTGCTACATGGGTCGAGCCGCTGAAACGCAGCCGCTCGATCGCATAGGCGGCCAGCACGCTGCAGAAGATCGAAAGAATGGTCGTGCCGACCGCAACCGAGATCGTGATCAGCATCCAGCGCGGGAACTGCGTATGAAACAGCAGCACGTTGAAATTGTGCAGTGTCGGCGAGCTGATCCAGAACGGGCTGTGATGCGCGTAGTCCTCCATCTCCGAGTCCGGCTTGAACGCCGTGATCGTCATCCAGTAGAAGGGGAACAGCAGCACGATCACGAACAGCGCCAGCGGTACATAGACCGTCACCACCCGCCTGGCGCGCGAATCCCAGGAGAGCAGTTCGTCGCCTGCCGCCGCCTCACTCATTGGCCGGGCCCTGCTGCCATTTGCGCCGCGCCAGGCCGAAATAGTTGATCGCGGTGAGCGCCACCAGGAACGGAATCATGGCAACCGCGATCGCCGCACCTTGTCCAAGCTCCGAGCCCGGGATGGCGACCTGGTAGGCAAGGGTCGCCATGATCTGCGTCGTATTGAACGGCCCGCCATCCGTGATCGCGTAGACGAGCTGGAAGTCCGAGAAGGTGAAGAGCGTCGAAAGCGTCAGTGCCACCGAGAGAATCGGCAGCAGCAGCGGCACGGTGATGAAGCGGAAGCGCTGCCAGGAACTCGCCCCGTCCAGCAGCGCCGCCTCGTAGAGCGAGGGCGGAATCGTCTGCAGGCCCGCCAGCGTGATGATGGCAACGAACGGGATACCGCGCCACGTATTGGCCACCACGAGCGACCAGCGTGCCGGCCAGGCCGAGCCGAGGAAATTGATGTAGGTCGAGCGGAGATGCAGGACGTTCACGAGGATATAGGAGATGATCGAAAACTGCGGCGAGTACATCCACCACCAGACGATCGCCGACAGCACGGTCGGCACGATCCAGGGCAGCAGCACGATGGCCCTGAGAAACGATTTGAACGGCAGATGGTGGTTGAGCAGCAGCGCGAGCCAGAGCCCCAGCCCGAATTTTCCGACCGTCGCCGCCGCCGTGTAGAAGATCGTATTGAAAACGGAAAGCTGGAATACCGGGTCGCTGAGGACGGAGATGAAGTTGGCCAGCCCGACGAAATGCCCGCGCTGGCCGATGGTGGAATTTGTCAGCGCAAGCCAGAAGCCGAGCCCGAGCGGATAGGTCAGGAAGACGACCAGGAGGCCGATCGCGGGCGCGAGGCAGAGCCCGATCAGGAACGGCTTGTAGTCGAAGAGGCGCGTGATCCAGCTATCCGGGCGCCGCGCGAGCCTCCAGGTTACGACGGCAGCTTCGGCAGTCGCTGCATCCATGGCGTCTCCTGCCTCGGCCAGCATCGGATGGGCCGTGGCGCACCTCGGCGCCACGGTCGCACCGGATCAGGCCTTGTAATAGCGCTCCGCCTGCCTGGCCGCGAACGCCGCCGCATCCTTTGCGCTGGCGTTGCCCGTCGCGACCTTGGCAAACATGTCGACCAGTATGTAGTTGGCGGCGAGGGCGCTCGAATTGGCGCTGATCGGCCCCTTGTAGCCGTCATAGTAGGGGGTATTCATGCCCTCCTTGTACGCCGCGATCTTCGGATCCCCGTTCCAGAAGGCCATCTCCGAGTACGCTTTCAGCGGGTTCGACCAGTAGCCGTAGCAATCGGAAAGCCAGGGGCCGTACTGCGGCGCTTCCATCATGAAGCGGATATAGTCCTTGGCCGCATTCGGGAATTTGCTGTGCTGGAACAGCATCGCGTTGATGACCAGCGCCGACATCGGCGGATGCCCCTTCGAAAGCCCGTACGGCGGCAGCACGTTGTTGGTATCCGCCGCGATCTCGTTCAGCCGCTTGTCCTTCGCGTTCTTGAGCACGTAGTAGATCGAGACGCCGTTGAAGGTGAGGCTGATCTCGCCCGCCGCAAACGCCTGGTTGTTGCTGGCATCGTTCCAGGAGGTGGTGCCCGAGATCAGGTTCGGATACAGCTCCTTGCAGTAGTTGAGTGCATTGATCATCTCCTGCGAATCGATCGCGACCTTGCCGTGCTCGTCGATCGCATAGGCGCCGTGCGACCACATCAGCCAGTCGGCGTAGCCGTTCGCATCGCCGACCGCGTGACCGAGCGCCCAGCCCGCGGGATGGCCGATCTTCTTGAGCTTCTGCACGAGTGTCAGGAGTTCGTTGAGGTCGTTCGGAATCGCGTCGTACCCGGCTTCCTTCACCCAGGAAATCCGGTACACGGCGGGGCCGGTGCCGCCGCCGAGCGGAATGGCGATCCATTGCTTGCCGCCCGAACCCCACTTGGTGCCATAGAGAGTGGCAAGGTCGAACCAGCCGCCATATTTCGCTCCGAGATACTCGCCGACGTCGGTGAGATCGACCAGCTTGCTCGCGTAGATCTGGGGATCGGCACTCCAGCCGACGATGATATCGGGCCCGGCGCCGGTGTTGGCGGTGACCGCGGTCTGCGGCCGAAGCTGCTCCCAGCTTATGAAATCGAGTTCGACTTGCACCCCGGTCTGCTCGATGAACTTCTTGGTGTTCGCCCGAAACCAAGCCTCGTCCGGGTCGATGAACTTGGCCGGCCGCAGCACCTTCAGCGTCGCTCCCTTCTCGAGCGCGAAGCTCGGCGGCTTGACATCGGCAACCGGGACTCCGGCCTCCATGGTCGCGGCCAATGCGCCGCGCCCACTCAAGGTCGTCATTCCGAGCGCGCCCGCACCCAGAAGCAGCGACTGGCGGCGTGTCAGACGATCCATTTCCTGCATCTCCTCCTCCAGGCCGTCCTTCCCGAACGTCCATTCGCGGGCAGCCTAAACTTTGTGCGGCCTGCCGGCAATTCCTGTATCTTTTTTCAGATTCTGCCCATCGATAGTGTCTCAGTTTGAATTTCGGCTCAGGGTGGTTTTGCGACGGTCGGCTTCGAGACTGTCTACTCGATAGCGGACACGAGGTGGGATTGAGCGCCATTGGCGCCGTCGGGATCAGCTCAATGGCTTGCCATGACAGGCAGTCGCTCGATGGCCCGGATACCCGCTCGAGTGCGCCAGCGAATGCGTGAATCCTCCATCGCCAGCTCCAGATTCGGCCAACGTTCGAACAAGGCTTGTAGCGCGCACCTGGCTTCGATACGCGCGAGCTGATGGCCGAGGCAAAAATGAATGCCCGCACCGAAGGCGACGTGCCGGTTAGGTTTTCTCTCGAGATCGAGCTTTTCCGGATGGTCATTCGCTTGGGGGTCGAAGTTGCCGGCAACCAGCATGGGCATGATTTTCTCGCCCTTCTTCAACCGGACTCCCCCGAGTTCCACGTCCTTGCGCACGAAGCGCGGCTTGGGGAACTGTACCGGGCAGACGAACCGCAGAAACTCCTCAACGGCGTGGTCGGCACGCGTCCAATCTTCTTGCAGCCAATTGCGTAGTCCGGGGTTACGAAGGAACTCGCGGACGGACCCGCTGATGAGGTGTGTCGTGGTTTCGTGGCCTGCGAACAGGAGCAGGAACAGCATCGACACCATCTCGTCGCGGCTGATGACCCCTCCTTCCTTTTCGATGCGGACAAGCTCCGCGATCACTCCTGCGCCGCCGCTCTCCCGGGCGGCGTCCAGGCGCCCCTCCATGTAGCGCTTCATGGCGAACATCTTCGGAATGATGCCGAAGAAGCTGAAGACGCCCTTGAAACGCGTGAAGCCGCTGGCCCAGTTGGTAAACTTCGGTCGGTCAGCAACAGGCAACCCGAGAAGCTCGCAGATCACCGAAAGCGGGAGTCGCCGCGCGTAGCGGTCGACGAGATCGGCAGGGGTTCCTTCCGCGAATAGCGCGTCGGCCAGTTCGCTCGCGAGCGCCATGATGTGCGGCTCCATTTCAAGCACGGCTCGTCGGCGAAACACCTCGTCGACGATGCCCCTCAGGCGGGCGTGGTCCGGCTCGTCGGCCGACAGCATATTGTTCGAGATCGTACGCACGATTTTTGGCATCCACCACTGAAGCCCGACGACGTCGCCGTCGTCCTTGCGCAGGGTGAAGGTGTCGTTGTCTCTCAACACCTGATTGGCCATGTCTTGCGTCGTGGTCGTCCAGACCGTTCCGACGAGTGGGAACCGAACCTCGACGACCGCTCCCACCGCCCTCAGCTTCTCAACCTCGACGGCTGGGTTGCGGAAGTACTCCTGACTGGTGAAATCCGCGTAGAGCGTCATGGGCGCATCCTACAGGCGGCGTTGGTGTCGTACGACATGCGCTCTGCCGACGCCTTGTGCAAGCGTTCGACGACAGGATCGGCCGTCCTTGGGCAGCTCACGCGAAAGCGATCTCGACTATCTGAAGAAGCTTAACCTCGGGCCTGCGCTAAGCCCGTTTCGGACGTACCGACGATCATTGTTAGCAAGGGATGTCCGCTGTCGGGGACGGGTACTGCGCCAGCGAGCGACCGGCTTGGGTCGCGAGCCGAAATTCAAACTGAGACACTACCCGCCCATCCCTATCCTTGCCGTACTCTCGGTATCGAACAGATGTACGTGCACGGGATCGGCCGATATGCGAATGCTTGCGCCCGGTCGCGCGGCAAGCCGCTCGCGCAGCACGCAAACCACCGGCTGGCCGGACACCTGCCCGATCACCTGGGTCTCCGATCCGGTGGGTTCGACCACCTGCACCTCGAGAGCGAGGCCGTGCTCAGCCAGCGGCAGGTGCTCCGGCCGCACTCCGTAGATCGCCATCCGGCCCGCATGCCGAGCGGCAAGCTCCTGCCCGAGCGGCCACAGCACACCGTTCTCGGCGCGGAAGCCGCCCGGCTCGACGGCGCCGGCGATGAAATTCATCGCCGGGCTGCCGATGAATCCGGCAACAAACAAATTGGCCGGCCGGTCGTAGAGCGCCAAAGGATCGCCGATCTGCTCGACGTGGCCGCCCCGCATGACGACGATCTTGTCGGCCATGGTCATCGCCTCGATCTGGTCGTGCGTGACATAGACCGTCGTCGTCTTGAGCCGCTGGTGCAGTTCCTTGATTTCGGCGCGCATCTGCACGCGGAGCTTGGCATCGAGGTTGGAGAGCGGCTCGTCGAACAGGAACACCTTGGGATCGCGCACGATCGCCCGCCCCATCGCCACCCGCTGGCGCTGCCCGCCGGAAAGCTGGCGGGGATAGCGGTTGAGATAGTCGGCAAGGCCGAGGATCTCCGCCGCCCGCGCCACGCGATGCTCGATCACCTCGGCCGGCGCCTTCGCCAGCCTGAGCGAGAACGACATGTTGTCGCGCACGGTCATGTGCGGGTAGAGCGCGTAGTTCTGGAACACCATCGCGATGTCCCGCTCTTTCGGCGGCAGGCGGTTGATGACCTGCCCGTCGATCGCGATCTCGCCGCCGCTGATGTTCTCGAGCCCGGCAATCATCCTGAGCAGCGTCGTCTTGCCGCAGCCGGACGGTCCGACCAGGACCACGAATGCCCCGTCCTCGATCTCGACATCGACGCCATGGATCACCTCGAGCGGGCCGAAGGACTTGCGCACCCCGCGGATCGAGACCTCGGGCATCTTCCGGCTCAGCCCTTCGGCGGCCGGGCGCGGACCGCGGCCTCGTTCACCTCGATCCCCCAGCCCGGCCTTTCCGGCAGAACAAGCTCGCCGTGTTCGATCACCGGCAGCCCGACATAGAACTCGTCGCGCCACCGCACGCTGTCGATGTCGATCTCCATGATGCGGAAGTTCGGCACCACCGCCGAGAAATGCGCGCTCATCATGCTGCACAGATGACCATAGAAATTGTGTGGCGCGACATTCATCTCGTAGGCTTCGGCCATGGCCGCGATCTTCACCGATTCGATCATTCCGTTCCACGGCACGTCGATGATCGCCACGTCCACCGCGTAGGTCTCGAAGTATCGTTTGAACTCGCGCCGCGACGTCAACACTTCGCAGGAGGCAATCGGGCAAGGCGCGCCGCGCCGGATGAACGCCAGTGCATCGGGGTCGTAGGTATCGAGCTCGAGCCAGCTCAAATGGAACGGCGCCACGGCTTCCGCCACCCGCCGGAAGCCCTCGGTCTTGAAGTGGAAATTGATATCGAGATGCAATCCGGCCTCCGGCCCGATCGCGTCGCGGAAGGTCTGCAACTGCCGCCGCGCCGCCTCCAGCACGGCGGGGCTCCAGTTCAGCTCCGGAAAGCCGGGACTCCTGCCGAAGCCCGGATTGTAACTCGCGAAACCGCCCTCGGCCGGCACCAGGATGTTGGTCTTGAGCGCCCGGAAGCCGCCCCGCTTCACCTCTTCGCCGAGCCGGAACAGGTCGTCATAGGTGCGCAGACCGGGCGTGCCGCACAGCTCGGCGCTGCGCACCCGGTAGGTGCCGCAATGCGACCAATAGAGCGGAATTCTGGTCCGGATGGCGCCGCCGAACAGATCGTACATCGGCACCCCGAGGCTCTTCGCCTTGAGGTCGAGCAATGCGTTCTCGATGGCCGCGATCGCCAGGTGATTGAGCCCACCGCGCGCCGGCACCACCTTGGTGTAGAGCGTCGAAGTGATCAGCCCGATCCGCCTCGGGTCCTGGCCGATCAGGCTCTTGCCCAGCGTCTCGACCACGTTGCCGAGCCCGGCGGTGCCGAACCCCTCGTTGAACTCGGCCCAGCCGACGATCCCATCCGCGGTCGCGATCTTGAGGAACGAGAAATTCCGCCACCCCGCGTCGCAGTGCAGGGTCTCGACGTGGCTGATTTTCATTCCGTTCCTCCACCCATCGGGCGGCATGGGCCGCCCTTTCTTTTCCTGCATGATCCGAAGCACAGCGGCCACGCCGCCGCAAGGTCGCCCGGCCGGGGCGGCCTTGATCGGCCGGCAGCCATGCCCGATGGTCGCGCATCCGAAGTCACGTGGAGGAAAGGTTGAGAAAACTCGAAGGCCGTGTGGCGTGGGTCACCGGTGCCGGCTCCGGGATCGGCGAAGCCGCCGCACTCGCACTGGCGGGCGAGGGGGCGCGCCTCGTGCTCAGCGGCCGGCGCGAAGCCCCTCTCGCCGAACTGGCCCGCCGCATCGCCGCGGCCGGCGGTGAGGCGGACGCCAGCCCAGGCGACGTGACGAGCCCTCCGGCGGTGGCCGGGATCGGCCGCTTCATCGAGGAAAAATTCGGCCGCCTCGACATCCTGGTCAACAATGCCGGCGCCAACATCGTCGAGCGCGAGTGGCATCGCCTGACCCCGGCTGGAATTGCGCAGGTGATCGCCGCCAATCTCGAGTCCGCCTTCTACTGCGTTACCGTCGCCCTGCCTTTCATGCGCAAGCAGAAGGACGGCATCCTCATCCATACCGCTTCCATAGCCGGCCGCTTCGTCGCTCCTGTCAGCGGTGCCGCCTACACGGCTGCCAAGCACGGCGTCGTCGCGATGAGCCACAGCCTCAACATGGAAGAGTGCACGAACGGCATCCGTTCGACCGCCATCTGCCCCGGCGAGGTGGCAACGCCGATTCTCGATAAGCGGCCTCTACCGGTCAGCCAGGAGGACCGCGCGCGCATGCTGCAGCCGGCGGATTGCGGCGATCTCATCCGCTACATCGCCTGTCTGCCCCCGCATATCTGCATCAACGAGGTCCTGATCACGCCCACCTGGAACCGCGGCTATGTCGCCGCGCAGGCCCGTCGCATCTGAACCGCTTTTCTTCCCCCAATCGACAGGAACAGACCCCGCTCATGCCGGCCAACCGAAAGAAAGTACTGCTGCCCGAAAATCTCGCCCGCGCCGGATGGGACCTCATCCGCACCCGCGAAGACGTCGAACCGATCGCTTACCCGCCATCGCTCCCCGCACCCGTATTCCATCGCTTCCTTGCCGAGGCCGACGGCGTGGCCCTTTCCTTCACCCCGTACTCGGCCGCCGAACTTGCCGCCTCGCCCGCCATGCAGGTCGTGGCACGCATCGGCGTCGGCTACGATGCGGTAGATGTTCCCGCCCTTACGGCACGCCGCATTCCCCTCATGATCGCCGGCACCGCCAATTCCGTCAGTGTCGCCGAGCATGCTCTCTTCATGATGCTGCTGCTCGCCAAGCGCTCGATGGTGCTCGATCCCCTGGTCCGTGCCGGAGGCTGGCGTGAGCGCTACGCCGACATGCCGGTCGATCTCGCCGGCCGCACCGTCCTCGTGATCGGCTTCGGCCGCATCGGCACCCGCATTGCCGCCCGCTGCCTGGCCATGGACATGACGGTGCTGGTCTCGGATCCCTATGTGGCCGCCGACGCAATCCGGGCCGCAGGATGCGAACCCGTCACCGATCTCGACGCCGCCCTGCCGCGCGCAGATTTCGTCACCCTCCATTGCCCGAAGACAGCGGAGACCTTGGGCCTCATCGATGCCCGGCGCCTGGCGCTGATGAAACCGTCCGCCTTTCTCGTGAACACTGCTCGCGGCGGCATCATCGATGAGCGAGCGCTGGCCGGTGCGCTGGCCGGCAAGCGGCTGGCCGGCGCCGGGATCGATGTCTTCGCAACCGAACCGGTTCCTGCCGACAACCCGCTGCTCGGACTCTCCTCGGTCGTTCTTTCCCCGCACATGGCTGGCGTCACCGTCGAGGCAACGGCACGCTCGTCACGCGCCGCGGTCGGCAACATCCTGAGCGTCTTCGACGGCCGGCCCATTCGCGAAAACGTCGTCAACAAGGAAGTGCTCGACTAGACCCGTGTCGGGCTGACTGTGCAGCCCGACACAGGTTTCGCGCTTTATTCGAGCCCGCGATTCACGCCCTCCGACGATTCCGCCTCGGGCGATCGCGGGCTAACGCCACCGGCTGGAATTGCCGATCGGCGTCACATCCGCTGGTGCAGCACGGCAAGCAGCGTGAAAAGACGCCGCGCCGTTTCGAGATCGATCACGACCTTGCCGGCCAGCCGCTCCGTCATCAGCCTGGCAGCCTCGTTGTGCAGCCCGCGCCGGCCCATATCGATGGCCTGCAACCTGGCTTCCCGGCCCTCCTGGACCGCCTTGCCGTAACTTTCCACCAGCAGGTGGTAATCCTTGATCAGCCGGCGGAACGGGCCGAGCGCCAGCAGGTGCGCAACCAGCGGCCGTGAATCGGCATTCCGGATATCGAAGACAAGCCGCCCCTCCTGGATCGAAAGCCTGAGCTCATAGGGTCCCGGCCCGACACCAACCGGTTCGAACCGGTTTTCGCGCTCGAGGTCGGCGATCGCCTGCGCGCGGTCCGCCTCCAGCTCCTGAGGAAGCCCGCTCGGTGCCTCGCCCTCCAGCACGATCCGGACCAGCGAGACCTGTGGCGGAGGGAGATCACTCATCTTCGTTGCAGCCTGACCGGCGATGACCAGCGCTCCACCACGCCCGAACCGGGCCCGGTACCCTGGCGCCTTTTCGCGGTTGCAGCAAGAGACCCGGCGCGCCGCCCCGGAACCTGTTGCGCGGCCGCCCAGGCTGCGCGACTCTGCCGGGCCATGCCGCCGGCGCGCGCGCACCGCCGCGACGGCGACGCGAAAAAGGGGAGGGGGCCGATGGCACATCATCTGCAGGGCAGGCTGAGCCGGCGCGGGCTCGCAGGCGCGGCGGCGTTGCTGCCGGCGGCAGCGATCGCAGCCCCGGCCGCCGCCGCTCCGGCCGAAGGCGAAAGCACCTTCGCGCGGGTGATGCGCACCAAGAAGCTGCGTGTCTCGGCGCTCTCCGGAGAGCAACCCTATTTCGACAAGGACCTTGTCAGCGGCAAGTGGAGCGGCTTCTGCGTGCCGATGGCGATCGACATCGCCAAGGTCTTCGCCGCCGAAGTCGTCTATATCGATTCGACATGGGGCACTTCGGTGCTCGATCTGCAGTCAGGCAAGGTCGATCTGTCCTTCGCCCTCAACCCGACACCGCAGCGGGCGGTGGCGATCGGCTTCACCGAGCCGCTCTTCATCCACCCCTTCGGCTGCATCGCCAAGCCGGGCTTCATGCCCTCCACCTGGGCCGATCTCGACAAGCCCGGCCTCAGGATCGCGGTTTCCGTCGGCTCGCTCTATCAGACCCTGGCCAGGCGCTATGCGCCGAGGGCAACTGCGGTCGGCCTGACCAGCACGGATCAGGGCATCCTCGCCCTGCAATCGGGCCGCGCCGACGCCATTCTCCTGGCTGCCATCCCCGGGCTCGGCATGATCGGCAAGAATCCTTCGCTCGGCACCTACCGGCTGATCAGCGGGCCCACGGTCGCCCTGCCGAGCAGTCTCGGCATCCAGCGCGAAACGGATACCCGCTTCCGGGACGTGCTCAATGCCTGGCTCGAATATCACGGCGGGGTCGGAGACATCCGGCAGTGGGTCATCGAGGCGCTCGAGGCCGAACATATAAAGCCGAGCCAGTTGCCGGCCGGCCTCGCATTTTGAGGCCTCGGGCGGCGCGTCACCACGCCGGATCAGGTCCGCCCGTGCGCCGCTCGAGCGGCTGATGACCTATCACTGGAGCTTCGGCTTCCTCTGGCAGTACCAGCATCTGTTCCTCCTCGGCGCGGGCGTCACGCTCGCCTTTACGATCGGAACGGTTCTGCTCGGCCTCATGGTCGGGCTGCTCATCGGCATGGCACGGCTCAGCCGCAACTGGGTAGTCAGCACGCCGCTGATCGCGGTCTCGGAAGCCTTCCGCTGTACTCCCCTCCTCGTGCAACTGATCTGGGTCTACTACGCGCTGCCGGTCGTGCTGCACATCTCGCTTTCCGCGGTGACCGCCGCCGTCATCACGCTCAGCATGTATGGCGGCGTCTTCTATGCCGAAATCTTCCGTGGCGGCATCGTTTCGATCGAGCGCGGCCAGTGGGATGCGGCGCGCGCCCTCGGCCTCTCCTGGTGGCGCATGATGCGCCTCGTGATCCTGCCGCAGGCCATTCGCCGCATGATCCCGCCGTTCATGAACCAGTCGATCACCCAGCTCAAGAACACCTCGCTCGTGTCGGTGATCGCGGTGCCCGACCTGCTCTATCAGGGTGAGCTGGTCACGGGAAATACCTACCGCCCGCTCGAGGTGTACACGCTGGTCGCGATCATCTACTTCGTGCTGCTGTTTCCGAGCACGATGCTGATGCAGGCTTACGAGAGGCGCCTCGCCGCGAAGAACGCGACATGAAAGTGGCTGCCGATCGAAACCCGTCCGACCGCCACTTTGCCCTATTGCGGGCCGCCCCCGGCCATTGTTTCGACATTCCCCCCGTTATCCTCGACGCGCACCTGTTCTGGATCTTCTGCGTCGGCCGGTCGTTGCAGCCTCCGCCGCATCCGCCCGGCCGGGCAGGGTTCATGCGCTTGTGAGGCGCCATGGCGCCGCCGGAGGTTTGATGGTCGGTCTCAGGATTCTTGCGCTGGCGCTCGCTCTCACCGTTCCGCTTGCGGCGTGCGCTGTTTATGTCCCGCCGCGCCCCTATCCTGCCGCGGTCTGGGTGCCCGGCCATTGGGGCCCTTATGGCCGCTGGGTCCCCGGTCACTGGGCCTGATCGGGCATCGCTCCGGCCCCCTGTCGTGACGGCGAAGGAACCGTCGGATCGGCTCTGAGAGCGCGGACCTGGCGCATGACCTGACCGGCGAAAATGACGCCGGCGGTCCGGACCGGCAGGCCCGCTTCGCTCAGCGCCTCCGCGGTCCAAGTATTGCAGGTATGCCCCCCGTCGTAGGTGCCGGTCGCGGCATAGAATGCACTGGCGGGATAGGGCCCAGGGCCAAGACGGTCGGGCTCGCCTGCTTTCGTCTGGGCGAAGCTTCGCCAAAGGAACGCGGCAAGCTCCCTCTCGCCTGCCGGGCGAAGCGGCAGCGCCGTCACGCGGATCCCCGCAACGAAGGCCCGCGAGGGCACCGTGCCGAGGGCAAGCACCAGCAGCACGGCGCGGGCCGGCAGCAGGGCCCGGAGCGCTTCGGTCCAGGTGGGGGAGGGGCTCATATAGAAGGCACGCTCGCCCCACCCGAAGGCAACGTACGCGGCACCCGGAAAGTCGCGCCGCACCGCCGCGAGAGGTCCGCCGAGCAGAGCCGCCGGCAGGCCGATTTCCGTATGCCATCCGTTGGAGATGACATAGACCTCGGTGGCCGGCGCGGCGCCATGTGTCGCCTCTGCGCCGCAGCCGAGCGCGAGAAGCGCCAGGACCGTTGCTTGCAGCCAGCGGCGGCCTTTGGCAAAGGGGCGGTCCGGGTTGTTGGTGGATCGCCTTCCGGCCCATCGTAAGAGGTCCGGCATCGAGCGGCTCCCTATGCCCCCGCGCCGGCGGGTTGCCGTGTTGCGCCTCGCTCCGACATCGGGTCGCGCGGCGGGCCGCACAAGACTTCGGCCGGATTGCGGTCCAACCGCGGGAGAGTGGGTCGATGAAGCAACAGACTGCGGCGGGTCGCAATCGCGTCGCGGAGTCGCGAGCGGGGCGGCATTTCCTGCAAATCCCCGGGCCTACCAACGTTCCCGAGCGCATTCTCCGCGCCATCGACAACCCCACCATCGACCATCGCGGTCCGGATTTCGGCCGTCTCGGCCGGGACATCCTGGCCATGCTCAAGCCCGTCTTCCGCACCGCCGGCCCGGTGGTGATCTACCCCGCATCCGGCACCGGTGCCTGGGAGGCCGCGCTCGTCAACACGCTTTCCCCGGGCGATCGAGTCCTGATGTGCCGCACCGGCTGGTTCGCCACCCTGTGGAAGGAGATGGCGGAAAGGCTCGGCCTCGATCCCGTTTTCATCGAAACGGACTGGCGCCGCGGCGCCGATCCCGAGGCCATCGGCGCTCTGCTCGCCGCCGACCGGGAGCACCGGATCAAGGCCGTTTGCGTCGTTCACAACGAGACCTCGACCGGTTGCGTAAGCCCGGTTGCTGCGGTCCGCGCCGCGATCGATGCGGCCCATCATCCCGCCTTGCTGCTCGTCGACACCATCTCCTCGCTCGCCAGCATCGATTACCGGCACGACGAATGGGGCGTCGATGTCACCGTTGCCGGCTCGCAGAAGGGGCTGATGTTGCCGCCGGGGCTGTCATTCAACGCCCTCAGCCGCAAGGCTCTGGCCGCGGCCGCGGCGGCCCGCCTGCCGCGCAGCTACTGGGACTGGCAGGCCATGCTGAAGGCGAACGCGGACGGCTATTTCCCCTACACGCCCGGAACAAACCTGCTGTTCGGGTTGCGCGTCGCCCTGGAGATGCTGGACGAGGAGGGGTTGCCGCAGGTGTTTGCCCGCCACGCCCGCCACGCCGAGGCAACCCGCCGGGCCGTCCGCGCCTGGGGACTCGAGATCCAGTGCGCCGAACCAAGCGACTATTCCTCCTCGCTCACCGCCGTCCGGGTGCCGGAAGGCACCAGCGCCGATGCGCTGCGCGCCGTGATCCTGGAGCGGTTCAACATGAGCCTCGGCAACGGCCTCGGGCCGCTCAAGGACCGCGTCTTCCGCATCGGCCATCTCGGTCATTTCGGCGATCTCGAGCTGATCGCAACGCTCGGCGGCGTGGAGATGGGCCTTGCCCTGGCGGCCATTCCGCATCGGCCGGAGGGCGTGCAGGCGGCGCTCCAGTTCCTCTCCGGCGCGCCCTGAACGCGCCAGCAAACCAACAGAAGGAGAACATGGATGATCGAGGTGTGGAGCTGGCCGACCCCGAACGGGCACAAGGTGCATATCGCTCTCGAGGAACTCGGCCTCACCTGGCGCGTCGTTCCGGTCAATATCGGCCAGGGCGAGCAGTTCAGCGCCGAGTTCCTGGCCATCACCCCGAACCATCGCATTCCGGCGATCGTCGATTCCGATGGTCCGGGTGGGCAGCCGATCGCCCTCTTCGAATCGGGAGCGATCCTGATCTATCTCGCCGAAAAGGCGGGCAAGCTGATCCCTTCCGATCCGCGCCTCCGTTACGCCTGCCTGCAATGGGTCATGTTCCAGATGGGCGGCGTTGGCCCGATGTTCGGCCAGTACAATCACTTTGCCGCCTATGCCCCGGAAAAGCTCCCGTACGCGATCGAACGCTACAGTAACGAGGTGAAGCGGCTGCACCGGGTGCTGGAGAAGCGGCTGGCAGCATCGGAGTACCTTGCCGGCCCGGAATACTCGATTGCGGACATCGCGACCTTCCCATGGATCCGCAACCCTGACCGCCGCGGCATCGACCTTACCGCCTACCCGGCCGTCAAGCGCTGGCACGATGCCATTGCCGCGCGTCCCGCGGTCGAGCGTGGCGTTGCCACGCTGGCCGACCGGCAGCGCCGTGGGACGATCACCGATGTCGAACGCGAAAATTTGTTCGGCACGCGCCAGTTCGCGACGCGCTGAGGCCGCCATGCTCGGCTATGCTCGTTACGGTCCCTTGCTGCTTGCCGATTCTTCGCGCGGGTGTCGAGGGTTGACCCAGCGTTAACCACGATCTGGCCTTGATGGGGTTGCCCTGGAACCTGGGCGAAAGGGTGATGCCGGATTCTTCTCTGCCGCAGAGCGGCCGGTGCCAACTCGCGCCCGCCTCAGCACAAGAGCATCCTCCCGCGCCCTCCAACGACGGGGCGGAGACGAGGCCGGTTTGACGGCTCGGGTCCTGATCGTCGATGACGTCCTCGCCAATGCGCGTCTCATCGAGGCGCGGTTGGCTGCCGAATACTTCGCGGTGATGACCGCCGAGGAGGGACAGAAGGCGCTCGGCCTCGCCGCCGAGTGGCGGCCGGACATCATCCTCCTCGACGTGATGATGCCGGGCATGGACGGCTTCGAGACCTGCCGGCAGCTCAAGGCGAATCCAGCCACCAGCCATATCCCGGTGGTCATGGTCACCGCGCTCGATCAGCCCGACGAACGTGTGCGCGGCCTCGAGGCAGGCGCCGACGATTTCCTCACCAAGCCGGTTGCGTTCGATACTCTGCTGGCACGCGTGCGCGGGCTCGTTCGCCTGAAACGCATGCTGGATGAGTGGCAGGCCCGCGCGGCAACCGCGCGCGCGCTCGGTCTTGCCGGAACCACCGCCGAGGTCGTTTCGGTTGCCGGAGCGCGGGTGCTGGTCGTCGATGACTGGGATGCCGAGGCGCGGCAACTGCAGGAGTGGCTGGCGCGCGAGGAAATGCTTCCCGGCCTCGCGCGCAGCGGCGCTGAAATGCGCGCCCTGCTGATGGCAATCAATTTCGACCTCATCGTTCTCAGCCTTTCGCTCGGAGCCGAGGATGCCCTCACGCTCGCCTCCAGCCTGCGCGCCGGCGAACGCGCGGGCGAGATCCCCCTCCTCTTGATCGCCGAGCCAGAAAGCCGCGAACGCACGCTGCGCGGTTTCGATCTCGGTGCGAATGACTGGCTGCTGCGCCCCGTCGACCCGAACGAGCTTCGCGCCCGCGCCCGCAATCAGGTGCGACGGAAAATCTATCAGAGCCGTCTGCGCGCCGACCTCGACCAGGCCCTGGCGCTGGCCTTCACCGACCCTCTGACCGGCCTCTACAATCAGCGTTATGTCACGCATCACCTGCGCCATCTGATGGCCCGCCCGCAACAGAACAGCCTGGCGCTCTTGATGATCGACGTCGATCACTTCAAGCGCCTGAACGACACCCACGGCCACACCGCCGGCGACCATGCCCTCAAGGCGGTCGCCGAAACGCTGCGCGCCAACCTGCGCGTCTTCGATACTCTCGCCCGCTACGGCGGGGAGGAGTTCATTGTGGTGATGCCCGGCGCCAGCCTCGGCGAGGCCGCCGGCGCCGGCGAGCGGCTGCGCGATGCCGTGGCGCAGATGCGCTTCGTCCCGGAAGGAAGAACCGTGCCGCACCGCCTCACCGTGAGCGTTGGCGTGGTCTCGAGCGGCGGTTCAGAGGTCAGCGCCGAAAGCCTGCTCCAGGCAGCAGACGCCGCTCTCTACGGCGCCAAGCGCGAGGGGCGTAACCGCGTGGAGCTGGCGCCGTCAAGCTGAGCCCAGCGGCAAGCTTGCTGCGAAGTCCGCTCCTACAAAGCAATAAAACCGCACCTCCTGCCCTCGGCCGATCGCGGATCTGTCGCTTACGTTCGGTAAGCGGCACCTCGACCAAGCGATTAACCGGATCCCGGTTAATTCTCAGCATTGCATTGCAACATAATGATTTTTCCCGATCGATTCTTGCTGGCAGCGATCTTCGGGCGCTACTCTCCGGCGGTGGAACGCGCCAGGAGCGAGGCAATGGCACAGGCAACCGAGGTCAGGCGGCGCAACAAGGGACGCGAGCTTTCCATGTCGCTGGAGGAGTTCACCAAGGCCTATCACGACATGCTGCTGATCCGGCGTTTCGAAGAAAAGGCCGGTCAGCTCTACGGCATGGGACTGATCGGCGGCTTCTGCCACCTTTATATCGGCCAGGAGGCCGTCGTTGTCGGCATGTTGAGCGCCATCAGCGAAGGCGACCAGGTGATCACGTCCTACCGCGACCACGGCCATATGCTCGCCTCGGGCATGGACCCGCGCGGCGTCATGTCGGAACTGACCGGCCGGCGGGACGGCTATTCGCACGGCAAGGGCGGCTCCATGCACATGTTCAGCAAGGCGCGCCATTTCTTCGGCGGGCACGGCATCGTCGGCGCGCAGGTGAGCCTCGGCACCGGCATTGCCTTCAGCAACTGGTATCGCAACAACGATCGCATCTGCCTGACTTTTTTCGGCGAGGGCGCAGCCAATCAGGGCCAGGTCTTCGAAAGCTTCAATCTGGCCGCGCTTCTCAAGCTTCCGGTGGTCTATGTCATCGAGAACAACCGCTACAGCATGGGAACCAGTGTCGATCGCGCCACCACTGCCAAGGACCTTGCCCACAACGGCGCGGCTTGGGGAATCCCCGGCGCCCAGGCCGACGGCATGGACGTGGTCGCGGTCAAGGAGGCGGCCGAGATCGCGGTGGCCTGGTGCCGCGCCGGCAAAGGTCCCTATCTCCTCGAGGTGAAAACCTACCGCTACCGCGGCCACTCGATGTCAGACCCCGCCCGCTACCGCACGCGCGAGGAGGTGCAGCAGATGCGGGCCGAGCATGACTGCATCGAAGGCGCCCGCGCGAAGCTGCTCGCACTCGGAGTCGAAGAGGCGGCACTGAAGAAGATCGACGACGAGGTCAAGCGCATCATCCAGGATGCGGCCGACTTCGCCGAAAAGAGTCCCGATCCCGATCCCGCCGAACTCTTCACCGACGTCCTGAAAGAGGACGCGGCCGCATGACCACGCAGATTCTCATGCCCGCCCTCTCGCCGACCATGACGGAGGGCAAACTTTCGCGCTGGCTCAAGGGTGTCGGCGACGAAGTCAAATCCGGCGACGTGCTCGCCGAGATCGAGACCGACAAGGCAACGATGGAGGTCGAAGCCGTCGACGAAGGCCGGATCGCGCAAATCCTGGTGCCCGAAGGCACCGATGGTGTTGCCGTGAACACGCCGATCGCGGTGCTCGCGGCCAACGGCGAATCCGCTCCGCAAGCCGCGCCGGTGCCGACGGCACCCCGCGCGGCGCCTGCCTCGCCCGCCCCGGCCGCCGCGCGCCC
>JASHOA010000010.1 GCA_030041375.1 Acetobacteraceae bacterium
CTGCGCGCCAGTCCGGTGATCCGCGTCAGCGCCACAACACCGCCCCGACCGGCAGTACGGGCCTCCGCCGCAGCAAAACGACGCAGCCCCCGCTCGTCCAGCACCGGGGCAAGCGCCGCGTAGCGCAACGTGATGGCCGCTTCGTCGATCACGCCGCGAGTCTAGGACACCACGCCACCGCGCCGGAATCCCCAAAATGGGCGAAGCACGCGCGATTCAGTTATTTTTCAACAAATCCTTAGTTGCATAGTCCCGGAGTGAGCTAGTTCGGGTCCTGGTGGAAGGCAGTTGGGTTTTCGGTTTGGCTTTTGCAGATGAATTCGTGCGGCGTGAACCCACGCAGGGTCTTGAGGCGGCGCGCGAAGTTATATGCTGCCAAAAAGTCCGCGAGGTGGCGGCGCAGCTGGTCGTGATTATCGTAGTAGTAGCGGCGCACCGTGGCGCCCTTGAGGGTGCGGCCCATCCTTTCGGCCTGTCGGTTTGTCCAGGGATGATGGCGCTGGGGCGGATCGACGCGCTCGTCCACACGGTCGGCGGCTTCGCAATGGGCAGCATCGCTGCCGGCGGGCTCGATCTCTGGGAACGGATGTGGCGGATCAACCTCGTCACCGCGGTCAACATGATCCACGCCGTCTGGCCGGCCATGCAGACAGGAGGCGGTGGCAGCATCGTCGCGATCGGAGCGCAGCCGGCCCTGCGCGCGGGCGCCGGCATGGCCGCCTATGCGGGGGCCAAGGCCGCCTTGCTGCGGCTGATCGAGGCGGCAGCCGAAGAGGGCAAGCCCCACTTCATCCGTGCCAACACGGTCTTGCCCAGCATCATCGATACGCCGCAGAATCGCGCCGCGATGCCGGATGCCGACACCGGAAAATGGGTGACGCCGGAGCAGGTCGCCGAGGCCATCGCCTTCCTGCTCTCGGAGGCGGCAAACGGCATCAGCGGCGCGCACCTCCCGGTCGCGGGCCGCGGCTGAGGGGTCAATCCCAGAAGGCGCCGGCGGACGGCAGTTTCGCGAAATCCCCGGCATCGTGGCAGAGGAAGAGGGGCACACCGCTCCGCTCCAACTGCTTCATGCGCATGCGCGTCATCGACATCGCACTGGCGCTCCAGTCCCAGGGCATCGGCACCATGGCATCGAAACCGTCGCGCTGATGGCCGACATCCGCGGCAAGGCAAATCCTGCCGCGATGGGCGAGGTCGAGAACGAGGGCCTGGTGTCCCGGCGTGTGCCCCGGCGTCCTGATGAGGCGCATGCGGCCGTCATCGAACAAATCGAAATCGCCCTCGACCTCGAGGATGTCAAGCTTGCGGATGTCCTGGAAGTCGTTCTGGCAATAGACCGGGCGCGTCCACGGATCGGGCCAGAGCGCGTAACGGATTTCGTCGCGCTGCACGACATGCACGGCGCCCGGGAAGTAGGACATGCCGCCGGCATGGTCGAGATGAAGATGCGAATAGACCACATAGCGCACGTCGGCCGGCTTGAAACCGAGCCGCTCGAGTTGCGCATCCACCGCGTGGGCACGGGTGAAGCCGTGCGCCCCGAAGGCATCCCTGAGACCGGCACCCCAGTAGGCTTCGCCGCGCTCGGGGTCGGCCACGGTGTGATTGATGCCGGTATCCCAGAGCACCAGCCCGTGCGCCTCGTGCTCGATGACGCCGACCGTGGTCGGCACGGAGACGCGTCCCGGCGCAAAGGCCACCAGCTTGTTCTTGTCCGGACTGAGCGGACCGGCGTCGAGCGCGGTCAGGCGAAGCTTGCTCATGGTTTCCTCTCCTGGTTGTCGGCGGGCTGCAACGGTTTCGCCAAGGCGGTCGGCTTGCCGGCCTCGGTCCAGCCTTCGATACCGGGCGGATACCAGTAGACGCGGCTGTAGCCGTCACCGATGGCACGCTCTGCAGCGTTGAAGCTGAGCTTACAGTGGATGTGGCAATAGAAAACCAGCGGCCGGTCCGGCGAGCCTGCAAGGGCGGCGAGGCGGGCACGGAACCAGCTTGCAAGCGCGGCTGTTGGCGTGCTCTGCCCGACAGACGGCAGCCAGACGCTGCCCGGAATGTCCTCATGCGGCGCCGGCATCCAGGGCGTGCCTGCGGCGAGGCCGGCCGGCTGAGGCGGGGGTGGCGGGGCGACGTCGATCAGCACCGGGTGCTCGGTCGCGATCAGCGCCTCGAGAGCAGGCGTATCGAGCACGGTTCCGCCAGGCAGCTTCGCCATTTCCGCCGGGGCTGCCGCGAGCAACAGCAGCAGCGCGGCTGCGGCGAGGCGAAGGTTCATTTCAGTCGCTGGTCAAAGGAAGCGCGAAGCCGTGACGGAAGACCGTACCCTGGCTGTCATGCGCAACAACCTCGAGAGTGCCGGGACCGTGGGGGACGAAACCGAAGGTGATGGCAGGATTGGTGGAAAGCGAGATGTCGGAATCCATGTGCAGGACGAGGCTGCCGTTGTAGGTAATATCAACCTTGTCGATGAAGCGCGCCGGCGTGTAGAGGCGCGTGAGCTGGTTCATTTGCATCCCGTTGAAGTTGGGATGGCGGATCAGCAGTTGTGCTTCTAGCGGCGAATTCACCGTGAACGGCCGGAGCAGATTGAGCTTCATCCGGCCGATGCCGGCGAGTGCGGCGGCATCATCCTCGCCGACCGGCGCCGAGCAGCCGCCCGATGCCTTGATGAAACGCCGGGTCATATAGAGCTTGCCGTCGGCAGTTTCGGCCACCGCCTGCATGTCGGTATAGTCGTTGACGCGCACGCGCAACTTGAGTTCGTGCGGAGCGGCGTCGGGGCCGAAGGTGATCCTGGCGGCGAGCGGCGCCGGATTTTCGTCGATGATCAGATAGACGGACTTCACGTTCCGGCCTTCGGCGAGCGTGATCTTGATGGGCACGAGTGCCGCGTCGAGCGCACGGTAGGGCGCATCGAGGGAAACCATGCCGCTGCCGTCCAACAGGGGCCGCTTGCCGAAGATCGTCTCGGAGAGCGCGTGCCAGCGCCTGGCGCGCGCGGTAGCCGCATCGGAGGCGCGCGCGGGCGGCGGCGCGAGGGTGGTCACGAGTCCGAGCAGGGCAACGGCAAACAGCGCTTTTTTCATGACCTCCCTCCCCGGAGCCGGTGTCGCGCACCGCGTCACTGCCATTCGAGTTCCTGGTAGGCTTCGGTGACGTTCCAGCCATTGTAGTCGTCGAACAGCACCCAGTCACCGGCTTCGGAGCGGCCAACGGTCCTGACCGCCTGTTCGATTCCCACGCCGGCAGCGACTGCCTTCTCTGTTTCGTTGCGGAGCACGGTCAGGTATCGCCGCAAGGGAGCGACCGCGGGCGCCCAGTCAACCGCGACCGGCCCGTGCCCGGGCACGGCGCGTGCAGCGCCGATCGCCTGGAGCACATCCAGTTCGTGCAGCCAGCCGGGCAAGCTGCCGTCGAGTGAAGGCATTCGCCTGACGAACAGAAGATCGGCGGGCAGCAGCAACCCGCTCTGATGATCGAACAGAGAGAGGTCGCAATCGGTATGCGCGGTGCCGTGCGCGTGGAGGCTGATGATGCGGCCGCCAAGGTCGATTTCGGCGCTTCCTTTGATTTCCATTGTCGGCATGACCACCGATCCGGCGCGGCCGGCGCCGAGCAGAGCCGCCAGACGCCTGCGATAGAATTCGCCGCGCGTTGCGAGCGCGGCGGCAAGGCGATCATGGCCGACGAACACCGGGGCGTCCTCGCGGAAGGCAGCAGCGCCGAAGCTGTGGTCGGGGTGGACGTGGCTGATCACGACGTAGCGGATCGGCCGGTCGGTCGTGGCGCGAATCGTTGCGCGCAGGCGCTCGCCATCGGCGAGGCTGCCGCCGCTGTCGGTGACGAGCACCGCGTTGCGGCCGACGATGAAGCCGATATTGGCGATGGCATCGCGGTTCGGCCGCGTGGCTTCCTGATCAACGCCGCGCCGGATGTAGATGCCGGGAGCGACCTCCTCGGTTGCGAAGGGCCCCGCTGCGGCGGCCGCGCGCCCGTGGGCCGGCAGGCAACAGAAGCAGGCGCCGCCGAACAGCAGCGCCCGGCGCGAGGAAATCGGGTTCATCGGGGCGAATCCTATAGCCGCGCGGCAGCGCCTGCGGCTAGTACCGGCTTTCCATCAAACCAGCCGCCCGGCCTGGGTGGCACAGGGGCGGAGCGGCCGGATGAGCGAATCGATCGAGCATGCGCGCGAGGGGATCGAACGCGCCCACGAAGCCCACGAGGTTACGTTCAATAGCGCCGCACGCTGGGTCGCGGTGCTGGTGGCGCTGCTGGCAGCAGCGCTGGCGCTGGCGGAGGTGGGGGAGAAAGCCGCGCAGACGGCCTTCCTGATGAACCACATCAGCATGACTGACGACTATGCGTATTACCAGGCGAAGAATCTTCACCTGAGCACGCTCGAAGACTCGATCCGGATCCTGGAGAGCCTGCCCGGCGCGACCGACACCGCCGTGCAAGCGCGAATCAAGGCCGCGCGCGCGGAGCAGGCGATGCTCCGGGACAATCCCGTGCAGGGCAACGGCATGAAGCAACTGCTGGCCACGGCGGCGCATCACGAGGCCGCCGCAGAAAGTGCGCTGCATCGCGAGCACGGATTCTCAGGGGCGACGGGAGCATTGCAGATTGCGATCCTGATCGCCTCGGTCTCGATCGTCACCGCGGTCAGGGGATTGCGCCTTGGTGCTGCGGCGATCGGCTTGGCGGCGATCGCATTCGGGTTCCTGGTCTGGGCGGGCTTGGTTTGACCGGCGCGGCAACACCTGGCCGTCACGCGCAATGCGGCGCCGATGCGGCGCGCTTCAGCGCCAATAGGCGCCGCGCCATCCCCACCAACCGGGGTGCCCCCAGCAGCAGCCGACGCCGATGCCAACCGAGACGCTCGGCGCGGCATAATAGCCGTAGGCCGGCGCGTAGGCGTAGCCAGGGGCATAGGCGTAGCCGGTGGGGGTCGGATAGGCCACGCAGCCGGAGAGGGCGACAGCCGCCAGCAGAACGCCAAGTGCGGCCAACAGGCGGCGCAGGCGAGTGGCAAACATCTTCGGTCTCCGCTGCGGCGGCGCATGCCGTCGCTTCATGGTTGGAGAACGTCGGAATCGAATATGGCGGAAGCAAGGGCGGTCCACCACCTGTCACAATTCGCAATTGCCGGGGCGTAACGCCGGTCTGCGAATGAGCTTCCGACGAGCCTAGCAGCGTGTCGGATTGGGGGGTACCCAAATTCTCGATAGCTGGATAGCATCCAGCTATGTCGAACTTCGTACCGTTCAACCGTGACCAGTCTTTTCTGCTGCCGCCGGACCTCAAGGACTGGCTGCCAGCGAATGATGTTGCCCACTTCATCGTCGCAGCGGTGGATCGGGTGCCATTGGCCTCGTTCCAGG
>JASHOA010000064.1 GCA_030041375.1 Acetobacteraceae bacterium
CGCTTCTGCGGCAGTATTTTCCCAAGGGAACCGACGTCAGCAGATACGACGAGCGTAAGCTCGACGCCATCGCTGCTACGCTCAACAATAGACCCCGCAAAACCCTCGGGTGGAAGACGCCAGCTGAAGCTCTCGACAAACTGCTGTCTTCGACCCAGAAACCCAGTGTTGCGACGACCACTTGAACCTAAGCTGGCTACAGGCCGCAGATATCGACGAAGCATAAAAGCTCTCGAAACGCTAGAACACGATGAACACGGTTTCGCGCGCGCCCTGGAGGCGGATATCGAGCCGCCAGGTGTGGTCTCCGTCGGGCTCGGCGATCAGGGTGGCGCGGCGGGCCCGATCGTCGATCAAGCTCAGAAGCGGGTCGGTTTCATTCAGGGCGTCGGCGGCGAAATAGACACGCGTGAAGAGCGGCCGGGTCAGGCCGCGGGCATGGATCGCCAATGCGAGATGCGGGGCTTCGGTTGCGTTGCCGCAGCCGCGGATGGGTCCTGGCTTCAAGGTGCGGAAGCGGAACCATCCGTCGGCGTTCGTGCCCGAGCGACCGAAGCCAGGGAAGAGTTCGGAGGGGCTGGGATCCGCCTGCCAAAGTTCGATACAAGCATCGCCGACGGGCGCGCCGGCGCCGTCGAAGAGCCGACCCTGCAACGTGATGGCTGGACCCGGCGCACCGAAGCGGGTGAGATCGGCCACTTGTGGATCTTCGAGAAGGTGCCAGTAGGGGCCGATCGTCTGCTGCGCGGTGGCGGACGGCACCTCACGCCTCCATCGGTGTCGCGCCGCGGCCGCGCAGCACGATGTCGAAGCGGTAGCCGAGCGCCCATTCCGGTTCGGTGAGGTCGATGGCGAGCCGCGCCACGAGACGCTCGCGGGCCTGAGCGTCCGGCACGGAATGGAAGATCGGGTCGAGAGCCAGCAACGGGTCGCCCTCGAAATACATCTGGGTGATCAGCCTTTGCGCGAATCCCGGCCCGAACAGGGAAAAGTGGATGTGGCTCGGCCGCCAGGCATTCTTGTGGTTGCGCCAGGGATAGGATCCGGGCCGCACGCTGACGAAGCGGTACCGTCCGCCTGCGTCGGTGAAGACCCGTCCGGCGCCGTGGAACCAGGGGTCGAGCGGTGCGTCGTGCCTATCCACGGGATGGCGGTAGCGGCCAGCGGCATTGGCCTGCCAAAGCTCGATCATTGTGTGCGGAACCGGCTTGCCATCCTCGTCGGTTACGGTGCCGGCGACGATGATGCGCTGGCCCTGGGCATCATGCCCCTCAACCCGAGAGAGGTCGGTCAGCGGCGGGAACCGCTCGGGGGTGAAGCGCGGGCCGGTTGTCTCGGTCAGGCTGCCCGGAAAGGAAATCGGCGCGGAAAAAGGCGCCCGCAGCGCCGTGCTGCGGTAGGTAGGCGTTGCATAGGCGGGCTGGGTTCCCGCTTGCAGCGGGCGGAAGCCGATCCCCGCGGCGAGGTTCTGGCCCATTCATTGCCCTCCGCCTGGACTCTGCCCGAGGTTAACACGGCTGGGTGAGGCGATCAGCCCGGTTCCTTGCGTGATTGGGAAAACTTCGGATTGGCGAGCTTAAGTCGCTCCGCCACCTGCCATTCGAGAAGGGCCTGGAGCGCGCGAGGGGCGGCATCGAATCGACCGACCCTGATATCGGCGGCGAGCCGCCGCGCCATCTCCTCGACGCCGAGTTCGGGCGACGGTTCGGCGAGACCGGCCTCACGATAAAGGGCGGCGATGCGCAGCGCTTCCTCGCGTCCGAGGGCGGCGCGGTCGGAGGAAAGCTCGCGGCCGGCGATCGCCATCGCGTTGGCGATCATGCGGGCGGTGTACACCTGATCGGCCGGCAGAGAGGGAAGGAGTTCGCCCAAGAGCTTCGCTCGGGCGATCGCGAGCAAGACGGCGCCGGGCGGACCGTCACGCATTTTCGATCGTCGCAATCACCGCCATTGCCTCGGCGACGAGTTGTGGCGCCATCCGCCCGCTCAGCGCTGCCTCGAGCCCGGGCTCTTCTTCGGCCAGGTGTCGCGCGCCTTGCTCGAGCGCGATGATGGCCCAGCGGGCCGCCGCCATCACCTCCCAATAGGGAATTTGTCCGGCCGCGATCCGCCGGCCTGAGGCAGCTTCGTAGCCACGGTAGAAATCGGAGCGCGCAACCACTCCACCGGCCTCGCGGTCCGGCCGGCCGAAGCGCCAGCAGCGGGCACAGAGCCATCCGATCTCCTCGTCCGGATCGCCCCAGGCGGCGAACTCCCAGTCCAGCACGGCCGCGATCTTTCCCTCGGAGACCATGATGTTACCGATGCGGTAATCGCCGTGAAGAAGGGTGGGCGGGTTTGGCCGAGGGCGGTTCTGTTCCAGCCAGCGCAGCACCCACTCGATGGCCGGCTGCGGCGTGCCGAGGCGATCGAGTGCCGCCCGGTACTCGGCGATTCTCAACCCAGGCGGATCTGTGGGCGGCGGGCCGAGAAAACCGAGGTCGGGGTGCGGCGGGCGGATGGCATGGATGCGCGCCAGCTCCGCCCCGAGTACGATGCCGAACGCGATGCGGTCAGGGATCAAATCGTCGTCTCGTACGAGGCGGCGCGGATCGGCCACGCCCTGGACAAGCTGCATCAGGAAGAACGGCCCGCCGAGCACGGCAGGATCGGTGCAGAGCGCGATCGGCTGCGGCACCGCAATGCCTGCCTTTTGCATCACTTCCAGTACATGAAATTCTTCGCTGCGGCTGCGGCTGGAGCGAATGGTCGCAGGTGCGTCGCGCCGCAGCGCCAACCGAAGCTTTTCGCCTCCGGCGACCTCGGCGGTAAGGCCCCAATTCTCCTGGATGGCGCCGCCCGCCAGGCGCCGAAAATCGGCCGAGATGACCCTCTTGCCGACTGTCTCGCCGAGCCAGGCGACAAGGCGGGCACGAGCCGCTTCGTCCATTCTTCTCGCCCCCGGCTTCGTTCGGCCACGCGATTGTCGCGCGGGGCCGGGGGCGGTTCAAGCACCGCTCGATGACGGCGGTTTACTTCGATCGGCCGTAGGTCCCGACCATCTCCGCTGTCGCGAGCGTATTGAAGTGCAGCACGAAGCCGACCAACGCGCCGGAGGCATGCTGATCGAGCGGCAGCTTGGCCACCTTCACCGCAAAAACGGTGATATGGTAATGGTGCGGCGGGTCGCCGACAGGTGGGCAAGGGCCGCCATAGTGCGAAAAGCCGAAATCGGTCCGCCCTTCACCCGCCCCCTTCGGCAACAGGGGCGAGCCCCCAGCGCCGGCATTCTCGGGCAAGCTGTGCACGCTCGCGGGGATGTTGAAGACCGTCCAGTGCCACCAGCCGCTGCCGGTCGGGGCGTCCGGATCGTAGATGGTCACAGCGAAACTTTGCGTTCCGGCCGGCTCGCCGGACCACGAAAGCGCCGGCGACTGGCTTTGGCCGGTGCACCCGTCTTCATTGAACACCTGCGCCATCGGAATCGTGCCGCCATTGGCAAAGCTGGAGCTGGTCACGGTGAACCCGGCGGCGAAGGCAGGAACCGCGAGGGTCGAAAAGGCGGCGGCAAAAATCACGCTTCGCATGGTGTCCTCCCTCGATCTTTGTTGATTTCCGATGCATATCCAAGCACAGACCCAAGAAGCCGACAAGGAGCGCCATTCTCGCGGTTGGTGTCGGGCTCAGCTTTGGGGCCGGGTACCCCGGCGTGGTGCGGCTCTCGGCGGCCAGGAGGCTGGCCCGCATCCTTGCTTCCCGGGGTGGCGGCGTAACGGCGGTGGGGGAGGAAATGTGTGAACTCTTCGCGATGAGCAGCGGCGCGCCCGGGCACGTCTCTTTCGCGTTCGGAGAATTCGTCCGGCACGGCGCCCGGCACGGCGCCAATCCAGACGGATGGGGTGCTGCCTACTACCAGGGTACCGACGCCCATGTCCTGCGCGAACCGGTGGCGGCAACGAGCAGTCATTTCGCGCGGATTCTCGAGCATCACCGCATTCCAAGCCAGATCGTGCTCGCCCATGTGCGCCACGCTACGCACGGGCCGGTGACGCTTGCCAATACCCATCCGTTTGCGCGCGCGCTCGGCGGGCGGTTGCACACCTTCGCCCACAATGGAAGCTTGCCGGGCATCGACTCCGAGCTGCCGCTCACCTCCGGCCAGTTCGAGCCGATCGGCGAGACCGATTCGGAGCATGCCTTTGCGGTTCTGCTGAGCAGGATGGCACCGCTCTGGTCGCGCCGCGGCGAAATTCCGAGCCCGGCGCAGCGCCTCGAGGTGCTGGCCGAATTCGCCTCCCGACTCCGCGCCATCGGGGTTGCGAACTTTCTTTACAGCGACGGCGATCTTTTGTTCGCCCATGCGCATCGCCGCCACCATCCGGACGGCATCCGTCCGCCGGGTCTGCATCTTCTGCTGCGTGACAAGGATTCGGCGCATCGCCTCACCGCCGAGGGTGTCGCCATCGAAATCAAAGGGGAGGCGGCGCATGCGCTGGCGCTGATTGCGAGTGTTCCGTTGACCACGAAATCCTGGCAGCCACTGGCCGAGAGCAGGGTGATCGCTCTCAGGGGCGGCCACCTGGTTGCGGAAGTATGATGCAGGCGCCCGATGCTTCGAGGGCGCCAGTCTGCGCGGCTTCGTCGCTGCCTCCCCATGTTGCCTCCCGGTGCGGCCTCCCTGCCGTGAAGTCGGATCATCCTTGGACCGACGGTCAGGCCGGGCGAATTGACCGCGCGGGCAAGGGCGCGACCGCTCGCTATCGCCGGGACGACGCATCCGCCCTCGCAAGCCGATGGTCGAGGGTCACCAAATCGGCCCCAAGCTGTCGCGTGAGCCAGAGGTAGCTCGCGTCGTACGCCGTCAGGCCGGTCGCGGCGGCGAGCCCCAGCGCGCCGTCATGGTCGACGGCCACCTCTTCGACCGCGAGCTGGCCCCGCAACCGGAACGCGGCGGTGAGCGCCGACTGCTGCTCCGGGTGCCGGCGCGACTTGATTAGGCAGACATTGGCAAGCTCGAAGCCGAGCAGAGAAGGAGCCACGAGGCGGGCGTCGCCGAGCTGCTCGGCGACAGACTCGGCTTCCGGCTCGCCAAACAGTAGTGCCGCGAGGGCCGACGCATCGACCACCTTAACGGAGGGCATCGCGGTCGGCGCGGACAATGGCTGCGGCCTCGCTGGGAGTGCTGAGCCCCAGCCGGCGGATCTCGGCGAGAATGGCGGCTGGAGTGGAGGGGTGTTCCTCGCGAACCGCTGCCTCGATGATCGCCATCAACTCACCTTGCAGGGACCGGTGATGCCGCTCCGCGCGCTCCCGCAGACGCTGGACCATATCGTCAGGCGCATTCTTGATGGAAAGGTTGACGGGCATGGTTCCGAATCGCCTCCAGGATGGATGCGTTCTAGCCGGTCTGCAGGCAGGCAGCTACCCCGCGTTCCCGCCCGGCGCAGGTGGGGAGGCTCGCAGCTTAGGTTCAAGTGGTCGTCGCAACACTGGGTTTCTGGGTCGAAGACAGCAGTTTGTCGAGAGCTTCAGCTGGCGTCTTCCACCCGAGGGTTTTGCGGGGTCTATTGTTGAGCGTAGCAGCGATGGCGTCGAGCTTACGCTCGTCGTATCTGCTGACGTCGGTTCCCTTGGGAAAATACTGCCGCAGAAGCGCG
>JASHOA010000065.1 GCA_030041375.1 Acetobacteraceae bacterium
CCGACCGGCAGTACGGGCCTCCGCCGCAGCAAAACGACGCAGCCCCCGCTCGTCCAGCACCGGGGCAAGCGCCGCGTAGCGTAACGTGATGGCCGCTTCGTCGATCACGCCGCGAGTCTAGGACACCACGCCACCGCGCCGGAATCCCCAAAATGGGCGAAGCACGCGCGATTCAGTTATTTTTCAACAAATCCTAAGGTCGCGGACCGGGGTCACGCCAAATATCCTTTGCCGGCTTGGCTTCACGCTCTCGCTCGATGAGCCTGGGCTCCCCAGACCAGAGTCGTACCCCGAGGACTCTGAACGCGAGATCAACCGTTACACGCTGCTCGGCGAGCACGACACCACGTATGTCGCCCTCCTTCGTCAGCGCCTGATGGACGAGGACACCTTCGACGGTGCCGACCTCGATGCGCAGTTCAGGGCGCACATGAATCGGGGGGTCATCTTGCTGGCGGCGCGCGTGAAGTCGTTGCCGGACCTGCTCGCTGAGCTGGCCAGACCCAGAGCGGAGTAATGATGTCGGCAGACGCCCTGGAACTTGCCGATCTGCGACATCTCGCCGAGATGGACCTCGGAGTTCCAACAAGCCTGCACGACTACCAATGGGATGGTGTCGCCTTCCTGTTCCGATCGACCGGCGCATTGCTCGCGGACGAAATGGGCCTCGGGAAGACGGTCCAAACAGTGGTAGCGCTCGCGCTGCTATTTCAGGGGAGACACCCCCTCATCGGTCGAGCCCTCATCGTTGCGCCAGCGTCTCTCACGCTGAACTGGCAGCGCGAGATCGATCGTTGGGCCCCTTCGATCACCGTCCGGCGTGTGGCCGGTGACGCTCGCTCACGAGAAGCTCACTACCGCTTGCCCATCCCTGTGCTCGTTGCGTCCTACGAGCACATTCGCTTCGACGCCTTCGACCGCGTCCCGCTCGACACCTTCGACCTCGTCGTGTTGGACGGGGCTCAGCGTATCAAGAATAGCGACTCGGTTACGGCTTTCGCATGCTGCCTCCTTCCACGGAGTCGCACCTGGGCTCTCTCGGCGACCCCATTGGAGAACGACGAAGAGGACGTCGTCTCGATACTGAAGTTCCTTGCCCCCTCAATAAGAAATCGCCTACCTCGCAGACAAATGCGAGCTGAGCTCGAGGCGCGGATGCTGCGGCGGCGGAAGGCAGACGTTCGTGCCGAGTTGCCGCCTGTCATCCTCCGGGACCTGGAGTTGGAATTGTCAGCGCCGCAGCGCGACGCGCATGACGAGCTTTGGTTCGAGCGGGCGTCGATCGCCCGCGATAGTGGCTCCGAGAACCCCGGGACCGTCCTGCTCACGCTGATCACGCGACTCAAAATCCTATGTAACTTCGATCGTGTCTCCGAGGCATCTTCCAAGCTGGACGCCTTGCGTGCCTTCCTGGAAGGAGTCGGAGAGAATACCTGGGTTCTCATCTTCTCGCAGTTCGTTAAGACGCTAGAGTGGATCTCGGCGCGTTTGACGGTCCCGCATGAGATGCTGACAGGCTCGATGTTGATCGAGGCGAGGGGCGAGGCCATAGCGGCGCTGAGGGAAGGGGCGACGCCTCGTGCGCTCCTAATCTCGCTGCGAGCGGGTGGTGTCGGCCTGAATCTCGGCGACGTGACACACGTGGTCCTGGTCGACCGGTGGTGGAATCCGGCGGTCGAGACCCAGGCGATTTACCGTGCGCACCGATTCGACCGCGAGGCTCCCCTGCATGTCGTTCGGTTCCTGGTCCAGGACACGATCGAGGAGCGCATCGCTCATGTCCTGGAGCACAAACGTCAGCTCTTCGAGCAGGTCGTCGAGTCGGTGGACAGCGCGAGCTATCACTTCACGCGTGGGGAACTGCTACAGATTCTTGAACTCGATCCCGAGGATCTCCCTCGGGCTTTAGGGAAAAGGAGGTAAGCGAACATGGCGAAAATCATCGAGTACCGCGAGATCCCTCTCGGGGATCTTAAGATCGGCAAAGGGCAAGCCCGCACGCACGATGTCGGGAAGGACATCGAGCAGCTTGCAGCCAGCATCGAGAAGCAGGGCCTTCTCCAACCGATCGTCGTGTGCGAATCGGAAGAGGCCGGCAAATGGGAGATCCTGACGGGACAGCGGCGCTTCCTAGCGCACAAGGTGTTAAAGCGCGGCAAGATCACGGCCGCGGTTCTCGATGAGCGAGTGGACGAGGCAGAGGCGAAGGCAATCTCGATTACGGAGAACTTGATCCGCCGCGCGCTTTCGGGCGCTGAGCTGATAGACGGGATCACGTTCCTCTACAACAAGTACGGCAGCGCTAAGGCGGTCAGCGACGTAACCGGCATTCCGTACGATGACGTTCGGCACTACGTGAAGTACCCGCGTCTCATGCCCGAACTGAAGAAGCTGGTCGACGACGGCGAGGTTGACGTTAAGGTCGCCGTCAAGGCGCAGGACGCAGTGGACGTGGGCGACGACAAGCCCTCTGCCGACGATGCTATCAAGCTGGCCCGTGATATGGGTTCAATGTCCGACGCGCAGCGCCGGAAGCTCGTCAAGGAGCGGAAGGACAATCCGGAGATTTCTGTCGACGATGCCATCGAGCAGGCGCGGACGGGATCCAAGATCACTCAGATCATCGTTACGCTCACCGGGGACGCTCACGGGGCGCTCCAGCGCTTTGCGAAAGACGAAGGTATGTCGCAGGACGAAGCCGCCGCCAGTTTCATCGAAGAGGGGCTGATCGGCCGAGGTCTCTTGGAGAAGTAAGTGCTTCCTGGTCTGAGTGCTCTCGAACTAGGACGCCTGTGCATATCGGTGGGTTACGGTACCCACAAGAAGGGACGTCCGCTTTCGCCCACAGAAGTGGGTAAGTTGCTGCGTCGTGCTCGTGACGCCGGTGCGTCGCTGGAGGACTGCGCCAAGGCACTCGGTTTCAAAGGCACAACACAGGTGAGTCGGTTCCTCGGGGTGCTTGACCTTCCGCCGGATGTGCTGCACCTAGTTGACTGGGGGCGAAGCGGAGATTCGATTGGCTTCACAACGGCCGTTGAACTCAACCGCGTACCAACGCCTGAGAAGAAGCGTGCCGTCGCTACGGCCATACTGGAAGAGGGATTACAAACTGGCGAAGTCCGCCAAGTTGCTCAGCTACTGAAGCGTTCCCACTGGCCCGTCCAGGAATGCCTGCGTGAAGTCATTGGAATGCGCCCGACCGTCGAGCGCGTGTACGTCTTCATGGGTGCGATCGTTGACCCAACTGTCAAGCTCGCTCTCGCCAATCAGACGCAGGAGCAAAGAAACGGCCTTCTTCGGGCCGGAATAGAGGCGCTGGGTCTCAATGCATCGGGGCGCCTTGGAGAAGAGGTCTTCACGCTCGTCGGGGACGAAAGACTGAATACCCAGTTGAACAGCGAGGGACGAGAATTCATCGAGTCTCGGCTAAGAACGTACCTTAAGGAAAACGTTCGGGGAATCGACCATGAGTGTTGACGTGCTTGCGTCGGGAGCTGTCTGCCTCGGCACTAACGTCGTGTGCGACGGATTCGTGCCGGGTTATGCCTTTCGGGTCCAGACACACCTGCACGACGACCACATGGCGTACTTCGAGCGGAGCAAGGGACTGCAGGATCTGTTCATGAGCCCAGAATCGTTTGCCCTGCTCGTTGCGGAGCGAAACGCCGACCTCGAGTACCGAACGAACCTCCATCCTGTGCCGCGCGGAACAACGTGCGAACTCGGTGACGGATTCAGACTGACGCTCTTGGCTTCGAGTCACATGCTGGGCGCATGCCAGGTGGCACTCGTGCTGCCGAACGGACTTCGGGTTGGCTATTCGGGCGATTTCGGGTGGCCACTCGACGAGGTCATCGAAGTCGATGAGTTGGTCGTCGATAGCACCTACGGTAGCCCCGAGAGCATTCGTCACTACACTCCGGCGGACGCCGAGCACTGCCTAATTTCGCTAGTATGCGAGCGCCTCAGATACGGCTCAGTGCATGTCAAGGCATATCGGGGAACTATCGAGAGAGTCCTGCATCTGCTCGGCGGTGACGTCGGCGCTCCGATCCTTGCGACAAGACAACTCATTCGCGAAGCAGCGGTTTATCGAAATCACGGCTTCGCTGCTGAGGGGCTCGTTGCCCTCGACTCCGCAGACGGTCGAGCTGCCGTCAGAGGCCGTTGCTACGTGCGCCTGTACTCCAAGGGAGACGGGTTCGAGAAAGAGCAAATTGAGGGGACATCGGTGACGATCAGCGCGTACATGGCCGACCGAATGGACCCGCTCACCACGTATTCCGATTGGGCCTATAAGGTGGCTCTCTCAAATCATGCCGACTTCAATGGAACCATGGCCTACGTCGAAGCGACGAAAGCTCGAACGGTCGTCACGGACAATACGCGGAACCACGGTTGCGAGTTGGCCCTCGCGATCAAGAACCGCCTCGGGATTGACGCGGAGCCGTCCTCGAACAGACTTGGTCCGCGGTGGCGTTGAGAATGAGGGCCCCGTGTCGAGTCCCATCTACCTTGATCATCACGCGACGACCCCGGTTGATCCCCGAGTCATCGACGCTATAGTCGCCGCCCTGCATGAGAACTTCGGCAACGCCGCAAGCCACCATGAAATCGGCGCCCGCGCATACGCGGCCGTTCAGACCGCCCGCTCGTCGGTCGCCGCCCTCATAGCAGCAGACCCGGAAGACGTGTTTTTCACCAGCGGCGCGACCGAGGCGAACAACCTCGTGCTCTGGGGCGCTGCCGCACGTCGCGGTGAACGGCGCGTTCTCATCACGTCCGAGATTGAACATCCATCTGTGCTCGAGCCCGCCGCGGCGCTCGCCGCAGATGGTGTGGTAGTGCGGCGTGTTCTCCCCGATACCGCGGGCATGATCACCGTGGACCGTGTGGATGAGCTCGTCCGTGACGACACGTTCCTAGTGTCCGTCATGCTCGCCAACAACGAGATTGGCACTATCAATCCCGTCGGCGACTATGCGCAGTTGGCGCACGAACGTGGGGCGCTGCTTCATAGTGACGCCACGCAGGCCGTGGGCCACGTCCCCGTCGACGTCGCGATGATAGACGTCGACGTCCTCTCGTTCTCCGCGCACAAGCTCTACGGCCCCAAAGGGATCGGCGCCATCTACGCTCATCGCAAGGCTCGTCAGCGCCTCGCCCCGCGCATGCTTGGAGGTGGGCATGAGCGCGGGCTGCGAAGTGGAACATTGAACGTCCCGGCCATCGTTGGGTTCGGTATTGCCGCGGACATTGCTCGCCGTGAGATGGGCGAGACGGAACGCCGTATTGCCGCCTTGCGAGATCTTCTCCTCGAGTTGCTGCTCGCCACCGCGGGGGAGATAGTCGTCAATGGGTCCCTTGAACACCGACTTCCCGGCAACCTCAACGTGGCTCTCCCCGGAGTCGATGCCGAGGCGCTTGTTGTCCGCCTGAAGGACATTGTTTCGTTCTCGACCGGTGCTGCTTGCTCCTCTGCCAAAGTGGAGCCGAGCCATGTTCTCATGGCGCTCGCGGGGGACGATGAGCACGCCTACTCTTCCGTTCGTTTCGGCGTGGGCCGAAGCAACACGGAAGAGCAAATCCGTGCAGTTGCTGATGCAGTGGCAGTTGAAGTGCGCCTCCTCCGACAAATGTCATCACGTCGCAGACGGTAGCGAAGACCGCGCTGTGACGAGTGTCGAGCCCGCGAGGCGCCCAAGCGGCGTCCGAACCACAACTCTCGCACTCGCCGGTAACAAGTCCGTTTCTGAATGTGCCTGTCAGTCAGTGTGCGATTTTGACTCCACTCTGGAGTGCGCCCCTGCGAGTGGACAGGACGGGCGATTTGAATTGACCCCCTTGCTGGGCTTCCGGAGGATAGAAGCCATGACGAGGCATCGATCGCACAGCGCCGCGTTCAAGCAACAGGTTGCTGAGGAGTTCATCGCGGGAGAGACGCTGCACGCGTTGTCGCAGCGGCATGATATCTCCCGACAGCTGATCCGGATCTGGGTCGGCAAGTTCGAGGCCGGTGCACTGGACGACGACGTGCAGGCGGCCGACCTGCTCCAGGAGTACGAGGCCAAGATCGCCGCCCTCGAGCGGATGGTGGGCCGTCAGGCCCTGGAGATCGAGCTGCTAAAGGGGACTTTGGAGCTACGCCCGGGTATCCCTCGACTTGCCGACAACTGCTTCCATTCCGCTTCCATTTGGCACCAGTATCTTCCTTGGAAGCAGAAACGGCCCTTGCGGGCCGCCCTCAATTCATTAGCTTTTCCTGGAAAAATTGGAGCGGGCGAAGGGATTCGAACCCTCGACCCCAACCTTGGCAAGGTTGTGCTCTACCCCTGAGCTACGCCCGCACCGGCACACCGGAAGCGGACGAAACTAGGCATCCCCCCGCCGCTTGGCAAGCAATGCCCGTTCACGGCAGCTTGCGCGTAAGCAGGGCGGCGCTGCGCGACGCCTTCTCGGCAATCCCGCTGATCCCCTCGCGGCGCACCAGCTCTGCCCAGACCTCTTCTGGCCGCACCCCCCCGGCGACCCAGAGCACAACCAAGTGATAGAGCACATCCGCGCTTTCGCCGATCAGCGCCGCGCGGTTGCCGGCCACACTCTCGATCAGGCACTCGACCGCCTCTTCGCCGAATTTCTGTGCAACCTTGCCGATCCCGCGCGAGAGCAGCCGGGCGGAGTGGCTGACTGCAGGATCGGCGTCACGGCGCGACAGCACCACCAACCACAACCGGTCGAGCACCTCGGAGGAAACCCGGCTCGGGGACAACGCATCCACTGGCCGTGGCGGCGGCATGGGGCTCAGCTTCGGCTTCAGTTTGACCGCCGGCTTCCGGCTCAGCTTCCGCTTCGCGCCCTTGCCCATCGCAGGCTTCAGGCGGCCTCTGCCACCGGGCGTATGGCCAGCCCGGCAGCGGCCAGCCCGGCCTTCACCGCGCAGATCGTCAACGTCCCGAAATGAAACACACTGGCGGCCAAAAGGCCGGTCGCACCGGCCCGCGCACCGTCCACGAAATGTTCAAGCCGCCCAACTCCGCCGGAGGCGACCACCGGCAGCCGGACAGCATTCGTCACGGCATGGAGAAGCTCAAGATCGAAGCCCTCTCCGGTCCCGTCACGGTCCATGCTGGTGAGCAGGATCTCGCCTGCGCCACGCCTGGCGGCCTCCCGGCACCACGCCACGACATCGATCCCCGTGCCCCGCCGCCCGCCATGTGTGATGACTTCCCAGCCGCCCCCAGAAGCCCGCTTGGCGTCAACGGCCAGCACAACGCACTGGCTGCCGAACTTCTCCGCCGCTTCGCTGATCAGCTCGGGCCGAGCCACCGCCGCCGAATTGATGCTGCATTTGTCCGCACCCGCGAGCAGCAGCTTCCGCATGTCGCCGACAGAGCGGATGCCTCCGCCCACGGTGAACGGCAGGAACACTTTCGCCGCCGTACGCGCCACCACCTCGACCATCGTGTCGCGATCTTCGTGGCTGGCCGTAATGTCGAGGAAGGTGAGCTCGTCCGCGCCCGCGCGATCATAGATTTCCGCCTGCGCCACCGGGTCCCCGGCATCGCGCAGATCAACGAAGCCGACTCCTTTGACCACCCGGCCTTCCTTGACGTCGAGACAGGGGATGACCCTGAGCGTGAGCAGTGCGGCAACTCCTTTGTGACAGTTTTCTGAACGCTTGTCGCCGCGTCGGGCAACACTTTCCTTGCAGTGCTAATTCCGGCCATCCAGCAGCCGCAGTGCCGCATCGAGTTCCACCCGCCCGTCATAGAGGGCGCGCCCGACAATCACACCCTCGATGGTTCCGTCCGCCATTTCTTTGAGCCGCCGCAGATCGCCAAGGCTTCCCACGCCCCCCGAGGCAATCAACGGTGTCCTGATCTGCTGCGCCAGCTCCAGGGTCCGCTCGAGATCGAGACCCGCGAGCGTTCCGTCGCGCCCGATGTCGGTATAAATAATGGCAGCCGCTCCGGCATCCGCGAATTGCTCGGCAAGTTCACCGGCCGGAATCTCGGTCGCCACCGCCCAGCCGTCCGTCGCCACCATCCCGCCCCGCGCATCGATCGCGATCGCAATCCGGCCGGGAAATAAGCGGCATGCGCTCAGGACCAACCCCGGGTCCTTCACCACGATGCTGCCGAGGATCACCCGCCGTACGCCCGCTTCCAGCCAGCCTTCGATCGCCCTGAGGTCGCGGATGCCGCCGCCGAGCTGCACCGGCACGCTGACCGCGCCAAGGATCGCCGCCACGGCCGCCTGGTTGACGGCTCTGCCCGCGAATGCGCCGTCGAGATCGACCACGTGCAGGAAGCGACATCCGGCGGCGGCGAACCGGCACGCCACGCCGGCCGGATCGGTGGCATAGATCGTTGCCTCCGCCATCACTCCCTGGCGGAGCCTGACCACCGCGCCTCGCTTGAGATCGATCGCCGGATAAAGCGTAATCCCCGCCATCAGCCTTCCGAGGCCGGCCGGCCGCGCCTGGCCAGGACCTTGTAATAATAGATGCCGCACACCGTCTGCCCACGCACCCGCGCATAAGCCGGGTGCACACCCCAGCGTACGTAGCCCATCGATTCGTAAAGACGGATCGCCGCCTCCTGGGTCTCGCGTACATCGAGATTGATCACGTAGCGATGCAGTGCCCGCGCACGCTCCTCGGCCCGGCGAACGATCACATGCCCGATGCCGTGTCCGCGTGCGTAGGGCGCGGTGAACGCGTGCATCAACCAGGCGCTGTGCTGCTGCGCCTCGTTGTTGCGCGGCGGCAGGACGAGCTGGGCCGAGGCCACGATCATGCCGTTCAGCCGCCCGACGATCAGTTCGCGCTCCGGGACTAGCAGCACCCCGCGGAAGTAGCTGGCCAGCGTGCCGATCTCCGGAGGGGTGATCCAGCCGAATCCGCCCCCCTCGATAATCGCCGCACTCGCCGCCTCGCAGAGCGCGTGCAGGTCGTCGTCATCGAGTTCAGACACCTGCTCCACAGCGACCGTCACTCGGATCTCGGCGGCCGTTTTCGGGATCGATGGCGCGTCGGTCATGCCTGGCTCCGCTCAGGGGCTCGAGCGGGGGCCCAGGCAAGGAAGTTGGCAAGAATGCAGAGCCCCACGCGCTGGCTCTTTTCGACGTGAAACTGCGTGCCGGCGCGATTTCCCCGCGCCACCATCGCCACCACCTCGCCGCCATAATCCGTGGTCGCCACGATTTCCTCCCGCTCGGCACCGCTGAGCGCATAGCCGTGCACGAAATAGACATGTTGTCCCGCCGCCACCCCGGCAAGAAGCGGATGGCAGCAATCCTGGCGGAATTGGAGCACGTTCCAGCCCATCTGGGGCAGCGGCAGGCCAGGTGCCCGCATGGCCGCGATCTCGCCCCGAATCCAGCCGAATCCCGAGGTGATGCGATGTTCGAGCCCGCGCTCGGCCATGAGCTGCATGCCAACGCAAATGCCGAGGAAGGGCACACCGCCGGCGGTCGCCCGCTCGATCACGTCCCGGAGACCCGGCACCGCGGCCAGCCCGGCCGCGCAGTCGGCGAATGCGCCCTGGCCGGGCAGCACGATCCGCTCGGCGGCCGCAACGGCACGCGGCTCCCCGGTTACAACCACGCTGGCCCGGACCCCGGATTCCGCGGCGGCGCGCTCCAGCGCGCGGGCGGCAGAGGCAAGATTGCCGCTGCCGTAATCCACCACGGCCACTTTCATTGCATTCGGCTCAGTTGCTCCGGCCGGCGGGCGAGAAGCCTGGCCAGCGCCTCCTCGGCGCCTGGCGCCACAACAACGTCCGATAGCAGGAAGCCCCGCCGCTCCAGGGACCAGTGGCGAAGATCGTTTCCGTTAAAGCCAAGCATCAGCGCCAGGGCCACCAGCAGGATCGCGAGCAGCACGCCGCCCGTCAGCGCCAGGATGGCGATCAGAGCCGCCGCAGCCAGTGCGGCGGGGACGAGCGCCCGGTGCCGCAACAGCCAGAATGGCCCGAACAGGAAGGCCCCCCAGCGGAACCCTTCCGCCAGCAGGAAGGGAGCATGGCCCGCCCGCGTATGCGCAGTGAAGATTTTCATAATCGCCCCTTGGTCGAGGGCACGGCATCGCCCAGGCGTGGCTCGCGCGCAACCGCCATGCGAAGCGCAAGGGCGGCAGCCTTGAATGTCGCCTCGGCGACGTGGTGCGCATTCTCCCCCGCCCTTTGCGTGAGATGAAGAGTGAGCAGCCCGTTCATGGCGAACGCGGAGAAAAATTCGCGGAAAAGCTCGGTGTCCATGGTGCCGAGCCGGGGTCCCGGAAACACGATCGCCCAGGAGAGATGCGGCCGCCCCGAGAGATCGACCGCGGCTTCCACCAGGGCCTCATCCATCGGCACCAGGGCGTGGCCGAAGCGGGAAATGCCGCGCTTGTCCCCGAGCGCCTCGCGGAGCGCCTGCCCGAGCACGATACCCACGTCCTCGGTGGTGTGGTGGGCGTCGATCTCGAGATCGCCCTTGGCGGCTATCGTGAGATCGAACAGCGCATGCCGCGCAAAGGCGTCGAGCATGTGGTCGAGAAAGCCGATGCCGGTGGCGATTTCTGCCTTACCCGCGCCATCGAGCAGCAAGCCGACTTCGACATCGGTCTCGCTGGTGACCCGATGAATGGCGCCGGTGCGGTTCACGAGCGGGATTCCGTCACGAAGTACGCTGGGGCGAGCTCAGCCATGCCCGCGAGGCTCTAGCCCAAACCGGGCAGGTTTCCAAACCCGGCCCCACCCGGAGGCTGCGCCCGACTGCGGCCACGGTCGGCCTCCGACAGAGCCGTCGTGAACCCGAACAGTCACCGGCCATGTCGCGATGGGTGGTGGGTTCTTCATGCGATTCAAGACCGTAGCGGCCAACTCCGCCCCGCAATCGCGGCATGGGCCCCACCTTGCATGGCCCGAGCGGGTGGGCCATCTCCGACCCGATGCAATCCCTCCATCTCCCATCATCCGTGCCCGACCCGATCGGCTGGCACGGCACGACGATCGTCGCCGTGCGCCGCGACGGCACTGTCGCCATGGCCGGCGACGGCCAGGTCAGCCTGGGTTCGACCGTCGTCAAGGCAAACGCGCGGAAACTCCGCCGCATCGGCGGCGGCACCGTGCTGGCCGGCTTTGCCGGCGCCACCGCGGATGCCTTCACTCTGCTCGAGCGCCTGGAGGCCAAGCTCGAGCGCTTCCCCGGCCAGCTCGAGCGGGCTTCCGTGGAGCTGGCGAAGGACTGGCGGACCGACCGCTATCTCCGCCGGCTCGAGGCGATGCTGGCCGTGGCGGATCGCGAGCGCAGCTTCCTGATCAGCGGCAACGGCGACGTACTCGAGCCAGAGGACGGCGTGATTGGTATCGGCTCGGGCGGCAACTATGCGCTGGCTGCCGCGCGCGCCCTCTTGGCCGTGCCCGGCCTCGGCGCCGAGGAAATCGTGCGGCGCGCGATCGAAATCGCCGCCGATATCTGCATCTATACCAATCGTAACATCACTCTCGAGAGACTTTGATAAGGAGTGCCGACTGGCCGATGGACGCGCCAAGCTATTCCCCTCGGGAGATCGTTTCCGAACTCGATCGCTTCATCGTCGGACAGAACGATGCCAAGCGGGCGGTCGCGATCGCACTGCGCAACCGCTGGCGCCGGGCGCAGCTTCCGGATGCGCTGCGCGAGGAGGTGATGCCGAAGAACATCCTGATGATCGGCCCGACCGGCTGCGGCAAGACCGAGATCGCACGTCGGCTTGCCAGGCTCGCCCAGGCGCCGTTCCTCAAGGTGGAAGCAACCAAGTTCACCGAGGTCGGCTATGTCGGTCGCGATGTCGAAAGCATCGTGCGTGACCTCGTCGATGTCGCGATCAACATGCGCCGTGACGCCTCGCGCAAGGACGTGCAGGCCAAGGCCGAGCTGGCCGCCGAGGAACGGCTGATCACCGCGCTCGTCGGCGACGGCGCTTCCGCCGAAACGCGCGGCAAATTCCGCCGCATGCTGCGCGGGGGCGAACTCGAGGAGAAAGAGGTCGAGGTGAGCGTTGCCGAACCGGCCGGCATGCCGATCGGCCAGCTCGATATTCCCGGCATGCCGCCCGGGCAGATGATCAACCTCTCCGAAATGATGAAGGGCATGTTCGGTCGCGCGCCGCAACGCAGGCGCATGAAGGTGGCGGCTGCCCGTGCGGCGCTCGAGCGCGAGGAAGCCGACCGCATGCTCGACACCGAAGCGATGACCCGCGAGGCCGTCGGCAATGCCGAGAACAACGGCATCGTCTTCATCGACGAGATCGACAAGATCTGTGCCCGCACCATCGAGGGGGGCTTCCGTGGCGGCGATGTCTCGCGCGAGGGCGTGCAGCGCGACCTGCTGCCGCTGATCGAGGGCACCACCGTTTCGACCAAGTACGGCCCGGTGAAGACCGACCACATCCTCTTCATCGCCTCCGGTGCCTTCCATCTTGCCAAGCCGGCCGATCTCCTGCCCGAGTTGCAGGGCCGGTTGCCGATCCGGGTCGAGCTTGCCCCGCTCTCGCGCGCCGACCTCGCCCGCATTCTGACCGAGCCGGAGCACTCCTTGCTCAAGCAGTACGAGGCGCTCCTCTCGACCGAGAACGTCTCTCTCACTTTCACGCCCGATGCGGTGGAGGCGCTGGCCGAGCTTGCTGCCGACATCAACGAGCGGGTGGAGAATATCGGCGCCCGGCGCCTGCACACCGTGCTCGAGCGGCTGCTCGAAGAAATCAGCTTCACCGCTTCCGACCGGCCGGGCGAGGCGATCACGATTGACGCCGCCTATGTGCGCGATCGGGTTGCCCCGCTCGCCGCCAAGGGCGATCTCAGCCGGTTCATTCTTTAGCCCGCGATCGCCCGAGCCGGAATCGGCGGCGGGCGCGAATCGCGGGCTCGCATAAACCGCGGCGGGAGGTCGGTGCCGGGTGAGGGAAACGGGGGACACGGCACCGGAGAGGACATAACTAACTGATATTGCTAAGCTTCGCCACCAGCTTGTGATCCCATTGTGTCCCCATGGGATGGCCCCGACAAGAGACAAACCCGTCCGGCGGGCGGCGGTGGATGAGAAGAGAGAGGCCGATCGGGCGCGGGCCTGGACGGCCAAGGCTAGCCCCAGGCGGACAACGGAGCGCTTCGGCCCGTCCAGGCCATCGAAAAAATGAGTCAAATCTCTTGCCGCGACTCGGAAACCGTCGGTATACGTTGCCTTGCAGCGCGTGTCCTCGGCATTTTGCACGATAGGTGAACGTCGCCTGCCCAACTTGAAAGGTGGAGACTTAAGCCATGACCGCCAGTAAAAAGTACAAATTCACGAAGGACAATGTCGATAACGCTCCCGATGAGCAGGGCGTCTACGCCCTCTTCGACGAGCAAGAGGTCATCTATTACGGTCGCGCGAAGGGCGAGAACGTGACGATCAGGTCACGTCTCCAAAGCCATCTCGCTGGCCGAGAAGGGGTGTGCACCAAGAAGGCGACGCACTACCAGCGAGAGGTCACGACCGCGCCCGTCAGCCGGGAAAAACAACTGTTGGAGGAATATGATCTCGTTCATGGGCGGTTGCCCCGTTGCAACGAGAGGATCGGTTAGAATGGCTCGCGCGTCCAGGGAGCAAGGAGGGTAAGATCAAATGAAAGAGTGCCCGGATTGCGCCGGGCGACGGCGTAATCCGGGCGCGGGCCGCGACGAGACGGCATTAGAGGCCCGGGGCGGTGCTGACGGACGATCGCGCGTTCCGCGCGGGTGGTCCCCGCGCCTAGCCGTTCACGTCAACCGCAGTAGCTGGATTGTTATCGCCGAGTTATTGAAGCTGTACACTACCGTCATCGTCTGAACCCCGGCGGTCATAGCTGCCTGCTTATACAGATACCGCGGCGGCGGAGGGACGTCGTTCAGTAAGAACCCGATCGTCGGATTGCGGGCCAGAACCCACGTCAACGCTTGCCATGCGTCCCACGTTCGCGGAAATTTGTCGGCTGCACTCGTGAGCGCGGCAGTTATGCCGGGCTCCTCAATGAGGTTGAGGAGCATCCGGCAGGTTACGCAACTACTCGCTCGGATTCCGCTCGCGCGATCTCCGCCCTAGCCCAAGCGACGTCTGTTTCATCAATCTCCCCCCGTCGATGGGCAAACACCGTATAGAGAGGCAATTCTTCGCCGATCTCGGCCGCCTCCCAAACGTGATCATGAGTAAGCTCGCTGATCGACGAAGCGGTATGTCCGTCACAGATCGCCTTAATGACTTGGTCGATGAGGTCGATCTCGTCCGACGAGAACCTGGAGGGGTCGGGCGGCGTCAACGCAACAAGCTGCTTTTGCAGATACCCGTGGAACAACATTTCTCGTTCCACGAGGGCGCCACGCGCTATGAGGCGGTCCTTCGCTGCAAGGATGTCTTTGGGTACGGGGCCAAACTGGCGCTTGATGTACGTAGCCCCCGTAATCGGACGACCGAAAAACAGGAACGCCCCAGTATCGCAGTACCAGAGCACCTTATTGAGCTTCGTGGCCCCCAGACGAGACGGGTCGTCACACCTCGCACATATGAAGTGGACGAGTGCGTCGAACTTCGCTTCGTCCATGTCACTCTCCCACCAGTGTTCAGGAACTTCCATCCAACCGAATTTAACGTAATCTCCTCTAACTCGGTATCCTAGGGGGTGCGCAACAAAAATGTGTCGGTCCCCTTGACTTTTTCGTGTAGCGCCCTAGCAGGGCTATTTAGAACATAACAAGAACCTACAAGTCAAGGCAGGAGTACCGTCCAATTCATCCCCTCCCCACACGCTCAGGAGCGCCGGCTCCCGGGCATCCCTAAACCCCGAACACGTTGAAGTCAGTCCCCTCGGCGATCTCTGGCCCGCGATAGCGCCGCCGGTAAGTCCCGTCCTGCCCTGGCCGAACAGGGCCAAGGGCAGCCGGCCGGGCGAACCGCCGAGCCATGCAGGCAATTCTCGTCGCGGACAGCAAATCATCACCCTGCTTCACGATCATGCCGTCCTTCCGGTGGTAGTTGCCAAACTCTTCGGCCCATTCACGGCAACCCTCGGCCACCTTGAAGCGACCCGATTGCATCCTGGCCAACATCTCGGCAATCCCGCCCTCGGTGCTGATAGACCCGTCCTCGTGAGTTGCGTGCTTCGGCAGCATGAGCAACCCCTCCTTCTTATAGATCGAGGCCACGCTTTCCCCTGATCCCTTCTCGCGCTGTGTGCCATCGTGAGGCCACGCGACAGGAACATGGCCAGCGATGCTGCGAATGCGGGAAGAGTGCACGGCCACAACCTGGTCCTTGAGCTTCACTTCGGCCAGCACGAGGAAGCAGTCGTTATCCCGATCCCATGCCGTCAATACGGCCCCAAAAGGGTGGTTTATGCCGAAGTCAATGCCCCACAGGAACGCCCACCACGAGGTATTGAGTGGCTTGCCGTTATGCAAAACCTGGCCATTGAAGAGGCTCAGGGGCTCAATGAGCGTGCTCAGCTCAACGCCCTCGAACACGGAACCGGAGCCCAAGGCGGGCAAGCCTTCAAGGCGCGCACGGTGCTCATGCCTGGGAAATGCGGCCAATAATTTCTCGCGGGTCCCGGGGTCGTCCAGATGCCTGCAATCAGACATTGCCATGCGGATCAGACACCGGTCCCGAACGCCTTCGCGAAATCGCGGGATTACATTCAACATACCGGACAGGGGGGTAAAGGTCGAGAACAGGAGCCCATCTGTTGCGATACACCGTGCCATTGCTTCAACGTAATGACCAAGCGGGGGCTCTTCGTCGCACCATACGAAATCGAGCGTTTCTCCCTGCCACTTAGCCCGATCTTGATCGTATGACTTGAAGGTGATCTCGCTTATCCCGCCCGAGACATGTTTGACCCTCACCTTGTCCAGAGCCCCGCCGGCACCGTGACCGGGTATTTTCCCGACCAGAAGAGATTTCGGAATTGTGCCGGTGCCGAAATTCTCTTCGTCACCCGGCGGCCCACATAGCTTTCTCTGCGCCACGTCGCGCACCAGGCTGGCGCTTTCACCACAGCACCAACCGCGCACAGGACCATCGAACCTTCGGCCAGTCCACCATTCGGGATATAGGCCAGTTGCGAAGACCGCAGCCATGACCGCACCTATGGAACTCTTCCCGGTTTGGTTGCCAGCCGTCAGGGCACACTCCGAATGGTCCTTCGTCGCAGCCACGAATTCAATCTGCTTCGGATAGGGGACAAAGCCACGCAACGCGTTCTCACGTTTGGCCTTGGCCTGGGCGCGGAGGATTTCAAGAGCGCGACTTTTGTCAGGCCGGTTACTCATCGCCGGCCCCTGGCGACTGCACGCTTGCCCTGCATGTAGAGTTGGGCCAGGACCGGCGCACTCTCGAACGCGCCAGCCTCCACAAGTGCCTGGGTGGCCTCGGGTTCAGCCTGGGCGAGCTTCTGCACCACGGACCTGATCACATCCATCGTCGCCTCGCGACTTGGCGCATGTGTCACTTGCACGGCCGTCGAGATTTGTTCCTGCGAGTAGAGTGCCGCGCCGGTCTCCGGCAGGGCATCCCATGCGCGGGCCGCATCGAGGATATTCTCAGCGAAACCGCGTCCAAGGGACTTGGGGATACCAAGCTCGGCCATCACACCCCGGAGGACTTGATCCGTAGCCACCCGCACCTCGATCGGTGAGGCACCGTCGGCGCCGGGGAAAACATGACCAATCGTCAACCCCGAAAGGTCGTATTCCCGACCATCCGCCGGGGCTCCGAACACGCGCTCGATCGCTGCATCGTCCGGGTCCGCTGGCGGGGGCTCAGCCGGCTGCACAAGCTCGATACCGTCCTGCGCCAGCCGTTGGCGTAATTCTTCCTGAGAGCCTGTCCAGTGTTTCGCCAGGGCGTTGGCCATGCGCTCCATTTGCTCCGGAGTGAATGAGCCATCGCCTTGGCCGAGATAAGGCGGCGGGGCTGCCGGGGGACGCGAAGGGTCCTGTCCGGGAACAGGCGGCGTAGCGGGAGGGTTGTCACTCATGTTGGGTTCCTTTCAGTGTTACGGGTTAATCAGGTCGGTGATGTCGCCAAGCAGGTCCTCAATGCCTTCGGACCCAAGCGCGACGTGCATGGTGAAAGCATCCTCGAAGCCTAATTCACGGGCGCGCTGAAGTTCCTGGAAGGCCACATAGCCCTCTTGGCCTCGGGTGCACTGGCGCCGGGCAAACTCGGCTGCACGCTCTGCTTTGGCCTCCGGGTTCCTGGCTACCCGGGCATACTCGCGCTCGAATGTCCTGAGATCGTCGCCCCGATCCGGCTTCGAGATCGGACGACCGACGCCACCGGGGCCATTCACATTCGGGGTCGTAGGTATCTCAGTGAACTCGGCCTCGATAACGTGGCCCAAGAGCTTCTCGGTTGCCGCGCGATCGAGGTTCAATTCCCGGGCGAGGCTGAGGATCTCCTGATCCTGCTCGGCCTCCGATAGCTGATGGGTCACAGTGATTTTCTGTTCGCTGAGACGGGCCATCCCACCCCGATCCAGGATCGCCTCGGCCGCGCGGACCCGATCAGCGGCTTTGCCGGCGCGATTGCTCGCAACCTCGACCAATACCGAGAGCGCCAACGGCACATGCGTGCCAACGCGACGGATACTCTCGGCGTGAATTGCAGCTTGAATGCGAGGATCGTGGGCCAACTTGCCGGCACTACCGTAGCCGGCACGCTTCGCAGCCTCGGCAACGGTGCACCCGGTCTCGACCAGGGCCACGACGAATGCCTGCCATCGTTCCGGGAGTGCCTGCAACTCCATGGAGAGCCGGGGATCAGGCTCCGGGATGGCGGGTAGGTTATCGGCCACGATTACCATCCCCGCCGGGTGTGCCATTCAGCCTCGGCCCGGGCTTTCCGGCGCCGGTCGTGGTCGCGTTGCCGCAGGACATCGTAGACGGCTGGCGTGAGTATGAAGATCAGCGCCAACACGACAATGAAAACCAAGTAGGCGATTATCCAAAGCACGGAGAACTCCTTTCAGTTGTGAAACGGTGACATTTTCCTGATTTCCTCGGCAGATTTGCTTTAGCATGAAAAAATTCTGCGATCGCTTTCCGGGCATACCCGCCGGCATACCCCCGGTCTTTTGGCCGACGGATCACGATTTCCTTAGATAGGGACTGCCGATTTTCCTTGACGCCAAATTGCCGACGGCGCACATAGAGCGGGCGTGACGACGGTTCCAGCCATCGCCACGCCCTGACACGCACAAACTCATGGAGAAGATCATGCGTGCTATCAGCAAGCCTACCACCAAACCGACCGCAAGGGCGAACGCCTTTGATCCTGATGCTGCCAGCAAGGAAACCATCGTGCGAACGTGCGAATTGCTGGCCAGCCTTTGGCCAGTCATCGAGACGCACGGCATTGCCACGGTTGCCGAAGTGATGCGTGCGCTTGACCCTACCGGGGCCGAGGAATGGTTCATCGCGGCGATTGAGCGCGCGTTTGCCAGGCCGGAGGGCTGACCGATGGTTCTCTTCACAATACGGATTGAGGCAATGATCTCTTCGGCGGACGCCACGCTTGATGAAGCCACGCTTGAGGATGCTTCCGATCAAGTAGAACTGGGCCTGAGGGCAATCGTAGAACGCGTTGCCCCGATGTTCCCAGGAATAGCTTTCAAAGTAGTGTCGTGATGCTACGACGGTAGCGTGACGCTGGACTAGGTGGCAGAAAACCCTCCTGCAAAGGACCGCTGAAACCCCAGGCGGACAGCCAGCAACGAAGCCTTCACCAACCCCTATCAAAATCTTTTGTTTATGAGGCAAAGAGAAACCACGATGAACACCAAGCGAGTTGCACTCTACCTGCGAGTGAGCACAGACCAACAGACTACCGAGAACCAGGCACAACGGTTGCGCGCGGTGGCCGAGTGTCGAGGCTGGACTATCGTCCAGTGCTACGAGGATGCAGGCATCAGTGGCGCCAAGGGTCGCGACAAGCGGCCCGCGCTCGATCAGATGCTCAAGGATGCCAGCCGTCGGAAATTCGATATCCTGGCCGTTTGGAGCCTCGACCGGCTCGGCCGTAGCCTGGCCGATCTTGTGAGCACGTTCCAGCACCTTGAGGCTTGCGGAGTGGACGTGTTCATCGACCAACAGTCCCTTGATACCACCACGCCCGCCGGTCGCCTCCTGTTTCACGTCACGGCGGCATTTGCGCAATTCGAGCGCGAGATCATCGTCGCACGGGTCAAGGCGGGTATCGCGCGAGCCCAAGCGCGAGGCACCAAGAGCGGGCGCAAGATCGGGCGGCCGAAGATACCGCCGCGCACGGCCGAGGCTATCAGGCTCGCCCTGGTGGCCAGCCACGGGCTCAAGACGCACGCCATCGCGGCCGAGGCTGGCGTCGGCCATGCCACTGTCCAGCGCATCCGGCGGGCGATGAACCTGGCTGCCTGATAGATCAGTCGTCACACTGACCGTCCCGAGAGCCGGCAAAATGCCGGCTTTTCTGTCTCGCACGTCGAGTAATCGCGCCCCCTCATCCCTCGGATTTCTCACCTCGCAGGACGGCCATCACATGCTTGCTGGCGTCGGCAATCGTCTCGTCGAGCGGTCGAATGGCTTCCGGGTGATTGAGGAAGCGGATGTCATTCGGCTTGGCGCCGGGGAAATTCCTCGGATTGCCGATGGCGGGATCACCCGCCACCCGGAACAGCTCGGCCTCGACCAGGCGATACAGTTCCGAGAAGCCGGTCAGGCTGCCCGCCGGCAGCTTGTGGTTGTTCTTCAGTGTGCGGGCGATCTGCGCCCCGCCAGTGTCGGCCGCTTTCTCGGAGCGGGTAATCAGGATGCGCCAGGCTGCCGCCGCTGCTTCGAGGGCCTTGCGAAGATCGGCTGCCGCCCTGTCCCTCGCCCCGAGATGATGCGCCGTAGCCTTGATGTAAGACCGGCACTCATCGGCCGCCGCAGCCCGCGCCGTCCGGTTATCGGCCACGACAGCCGCCTTATGGGCTGCTTCCAAGTTGGCCACGGCTGCACGTGCCTCGCCCACCTTGGCCAGAAGATCATCTCGCGCAGCCGATGAGCCGGTTCCGGCAATAACCGCGAGGGCTGCGGCGGAGTGTGCCTGTTCCAGCCGGCTTAGCTCGGCCTCGGCGGCAGCTCGGTCCTTGGCGATCTTCGCCGCGAAGAATTGGTATTTGGGCGGGGGCAGCTCGAAGACCTTGGCGGGTTCGGCAGCCTCGGCAGCCTTGGGCTACTTGGCCTTGATGGCCTTTTTCATGTCAGCGAAGTTCATCGAGGGTTACTCCTGTCAGTTGAAGGTGAGCGGGATAGGGTCCGGCTGCCCGCGCTTTGCCCACCATGGCGGATGGAACGCGGGCAGCCGGTGCGAGCACATGGCCATCCTCTTGGTCCGGTCCGGCCGGCAGGCTGCCGTGTCCAGAAGCGACCGCCGGGGTCCGGCGCCGCGAGGCATGTGCTCGATGGGAAATTCGGAAAAATGCCAGCCGGGGGAAATATCCCGAAATAATTCGTGAGGATAATTACTAAATGTCCATAATCCTCACGAAAAATATACCTGAACCCCGACCATGATTGTGCTGGGTTATAGAACCTTTGGGCCAGAGAGAGCCGATCCGGGTTGAATTCGGAAAATAGGGGGTCGGTATAAAAAAGGAACTCATGGGAGGCGAGCCAAACCCTATCCCGGGCCACGAATGGGAAGGCCCTCGCGCGCGATAGTATGTTTTTGCTCTCTTTGCATTCTTTAATAATATATATATATATCAAGTAGTTAGCCATGCGGTCTTTGATTGCGGTCTTCCACCGGCCTTTGCAGCCTTCGAAGGCCGTCAACCCCGTTCTAAGGCTGCATACTAAAGTTGGGTTATAGGGCCTTGTTTCATATGGAAGGCCGCAAAGACCGTAAAGAAACACAATGAAAGAGGGGGCTCTCGGCCCGCGAACATCTGTGAAGCGGGACATGGGTTATTCCCCGTCCTTTTGCGGGTGAGGCCACTGCCAAACCCATGTGCCATTGACGCCGCCGATCCTCTTGCTTCGGATGCGCAACCTGGCCTTGGCTTTCTCGACCGTTCGCCAACAAAAGCCACCCTCTTTCGCTTCCCTCCGGATATTGGCCGCAGGGTGGTCGCCGCCGGCCATGTAGTCCCGCAGGAAGGTCATGGCTTCCTTGAGGGCCGCCCCTTCGTCGCTCTGTTCCCCGGCTGCTTCGTCCGCCGTTGTTTCAATGGCCTCGGGATGCACTTCGATGAGAGGCACCGAATGCCATTGGCCATCGCACTCGACCGTCCCGGCATGGCTGGAAATTTCCAGTCCACCCGGATCGCGGGTGACGTTCATCTTGACCAGGGTGAGCAACCGCCATTCGGCCCGGTTCGGGTCTTTCAGATCATCGGGCCGGTCAGGATCACGCGAATAGAGCCACGTGGCCCGGCATTGGTTCAGGATACCGATAGACCCGATTGCTCTCTGAGCGGCTGAGCCCGAACCTTTCCGTAAATGGTTGATGGCAAGGACAGTCACTTTGCGTGCGGCAAGTAGTGTGCACAGCGGGCCGAGTATCCTGCGAACGTCCATGTTGTTGTAAGGATCACAACCCTTCGGGAACAGCGCACTGACCGGATCGACAATGACAAGCCGGACTGCCGGGTGCTCATCGAGGAAGCCGTTGAGGGACGTGAGATCGTCAAGCGTCCATGCACCACGCGCGCCGGATGCCAGCTTCGTGCCATTGAAATAATGGATTTTGTCGAGATCAGCCCCGAGAGCGACCAATCGGGGCTTGAGTGTGTCGGACGGATCATCCTCGGATGAGATAATCAGCACTTCGGCCGCAGGAGCCCGCCCGCCATCCGGCCATGCGTCGCCGCGTGTCACTCTCGCCGCGATGTATAAGGCCAGGGTGGTCTTGCCGAGACCGCCATCCCCGACAAGCTGACTGAGCTTCCCGGCCGGAAAGCGGTTCGGCCACAGCCATTCGACCGGATGTGCCGTGATGCTTGACATGCGCAGGGTCTCGAAGCCCGGCCGAAATGCTTTGGCTGCCCGGACCGCCTCGCAGGCCCCGAATGCTTCAGCCGCCGCCGGGATTGCGTAGGGTGGCCCCGAATATCCACCCTCGACTGCGAGCCTGTAGATCGTCCCGAGCCCGGCAATATCGTGGTCGCGGTTGGGCTTCTCGCCAAGCTGCCGGAGATTGTCCTCCGGGTCATAGCCAGCCGGGCGGTAATCCTCCCCGGTGCGTTTGCGCCAGAGATAACCGTCCGACCATGCGTCCTGCCGCGCGTGGCATTGTTCGGCCGACTGCGCTTCGGTCAGCGGTAATTGATCGTGCTCGATCGCGGTGGCGATCTTCCACCATTCGCCTCGATCCTCGGATGGTTTGATGAAGCTTAACCATTCATCGAGCATCGCGGGCGGGATTGGCACTCCCGCTTGCGCGGACGGCTGGCGAGGAGAGGCTCTTTCCAGGCCTGGGCCGGTCACTGTCACATCGCGGAAGCCAAGCCGTGTCAGAAGCTCGGCCGCCCGCCTGGCGAAGTCCCTGAGCTTTTCCGGGGTAACTTCCGGCAGCTCTGCCAGCGGGAGGGTCAGGGGCTCGCCATTCAGTCCGCAATCCGAGAATGGCCAGCGGTAGGGTTTCCCGGTGTCAGGGTGAGTGCCGTAGGCTGCGACTTGCTGACCCTGGCCGAGTATCTCAATCTTCTCGACGGTCCGGGTTGGATGAGTGCCCACGATGGTGATTTTTCCGATCGGGCTCGCATTGCGATAGCCGAGTGCGCATCCCTTCGAGCCAACCCGTTCTAAGGGAGAAATCCCCAGTGCCACCGCAGCGAGGCGACGCACTTTCCAGGCGTGCCGGCCATCCTTCAGGTCAATATCAATGACACTGAGCCGGCCGGTCCTGAGCCCGGTATTGGTGGCATTCGGGTGCAACCGCCGTTCGGCAGCAAGAGCTTGTGGCGTGTTGTCCCGTATCTGCCAGCCATCGCCTGCCGGTCTTTTGCCGTTAAGCGCGATCGGCTCATATCCGTTGGCGATCAGCCCACAATCGAGAGCGAACCGGATAAGCAATTCAAGTTCAGGGTCGGTTTGACGGGCCGGAAAGAGATCAGTGGCGGCTGCGCCGGGCATCACTTGCTTCCCTTCCGTTGCTTCGCATTCGCGACTTGCGCGCGCCGGCGCTGTTCCTTGGCTTTCAATCGCCGCACCATTCTCTCGGCCCGGTTGCATCTCTCTAAGACGGCCAGGATCGCAGCCGGCTCGGGGAGGAACCCTTCCGCTTCGAGCATGGAGCGGAGCGCGTGCAGTGGGCGTTGCTTGCTCATGCGCCGCCCTCCGCCGCGATTGCCAGGTTTAGCCGGCTGAGAAGCTCTTCGAGGCGAGTGCGCTGATGAGCTGGCAATCGGTGGCCTGTCAGACGCTCGACAAGCTCGGTGTTGCCATAAACCCCACACCCGTGCACACGGATTTCAGCCGACGGAAATTGCTGGCGGTAATAGTCGATTGCTCTGCGCAGCACTTCCGCTGTCATCGGCCTGCCGATCTCGACCGTGCGGACGTGCAACGCCTCGCCCCGGCCAGGAGTGCCGCGATCGGCCAATACCGACAACCGACCGGAAAATCGCTTGGTAAAAGCGCAAAGCTCTGCGATAAGGGCTGTTACCTCGTCCCTTCCTGCTTCCGTGGCCTCGATGGATTTACCCTCCATCGGGGCCGTTTTCTTATGTGGATGCAAGGTTCAAATCTCCTTTCCTGGCTAGAAATCGTTTCGGCAAACAGTCACAGTCCGCGCAGGGCCGATGGCCGAAGCGGACGAGGGTCTTGTCATTGGTCGGGTAGCCACCAATCCACAGCATGAACTTCCGCCAGTTCCGCGACTTGCGACGCCAGAAGCGCACACTGAGCTGGTAGAACGGTTCATCGCGAAACACGCATGGGCGCGTCATCGTTGGTTCTCCGGGCTGTTGCCGGGGAGCCTTCGGCAGTTAGGGGGATGCTCTTGTCGTGGTCCGCCGAGAGCGAAGAAATGGTGGTAGCAGCTACGATTTCGCCATCAGGGCCGACGATAAGCTGGCCCTTGGCGAGACGGGTATAAACTGCGCGCAAACCGCAGCCATGTCTTTCGGCTGCACGGGTGATGGCACCCCAGGCAGGCTGAAACTCGCACCAAATAGCGTGATGCCTACCCGAACGCGGCGTGCGTTCGGCCGGTGTCTTCCGGATAACTTGCCTGATCGGGCCAGTCATAGGCGCGGTTTCCCTGCGTTCGAGCCAATGGTTGAACTTTGGGAAACCACGGCCAGTTTTGGCCGTAGGCGCTTATCCGGGTGACTGGGGCCCATACCAAAGTGAGCTTCCCCGCTTTCGCGGCGAACAATTCATCTATAGCCTGGTGCGGGGAACAAAGCAAGAACTATCTTTGCTCCGCTCCCGGCGACACAGGGCCAACTATCAGTTCACGCTTTTGGAGACTTTCGGGCCATATATTTCGGTCAGAAGGGGATCATCGTCGGCAACCAGATTTGCCTTCTGGCCGTCCGTCGTCATGATCTCCTCATCCCCCCGAATGCGAATGAAGAGCGGCAGGACCCGAGTTTGCTTAGGGTCCTTGGCTGGGCGCGGAACACCAAGGACAACCCCAGGTTTGCCGTTGACTTGGCAGAAGAGTAAGGCGACTTCGGCTTGCTCTATCAGTTTGAGTGCCGCACTGGCATCGCCAAGCAGGCGTTCACGAGTATCGTCGTCCTCAATCATGTCTCATGCCTCCGCATTCACGGCGCATTTAGCGCGGTCCGGTGGTGCGCGTCAAGCCATGATTACGAAAGATCGTAGATAGCAACAGGATATTAGCAGATCAATATCCGATGGATTGTGTTCTAGTGTGCTTCGATATTCGCTGGCCAATATCTATAGGCCCGGTGGCACGGGAACGCGCGAGAGATAGCGGTGCAATCGCTTCAATGCTTCTCCCCGCACTCCGTAAAGCCGCCCGGTGGTCTTACGCTGATGGCCAAGGATCGCGTCGCGCACATCCTCGGGGCATTCTATCGAGCGCAACTCATCTTCAACGCGATGACGCCAGCTATGATCAGGCGCTTTCGTGGGGTCAGTGATGCCAATTGTTTCCCGAATCCACTTGCCGATGAGATTCCACGCTCTCCCGCCACGGTGACCGTGTTGATCGAGCCCCTTTTCGGGAAACAACGGCGCATCAGCTTCGATTGTGGTGACGTAATTGAGGAAGCCTTCGGCAATCAGTGCCGGGTGAAGTGGCACATGGCGACGCTGCGAGGTTTTGACGCTTTTAGTCGAGTGGTCCTCATTCACGTCGAGGAACCATATTCCGCCCTCCGCGCGCACGTCATGGCCGAGCAGTTGCAGGACTTCGCCAGCTCGCATGCCAGAGAAGGCCATTATCCAGTGTGACCACCGCAGGGCAGGGGACGTTTCTTTCCGTGCCGCAAGCAAGATGCGCGTTGCATCTTCGTCACTGTAGGGCTTTGGCGATTGCTGGCGTTCCTTGGCCAAGCGAAGATTGATGGTGGGGTCGGACTTCAGGGCTTCATCCTTAACCGCTTGCAAGAATATCTGCCGGGCCATCGAGAGCCGGTTATTCCATGTGCTGTTAGTCAGCCCTTCGGCCTTCATCGCCTGGCGCCAGCGGAGGAAATCCTCGCGCGTGATCTTCGCTGCATCATCATGGCCAAGGAATTTCCCGAGAGCCCCAATTGCATATTCCGTCTCGGCTACAGTGCGAGGCTTGACGGCGCAAACGGCCTTCCAGGCATCGAGCAACCCGGAGAGGGAGACGGCGGGTGTAAGCATCGCCTTGACCGGCTCAGGCGGCTTCGGGAGGGCCGATTGCACCGCTGCCAACCGCTCCGGATAGCCGTCGAGGGGCAGCCACTCACCAACCTGACGTGCCTCGCGCTCGGCATACGCGCTGGCCACGACGGGCTCCATTGTGTTGAGCAGGATCGCCCGCGTCTCGGGAGTGATGGAGATACCCGCTATAGCCAGGGCTTCATCCGCATGGTGTTCGACGCGCCCCCATACCAACGGGTAGGAAGCCGCCGAGTCCGGAGCGGTCGGAAGCAGGTTGAAAGCACTGGCCGCGATACCGCCCGTTTCCAGCCGTGACGGGCTGCCGACAATCCAGGCTGCCCACCCCGCAGCGATCTCGCGTGCCTTCCCGACATCGAGGGCCACGATGTGCAGTTGCCGATCCCATTCCGCGCACATCGCGTTCCAGCGGGCCAGCACGTCCGGGAGGGCACGCTCTGCGGCCTTGCGATCGGCTGTCCCGGTGCTGATTTTGACCACATCTCCGCGCCGGGCAGTTACGCTTCGATAAACCTCGGGGATGCGGCGGCGCAGCTTCCAGATGCCTGTTCGCGGGTCCTTCCACAGCCTGGCAGTCCGCATCGTCGCCACCGCAATGTGTCCCCCTGATGTGTCCCCATCAGGTGGCTGGAAGCTCTGTAATATCAGGAAGTTGTTGCCCTGTCTCGCTTTCCGGTGGGCTCATTGCCGGGTGAGGGATTTGAACCCCCGACCTTCGGTTTACAAAACCGCTGCACTGCCACTGTGCTAACCCGGCCCGGAAGCGTTCTTTCCCGCTTCCGCCCCCGCCTTGGCAACCGGTTTTCGTGCGCAGCGGATGGTTTCCGGGCATGACGACGGTTTCATCACTGCGCCGGGGAAACGTTCACGCGCCCCGCCCCATCTTCCCGCCATGCAGGCGCCCGCCGGGCGCCAGGACGCCCGTTCTACTCTGAGGAGAACACGATGCCCGAATGGACCAATCCAACGCCTCGCAGGGGCCGGGTGCTGAGCGCCTCCCTGCTGGCGATCCTGCTTGTCGGCACCGCATTCGGCGGCTACGCGGCAGGCCAGAACCTGATCGTCGCCCCCGCCAAGGCCGCGACCACCGCCTTGGCCCAGGCGCCCGACTTCGTGCCTCTGGTGGCCCAGGTGAAGCCGGCCGTGGTCTCGATCATCAACGACCTTCGCCCGCATCCGGCCGCCATGCAGGGTCCGCCGCCCGGAATGTTTCCGTTCCCCTTCCCGTTCGGGGCAGAGCCGCAGCAGTCGCAGGCGATCGAGGCGCGTGGCTCCGGCTTCGTCATCAGCTCCTCCGGCCTGATCGTCACCAACAACCACGTGATCAAGGACGAGAAAACGCTGACCGTCGTACTCGATGACGGCACCAAGCTCACCGCTCACGTCGTCGGGGCCGATCCGCGCACCGACATTGCACTGCTGAAGGTCGACGCCGGGCATCCGTTGCCGTACGTCAAGCTTGCCGATTCCAGCAATGCCCAGCCTGGCCAGTGGGTGATTGCCATGGGCAATCCGTTCGGCCTCGGTGGCACCGTCACCGCCGGCATCGTCTCCGCGCTTGGGCGCAATATCGGTGACGGTCCCTACGACCAGTTCATCCAGGTCGATGCGCCGATCAACGAAGGCAATTCCGGCGGCCCGCTGTTCAACCTGGACGGCCGGGTCATCGGCGTGAACACCGCCATCATCTCGCCCTCCGGCGGCAGCGTCGGCATCGGCTTTGCAATCCCCTCCAACACGGTGCGTACGATCGTCGCGGAGCTCGAGAAGTCCGGCCACATCACGCGCGGCTATCTCGGCGTCGAGGCGCAGCCGATCACGCCCAATATGCAGGAGGCACTGCATCTGCCCTCGAAGGACGGTGCCCTGATCGCCGCGGTCGAGCCTGGCACGCCGGCGTCCCGGGCCGGGCTCCATCCCGGTGAGGTGATCACCGAGGTGGACGGCCAGGCGATCAAGAATCCGCGCGACCTCGCGATCGACATCGCGGGCGTCAAGCCTGGCCAGACGGCACACCTCAAGGTGCTCAACAACGGCAACACCGCCAGCATGGATGTCACGCTGGCAAGCCTGCCCGAGCAGGCCGCCACCAACAATGCTCAGCCCGGAGAACAGCAGGGGCGGCTCGGCCTCGCGCTCGCCCCGGTCACGCCGGATACGCAGAGCCAGTTCAACCTGCCTGCCGACACCCGCGGCGCGGTGATTGCCCAGGTAGCGCCGAACTCGCCGGCGGCGATGGCAGGGCTCGAGCCCGGTGATGTCATCGTCGGCATCGGCGAGCAGCCGGTCAGCTCGGTGGATGAGGCTGTGAAGGCGATCCACGCCGCCGAAAGCCGCGGTGGCGCGGTGGCGCTCCGCGTCATCCACCAGGGCCAGAAGCTGTTCGTTGCCATCAGCCTCGGAAAGGGAACCGGCAACCAGGGCTGATCACCGGGCCGGGGCGCGCCATCCGGCTGTTCCGGATGCGGGCGCCCCGGCCCCCTCCTGGGAGACGGGTGAAAGGGCATGATGACGTCTCGTCATCATGCCCTTTTTCGATTGCGAAACGAGATCGCCTCGGTCAGTGCGCGTCCGCCCAGTTCTGGCCGATGCCGGTCTCGACGGCGAGCGGCACGCTGAGCGTGGCAGCCCTTCCCATCACCTCGGCAGCCGTGCGCGCGGTCGCTTCGGCCTCCGCTTCCGGCGCCTCGAACAGAAGCTCGTCATGCACTTGCAGCAGCATGCGGCTGGCGAGCCCGGCCTTGGCCAGAGCCGCCGGCATGCGCACCATCGCGCGCTTGATGATGTCCGCCGCACCGCCCTGCAGCGGCGCATTGATCGCCGCCCGTTCCGCATAGCCGCGCCGAGCGGCGTTCTTGTCGTTGATGCCCTCGATGTAGCATCGGCGGCCGAACGGCGTGAGTACGAACCCCTGCTTCCGTGCGTCCTGTTTCGCCGCTTCCATGTAGGCGCGGATGCCGGGATAACGGGCGAAATACGCATCGATGTAAGTCCGCGCCTCGGCCGGCTCGATGCCGAGCTGGCGGGCGAGCCCAAAGGCGCTGATCCCGTAGACGATTCCGAAATTGATCGCCTTGGCGCGCCGGCGGGTGAGCGGATCCATCCCCGCCAGCGGCACACGGAAGACCTCCGAGGCGGTCAGCGCGTGGATGTCGTCCCCGCGCGCGAAAGCCTCCTTGAGAGCGGCAATGTCCGCCACGTGCGCCAAGAGGCGCAGCTCGATCTGCGAATAATCGGCGCTGACGAGAAGATGCCCCGGCTCGGCGATGAAGGCGCGGCGGATCCGTCCACCCTCTTCGGTGCGGATCGGAATGTTCTGCAGGTTCGGATCGGTCGAGGCGAGCCGTCCGGTCGAGGTTCCGGCCATGACGAAGCTCGTGTGCACGCGCCCGGTCCGGGGATTGATCTCGTTCACCAGCGCGTCGGCATAAGTGGATTTGAGCTTCTGAAGCTGGCGCCATTCCAGCACCCTCGCCGGCAGCTCGTGCCCGGCATCGGCCAGGCTCGTCAGCACCTGGGCGTCCGTGCCGAAGGCGCCGGTTTTCATCCTCTTGCCGCCGCCGAGGCCCATCTCGTTGAACAGTACCTCGCCGAGTTGCTTGGCCGAGCCGACATTGAATGGATGGCCGGCGAGGCGATGAATGTCGGACTCGATCCCTGCCATGCGCTCGGCAAGCTCGGCCGAAATGCGGGAAAGCTCGGCGGCGTCGATCTTCACCCCGGCGCGTTCCATCTGCACGAGCACCGCAATGAGCCGGCGTTCGAGTTGCTCGTAAAGCGCCAGCGCCCCGGCCTCGCGCAGGCCGGGGCGAAGCGCGTGCCACAGCCGGAGCGTGACATCGGCATCTTCCGCCGCATAGGCAGTGGCGCGATCGAGCGGCACGGCGGCAAAGCTCACGCGCGCCCGGCCGGTGCCGGTGACATCATCGTAGGCGATCGGCCGGTGCCCGAGATGAATGACGGAAAGCTCGTCCATGCCGTGGCCATGCCGCCCGCCCGCCTGGCAGTAGGAGAGCAACATGGTGTCGTCGAGCGGGGTAACGGTTGGGGCGCCGGCTCCCGCCAGCACGTGCAGATCGTATTTCGCGTTCTGGAACACCTTCAGAACGGTGGGGTCGGCGAGCAGCGGCTCGAGTGCCATGATCGCTTCGGTGGGCGCCATCATGACGCCATTGCCGTCGTGGCGGAGCGGCACATAACAGGCGCATCCCGGAGCGGTGGCGAGCGAGAACCCGACCGCGTTTGCAGCCAGCGCGTTCAGAGAGTCGGTCTCGGTATCGACCGCGGCCACGCCTGCTGCGCGCGCTCTCTCGATCCAGGCCGCAAGGCCCGCGAGAGTCGTGACAGTCTCGTACGGACCGAAGGCGGGGGTCTCGGCGGGCTTCGCCGGGGCCTCTTGCACACCGGGCGCGCTTTCCGGGGTGGTTACGGAATCGAGGCCAAGCCGATGCAGCACGCTGCGGAAACCCTGCACCGAGAGCCAGGCGGCAAGCTCCGCCGGATCCGGTGCCCGGAGACGAAGCTCGGCCAGCGGAACCGGGAGCGGCGCGTCCTGGCAAAGCGTGACCAGGGTGCGCGAGAGTCGCGCATTTCCGGCGTGTTGCAGCAGGGCCTCGCGCCGCTTCGAAGGAGGCATCTCCGGTGCGGCGGCGAGCGTCGCCTCGACACTGCCGTACGCGCGGATGAGATCCGCGGCCGTCTTGGGCCCGATCCCGGGCACTCCCGGAACATTGTCCGTCGGATCGCCGATCAACGCCTGCACATCGATCACCCGTTCGGGGGGTACGCCGAAACGCTCCTTGACCTCTTCGGGGCCGATGGACTTTTGCTTGATCGGGTCGAGCATGACCACGTCGGCGCCGACCAGCTGCATCAGATCCTTGTCGGAAGAGACAATGGTCACCGTTGCCTTCTCCCTTCTTGCCGCCGCCGTGTAGGCGGCGATCAGGTCGTCGGCTTCCCAGTCGGGAAGTTCGATCGCCGGCACCGAGAAGGCGCGGGTCGCTTCGCGCACCAGGGCGAATTGCGGCACCAGCTCGGGCGGCGGCGGCGGACGGTGTGCCTTGTAGGCCGGATAGAGGCGGTTGCGGAACGTCTCGCGTCCGGCATCGAAGATCACGGCAAGATGCGAACCAGTATGCTCCTTCAGGAATTTGGCCAGCATGTTGGTGAAACCGAGCACGGCGTTCACGGGCGTCCCATCCGGGCGCGTGAGGGGAGGGAGCGCGTGGAAGGCCCGGAACAGGAAACCCGAGCCGTCGATCAGGACGAGATGGAGCGGCTCCCCGCCGGCCGTGTCCACGCGCGTTCAGTGCTCGGATTCGAGCCGTGTGACCCCGGGCTTGCGCACGAACCGGCGCGAGCAATAGGGGCAGACCGCTTCGTCGTTGAGAAGGTGAAGGAAAACGCGGGGATGGCCGAGCGGACCCTCACCGCCGTCGCAGGCGACGACATCCTCGGTAACGTACACTGTCTCGGTCTGGGTGGCGGCACCCTCCGGCATCGCATCCTCTATGAGCCTGCACGAGAAGAGAGAATGTGCGGCATGGCGGCGGTGCTTGCAACTCGACCCCGCGTTCCCCTGGTGTGCCGGTGCTGACGAGGGTCACGCACCGTTCGACCACCGGGCTCCGCGCACCGGCTGCCCGTTTTGGGGAGCCCCCCTTGGGCGCCCGGTTCCGGGTCGGGCACCCTATCCTGGTGGTGCTGGTCGCTCTTGCGCTCTCCGCCTGCGCGGTCAGGCTCGACCCCCCTGGCCCGTCTGTGATGGCACCTGAGATGGGTGCCCAGGCTTTCATCATGCCAGACGGCGTGCGGGTGCCTTACCGCGCCTGGCTGCCGGCAGGGCCGCCGCGCGCGGTGATGCTGGCATTGCACGGCTTCAACGACAGTCGGGACGCCTTCGCGCTGTCGGCACCGTTGTTCGCGGCTGCCGGCATCGCCGTCTATTCGCCCGACCAGCGCGGGTTCGGCGCCACCACCGCGCGCGGTTTCTGGCCCGGTTCGGCAGCCCTGGTGAACGATGCGCGCTGGATGGCGTTGCTGCTGCATCATATGCATCCGAGCCTGCCGCTCTATTTGCTCGGCGAGAGCATGGGCGGCGCCGTGCTGATCCTGCTTGCCACTGCGCCCGACCCGCCGCCCGCTGCCGGCTACATCCTGGCGGCGCCGGCGGTCTGGGGGCGGGCCGATATGAGTATGTTCTACCGGGCGTTGCTCTGGTTCGCCTGGAAGACCGTGCCCGGACTCCACCTTTCCGGAGCCGGCCTCGTCAAGGCCTCGAGCAACCGCGCGGCGCTCGAAGTGCTCGGGCGCGATCCGCTGACGATCCTTGAGACACGCGTCGACGTGATTCACGGGCTGGTCGATCTCATGAGCCGCGCACAGGCGGCGGCGCGGCAGTTCGATGTGCCGGCGCTGGTACTTTACGGAGCGCATGACGAACTCGTGCCGAAGCGGGCGATGGGCGCCATGTGGCGGGCGATCCCGCAAAGAGCCCCCGTACGCTTGGCCTACTACGCCCAAGGTTATCATCTCCTGCTCCGCGATCTCGATCGCGGGCTGCCGATCGGCGACATCATCGCTTGGATCCGCGCGCCGGAGGCGCCGCTGCCGTCCGGCGCCGATCTGACCGCCCGGGCCTGGCTTGCCCGGCGCCGCTGAGCGGCGCTATGGGAGGGGCGGGGACCCGTAGCTCAGTTGGATAGAGCGTCGCCCTCCGAAGGCGAAGGTCGCACGTTCGAATCGTGTCGGGTCCGCCAATTCTTTCAATACGTTAAACGTTATTGTTGGCTAGATTCGAGCTTGGCAAGGTAGCAATAAGGTAACGCGGAGGCCCCACAGCGCCAGGACGTGATTCATGCCTCCAGCGATTCTACCCTCGGCGATCACGCTGTAGCGCTACATCCAGAGCGTTGTCGCTTCGCACCCACTGGAGCCGGTCCCGGATAACCTGCCGTCGGCGCGGCCCCATCGGAATACCCCAATTTTGACTGCCCGCGTAGCAATCGAGGATGCGGCCGGTTAGGCCGGCCACTGAACGGGGCCGCAGTCCGTCGAGAGTATTCCCACGCATCTGCCGAATCTGGTGCAGAGAGAAGACCTTCACGCCTTCCTGCTCGTAGATCCAAACATAGCATCCCTTTACGCCAGCTTGGTGTTCCATGCGGTCGCAAGCGTCGAGAAGCTCACTGCGATTGACGTTGTGGTCGTGCTTTGCCTGCACGAAGAGGCCCTTGTCGAACCCTTCAGGGCCGTCGAGCGAAAGCGAGAAGAAAAGATCGGCGCCGGTGATACTTTCCAGCGATCTTGGTCCACGGTCCGGCATCGATTGTGCTATCACCCGAAAGATGTAGTCGCCGACCCGCTGGCCGTCGAGCCGATCCTCAACTCGCTGGCAGATGCGCGAAGTGATCTCGGGCTCCTGTATGGTGCTCGGCCCGTCAACTTTTGTCGAATATAGATCCCGAACCAGATCATCGACGGCTCGCCCCAACGCGTCCATGATAAGCTGCCGATTTTGTCGATCGAGCACCGCGCCCCCTATTGTCGAGGCACCACGTTACCGTCGCGAGACCTTCAACTTGCCGTGGTGCCTTTCGAAAACATCTTGCACGCACTCTGATTCTGCAAGGAGTATGTGAAAGGCTCGAAGCCGCGGCAGATCTTGTCCGGCCCGGACTTGCAGAATTGGTCGTTTGTGAAAGGCGTCGGAGTGCTGCTCGGCTACGCAAGGATCTCGATGGGGGATAGCCAGAATGCGGCGTTGCAGCGGCGTGCCCTGGCCGATGCAGGAGTCGGCCGGGTGTTCGAGGAAGCCGCCTCGGGTGCCCAATGGGACCGGCCCGAGTTGCACCGCATGCTCGACCAGCTCAGGCCAGGGGACGTTGTGGTGGTCTGGAAGCTCGACCGGCTAAGCCGCTCGCTTGGCGATCTCTTGCGGCTGATCGAGCGGATCGCCGCCGCCGGCGCCGGGTTCCGCTCCCTCACCGAGGCGATCGACACCACCACGGCGGCCGGCCGGGCGATGATGCAGATGGTCGGGATGTTCGCAGAGTTCGAGCGGGCCATGATCCGGGAACGGACCGCGGCCGGCTTGGCCGCGGCACGGGCCGAAGGCCGCATCGGCGACCGGCGCCCGGGGCTCAAGGAGGTTCAGCGTGCCGAGATCGTTGAGAACGTGCTCACCGACCGCAGAACGGCGGCACAGATGGCACGGTTTTTCCAGGTCAACGAAGCGACCGTGAGCAGGGCCATCGCGGCGGCGCGGGCGGCCTCGGATCACCTGGTAAGCACACCGCAAAGGAGCGGAGCATGAAGATCGTCCTGCTGTTCACCCCCAGGACGCTATTCCTTGCCCTGGTTTTCTGTTGCGTGGCCGTTGCCGCGATCGCGGGAGGGCTTCTCGGATCGACGGCCACCGTGATCGTCGCGGTCGGGGTCGGTGCGGTCGTGTTCTACTACGCGGGGGCGTTGCGCCCGCCGCGGTGGTAACGCACCAAGCCTGCTACCCCCTCCGGCGCGGGGGGCAGCAGGATCGCCGGTCGCCACCGGTCGTTCGCTCCATCGCAAATAAGGGCGGCATGGGGTAATCCCACCGATGCGGATGATTTTGGGGTTGCGCGCTGGTGCTGGTGCAGAACCGGCCTTATGGAAAGTAGAAGGGGCCGTGAAGCCCGCCCGGTCTTGGTCAGTATTCACTCGGCAACGCGCGGCGGCCCTCAAAAAGGTATGTCGTCATCTGGGATTGCCTCTTTGGGTGGTGGGGGCGGCGCAATCTGTTTGGCGGGAGCCGCTAGGCGCTTGTTCGGCGCGAGCAGGCGATGATAAGCGTCTTCATCGGCGCGTGCCTGATGTAAGAGGTTCGCAATGGAGTCCAGCCACTTGCGGATGGGTCGCAGCTTGCGCTCCACCTTGGCAACACCGCCCGTAACTTCCAACATCAGCGCTCCGAAAGCCTCCAACCGGGTGCGGTCTCTGTCCACCTCGGCGGCGAAGGCGTTGAGTTTGGTCATCAGCGCTTCCTTGCGGGGTAAGGGCAGGTCGATACTCTCGATGGTGAGCTTGATCTTAGTAATTAGGTCTCGGATTTTTTCGCGCGTGTCGGGTGTCAGCCCGACAGAATTTTGTCTAATGATCTGTGCGTGACGCACCTTGATGCCGGTAACGGCAGCATCGATGTCAAACTTGATCTGGTCAAAGTTCGTCGAATTGCTTGCGGCGGCCGAGTCGCTCACCCACTCTTCCAGTATGTCCAGATTTAGCGCTTTGACCACAGCAATAACGTGATTGAGGTAGGTTTGCCTAAAGTGGTTGTAGGTCTCACGTGAGTAGCGGGCGTCTCGATCTTCGAGGCCGGCAACTGCCGCGTCAAGCTGTCCGCAGAAGATTCTCTCGTAATAAAGGAAGGCGAGCTCGTCGTTCTCGGGACGGCTCGCAAACTCGTCTCCCAAAAGATCATCAAACATTGCCCTTCCGCTCCCGCCAGTCGCTCCGCACTTCTCAGGTCAAATGTGGGACTTTCAGCACTCTAGGAGGGTTGGGACAAGAGTTCCATAATCCGCTTTATGAAAGTCAGGGCGCGACGCTTGCTCCAATCATGCCTTCGCATGAAAAGTTCGGATATACTCCCGCAGGGTCAGCCCGCTTTGGTCGAAGTCATCCAAGTAGAGGACCTTACCCCCATGTTCGGCAGCGAAGCGAAGCGGCCCACACTTGTTGCGCTTTCCGCACGTCAACGCTATCGAAGAGAAGGACTGTGCCGCGACCGCCGCGTCTCCCTCGTTGTGGGTCAGTTGACTCCCTTTTTCGCCTTTGCCGAAGAGGAATCGCCCTCCTATGGCAGCGTAGAATTCGCGTTCTGTCTGAGACTGCCATGCCCCTTGATCGAACCCGCCCACTCGCTGCGGGCCAGGGCCTTCTGTGGCGAACCCGTATACCGATGTGGTTTTGATGTCGCATCGGGCTATGGTCTGGTCAATAAAGTCTCGGAGAGCGGCCTTCGAAGCGCCGGGGATCGCCAACACCTCAATCTCAACCTCTCGGGTTACAAAGATTACGAATTCTGCAAGAGGCAGCTCGACCGCGAGGTCGAATCTTCTGTCCAACAGAAAGTTCCACACGTTGCTATCGAGCGTGACGGCTATTCTGCCGTCGGAATGCTTCATGTATTGCCATGTCATCTTAGCGACTCACAGGGAGAGACTCGAAATCGTCGCTCTGCCGACGTTGTAGCTCTTCGCAAGTTCCTTAAGCATGGCCCCTTCCGCCCGCCGCCGCCGTGCTTCCTTCTGCTGCTGCGGCGTGAGCTTCGGCGGTCGGCCCATGTGCTGCCCGCGCGCCTTGGCTCGCTCGCGGCCTTCCGCCGTGCGGGTGCGGATCAGGGTCGCGTTCCACGTCCGCCAGCCCGCCAAGAACGGCAATCACTAGCCGCCCGGTGCTGGTCGCTGTGTCGGCTCACGGCTCCGCCAGTGACCGAAATTGCGCCTTGGCGTCCACGATCTGCTTGACGATGGCGAACAGGTCGAAAGTCGAGCGTGCCAGCCGGTCGATGCGCGTCACCGTCACTACATCGCCGGGGCCGATGGCCCGAAGGAGCCGCAGCAATTCCCGCCGATCGGGCCGTGCGCCGTCGCCTTCTCGCGGTAAATCTGGGTGCACCCCGCCTTGCGCAACTGCTCAAGCTGCGCGGCAAGCGTCTGCCCGTAGGTGCTGACGCAGGCATAGCCGACGCGGCGGTTTTGCAGGTTCTTTTCGGGCATATTTTACAGGAAGCGTAACCCATTGACGGCATTGGGTCAACGGGAATGCCCGAAAATCTTGACTAATGCGCATGGCCGCTTCGGGTGGAAACCAGACCTTCGGCGTCCGTCATATGGCGCCGTGCCCAGGTCAAGTGCTATGGAACCGCTTCGCGCGAAACGTCGGAACTTTGAAGCAAGAAGCACGACACTCGAGCGGACCAACAAGCAGACCCGACGCCGAGATATTTGCCGAACTCGTGCAGCAATATGCGGCGACCTGTCGCCATCCGAATCTGCCGCCATTCACTAGTCATCAGCACAACGCCGAATCGATACACGACAGCGCGCGATACCCGGAGGTGCTCAGGCCGGGCGTGTATGCACATTACGACCATGAGGGCACGCTGATCTACGTCGGCGAAAGCGGCAATCCCTTAAATCGAAATTGGAAGCACCACCGGGACGCTCTGGCGGGCGGACGAAGACCACCGCCACGCATCGACTTGATTACCATCGCCGAGCCTTGGGAGCGCTTCTCGTTGGAGAAATTCCTGCAATGTAAATTCCTGAACTATCAGGGACGTTGGATGCCTGGGTGCAGCGGGAGCGCATCGCCCGGGGCGAAAGCTAGAAGCAGGATAGGGCGGTCGTGGTCCGTCGGTTAATGGACCGGAAGTCTCTACAGCCCGCCCGGGAGGCTTCTCTATCCCTTCGCGGGCCATTGGTCGGGGCGGTCTTTGCGCGCATCGACGGGTACCTCGCCCGCGCCCGGTTCGACGCTGCAGCGTTGTCGCCATTCTCGTTTTCACCGCCGCGACCACGAAGGTCTCCGCGCCGCTGAGCCTCGCGCAGGTGATCGCCGGTATGCGGCAGCTCTTCGCCGCATTCCTCACCGTGGCGCTCGGGGTCGCATGGCCACGGCTCCAAAGCGCGCATCTCCCGGCGCTGAACCTGTTCCGCAAGAGCAGGACGGCCATCACCGTCGTTGCTGGAGCAATGGTGGTCGGCCCACAAAGCTAGTTGATTTGAAGTCATCGCCCGCTGGCAATGGAGCAGTGCTCCCGGCCGATCAATTGCCCATCCGCCCATAGAGGCGAGCTGCAACGCCGACAAGCACCGCGAACACAACGGCGAGCACCGTGAAGTCCGAGCCGACACCGAAATCGCTGGTGCCGCCGCGCAGCATCAGCGCGCGTACGGCGTCGACCTCGTATGTAAGCGGATTGAGCCGAGCCACGACCCTGAGCCAGGCCGGCATGATCGCGAGAGGGTAGATCGCATTGCTGGCGAAGAAAAGTGGCATGGTCACGATCTGGCCGATTCCCATGAAGCGCTCGCGCGTCTTCACGAGACAGGCGACGATCAGTGAGAAGGTGGCGAAAAGCGCCGCACCAACGATGATGAACAGGACCATCAGGGCGAGGTGCACCGGCTGCAGGCTGATCGGAACCGCCAGGAGGCCGGCAAGGATGTAGACCACCAGAGCCTGGGAAAGCCCGCGTATCCCTGCCGAGAGGGCCTTGCCGATAACCAGGGCCGAACGGGGGGCCGGGCTGACGAGGTAGCGATGAAGGACGCCGAGATCGCGTTCCCAGATCGCTGCGATGCCGTAGAAGATGGCGACGAACAGCACGCTTTGCGTGAGGATCCCGGCGGAGATGAAATTGATATAGCTCATGCTTCCGGTCACGAGGCCGCGCACTCGCGCCATCGCTTCGCCGAAGAGCAGAAGCCAGATCACCGGTTGGATGGCACGGGTAAATAGCTCGAACGGATCATGATAAAGCTTCTGCACCTCGGCGGCGCAAACTCCGAAGACCTGCTCGAAGTAACGAAAGGCTCGAGAGGACTGATCAGCCGTGCGAGCGGGCAGCCCGGCGGGAGAGACGGACATCGCGATAGGCCTGAATTTCCGGGGATTTGGCTTCCTCGCCGGCCAGCGCGGCGAAAACGTCATCGAGCGTCGCTGCCGGCCCGACGCGCGCCTTGAGTTCGGCGGGAGAGGCAACTGCCACGAGTTTGCCTTCCCTGAGTACCCCAACCCGGTCGCACAGCTCCTCGATCTCCTCCATGTAGTGGCTGGTGAGGAGAATGGTCGTCGCCGTTTCGGCCCTGAGCTTCGCCAGCCGGCCGAGAACCGCGTGTCGCGCCGCGGGATCGAGCCCGACCGTCGGTTCATCCAGGAAGAGTATGGCCGGGCAATGCAGCAGGCCCTGGGCAATTTCCAGGCGACGGATCATGCCGCCGGAAAAGGCCTTCACCAGGCGGTGCGCAAACGGAGCCAGATCCATCGCCGCCAGCGTCTGCTCGATTCGGGAACGGATTTCTCGGAAAGGAATCCCGTAGAGGCGCGCGGAGAGCAGCAGGTTTTCAGTGGCCGTAAGATCGCCGTCTGCCGACATGAGCTGTGGAACGTAGCCGATATGCCTGCGCACCTCGCCGGGGTTTCTCACGAGATCATAGCCGGCAACCGTCGCTCCGCCGGAGGTAACCGGCAGTAGAGTCGTCAGCATCCGGATGACCGTACTCTTCCCGGCACCATTGGCGCCGATCAGCCCGAAGACTTCTCCGCGCCCGACGCCGAAGCTTACGCGATCCACGGCGACGAAGCTGCCGAAGCGGCGGGTCAACGCTCTCACCTCGATGACGGCCGAGCCGCTGGTATCTGCCGCAGGACTCACGGTATCGGGCGAACGGGAAACATCCATGCGGCATCCATGCGCTGTTCGCCGCTTGGCGACATTGATTCTTGTCAAAACATCCCTCACCCGGGGCGATCGCTCTCCGCTCGCCGGCTCGGCAGCAGGATCGGATTTGCCCGCCGTGCGCCAACCGGGCGGGCCGTTATGCCGGCCGCGCGCCGTGCCTCGACTTGCTTTCGCGCCATTCTGATCGCACAGCCAAGAATCGAGCGGGACCAAAGAGTCGGGCGGTTGCTGGAGCTATTCTCAGTGCATCCTGTCAACAAGAACGCAGCGGCGGTCAGGTCCCCGGTCTGCACAGCCTCTACCGGGGTTGGAAAAGGTCAGTAAGGGAAGAGGCAGGCAGAGCGCCGGGACACGGCCCCTGCCAGGCGGTCTTCCGCCGGACGGATCATGTTGCTGCGGCGAAGAGGACCTCGCCGGGGCCAACCGAAATGTGACGATGCGGGAGACGCGACTCAGACACCTCGCAAGGCCGGGCCGTCAAGGGCGGCGGGCAATCAGCGCGGTCCATTCGAGCACCTCGGCGGCCTGGCCGTCGGGCGCCACCTCCGCCATTAGGGCGGAAAGCTCGGCCGTCATCTCGTTGGCTCGCTCACCGATCAGCGCGTGCGAGGTGCTGGACATCGAAAGCGCCCGTTCCATCAGGCTGTCAGTCGTACTGACTCGCCGCGCAACAAGCGAGAGTCTTTCGAGGCGGCAGAACACGGAACCCAGCAGCACGGCCTCGTGGGATACCCAGGTTTCCGAGTGGCGACGTTCACGCAACGGATCGCCCGAGGCATAGCGCTCGGTAATCTCTCGCCACCGCTTTCGCCAGGCGTTTTCCGGAACCTCGAGATGGGTGTCGTGAAACAATGCGACGGCGCCGCCGGTCTCGATCATCCCGTCCAGGTGAGCGAGTGTCGCGCTGCGATCCATCCAGTGGAAGCTGCGTCCCATCACGGCCAGGCGGAATCGGCCGAGGTCCGGGCCGAGTTCGTATGAACTTCCTTGCCGGAATTGCACGTTGGGCGTCAGGCCGAGCGCCGCCTCGGCAGCAGCGGCGAGCATCCGGGGCTCCGGGTCCAGGCCGATGACTTCATCGGCGAAATAGGCAAACCCGATCGCAAGCTGCCCGGGGCCGCAGCCGAGATCGAGCACCCGCCCGCCCGCGCCAGGCATCACGGCCTCCGCGACGCGGCGGATCAGCAGAGGGGGATAGGGAGCCCGGCCAGCTCGATAGTGCGCGGCGGCGGCGCTGAAGCGATGCGGATCGAACGGCAGCGGGTCGGAGGGCATTTGCCTCCATAGCAGAACTGCCGCTCTTTGCCCGGATGGTACGAAATTTGATCTGCCCCGATCTCGTCGGCCGGCCAGATGGCCGGCTGGCAGCGTTCCTCGATGAGGCGCTCCCGCCGGTCCGATACCTTCGCGGTTGACTGCGCGAAGTCGCGCACAACCCTGATCGTTCCGCCCGACAGAGGCCCGCCTTGTCAATCGGGCCGTGCCGTTCTTTTGATGCAAACATCGAGCTAGGAGAGCCTTTGATGGCAGTGACCGGCCTTCCCCCCTACGACGAGACCAACGTCTTTGCGCGCATCCTGCGCGGAGAAATCCCATGCAAGAAGGTGTACGAAGACGCGTACGCGCTGGCTTTTCATGACATCAATCCGCAAGCGCCGGTGCATGTGCTGGTGATTCCGAAGGGGGCGTACGTTTCGTCCGCCGATTTCCTACAGGCTGCCCCTGACCACGAAGTCGCCGGCTTCTTCCGCGCAGTTGGCGCTGTAGCGCGACAACTCGGGCTGGAGGCAAAGGGCTATCGGTTGCTGGCCAATATGGGGCCGGATTCCAACCAGGAAGTGCCGCACTTCCACGTTCACGTCTTCGCCGGCCGGCCGCTCGGGAGGATGCTGCCGTAAGCATGAAGCGCTGCGTCCTGCTGCATCAGCTTGTGCCGGCTGCGGCCGGAGCGGACGAGCAGGATACGCTTACGGCGGCAACGGCGGTCGAGGCGGCCCTGGCCGAGTCCGATTGGGAAGTGGAACGGCTCGCCCTCGGGCTCGATCTTTCGCCGGCCGCGGAGCGGCTTCGGGAGAATCCGCCGGCCCTCGTGTTCAACTTGGTTGAAAGCCTGCCAGGCGTGGCCTTCCCGGGGCCTGCCGGGCTTGCGGCAGCAGCCATGCTGGAGGGGGTGGGGCTGCCGTTTACCGGAAGCCGGCTCGCCGCACTCGCCCTTTCATCCGACAAGCCGGCGGCGAAAAATGTGCTGAGAACGGCCGGACTGCCGGTGCCGCCCGGGCCTGCCGAGGGATGGCCGGGGCCCTTCATCGTCAAGCACAGCAGCGAGCACGCCTCATTCGGGCTCGGCCGGCACTCGGTGGTTTCGGCACTTCGAGAACCCTTGCCCGCCGGCTGGTTCGCGGAAGCCTTCCTGCCGGGGCGTGAGTTCAGCCTCTCGTTGCTGGCCGACAGGGGCGGCATCTCTGTGCTGCCCCCGGCCGAACTCGTCTATGACAAGGCATGGCCGCCCGCCGGTGTAGCCGAAGGGATGCCACGCATTCTCGACTATGCCGGTAAATGGCTGGCGGACGATCCCCTGTTCGCCGCGACTCATCGCTGCTTCACGGGCATTGAGGACGCGCTTGCATCGCAATTGGCGAACCTCGCCCGCCGCGCCTTTGCTGCGCTGGGCCTGGCCGGCTATGCACGCGTCGATTTCCGCCTCGACGCGGCGGGCGTTCCGTACATCCTCGAAGTGAACGCCAACTCGGCACTGGCGCCCGATGCGGGCTTCGCCGCGGCAGCCGGGGAGGGCGGGATCGCATACCGCGATCTGATCGCCCGCATTGCTGAAGCGGCGCTTTCGGCGCCTGACATGCAACCTCGCTCGCCGCCACGGTCGAAGCCTCCACCTCGGAAGTTTGCTGTTCGCCGGCGGCTTTTGGCTGATGATGTCACGGCAGTTGGTAGCCTCTGCCGCGCCAGTGGCTTCTTCAACGAGGCCGAAATGGCCGTTGCCGAAGAGCTTGCACGCGCGGCGCTCGTGGAGGGAGAGCAGAGCGGCTACCGGTTTCTGCTGGCTGAGCAGCCGCATGGCTTCCTGCTCGGCTATGCGTGCTTCGGCCCCGTGCCAGCCAGCCTGGGCGCGTGGGATCTTTACTGGATCGTCGTTCTTCCCGCAGCACAGGGCTCGGGGATCGGCCGGCGGCTGGTGGAAATGGCAGCCGCCGAGGCGGCCGAAGCCGGCGGGCGGTTTCTTTACGCCGAAACGGCAGGCCGCCCGCTCTACGCTCCAACACGGCGCTTTTATGAAGCCGCCGGGTTTTCGCTCGAGGCGGTGCTCGCAGATTTCTATGCCCCGGGCGACGCCAAGCAAATCTGGTCATTGCCGCTGGCTGGAAGAATGAAGGGTCAGGCAGGGCACGGCTGAACGGAGGCTTGACTTCGCATGGACGGGCTTGGGCCGGCCGGCCTACTCTCCCGCCCCTTCGATTGGCCGCTGGGCGCGAAACGCGCCTTTGCGGCCAAGTGTCGTGCCTGATGCACGAGGGGGAGGAGGGAGTGAGGGGTCGGCGGGAAGTGCTGGCAACCGCGGCCATGTTGTTCGCGGCGGCTCCGGCCTGCGCGGGGCAAAGCGTGGTCGTCTGGCCCTCCGCGCTGACCATGGCAACCGGCAGCCCTGGCGGCACCTACGCGATTTTTGGCCCTGCCTGGGGCGCGATTGTTGCTGCGGCGACGCATGTCCACCTTCTCTACCGGGCAACCGACGGACCGAACGAGAATATCCTGCTGCTCGATCGCGGCGCCGCCGATCTCGCCATGACGACGCTCGGGATCGCGCACGAGGCCTGGACCGGCGGCGGTGCCTGGACCGGGGGAATTGAATTCCGCACCATCCGCGCCCTCTTTCCATTGTACGAGACCGCGTTTCACGGCTTCGCCCCGGCGCAGAGCACGATTCGCGCCGTCACCGCGCTCGACGGATGTGTGCTCGGTGTGGGGCCCGAATACGGAACGGGCGGCACCTACGTTCCGCGCATGTTACAACTGCTCGGAATCAAGGTCGTCGGCTTTCGCTTCGAGAGTTACAGCGCCCTCGCCGATGCGCTCAGCTCCGGGAGGGTTGACGCCTGCCTGATCGCTGCCGGGCCACCGGTTCCCGCCTTCCGCGACCTTGCACGCCGGATGCCGATCCGCTGTTTCGGCTTCTCGCCGCCTGAGATCCAACTGCTCGTCCGCAACCTGCCCGCTCTTTCCCAGACCCGCATTCCGCCCGGCACATATCCCGGGCAGACCGCCACCATCCCATGCCCGGGGATGTTCAATTTCGCAATCTGCCGCGCCCGGTTGCCGCGCAGCCTGGTCTATGCGCTCACCGCGGCGGTGATGGCCCGGGCCCCGGAACTGGTGGCGAAACTGCCGCTCGCCTCCGAGATGCAGCCGCGCAACATTGCGCTCAACCGGTTCCTGCCGTTCCATCCGGGGGCCGCGGAGTATTTTCGCCGCGGCGGATTCTTCGTTCCCGACCGGCTGGTGCGGGAGTGATCAGAAAAAGCAGAGGCGCGGGGAGACATGGGGATGAAGGTCGCGACAGCAAACGGCGCCACCGCGGCGGCGATCCTGCTCGACCACGTCGACAAGTGGTTTGGCGCGCTGCACGTGCTGCGTGATGTCTCGCTCGAGGTCGCAAGCGGCGAGCGGGTGGTCGTGTGCGGGCCTTCCGGCTCCGGCAAGTCAACGATGATCCGCTGCATCAACCGGCTCGAGGCGCATCAGAAGGGACGTATCGTGGTGGACGGTACCGAGCTTTCCGATGACGCACGCGCGCTCGACACGGTGCGCCGTGAAGTCGGCATGGTCTTCCAGTCCTTCAACCTCTTCCCGCATCTGACCATCCTCGACAACTGCACGCTGGCGCCGATCCATGTGCGGCGGATGAAGCGCCCGGAGGCGGAGGCGCTGGCCATGGAGTTCCTTGGCCGGGTCCGGATCCCCGAACAGGCGCGCAAATATCCGACCCAACTCTCCGGCGGCCAGCAGCAGCGGGTGGCGATCGCGCGCGCGCTCTGCATGCGGCCGAAGATCATGCTCTTCGACGAGCCGACCTCCGCCCTCGACCCCGAGATGATCAAGGAGGTGCTCGACGTCATGATCGAGCTTGCGGAAAGCGGCATGACGATGGTCTGTGTCACCCACGAGATGGGCTTCGCACGTCAGGTCGCGGACCGCGTGGTTTTCATGGACCAGGGGGAGATCGTCGAGGTCGGCCAGCCGGCGCAACTCTTCGCCGCACCGGCAACCGACCGCCTCAAGAAATTCTTGAGCCAGATCCTGCGCGGACACTGAAGGACCAGAGAGAGACGGAAATCCGGAAGCCGCTCAGAGATATGCCGCCCCGGCTTCCTCGGCGAAGCGCTTCGGCTCACCCTCCCAGATGATGCGCGCATGCTCCAGCACATAGACCCGATCTGCGTGCGGCAGCGCGAAAGTCACATTCTGCTCGCCGAGCAGAAAGGTGATCTCGGTCGTCTCGCGCAGGCGGGCGAGCGCTTTCGAGAGTTGCGAAAGAATCACCGGCGCCAGCCCGAGCGTCGGTTCGTCAAGGATTAGAAGGCGCGGACGCATCATCAGCGCCCGTGCGATCGCCAGCATCTGCTGCTCGCCCCCCGAGAGCGTGCGTGCCGCCTGCTGCGCGCGCTCGCTCAGGATGGGGAACAGGTCGAGCAGCCAGGCAAGCTGCTCGGCTCGCTCCGTGGCGCCAAGATGGCTGCCGCCCAGTTCGAGATTTTCCCTGACCGAGAGATCGCCAAACAGCTCACGCGTTTCCGGACACTGCACAAGGCCGCTGCGGGCAATCGCCGCCGCGCTCTGGGTCGCGAGATTCCTGCCCCCGAAGCGGATGCTGCCACTGTACGCAACGAAGCCCGAGATGGCATTGAACAGGCTCGTCTTGCCGGCGCCGTTGAGACCGACGATCGAGACGAATTCGCGCTCGCGGATGGCGATCGAGACCCGATCGAGCGCCTGCGCCTTGCCGTAGAGCACGCTGACGCCATCGACTTCGAGCAGCGGCGCCGCCGTCCCCTCTGCCACGCCGGTCCGCCCGCCAGCCTCGATCGCGCCGCCAAGATAGACCCGGCGCACCGTTTCGTCGCGCATCACTTCCTCGGCGCTGCCCTCCGCGATGCGCTCGCCGAGATACATGGCGAGCACGCGATCGACCAGTGCGGCGACACTCTTCACGTTGTGATCGACTAAAAGCAACGCCCGGCCGGCATCGCGCAGGCTGCGTATCAGCCCGGCAAACTCGGCGATCTCGCTCGCCGTGAGGCCGGCAAAGGGTTCATCGACCAGCACCACCGACGGATCCCGCGCGATCGCCTTGGCAAGCTCGAGCCGGCGCAGATCGGCGAACGGCAGGGTTCCGGGATAGCGGTCGAGAACACGCTCGAGGCCAACGCGCTCGGCGATCGCTCGCGCGCGTGCATCCACGTGTGGATCGGCCGCCAGCCGCAAGAGGGAATCCGGCAACAGGGCGAGCTTTACGTGCTCGAGCACGGTCTGCCGGTGCAGGGGCCGCGAATGCTGAAAGACGATGCCGATGCCGGCGCGGGAAATGCGATGGGCGGGCCAGCCGGCAATCTCCGTTCCGTCGAGAGTAATCGAGCCGGCGGTTGGCCGTTCGATACCCATGATGAGCTTTATCACGGTCGATTTGCCGGAGCCGTTCGGCCCGATCAGGCCCAGGATTTCGCCGTCATGCAGTGCGAATGCGATGTCCTTCACCGCCACCAGGCCGCCGAAGCGCTTCGTCAGTCCGGCAACGGCGAGGCGCTCTGTTCTCATTCGCGCTCCCCGACGTGGAGGAATTGTCCCAGAAGACCGTCAGGGAAGAACAGGATCACCAGGAGTGCAATCAGTGCCACCACGAAGGTGCTGAGCTGGCCGAGCGGCAGCAGGACCTGGCCCGCAAGGATGAGAAACACGGCCCCGATGACCGAACCGAGGATCGTTCGCCGCCCGCCGAGCACGGCCGCGATGATCACCTGCACTGCGATCGCGAGGTCCACCACCACGTCGACCGATGCGCTGCCCAGATAGAAGATCAGCATCGCCCCCGCCACGCCGGACATGATCGCGCTCAGCGAGAAGGCGGCGAGCTTGTGCTTGGCGACATTGAAGCCGAGCGCCGCCGCCTCGACCGGATCCTGTCCGGCCGCCTGCAGGATCAGGCCGAGCGACGAACGCGCATAACCGTAGATGATGGCGGCAGAGACGACCAGGAAGGCGAGCGCAATCCAGTAGTTGGTATCGGCGCTGATGGAGAGCACGTCCGGCACGGTCATGCCGATCTCGCCGCCCGTCCAGTGGGCGAACACGACGATCACGTCCTGCAGCAGAAGAACGGCGACCAGCGTCACCAGGCCGAAATAGGGGCCGCGCAAACGCAAAGCAGGCAGCGCCAGCATCAGCCCGCCCGCCAGCGCGGCGACAGCGGCTGCGATCACGCAAGGCAGGATCGGCCAATGCAGGATGTTGTTGATCAGCGCGGCGGCGTAGGCGCCGAGGCCGATCAGGAAAGTGGGGCCGAAATTCACTTCGCCCGCGTAACCGAAAAGAAGATCCCACGACATTGCGAAGACGCCGAAGTAGTAGGCCGAGGTCAGCACCCCGAGAGCGTAGGGAACCGCGATGAACGGCACGACGCGGCCGAGGAACGGAACCAGCGCGGCCAGGGCCAGAACGACGACCGATCCGAGGAAGACGCGGGATGAAAGAAGGCTCCTTGTCATGCCTTCTACCTTCGCCCCAGAATCCCTTGCGGGCGGATATAAAGAACCAGCACCAGGATGATGAGCGCCGGGATCGAACGCAGCGTCGGGGCGACCAGGTAGGCCGTTATGGTCTCGAAATAGCCGACCACGTAAGCCGCGATCAGCGAACCGGGAACGCTGCCCAGGCCGCCCAGGATCACGATCGAGAAGGCGCTCGCCGTCAGCGGGCCGATATTGTCCGAGCTGGCACCGAGATAGGTGCCGAGCAGCACGCCGGCGATCCCGGCCAGCACTCCGTAGATCGCCCAGACCAGGAGATGGATCCGCGAAAGCTCGAAACCGCAGAGCGTGAGTGCGCGTGGGTTAATCGAGGCGGCGAGCAGGGCCTTGCCGGCGCGCGTGCGGGATACGAACAGCCAGAGCAAGGCCATCACCAGCCAGCACAGCACGGCGATCAGGACCTCATTGCTCGGCGTGCGCACGGAGAGGACGTGCACCACGCCAGGAACGAGTGGCGGGACCGTCACCGGGTTGGTCGTAAAGAAATAGGCGATCGCCGTCTGGATCATGATTCCCCACAGCAGCGTGGAGGTGAGGATGAAGATCTCAGTCTCTTCCTTGGGAATGGCGCGCGAACGCTGAATCGGCCGGACCGCCGCGAAATAGGTCGCGAACGCGAAGGCGATGGCGGCGATGATGCCGATCAATGCTCCGCCAAGGACCCCGGTATGCAGATCGCCGATCACCAGCCAGGCGATCATCGCCGCCACGACCATCGTCCCGCCATGGGCGAGATTGAGCACGCCGGAGACGCCGAAGATCAGCGTGAAGCCGACGGCTCCCAGCGCATAGAGAGAGCTGATGGCAAAACCGTCGACGAAGATCTCGTAGCCCAGCATCGCCCTTACCCGTCAGCCGCCCGAGCAAAGGCGCCGCTCAGAACAGCGGGGGAACAGCGGGAAAAGACGCTCCGAAGCCGCTGTTGCAACGGACAACCCTTTATTATCGTTGCTGATTCTTCCCCCGGCGCACGCCGCTGCGCGGCCTGGCGAATCAGCGGAATTCAGCGGCGGTTCACTCTGTTCAGGCCGGCAGCTTGACGAAGGAGGGGAAGGAAATCTTGGCGGTCGCGTATTTCAGCGGCCAGATCGTCTTCATTTTGGCTTGCTGCCACTGCAGCATCACGCCGGGAACGAGGTCGATGCCGTACTCGATGGCGTGGGTGAAGCGGGCGGTGCGGCCGTAGAACTTGATTCGTCCGATCGTGCCCACGTGATCGGTGGCCTCGAGCCCGGTCACCATCTTGTCCGCTTCGGTCGATCCGGCGCGTGCGATGGCCTCGGCGATCACGTACACCATGTCGTAGGACGAGTAGCCACAATAGGCAGGCAGCAGCCCGTAGCGCTTGAGATAGCTCTGGGTGAAGGGCAGCGTCCGCGGCGTAATCGCCGAATCCGGTGCCGCGCCTGCCTGGCTCGTCACGCCTTCACACGCGCCGTGCGTATCCTTCCAGAAGTCGCTCGAGGTTGCCTGGGAACTCACGCCATACATCGGGATCGGCACCTTCTGCTCCGCCCATTGCACGGTGGGCACCACCCCGACATGGCTGATGCCGGTGATCATCACGTCCGGCTTCCTGGCCTCGATCCGGTTGAAGATCGGCGTGAAATCGGTGGTGTCGGGGGAGAAGCGGATGTGGTCCAGCACCGCGAGCCCGGCCTTGGGCAGGAACTCGAGATAGCCTTCGTCGAGCGGGGTGGTCCAGGCCGCATCCTCGCTCATCACGACGCAGCTTTTCATGTGCAACTGATCGACCAGGAGGTCGTGAGCGGAATCGGAAGTGCTCTTGGCGATGAAATAGGAAGTGAACCAGCCGTGGAAGGTGTACTTGAAGTGATCGTAGTCGTCATGCACCTGCTTCGAGATGTTGTTGCTGGCCGCCCCGGGCGTGATGAACGGCATCTTGAGCCGGGCCGACCAGGGCTCGAGGGCGAGTGCCACCTCGCTGATGAAGCTCGCGATCACGGCGACCACCTTGTCCTGGCTGGCAAGGCGCTGGAATGCGCGCACGGACTCGACCGAGGAGACGTGATTGTCATAGACGACGAGCTGAAGCGGCCGGCCCATGACGCCGCCCTTGGCGTTGATCTCATCCGCCGCGATCTCAGCACCTTTCGGGATTGCCGCACCCGGCAGGGTGGAGATTTCCGCGATGACGCCGATCTTGATCGGCTCCCCTGCCGCCCTGACGGATGCCGGCAGGGCCGCCAAGCCCGCCAACGCGCCCGCGCCCGCCAGCACCTGCCGGCGCGATGCCTTGGCCGACGTGCGCAAATCAGATTTTCCCATGCGGCTCATTGCTTGCTCCTTGTCGTTCTCTCCCAGCGGGATGGGCTTCATGAATGATGCAGTCTATTGGCCGCCGCGGCGAGGGTCCAGGCCGCCGGAGCGGCCGGCCCCGACCGGCGTCGGCTTCTCAGGCCGGCAGCTTGACGAAAGAGGGGAAGGAAACCTTCGCGGTCGCGTATTTCAGCGGCCAGATGGTTTTCAGCTTGGCATTCTGCCACTGGATCATCACGCCGGGCACAAGATCGGGGCCGTATTCGATGGCGTGGGTGAAGCGATCGTCGCGGCCATAGAACTTGAACCGCCCCATCGTGCCGAGATGGTCGGTGGCCTCGAGGGCCGTCACCATCTTGTCGGCCTCGGTCGAGCCGGCGCGCGTGATCGCCTCGGCAATCAGATGCAGCGTGTCGTAGGTGCTGTAGCCGGAGTAAACCGGCAGCAAACGGAAGCGTTTGAGATAGGCTTCGGTGAACGGGCGGGTGAACGGCGTGATCGCCGAGTCCGGGCCGGCGCCGGTCTGGCTGTTCGCGCTCTCGGCTGAGCCATGCGTGTCCTTCCAGAAACTCGGCGCGGTCGCCTGAACGCTGACCCCGTAGATCGGGATCGGCACGTGTTGCTGTGCCCACTGCACGGTCGGCACCACGCCGACATGGGCAATGCCGGAGATGATGACATCCGGCTTCTTCGCCTCGATCTTGTTGAATATCGGCGTGAAGTCGGTGGTGTCGGGAGAGAAGCGGATGTGGCCGCGGATCTCGAGGCCGGCCTTGGGCAGGAATTCGAGCAGTGCTGCGTCGTACGGCGTTGTCCAGGCGGCATCCTCGCTCATCATGACGCAGCTCTTCATATGCAAACCGTCAACCAGCACGTCGCGAGCGGAATCGCTCACGCTCTCGGCGATGAAGTACGACGTGAAGTAGGTGTGGAAGGTGTATTTGTAACGCTCATAGTCGGCGTGAACGTGTGCGGAGATGTCGTTGCTGCCGGCACCGGACGTGATGAAGGGGATCTTCAGTCGTGCCGACCAGGGCTGCAGCGCGAGCGCTATTTCGCTGACGAAGGTGCCGACGACCGCGACGGCCTTGTCCTGGTGCACGAGGCGCTGGAATCCCCTGATTGCCTCCGAGGAGGAGACGCGATCGTCGTAGACCACGAGCTTTATCGGCCGCCCGAGGACGCCGCCCTGGGCGTTGATCTCGTCGACCGCCATTGCCGCGCCGCGGGGAATCCCGGCACCGAGCAGCGTTGCGGTCTCGGCGATGATGCCGACGACGATCGGCTCGGAAGCTGCGCGCAGGCTGGCCGGCAGCGCCGCCAAGCCGGCCAGGGCACCCGCCCCCGCCAGAAGCTCGCGGCGCGATGACCTGGCTGGCCGGCGCCAATCGGATTTTGCCATCGGACTCATCGCTTCCTCCTCGGCATCACCGGCCAGCGGGACGAGGTGCAAGTTCCATTATGCCGGCGATCGTCCGCCGCGGCGAGGGTCCGCGAGGCCGGAGCGACCGGCGCGAACGGCGGCGGCTGGTACTGGCTTTATTTTGAGTGACTCGGCCTTACCACCGCCCCTCGCCGCTGTTCAACCGGGTTGATGGTCGACATTTTGGACCGGGATGATACCCGACAGATCGGTTGGGTGAGCCGGTTCCGTTGGCTCGGGCGGCGTATCGCGAGGCGGAGCGAACCGACGGAACCGGCTTTTGCGGTTGAGAATGCCGATGTCGCGTGTGCAGAAGCGCACGACGTGGTCCCCGGTTTCGAGTTCGGCGATG
>JASHOA010000066.1 GCA_030041375.1 Acetobacteraceae bacterium
CCGACCGGCAGTACGGGCCTCCGCCGCAGCAAAACGACGCAGCCCCCGCTCGTCCAGCACCGGGGCAAGCGCCGCGTAGCGTAACGTGATGGCCGCTTCGTCGATCACGCCGCGAGTCTAGGACACCACGCCACCGCGCCGGAATCCCCAAAATGGGCGAAGCACGCGCGATTCAGTTATTTTTCAACAAATCCTAACAGGGAAATATCGGCCAGACACAGCGGCCGTGCTCTCGGCGGCCGCGGGAAAGCTCGGTGACGATGCCGTGCAGGGTAGCGAGTTCCTGCTCGGTTACCTCGCCGCGAGCAAAGAAATGACGGATGTTGCGCACCATGCCCGGCCGCTTCTCCGCATTGCGCAGGAAGCCGGAGGCATCGAGCTCTGCCAGGAGGTGACAAAGAAAGTTCTCGATCTCCGCTTTCGTTGCGATACGCGTCTCGTTGGTCATCATCCTGCGCGGGAGAATGTCGGGATCGCCGGCAAGCCACCACTCATAGGCCATCACCATCACCGCCTGCGCAAGATTGAGCGACGGGAAGCGCGGATTGAGGGGATAGCGCACAAGCGCATCGCCGCGCGCGAGATCCTCTGCGTCGAGCCCCGCACGCTCGGGTCCGAACAGAATCCCGGCCGTGAGCCCGCGCGCGCCGATCGCACGAAGCTCGCAGGCGGCGCCACGCGCGGTGAGAACGGGCGTGATGACATGGCGCGGCCGCGGGCACGTCGCGAAGACGTGCTGGAGATCGGCCGTAGCGGTCGCAACATCAGGAAAAAGACGCGCCGAATTGAGAATGTGGTCAGCACCCGAGGCCGTGCGCCAGGCCTTGTCTTGCGGCCAGCCATCTCGCGGAGCGACCAGGCGCAGATGGAACAGTCCACCATTGGCCATCGCCCGGGCCGCGGCACCGATATTCTCCGCAAGCTGGGGGCGCACCAGTATCACCGCCGGGCCAGGCGCTCCGGCTTCGAGCACGGCGCCGCCGTCACGACCGGTCATGAGGCGCGCCGCCAAGTAGTGCCACCTGGCCCGTCTTCGAGCAGAATGCCCTGCGCCGCAAGCTCGGCACGGATCGCATCCGCCCGGGCGAAGTCGCGAGCCTGGCGTGCCTTGCTGCGTGCCGCGATGGCGGCCTCGATCCTGGGACGGTCGCCACCGGACTGGAACCATTCGGCGGGCTCGGCCTGAAAAAGGCCGAGCAATGCGCCGGCAGCCGCCAGTGCGCCGGCTGCCTCCGCGTCCCCGCCGAGCGCCCGGTCGGCGAGCGGATAGAGAGCAGCGAATGCGGCCGGTGTGTTGAGGTCGTCCGCCAGCGCGGCCATGACGGAACCGGGGACGGGCACCTCTGCAGGCTTGGGGTGGTGCGCACGCGCCCGGTAGAACCGGTCCAGCTCGTGGCGCACCTCGGCCAGCGCAGGCAAAGAAAAATCGAGCTCCGCACGGTAATGTGTCTTGAGGAGCAGAAGCCGCACCGCTTCGCCGGGAGCAACCGCAAGCGCATCGCGCACGGTCAGGAAGTTGCCGAGGCTCTTCGCCATCTTCTCTCCGTTCACGCGCAGCATGCCGTTATGCAGCCAGACGCGGGCGAAACGGCTTTCCGGAAAGGCCGAGCAGCTCTGCGCAATTTCATTCTCGTGGTGTGGAAAGATCAGGTCGGCGCCCCCCCCATGAATATCGAAATCGGTGCCGAGGTGCCGCCAGGACATCGCGCTGCACTCGATATGCCAGCCTGGGCGGCCGCGGCCCCACGGACTCTCCCAGCCTGGCTGATCCACGGCGGAGGGTTTCCACAGCACAAAATCGGCCGCATCGCGCTTGTAGGGCGCGACCTCGACGCGCGCGCCTGCAATCATGTCTTCGCGCGAGCGCCCGGAAAGCCGCCCGTAGGCCGCGAAGCTGGCGATCGAAAAAAGCACGTGTCCTTCGGCCAAGTACGCGTGCCCGCCCGCGATCAGCCGCTCGATCAGCGTGATCATCTCGCCGATATGGCTGGTCGCCCGGGGTTCGATGTCGGGCGGAAGCGCGCCGAGCGCGGCCATGTCGGCCTCGAACTCCGCGGTCGTGCGCGCGGTCAGCGCGGAGATCGGCTCGCCGGTCTCTGCGGCGCGGGCGATGATCTTGTCCTCGACGTCGGTGATGTTACGCACATAGGTGACGCGTGGAAAAAGGTGCCGCAGCAGCCGCACGAGGACATCGAACACCACGATCGGACGCGCGTTGCCGACATGCGCAAGATCGTAAACGGTTGGGCCGCAAACATAGACGCGCACGTGCAGAGGATCGAGCGGGACGAAGCGTTCGCGCCGCCGGCTCAGACTGTTGTGGAAATAAAGCTCCATCGCTCGCGCGCCGTCCTCGGAAAAAGCCGTTTCTCCCAGAGACGGAGAATCCGCGCAACCGCCGCTTACCTGCCGGTGATGAGCGCGAGAGCGTCCGCGCGGAAGGCGGCCCGAGAGGCATCCCGGCTGTAGAACATGTGCCCGCCCTCGAAGGTGACCAGGCGCACCCGGTCTGCCGGGCCGATATCCGGCAGGTGGCGGAGGATCAGCGCCGTCCGGAAATAGGGCGTGATGAGATCGAACAGGCCATGCGCGATCAGCACATGGAGTGCAGGGTCGAGGGCGAGGTCCTCCCTGAGCGCGGTGACGGATTCGGGTGCGGCTCTGCCGTGTCCCCAATTCCAGTGCCGTTCGACCTCGGGGTTGAAGAGACGATAGAGCGGCGCCGGCCGCCAGTGCAGGCGCTGGCGATACAGAATGAGCATGGCGCTCGTGAAGGGCGGTGTCAGGCGGAAGATCGGGTCCGGTTCGGGGAACCAAGGGTTGGCCGGGACTGCATCCGGATCGGTGATGGTGGCGTCGTAGATGCTGGCGATCCGCCCGGGCGCCGTCTCGCGGAGGAAAGTCCGGACATTGATACTGCCGTCTTCCCGCAGCACCTCGGAAGCGTCGAGCCCGGTCAGCTCGGAAACGCGTGCCACCATGCGGCTCAGGGCGGCAGGATCGCGCGGTCCGGCCAGTTGGTCACGCAGGAAATCCCCGACGGCGTAGCCCTCGGCATCGGCAAGCGTGGCCCGGGTTACGGGGCCTTGCTTTGCGCGGGCGACGGCGACGAGGCTCGGCAGCCGCTCGACCCAGTAGAGCGGATCGAAGGCAAAGCTGCCGGAGAAATCGAGGACGGGCGAAACCATGATCAGGCCGCGCACGCCGATCCCCTGATCCTCCGCAAGCGCATGCGCAAGACGCGGCACGCGGAATCCGCCGTAACTCTCTCCAAGCAGGAATTTCGGCGATGCCACCCGTCCCGCCTGCTCGAGCCAGCGGCGAATGACTTCGGCAAGCGAAGCAATATCCCCGTTCACCGACCAGAGATGGCTGCGGGCGGTCGGGCCAGGGTCGAGGATGCGGCTGTAGCCGGTACCCGCCGGGTCGATGAAGACGAGGTCGGTGAAATCGAGCCAGGTGTCGGCGTTGGGAAGGAGATGGGGCGCCGCGGACGGAATGCCGTTCTCGAGGTCCCCGGGTGCCGCCATGGCGATGCGCCACGGGCCGACCGCGCCGAGTTGCAGCCACGCCGAGGCTTCGCCGGGGCCGCCGTTGAAGACGAAAGTGACAGGGCGGATGCCCGCATCCGCCCCGTCGAGCGTGTAGGAGAGGTACGCAATCGCCGCTTCGGGCGAGCCGTTCTCATTGCGCAGAAGGATGCTCCCGGCCGTCGCGGTGAAATGGAGCGCGCGGCCCGGAAGAGTGAGAACATGATGGCTGACCGCCGGTGGCGGCAGCGCCTCCCGCGGCGCTGCGTGGGGTGGTTCTGGCAGAGTGGCCGCTTCTGCCCGAGGCAGCAGCGTCGCGAGACAGAGCAGGGCGAGCAGGCGGATCATGAAGCGGATGTGCATCGGCGGGCCTCCTCGGGCGCGTGAGTTTTTCGTGCGGATCGGGGAATTTGCAATGCTCCCAAGTTGAGCGCGGGTTCTGCGGAGGGTTTTCATCAGCGAGGCGGCATGCTCTGCTTGCCCGTGCGGCTGCTCCGTGGAGGAGCACTCGATTTTGCCCGAAACCTGGAGGCGCGACGATGCCCAAGTTGAACCACCAGATCCTGCTCGTGAGCCGCCCGGCGGTGAGCGCCTCCGTCGATAACTTTCGCCTGATCGAGGTGCCGCTGCCGGCGCTGAAGGAGGGAGAGGTGCGGGTCAGGAATCAATTCCTCTCGCTCGATCCTTACATGCGCGGGCGGATGGACGACCGCAAATCCTACGCGCCGGCGCAGAAACTTGGCGAGGTGATGCAGGGCGGCACGGCCGGCGTGGTGGAGGAGAGCCGCAACCCGGCCTGGGTTCCCGGGGACACGGTCATCGCCATGTTCGGCTGGCAGGAATACGGCACTTCCGACGGCCAGGGCATGCGCAAGGTCGATGCCGGCAAGGTGCCGCTTTCGGCCTATCTCGGGGTCGTCGGAATGCCTGGCGTCACTGCCTGGTACGGGCTCAATCGGATCTGCGCACCAAAGCCCGGTGAGACGGTTGCGGTCAGCGCCGCCAGCGGCGCCGTCGGCAGCGTCGTCGGCCAGCTCGCCAGGCGGCAAGGATGCCGGGCCGTGGGCATTGCGGGCGGGCCCGAAAAATGCCGTTACCTGGTGGCGGAGCTCGGCTTCGACACGGGCGTCGACTACCGCTCCGCCAGCTTCGCCGCGGACCTCGCGGCCGCCGCGCCAAGCGGGATCGACTGCTATTTCGACAATGTCGGAGGTGCGGTGCTGGATGCGGTGATGGAGCGGATGAACCCGCATGGCCGTGTCGCCGTCTGCGGTGCCATTGCCGGTTATGACGGTGCGCCGCTCAGCATGGCAAATCCACGGCTGATCCTGACCTCGCGGCTGAAGCTCCAAGGGTTCATCGTCTCCGAGCACTTGGATGACTGGCCCACAGCACTGGAGGAACTGGCCGGGCTGGTGGCCTCCGGAAAGCTCAAGTATCGCGAAAGCGTGGCGGTCGGCCTGGCGAGCGCACCCGAGGCGTTCCTCGGGATGCTGCGGGGGAAAAATTTTGGCAAGCAGATCGTCAAGCTGGTCTAGACCCTTGTCGGTCTGACTGGACCTCCCGACAAGGGTCTAGTGTCCTGCCCCCGACGTTTGCTGCCGGCGGCAGCAAACGTCGGGGATCAGCAGGCCACTGAAAATAAAGAGGTGTGTGCCGACCGCTCGAGTGCTTCCTACGGTATCAAGTATCAGAGTCGGCACACGAGAGCAATTTCCGTTCGCCATGGCACACGGTAACTGCTCTAGCCCTTTGTTTTGGCGAGCATCTTCACACGATCAGCCGATTCCGTCTGATCGCGATCTGCTCTAGCAGCGTGTCGGATTGGGGGGTACCCAAATTCTCGATAGCTGGATAGCATCCAGCTATGTCGAACTTCGTACCGTTCAACCGTGACCAGTCTTTTCTGCTGCCGCCGGACCTCAAGGACTGGCTGCCAGCGAATGATGTTGCCCACTTCATCGTCGCAGCGGTGGATCGGGTGC
>JASHOA010000067.1 GCA_030041375.1 Acetobacteraceae bacterium
ACAACCACGGCCCGGCCGGTCAACACCATCACACTATCCCCGTCACTGGGCCTGGTTGGGCCTTTTCCAACACCGCGCAGAGCGGCGACCCGCGTAAGAACGATGGGAAAGGCAACTGCCCCACATCCCTCGCCGGAGTCCATACTCATGTCACGGAAGGCGGTGGCAGAGCACACGAGAACCGGCCACCCTACTACACCCTCGCTTACATCATGTTCACGGGATGAACCAGCGAATCGACGCGCGGGCGGGGCGCCGCGGCCTGTCATACCAAAGGTCGCAAATCGTGACCCTTCTGGACGTTGTCAATTCCGCATGGCCGGGCTTGTCCCGGCTATCGATGTCTCTGATGCGGCACGAGAAAATCGTGGATGCCCGCCGACGCGGGCATGACGGTGACGGCGGCGATGGGTCGAGATCACGGGCGCTTGGTATCGAGGCAACGACGAGCCGATCGCGCTCTGGGCGGTTGGAGCCGTCGGAACGTGAAGATTTTCTCTGTCCGATCGAGTCGCGGTTCGGTATTTTGCTGGCTTCCCGTCAGGGCGCGATGCGCCGGCTCAGGACACGCGGCGCGCGCGTCCAGCGGTCAAGGCTAGCGCAGGGCCGCCAGAGTCATCACAATGTTGAACGAGACATAGCTCACCACGCTGGCAACGCCGCAGGCAAGGTTTGCCGGCGCGACCCAGGCGGGCCTGCGCCTGGCCAGCTCCCGCAGCAACACGACCGCGATCAGAGCGAACACGATCGCGGCGTACGTCGACACCTCGATCGAGTCCGCCAGCGTAAACTGCGTGGATGGCGGCAGGCTGGTGTCGACCGCGAACTTCGTGCCGACGGCCGCGAAGATCGCGCCTGCGCACAGGCCGACGCGGGCCTCGGTCATGCTCTCGGCATTTATCCAGTAGGTGAGCGTCGCCAGAAGGAAGGCGACAAAGAAGCCATTGAACAGGCTGATGAAGAGGCGAAGCCCACGGCGCCGGACGACGATGTGTGCGGTGATGCGGCTGTAGATGCTGGTACCGGTCGGCACCGGGTCACCGAAGCTCGTCGGGTAGACGTGCTGCCCTCGGGTTAACGCGAAGGAAACGATCTTCCATCCGGGCACGGTCACAGTGGGATCCACGCCGCTGCCAAATGAATCCGGCTCGAAAACGACCTGTGAGACGTCGTTCGTGCTGTCCTCCATCTCCAGCTCCAGTGTCTGCCGGTCGAAAGGAAAGTCCGCGACATTCCAACTGTGTCGCAGAGTGGCCGTATACAGCGCGCTGTGCCAGAAAACCTTCGCCTTTCCGCCGGCCCAGGGCGCGTGATTGCGGGCGATGACGGAGGGATAGCGGACGGCGACGTGGTCGGCGTTGATGATCTGGATGCTGTCGAGCGGCTTGTAGTCCGGGTCGGTGGTCAGGAACCACGGCCAGAACTCCATCTTGTAGGTTTCGTCCGGCAGGTCGAAGCCATAGAGGTGGGTGACGTACAGGCCGACCTTGACTTTGATGGGACCCGAAGGGGACGACAGCGGCGCGATCAGTGGCGGCGTGTCCGCGAGCGCGAGTGCGGCGGGCAGAATCAGAAGAAGGACGGCGAGGCAGGCCAGCACCTGACCGGATGGGAATCGCGTCATTGCCAGCCTCCGCCAAAGCTGGTGCAAATTCATCCAGGCTGGCGGGCAGTGGGCAGCCCGCCTGGACCGCTGCGCGCACGCCAAGCGGCCACCCGGGACCACGATCGCCAAGGTCTTTGCAGCAGCCCGGAATCGCGACGGCAGGTCGCTATGTCGATGCTTCCGGACCGTCGGGGCGGCGAAGCCGGGCATGCGGAAAGGGGTAAGGAGCATCTCGTCGATTCCGGCTTTGGCAAGAATCGCGAATGGGGCGAGCAGCCCTTTTTCGCGATCCCTTGATGCGAGGTTTCATAAGGTTGTTCATCCGGTCCTTTCCGGGAGAAGCTGAAGGTGCCGAAGCCGGAGCTGTCCGGGAGGAGAACCAGATGAACGTGCGCAAGAATGCGCGCCTCACGCCGATTGGTCGAGAGCGGATTGCGGACCTGGGCCCACGCGGACAGACGCCGACGGTGACCGCGGAAGCGCCGGGGTCTGCCGGGGCAGGGCGGGGAAATGGCTCGCACGACACGAACAGGAGAGCATGGCCGGCCAGAATGACCGCAACGCGCGGCCCCACCGCCCACCGCCCACCGCCTCAGTCCGCCGACCCTGCAGCCCGGCGTCGAGCGGACCACGGTGTTGCGGCGGGAGCGGATGACGGGTGAGACGATCGCCGCCGCGGTTGGCGTCTCGAGGGCGACCGTCTGCCGGGTGCCCGCGCGACCCGGCCGCAACAAGCGCGGCTGTCATGTTGCCGTTTGGAATGATAAACGCGTTTTCAATGTTTTCAGCGACTTGACTATTGCCGGTAAATTGAGAAATTGCCTTTTGGAATGATAATTTGCTTGGCCTGCTGCCCTTAAACTGAGAAAATCCTTGCGGCACGTTGCAGCAACGTTGTGGGGCGGCGATGTCGGAGGACAGCGAAGAGGACCCACCC
>JASHOA010000068.1 GCA_030041375.1 Acetobacteraceae bacterium
GCCCGCCGCACCGGCGGCCGCTCCTGCCGCCGACAAGGATTGGGGTGAGGTCAGACACGCAACCGTGCGCGAGGCACTGCGCGAAGCGATGATCGCCGAGATGCGGGCCGACGACCGTGTCTTCCTTCTCGGCGAGGAGGTCGCGCAATACCAGGGCGCCTACAAGATCAGCCAGGGCATGCTCGAGGAATTCGGCCCCCGGCGCGTCATCGACACGCCGATCACCGAGCACGGCTTCACCGGCCTCGCCGTCGGCGCGGCGCTCAACGGGCTCTGCCCGATCGTCGAATTCATGACCTTCAACTTCGCCATGCAGGCGATGGACCAGATCATCAACTCGGCTGCCAAGACCCTCTACATGTCGGGCGGGCAGATGGGCTGCTCGATCGTCTTTCGCGGCCCGAACGGCGCCGCCGCGCGCGTCGCCGCCCAGCACAGCCAGTGCTACGCTTCGTGGTATGCGCACGTGCCGGGATTGAAGGTGGTCGCTCCCTGGTCTTCGGCCGATGCCAAGGGACTGCTGCGCGCGGCGATTCGCGATCCCAACCCGGTGATCTTTCTCGAGAACGAAATCCTCTACGGGCACAGCTTCGATTACCCGGCCGCGGACGATTTCATCCTGCCGCTCGGCAAGGCGAAGATCGAACGGCCCGGCGATCGTGTCAGCATCGTCGCGTTCAGCATCATGGTCGGCGTGGCGATGACGGCCGCAGAGACCCTCGCCAAGGACGGAATAGAGGCGGAGGTGATCAACCTCCGCACCTTGCGTCCGCTCGATATTGCAACGGTCGTCGAAAGCGTCCGCCGTACCAACCGCCTCGTCACGGTCGAAGAGGGATGGCCCTTCGCCGGCATCGGCGCGGAAGTGGCGATGCAGGTGATCGAGCAGGCGTTCGACTGGCTGGACGCGCCGCCGATGCGCGTGCATGGCGTGGACGTGCCGCTACCCTATGCCGCCAACCTCGAGAAGCTTGCCCTGCCGCAACCCGAATGGGTCGTCGACGCAGTGCGCAAGATTCTCTGACGCGGCGGGAGGAAGCGATGTCCACCAACATCCTGATGCCGGCCTTGAGCCCGACCATGACCGAAGGAACGTTGTCACGCTGGCTCAAGAAGGAAGGGGAGACGGTCAAGGCCGGCGACGTGCTGGCCGAGATCGAAACCGACAAGGCAACCATGGAAGTCGAGGCCGTGGACGAAGGAGTCCTCGGCAAGATCATCGTCCCCGACGGCACCACCGGCGTTCAGATCAATGCGCCGATCGCCGTTCTGCTGGCCGAAGGCGAAACGCTTTCCGATGCAGCACCGCCCGCCGCAACGCCCGCGCCTCCCCCTCCGCCACCCCAACCTTCCGCGCCATCGCCCGCTCCGCAGACTGCGACCGCCCCGCCGCCTCCCGCGCCGGCAACTCGCAAGGCTCCGAACGGGGCCGGCAACGGCGCCGCAGAGGGCCGCATCTTCGCTTCCCCGCTCGCGCGCCGGATGGCCGAGCAGGCCGGCCTCTCTCTCGCCTCGCTGAAGGGCAGTGGCCCGAACGGCCGGATCGTCAAGGCTGACGTGGAAGCGGCGCTTGCCCGTGCCCCCGCGCCAACCCCGGCCGCGAAGGCGCCGGCGGCAGGCGCGCCATCTGCCGCCCCCGCTCTGGCCGCGATTACCGCACCGCACCGCCTCGTTCCGCACACGACCATGCGCCGGGTGATCGCGCGCCGCCTCACCGAGAGCAAGCAGACCATTCCGCATTTCTATCTTTCGGTCGAGGTTGCGCTCGATGCGTTGCTCAAGCTGCGCGCCGACCTCAATTCCCGCTCGGCCAAGGATGGGCCGGGCGCGTTCAAGCTCTCCGTCAACGACCTCATCATCAAGGCCGCGGCGCTCACTCTCGCCCGCTTCCCGCGCGTCAACGCAAGCTATACCGAGGAAGGGATCGTCGAGTACGAAGACGTCGACATCTCCGTTGCGGTGGCCATTCCTGACGGGCTGATCACGCCGATCATCCGCCGTGCCGATCAGAAAGGTCTGGCCGTGATCAGCAACGAAATGAAAGACCTGGCGGAGCGTGCGAAGTCGGGAAAACTCAAGCTCGAGGAGTTCCAGGGCGGCGGCTTTTCCATCTCCAACCTCGGGATGTTCGGCATCAGCGAGTTCTCCGCCGTCATCAACCCTCCACAGGCGGCGATCCTCGCCGTCGGCGCCGGTGAAAAGCGCCCCGTGGTCCGCGAGGGTGCACTCGCCATCGCGACCATGATGACCTGCACCCTCTCGGTCGATCATCGCGTGATCGATGGCGTGCTCGGCGCCGGCTGGCTTTCCGCCTTCAAGGGGATCATCGAAGACCCGCTGAGCCTGATGCTGTGAGCGCCGCGTTTTCGCTGCGCCCGGCCGCGCCCGAAGACGTCGGCACGCTGCTTCGATTGATCCGGGCGCTGGCCGAGTACGAGCGGCTCGCGCACGAGGTGCACGCAACCGAGGCCGATCTCGCAACCGCCCTCTTCGGCACCCCGTCACGCGCCGGCGCCCTGATCGCCGAGGTGGTTGAGGAGGCGGTCGGCTTCGCACTCTGGTTCTATACTTTCAGCACTTTTACCGGCCGCCCCGGCCTCTATCTGGAAGACATCTACGTGGCCCCCGAGCATCGTGGCCGCGGCATCGGCCGCGCCGTCTTCCGTCATCTCGCCCGCCTGGCCGAAGCGGGGGGCTGCGCACGCATTGAATGGTCCGTGCTCGACTGGAACAAGCCGGCCCTTCGGTTCTATGCCGGCCTTGGCGCGGAGCCGATGTCCGATTGGACGGTGCAAAGAGTGAGCGGGCCTCGGCTCGCTCTACTGGCTCGATAGAAGGAAGCGAAACGATGGCCGAGACGGACTTCGACCTGATCGTGCTCGGCGCCGGGCCAGGCGGCTACGTGGCCGCCATCCGCGCCGCCCAGCTCGGCATGAAGGCCGCCGTGGTCGAGCGAGAGAATCTCGGCGGCATCTGCCTCAACTGGGGCTGCATTCCCACCAAGGCGCTGCTCCGCACCAGCGAAATCCATCATCTCCTGCACAATCTTGGCGAATTCGGCTTTGCCGCCGACAATCCCCGCTTCCAGCTCGACAAAGTGGTCAAGCGTTCGCGCGCCGTTGCGAAGCAGCTCTCATCGGGCGTGGCCTATCTCCTGAAGAAGAACAAGGTCGCCGTATTCGATGCCGAGGGCAAGCTTGCCGGGAAGGGCAAGCTGGCGCTGGCCAGGAACGGCAAGGCGCTTCCCACTCTCTCCGCACCGCACATCGTGCTGGCAACCGGTGCCCGGGCACGCGAGCTGCCGGGAATCGAGGCCGATGGCAAGCTGATCTGGACCTACCGCCACGCGATGGTCCCGCCGGCCATGCCGAAGTCGCTCCTGGTCATCGGCTCGGGCGCGATCGGTATCGAGTTCGCAAGCTTCTATCGCGACATGGGCGCGGTGGTGACGGTGGTCGAGTTGCTCGACCGCATCCTCCCCGTCGAAGATGCCGAGATCAGCGCCTTCGCCCGCAAGGCGTTCGAAAAGCAGGGCATGCAGATTTTCACCTCGGCGTCCGTCACCGCCGCCAGGAAGAACGCGGAAAGCGTGGCGGCAACCATCGAGGCGGGCGGGCGAAAGCGCGAAATCACCGTCGATCGCGTGATCTCGGCCATCGGCATCGTCGGCAATGTCGAGGGAATCGGCCTCGAAGGTACTGCCGTCAAGGTCGAGAAGACGCATGTCGTGATCGACGAATTCTGCCGCACCGGAGAGCCGGGCATCTATGCCATCGGCGACCTCGTGGGGCCGCCCTGGCTCGCCCACAAGGCGAGCCACGAGGCGGTCCTCTGCGTGGAAAAGATCGCCGGCCTGAACCGCGTGCATCCCCTCGATGTCACGAACGTTCCCGGCTGCACCTATTGCCGCCCGCAGGTCGCCTCGGTCGGGCTTTCGGAGGCGGCCGCGCGCGCGGCAGGGCACGAGGTCCGTGTCGGCCACTTCCCCTTCATCGGCAACGGCAAGGCCATTGCGCTCGGCGAGCCGGAAGGCATGGTCAAGACCGTCTTCGATGCCCAGACCGGCGCCCTCCTCGGTGCGCACATGGTGGGCGCGGAGGTGACCGAGATGATCCAGGGCTTCACGATCGCCCGCACGCTCGAGACCACCGAGGCCGAGTTGATGGAAACGATCTTCCCTCACCCGACGATCAGCGAGACCATGCACGAGGCGGTGCTCGATGCTTACGGTCGCGCCATCCATTTCTGAGGTATCCGTGCGTCACAATCGATTCCGCCGCATCCGCTTGACGCGGACCTGCCTTCCGCCATCTTTCAGGGCATGACCGAGGAGCTGTTGCAGGCAGCTGGGTGAGGGATGAGCACGCGCATCGTCGTTGATCACCGGGCGGGGGTGGCGCTCAGGCATCCCGAGAAGGCGCATCGCCCGGACAACCCCATCCAGCGCAAGCCGCCCTGGATCAGGGTCAAGGCGCCGACCCATCCCGTCTACCATGAAACCCGCGCCCTGATGCGCGAGAACCGCCTCGTCACGGTCTGCGAGGAAGCCGCCTGCCCGAATATCGGCGAGTGCTGGGCGAACCGTCACGCAACCATGATGATCATGGGCGATATCTGCACGCGCGCCTGCGGCTTCTGCAATGTCGCAACCGGCTTGCCCGGACCCCTCGCGGCAGACGAGCCTCAGCGGGTGGCCGATGCCGTGGCGAAGCTTGGTCTGAAGCACGTGGTGATCACCTCGGTCGATCGCGACGATCTGCCGGATGGCGGCGCCGCACACTTCGCGGCCGTGATCCGCGCGATCCGCGAAGCCGCGCCCGCTACCTCGATCGAGGTCCTGACGCCCGACTTCCTGCGAAAACCGGGCGCTGCCGAGCGCGTGGTCGAAGCGCGCCCCGACGTTTTCAACCACAATCTCGAGACCGTGCCCCGCCTTTATCCGACCATCCGCCCGGGTGCCCGCTATTATCAATCGCTCCGCCTGCTCGATCGCGTGAAGAATCTCGATCCCGCTCTCTTCACCAAGTCCGGGCTGATGGTCGGCCTCGGCGAGGAGCGGGCAGAAATCCAGCAGGTGATGGACGACCTCCGCATCGCGGACGTCGATTTCCTGACCATCGGCCAGTATCTTCAGCCCACCGTCAAGCATGCCGCGGTCGCGCGCTTCGTTCCGCCCGAAGAGTTCGCCGATTACGCGGCGCTCGCGCGCGGCAAGGGCTTTCTCATGGTCAGCGCGTCTCCCCTGACACGCAGTTCCTACCACGCGGACGCCGATTTCGCCGCCCTCAAGGCCGCGCGCCTTTCGACGCGCGCGCCAACGTCGCGTTGACGCGAGATGCCCTCGCACAGGGAGAAGACACTCGTCCCCTACCGGCCCGACCAGTTGTTCGATCTGGTCGCCGATGTCGGCGATTATCCGCGCTTCCTGCCCTGGTGCGTGGGTGCGCGCGTGAAGAGCCGGACCGATTCCCTCCTGGTTGCGGACCTCACCATCGGCTTCGGCCCGTTCCGCGAAAGTTTCACCAGCCGCGTCACTCTCGAGCGGCCTGAGCGAATCCTCGTCGCCTACGAGAACGGTCCGTTCAAATATCTCAAGAACCAGTGGATCTTCCTGCCGGATCTCGGGGGCACGCGTGTCGATTTCTTCGTCGATTTCGAATTCCGAAGCCGCATCCTCCAGAAAGCCATCGGGTTCGTTTTCACCGAAGCCGTGCGGCGGATGGTGAACGCGTTCCGCAAGCGCGCCGCGGAGGTCTATGGCCCGCCCTTGCACGCTCCCGCCGCCACCGTCGCTCCGCCTGAGCCGCTGCCGCGCTCGGTCCGAACCAGCCCGACGAACAGGTAAGCTCGATCCGGTGCCGGATTTCGCATCAGGCGTAATTCGGATAGATCGATCTCAACCGGCCGAGCCTCCGTGCGGAGCAGGTCAGCAACAGGAGCAATAGCGATGGGTTATGCGCCGCCGTATCCCGATCCGTCTCTGCCGCCGGTCCGGGTCAACCTCTACTCGGACACTCAGACCAAGCCGACCAGGGCGATGCTCGAGGCGATGCTCGTGGCCGAGGTCGGTGACGAACAGGCCGGCACCGACCCCACGGTGCGCATGCTCTGCGAGCGCATGGCAGCCCTCGTCGGCAAGGAAAGTGCGGTCTTCCTGCCCAGCGGCACCATGTGCAACGAGATCGCCATCCTCACCCATTGTCGGCCCGGGGACGAAATTCTCGCCCACCGCACCGCGCACATTGCAACCAGCGAAGGCGGCGCGCCCTGGGCCTTGACCGGGGCGAGCGTGCTTCCGCTCGACGGTGCCGGGGGAAAATTCGACGTTGCGACTCTCACCGCCTCGTTCCGGCCACGGACACGCTATGCGCCGCCGCAGACGCTCGTTTCCGTCGAGCAGACCTCCAATCTCGGCGGCGGCGCCGTCTGGTCCCTGGCCCTGCTGAACGCGGTCGCCGAGACGGCGCATACGGCCGGGCTCGCCACGCACATGGACGGCGCGCGGCTGATGAATGCTGCCGTCGCCAGCGGCGTTTCCGCCAAGGACATGGCCGCGGGCTATGACAGTGTATGGCTCGATTTCACCAAGGGGCTCGGCGCTCCGCTCGGTGCCGTCCTCGCCGGCACGGCCGCCTTTATCGATGCGGCCTGGCGCTGGAAGCAGCGGCTCGGCGGCTCGATGCGCCAGGCCGGCATCTCTGCCGCTGCCTGCCTCTACGCGCTCGATCATCATGTCGAGCGCCTGGCCGAAGACCACGAGAACGCACGGGTGCTGGCGCGCGGCCTGGCGCAAATCCCTGGCATTACCGTCGAGCAGCCGGAAACCAACCTCGTCTTCTTCGATACGTCGGGAACCGGCATGACAGCCGATCTCATTGCCGGCCACGCCCGCCGCCGAGGTGTGGCGATTTCCACGATGGGAAAATTCCGTGGCCGGGCCTGCCTGCATCTCGATGTCGATCGGCCTGGCGTCGAGGAAGCGATCGGCGTGCTGCGCGAGGCGGCCCGCGCCTCTCTCGCGGCCTGAAGAGAGCCCATGCTCGCGACCGCGATCATCGAGCAGGCAGCCCGGCTGCTCGATCTCTGCCGTGCCCGCAATGTGCTGCTTGCCAGCGCGGAAAGCTGCACGGGTGGCCTGGTCGCCGCGGCGCTGACCGCGACCGGAGGCTCATCCGATGTGTTCGAGCGCGGCTTCGTCACCTATTCGAACGAGGCCAAATCGGCGATGCTCGGCGTGCCCGCGGCCACGATCGCAAGCCATGGCGCGGTGAGCGAGCCGGTCGCGCGCGCCATGGCGGAGGGTGCGATCCGCCATTCCAGGGCAAGCCTCGCCGTCTCGGTCACCGGCGTCGCAGGGCCGGGCGGCGGCAGCGCCGAAAAGCCCGTGGGCCTGGTCTGGATCGCCGCCGCGCGTCGGGGCGGCGCGGTCGTCAGCGAGCGCCACATTTTCCCCGGCGATCGTGCCGCCATCCGCGAGGCGAGTACCGCCGCCGCGCTCGCTCTCCTCGCCCGCCTGGCCCAATAGTACCGGCTGCTCGCCCGAATTCTTGTGGAACCGAGGAGTGCCTGCCCGGCCATGCCTCGCATCAACGGGCGCGCACGCAGGTATCATGAAGTAAGCGCGCCGGGCGGCGTTGGGCTCTCAAGTCTGGCGCTCCACGCCACCACGCGAACGCGCGGCGGCGGCCTCGATGGCATTACGATAGAGATCGCGTGATAGGAAGCGTGTTGATTGAAAGCGCTCAATCGTGATATCTTATGATCATGAAGATCACGCCGGACCAGATGCGCGCTGCCCGCGCCCTTCTGCACCTCGAGCAAGCTGAGTTGGCCGGGCGTGCGAAGGTTTCCATCGTCACTATTCGCCGGCTGGAAACGAAACAGGGCGGCGAACGGGTCACGCCAGCCACGCTCGCTCGCGTGCGCGCCGTGCTAGAGCAGGCCGGCGCCGAGTTCATCCCTGATGGCATCCGCTGCCGTCCCGCCGGCCGAGCAGACGCGCGAGCGCGCTTTGATAAGCTGCGGGCGATCAGCGTGCGCAGCGCCCGGCGGTTGCGGGGCCGCAAATTGCTGACCGACGCCGATCTCTACGATGAGAATGGCCTGCCGGCGTGATCGTCGTCGATAGCTCGGCGCTGGTCGCGATCCTGCGCCGTGAACCCGAGGCAGACGCCTTCCTGTGGGGCATCGCCGAAGCGGATGGCTGCCTCCTCTCATCCGTCAGCCTGCTCGAGACCAGCCTGGTCCTCGCCGGACGGCAGGGCGACGCGGGCTGTTGGACCGAACTCGATGCCCTGGTCGCGCAAGCCGGTATCGAGGTCGTGCCCCTGGACACGACACTCACCGAAATCGCCCGCTCAGCCTTCCTCCGGTACGGCAAGGGCCGCCACCGCGCCGGACTCAGCCTCGGTGACTGCGCCGTCTATGCTCTCGCCAGCAGCCGCAATCTGCCGCTTCTGTCCAAGGGCGATGATTTTCCGCACACCGATCTCAGTGCCGCCGCGCTTTCGCGCCTCATCGAATAGCGCAGCGGAAGCCCTCGTAGCCGGTTCTCTCTGCCACATTCGGCTGATCGACGTTAGACCCGTGTCGGGCTGACCGTGCAGCCCGACACGGGTCTCGTGCTTTATGCGAGCCCGCGATTCACGCCCTCCGACGATTCCGCCGCGGGCGATCGCGGGCTGGTCAATGGCCAACATGGGCCCAGTAACTGCCGAAAACCAGTACCGAAAGGATAAATCCCAGCACGACATTGACGACGACGCCCGAGGTGAAGGCAAGGAACGGCTTGCCGCCGGCGCGCGCCAGTTCGCGGAACCGCGTCGTAAGGCCGATGCTAAGGAAGCAGAAGATGAAAGCCCAGGTCCGCAGATCCCTGATCGGCGCGACCAGCGTGGGATTCACCACCTTGCCATATTCGGCGAGGCTGTAGCCGCTGGTCACTGCCGTCACGATCAGGGAGGCGATCAGGAAGCCGATGACGAATTTGGGGAAACGCCACCAGATCTGACCGAGATCGGCCTCACCCTCGATTCCGTTGCGTTCCCAGCGTGTCGTTGCGCCCACCGCGAGCACGAATGCCCAGATGCCGATCCAGACATCGCGCCCGACCACTTTCATGAGACTGTAGGAGAACAACGCCTGGTCGCCGGTTCCGGCGACGACGCCATGAGCGGCCAGATCACCATAGGTCTGAGCGGCGGCGAATCCGGCGGCATCGGCAAACTCGGAGGTACCGATCCATGCTCCGCCGACGCCCGACGGCAGGTGAAGCGCGCTCGCCACGAAGGGCAGCAAGAAGATCATCACGATCGCCCACAGGATGACGAGGGTGATAGCGATCGGCGCATGTTCCTTCTTCGCGCCCACCGCACCCGCGATCGCAATCGAGGCCGAAACGCCGCACACCGCGCCGCCCGCCCCGAGCGTCGCAGCCAGTCGCTTGTCGAGCCCGAGCCGCACGCCGACGAAATAGATGACGAGGAAGGTGGCGATGGAGACAATTGAAGCCTGGGCGATCGCGGTCGGTCCTGCCCACACGATCAGCGTGAAGGGCAACGTCGCGCCGAGCAGCACGATACCGGTCTTGATGTAGAACTCGACTCGAAACCCGGCATCGAAGGACTTCGGCAGGCCGACCAGATTGGAGAACGCCAGGCCGACGACGAGCGCAACAAGCGGCGGCTCGAGATTGTAGCGGTTGGCTTCGGTCCATTGACCGATGGCGAAGATCAGAATGGACAGGATATAGAGCAGCACGAATGCCGGGATGAAATCCCGGGCTTTGTGTCCCAGCGCGCCGAGCGCCATCGAAAAGATCGCAAGCCACGCCGCGAACTGCGCGATGTAGCGCAGAGAGTTCGCCGCGAAATGGGTGCCCAGCTCGTCGAAACTCGACCATTTCGATGGCGCCACGGCAATCCATCTGAGGCTGCTGCCATTGACGAACAGAAGGTAGCCGATAACGACAATCCCAAGCCCGAGCCAGATCGCCCACCAATCCTCCCTGAGCCACAATTCGCGCCAACCGGACCCGTCCCGTGGCCTGACCTGTTTGGCACCGAGGAACTCGGCCTCACCCCTGCTCATCTCGCTCCCCATCGCTTCCCTGATCACGGGTGCGGCAATCGCCGCCTGCCGGTCATGGATTGCGTCTGTTGCGCCAGCAAAGAAAAGCTCGCGGCCGGGACCTTGGGCATCCTCTGTACGATGGCCTCGACCCGGCTATAGACCTTGCGCAGGCGATCGAATTTGCGGCTGTCGAGCGAGCGGAAGCGGGTGTCGCAACAGACGAAGCGAAAGCCGTTTCGTTGCAGAATAACGAACCCCGCCGTGACTCCGTCGAGTTCGATGATGAAGGCATCGGGCATCAGGCGCCTCCTTTGCGACAACAACAGGTGAATTCGCGCCTTCGGGATCAGCCGCCGACCATGGCGAGCGGATTCCATGCCAGTTCTGCCTGCTGCTGGTCGGAGCAGGGCACGGTTTCAACCAGCGCCAGCGCCGGGCGGTGATGCCGCGGTCCCGCTTTTTCATGCCGATGGGACTCAGGGGCAGCCTGTTCGCCGTCTCGTTCCCTTCGGTGCTGCGGGGCGGGGCCATCACCACGCCGGGCCCTCGCACTCCGGAAAAAGAGTTCGATGACGTTGCAATCCTTCGACCGCAGGCTCATAGGAAGCACTCCGTCTTGCATTTCGATCGCGTCAGGAAGCGCCGGCCGGCCCTGGTTCCCGGCGCCGCCGAAGGGCTATGGGGCGTGTCGCCGAAACGCTCTCGTGTCGGCCGGCCGAACCAATGTCGCGCAGCGGAGGTATCGTTGGGGTCGACCCCGCCGATGATCGCGATGTCGGCCGAATGGACCACGTCCGCTCCCTCGCAAACCCACTCGGGCGAGAGATAACGCCATTGAGTCCTAAAAGTCTATAGAAAAGATAGATTGACTGGGGTGATCGCGGCTTGCTTCATGGACCCCGTCCAAGGGGGAGGATTGCTTGCGCGTTCCCAGTCCCGGTGAATTGCCTGAGCCGGCCGATCGGACCGATATCCTTTGGTTTCTGCCCACTCACGGAGACGGGCGATACCTCGGAACGTCGGAGGGCGATCGAGCGGTTTCATTGGCCTATTTGCGGCAGATCGCAGAGGCCGCCGATTCGAACGGCTATTACGGCGTCCTCCTCCCCACCGGCTGCTCGTGCGAGGATTCCCGGGGCATTGCCTCGGCCATGGTTCCCCTGACAGAGCGCCTGCGGTTCCTGGTTGCCGTGCGACCCGGCCTCGAAAGCCCGGCTGTCGCGGCCCGAATGGCGGCGAGCCTCGACCGGCTCTCGAAGGGCCGGCTTCTCGTCAATGTCGTGGCCGGCGGGGATCCGGCGGAACTCCATGGCGACGGGTTGTTCCTCGATCACGACGAACGCTACGTCCTGACAGATGAGTTCCTGGCGATCTGGCGTCGCCTGATGACGGGTGAATCGGTTACCTATGCCGGCCGCCATCTCAGGGTGGAGGCGAGCAAGCTGCTGTTCCCGCCGGCGCAACTGCCCTATCCGCCCCTCTATTTCGGTGGTTCCTCGGCGGCGGGCATGGAGGTCGCCGCCGACCATGTCGATGTCTATCTGAGTTGGGGCGAACCACCCGCCCAGGTCGCCGAGAAGCTTGCGACGATGAAAGCCGCTGCGGCGGCGAAAAATCGGACCTTATGCTATGGCATTCGGCTGCATGTCATCGTCCGGGAAAGCGAAGCCGCTGCCTGGGCAGTGGCCGAGCAACTGATCGCACGGCTCGATGACCAGGCGATCGCGAAGGCGCGCGAGACGTTCGCGCGGTTCGATTCTGTTGGGCAACAAAGGATGAGCGCACTGCACCAGGGCAGGCGTGACAAGCTGGAAATCAGCCCGAATTTGTGGGCCGGAGTCGGGCTGGTGCGCGGCGGCGCAGGCACTGCCCTCGTGGGCGACCCCGAGACAGTCGCGGCACGCTTGAAGGAATACATGGCGCTCGGCATCGACCGCTTTATCCTGTCCGGCTATCCCCACCTCGAAGAATGTTATCGTTTTGCCGAGTTGGTCTTTCCGTTGCTGCCGCTGGCCAGGACCACCGGGGTGGCACGGTTGCCCGTCCGAAATGCCGGGCCGTTTGGCGAAACGATTGCCGACTTCAGCCCTGCACCGGCGGTAGCGTCGCGTTCCTAGACCCGTGTCGGGCTGACTGTGCAGCCCGACGCGGGTCTCGCGGTTTATGCGAGCCCGCGATTCACGCCCTCCGACGTTTCCGCCGCGTGCGACCGCGGGCTAACGCTCCGCCAGCAGCCGCGCTGCCGCCGGTGCGAAATAGGTCAGAATCCCATCCGCGCCGGCGCGCTTGAACCCGAGCAGAACCTCCAAAATCGCCCGCTCGCGCTCCAGCCAGCCGTTCCTCACCGCGGCCATGATCATCGCGTACTCGCCCGAGACCTGATAGACGAAGGTTGGTGCTCCGAAACGGTCTTTCACCCTTCGCAGGATGTCGAGATAGGGCAGGCCGGGCTTGACCATCACCATGTCGGCGCCTTCGAGAAGATCGAGTTCGACCTCGCGCAGCGCCTCGTCCGAATTGGCGGGATCCATCTGGTAGGTCTTCTTGTCGCCCTTGAGCGCGCCGCTCGAACCCACGGCATCGCGAAACGGACCATAGAATGCAGACGCGTATTTCGCTGCGTAGCTCATGATCCGCGTATGAATGAGCCCCGCTTCATCCAGCGCGGCGCGGATCGCGCCGACGCGCCCGTCCATCATGTCCGAAGGCGCGATCACGTCGATCCCGGCCGTTGCCTGCACGACCGCCTGGCGCTCCAGAATTTCCAATGTCTCGTCGTTGGCAACATAACCATCCCGGATCACCCCGTCATGGCCGTGATCCGTGTAGGGATCGAGGGCGACGTCGCCGATCAGGCCAAGCTCGGGAAATTCGCGCTTGAGCAGTCTTGCCGCGCGGCACATCAGGTTTTCCGGATTGGTCGCCTCGGTGCCTTCGCTATCCTTCCTCTCTGCCGGCGTGGCCGGAAACAGTGCAAGCGCCGGAATGCCGAGGCGAACTCCCGTCTCGACGTACCCGGGCAGCCGATCGATGCTCACGCGATCCACCTCCGGCATCGAGCTGACCGGCACGACAAGATTGCTGCCTTCGCAAATGAAGACCGGCCAGATCAGGTCGTCCGTGGCCAGGCGGTTCTCGGCAACCAGCCGCCGTGTCCAGGCATCGCGGCGGTTGCGCCGCATGCGGGTGGCAGGGAAACGCCCAACGGTCATGCCCGGTTCTCCTCGGCGATCGCCGTGGCCCGTGGATAGGCCGCCTCCGGCTGCGCTGCCAGCCCGGTTTCCCCACCCCTTGCCGCCGTGTTACAGCCCCCTTCATTCCGCCAACCCAAAGCCCCGCCGATGCGCTGCCCCTTCTGTGGCCAGGACGATACCGCCGTCAAAGACAGCCGCCCCACGGAGGATGGAGCGGCCATCCGTCGCCGCCGTGCCTGCACCGCCTGTGGTCAGCGCTTCACCACCATCGAGCGCGTGCAGCTTCGCGAACTCGTCGTCATCAAGTCCGACGGCAGGCGTGTGCCGTTCGAACGCGAAAAACTCGCCCGCTCGATCCGCATCGCGCTCCGCAAGCGCCCGGTCGAGGAGGAGCGGATCGAACGCATCCTCAACGGCATCGTCCGCAAGCTCGAGGCAAGCGGTGAGACCGACATCACTTCCAAGCAGATCGGCGAACTGGTCATGGAAACGCTGAAAGAGGTCGACGAGGTCGCCTATGTGCGTTTCGCCAGCGTCTACCGGGATTTCCGCGAGGCCAAGGATTTCGGAGCCTTCGTCGGCGCACTCGGCGAGGAGCCCTGATGGCGGCTTCCGACGATCTTCAGCACATGCAGGCCGCCCTCGGGCTCGCGCGACGAAGCCAGGGCGTCACCTGGCCGAACCCTCCCGTCGGCTGCGTGCTGGTGCAAGAGGGCAGGGTGGTCGGCCGGGGCGCCACCGCGCCCGGCGGACGCCCCCACGCCGAGCCCCTGGCGCTTGCCATGGCGGGAGATCGCGCCCGCGCCGCGGCCGCCTACGTGACGCTCGAGCCATGCTGCCACCACGGCCGCACGCCTCCCTGCACCGATGCCTTGCTCGCCGCCGGCGTCGCCCGCGTCATCGCCGCCGTGCGGGACCCTGATCCGCGCGTCAACGGCCAGGGCCTCGCCCGGCTCCGTGCCGGCGGCGTCACCGTCGAGGAGGGCTTGCTCGCAACCGAAGCCAAGGAAGTCGCGGCCGGGTTCTTCAGCCGCGTCACCCGCCGCCGGCCGAGCCTGACGCTGAAGCTCGCCTCCACGCTCGACGGGCGGATCGCCACCAGGAGCGGCGCCAGCCGCTGGATCACCGGGAGCGAGGCGCGCCGTGCCGCCCATGCCCTGCGCGGCCGCCACGACGCCGTTCTCGTCGGAGTGGGCACGGTCCTCGCCGACGATCCGGACCTCTCCTGCCGCATCCCCGGTTTCCGCTCCCTCCCGCTGGTCCGCCTCGTCGCGGACAGCGCACTCAGCACGCCGCCTTCGGCTCGCCTGATCGCCACCGCCCGCGACGCTCCGACCTGGATCCTCCACCGTACCACGGCAGACCAGGCGCGCGCCCAGGCGCTCGCCAGCGCGGGCGTGCGCCTGATCGCCGTTCCCCCGGCAAGCGCGGGCATCGATCTCTCGGCTGCTCTTGCCGCCCTCGCCGAAGCCGGTTTGACCTCCGTCCTCGCCGAGGGTGGCGGGAGTTTGGCAGCCAGCCTCCTCGCCGCCGATCTCGTCGACCGCCTCGTCTGGTTCCACGCTCCTTCTCTCCTCGGCGCCGATGCCTGGCCGGCCGCCGCCGCACTCGGCATCGAAAACCTGGCCGCCATGCCGCGCTTCCACCGCCGCCGTTGCGCCGCCGTCGGCGAGGACATGCTCAGCGAATTCGCTCGGGTGCCGACTCTCACGCAAGGTGGCCGTTGATGCGCCGTAATGGTCGGCATACTACCCTTTATTTTCAGTGGCCTGCTGATTCCCTCTCGTTTGCTGCCCTCGGCAGCAAACGATGGGGGCAGGACACCAGAGCAATGTCCGTTCGCCATGGCTCACGGTAACTGCTCTCGCTCTTTGTTTTGGCGAGCATCTTCACGCGATCAGCCGATTCCGTCTGATCGCGATCTGCTCTAGGCCGCCTGAGGCATGTTCACCGGCATCGTCACTGCCCTCGGCACGGTCAGGGAAATCGCCCCGATCGGCGCCGGCCGCGACATGCGCCTCACCATCGCCGCTCCCTGGCCGGATACCGCCGCCATCCCGATCGGCGCCTCGATCGCTTGCTCCGGCTGCTGCCTCACCGCCGTCGGCGTCGGGGCGGACTGGTTTGCCGCCGACGTCTCGGCCGAGACGCTGGCGCGCACCACTCTCGGCGCATGGCGCTCCGGCAGCCGCATCAACCTCGAGCGGAGCCTCCGCCTCGGCGACGAACTCGGCGGGCATCTCGTCTTCGGCCATGTCGATGGAACAGGCGAGGCCCTGGAAGCGCGGCCCGAACAAGGCTCGGTGCGCTGGCGCTTCTCCATTCCGCCCGCGCTCGCCCGCTTCATCGCGGTCAAGGGCAGCATCGCGGTCGATGGCGTCTCGCTCACCGTCAACGCGGTGAGCGGCCAGGATTTCTCCGTCAACATCATCCCCCACACCGCCGAAGTCACGCGTTTCGGCTGGCTCGCCCAAGGCGACAGCGTCAATCTGGAGATCGACATGCTCGCCCGCTACGCTGCACGTTTCGCGGAGACACGATGAAGACCGCAACACTTTCCGAATATCTCGCCCGCACCGAGGAGCTGATCGAAGAGGCGCGGGCCGGCCGCATGTTCGTCCTGGTCGATGACGAAGACCGGGAGAACGAAGGCGATCTCGTGGTCCCGGCGCAGTTCGCCACCCCGGAAGCCGTCAACTTCATGGCCCGCCATGCGCGCGGCCTGATCTGCCTGGCTCTCACCCGCCACCGTGTCGAGCAGCTCGGCCTGCCGCTGATGAGCGCCTCCAACAGCTCCCGCCAGCAGACGGCCTTCACCGTTTCGATCGAGGCGCGCGAGGGCGTGACCACGGGAATTTCCGCCGCCGACCGCGCCCACACCATTGCGGTTGCCATCAATCCCGAGAAGGGCCGCGACGATATCATTACCCCCGGCCACATCTTCCCCTTGATGGCGCGCGAGGGCGGCTCGCTTGTGCGTGCCGGCCATACCGAGGCCGCCGTCGATATCGCCCGCCTCGCCGGGCTCAACCCTTCGGGCGTCGTCTGCGAGATCATGAACGACGACGGCACCATGGCGCGCCTTCCCGATCTCGTCGCATTCGCCCAGCGCTACAATTTCAAGCTCGGCACGATCGCCGACCTGATCGCCTATCGAAGGCGCACGGAACGGCTGGTCCGCCGCGTCGCAGAGGGCACGTTGCATCACGCGGAAGGTGGCGAGTGGCGCCTCGTCGTCTATGCCAACACGGTCGAATACGCCGAGCATCTGGTGCTGCTGAAGGGAGACCCCGCCGGGCCCGAGCCGGTGATGGTGCGGATGCACGCGGTCGATCTGCTGCACGACATGCTGGGCGGACCGGCGTGGGAGATCCTGCACGGCGCCATGCGCCAGATCGCCGCCGCCGGCCGCGGCGTCGTGGTGCTGATCCGCGACACCCGCCCGACCGCGCTCTCCGAACGGGTCAGGCTTGCCGCCGGCAATCCGCGCCCCAACCCGCAGTTGCGCGATTATGGCATCGGCGCGCAGATCCTGGTCGATCTCGGCGTGCAACGGATGCTCCTGCTCTCCAACACCAGGCGCACCATCATCGGCCTCGAGGGCTACGGGCTCGATATCGTCGATCAGCTTCCGATCGAAGACGCGGCCGGCGAATGAGCACGGCCGACGCGCCCGAAGATGGAGAGCCGCCCGCGATCGACGGCCCGCCGCCGCATCTCCTGCTGGTCCGCGCTCCCTATTACCGCGACGTCGTGGAGGCTCTCACGGCCGGCGCCGAGCGCACGCTGCGCCGTTCGCGGGCGAGCTTCGAAACCCTGGACGTCGCCGGTGCCTTCGAGCTTCCGCAGGCGATCCGCCTGGCACTCCGCGGCCCGACCCATCACGACGGCTTCGTCGCGCTCGGCTGCGTGATCCGCGGCGAGACCGATCACTACGAGCATATCTGCCGCGAAACGATGGCCGGCCTGATGCAGGTTGCACTCCAGTTCGGCCTCGCGCTCGGCACCGGCCTCCTCACCGTCGATCGGCTCGAGCAGGCGCTCGCCCGCGCCCGCCCGGAAGGCCCGAACAAGGGGGCCGAAGCAGCCCGCGCCGCGCTCCTGCAGATCGCCGCAGCGCGCCGTTTCGCCGCTCGCGCGGAAGGCGGCTGATGGTGCGCGAGGGTCTTCGCCGGCGCACCGCCGCCCGCCTCGCCGCGGTGCAGGCGCTGTTTCAAGCCGACCAGACCGGCGGCACCGCCGAAGCGGTGATCGACGAGTTCCTGCGCCATCGCCTCGGCGCAACGACCGACCACGCCGGCTACGAGGAGGGCCGTGTCCCCGAAGCCGAGGCCTCCCTGTTCGCCCGTGTCGTCCGTGCCGCAGCACAGGGCCAGTCGGCGCGCGACGAGTTGCTGGTCGCCGCCCTTCCGTCCGACTGGCCGCTCGCGCGCCTCGATCCCGTTCTGCTGGCCCTGTTGCGCGCCGGGCTTGCCGAACTTGCCATGCCGGACGGTCCGCCGGCAAAAGTGGTGATCAACGAATATGTCGATGTGGCGCACGGATTCTTCGGCGCTGAAGAACCGAAGCTGGTCAACGCCGTGCTCGACCGTTTGGCCCGGCAACTCCGGGCAGCCGAATTTCCGAACCCAGTCGCCGGATGACCCTGGCTGAGCCCCGCGAATTCTCCCTGATCGGGGAGTATTTCCGTCCGCTCGCCGGCCCGGGCGCATTGGCGCTCACGGATGACGCGGCCTTGCTCCGCCTGCCAGGCGGCCGCGATCTCGTTCTTTCCGTAGACGCAATGGTAGCCGGCGTGCACTTCCTCCCCGACGACCCGCCTGACCTCGTGGCGCGCAAGCTCCTGCGCGTCAATCTTTCCGACCTTGCGGCGAAAGGCGCGGCACCACTCGGCTACCTGCTTACCATCGCCGCCCCGGCCACCACTTCCGATGCGTGGTTCGAAGCCTTCGCCGCCGGCCTCGGCGCCGATCAGCGCTCCTTCGGCCTCTATCTGCTCGGCGGGGACATGACGTCAACGTCCGGCCCGTTCTCGCTCTCGCTCACCATCCTCGGCACGGTGCCGCCTGGCCGGGCGGTGCTGCGCAAAGGTGCCGCGTCCGGCCATGGCATCTTCGTCAGCGGCACCATCGGCGATGCCGCACTCGGGCTCGACGTGCTGCAAGGCCGCCTCGCCGATCCCTCCGGCTTCCTGATCGAGCGCTACCGCCTTCCCACCCCACGGCTCGGCCTGCCGCTCGCCGATTTCGCAGCCGCCGCCATGGATATCTCGGATGGACTCGTGCAGGATCTCGGCCATCTCTGTCGCCTCGGGGGCGTTGCCGCGGAAATTGATTCCCCGCTTGTGCCGCTCTCTCAACCGGCACGCGCTCTCGGCCCGTCCTGTCTTTCACGCTGCCTGACCGGCGGAGACGATTACGAACTTCTCCTCGCCGTTCCGCCCGATCGCGAGGATCGACTCGCCGCTGCCGCACGCTTCGGAATCCTCCTTACCCGCATCGGCCGCTTCGTCCCCGGCCCGCCCGAGGTCCGGGTGCTCGGGCCGGACGGAAAGCCGATGCCCTTCGCGCGCGCGGGCTGGAGCCATTTCTGAGTGGCGCCGCCTCATTCTTTTGCCAGCAGCAGTCTTCCCGTTGCTGCACGCCTGTCTCCTGCAACGCCAACGCGTCATCACTACCCGCACCTTTCGAGGAGCCGCGCCAATGCCGCGCCTGACCCTGCCTGAACGAGCCGTCGTCATCGCCATGGACCATGCCCGCACGCTCGACGACGCACTGGCCGTTTGAAAACCCGTGCCTGTGGGTCCATTCCTCGTCGGGATCGACGCCGGTACGTCGGGCATTCGCGCGACGCTGATCGATGCCGAGGCGCGGCTGCTCGCCACTGCCGAGCGGCCGACGCCCTGGACGAAGGACGCATCGGGCTTCGTCTCGCTCGATCCCCGGCGGCTTTGGGACGATACCTGCGCGGTGCTGCGCGAAGTGGCGCGTCCGGAAATCGCCGGCGTTGCCGCCGCTTCGGTCGGTGAAAGCACCGTGCTCATCGACAGCGCAGGTGACCCGGTGGCCCCGGCGATTGCCTGGTTCGATGAGCGGACTGCCGCCGAGATGGACGGCCTCGTTGCGCGCCACGGCGCCCCGGCGCTCTATGCCGCTTCGGGGCTGCCGCCCGATCCCACCTACCAGCTTCCAAAACTGCTCTGGATGCGCGCCCATGAGCCGGGTTTCCCCCGCGCCGTCCGTGCGCTCAATATCGCAGACTGGATCGCATTCCGGTTTTGTGGCGAAGCCGCCACCGATTTTTCACTGGCCTCGCGCACGCTCGCCCTCGACCTCGCACGGAGCGAGTGGAACGAAGCGCTGCTCAAGGCGGAGGGGCTCGCGCATCTGCCGGCGCCGCTCGCACCTTCCGGAACACGGCTCGGCGCGGTCAGCCCGAGCGCGGCGGCGGAAACTGCAATGCCGGCAGGGAGCGCAGTGGGCGTGGGCGCGCATGACCATATCGCGGGTGCGCTTGCCGCCGGCACGGTTGCGCCGGGGATCTTGCTTGACAGCCTCGGCACGGCCGAGGTGCTGATGCAGACGCTGGCCGCACCGGTCGCCGATTCTGCCGCCCTCGCCGCCGCCTTTGCCCAGGGTGCGATCCGGGTCGCGCCGAACGACGCATTTCATTACATACTGGGCGCGATTCCCGTCTCCGGCGGGGCGATCGAGTGGCTGCGCGCCGCAACCGGCGGGGCGACGCACGAAGCACTCATCGAGGAAGGCCGCGAGGTCGCGGCCGGCGCAGACGGTGTCGTGTTCGTCCCGCACCTGCGCTCCGCCCTGACGCCCGAACCAGACAGCGCGGCGCGCGGCGTCTTTCTCGGTCTCACCCTCGAAGCCTCGCGCGGAGTTCTCTACCGGGCCGTGCTCGAGGGCCTGGCCCACCAGTCGCGGCTGATCATCGATGCCATGGAGCGGCTGCCCGGTGTGACAGCGGCGAACGAGATTCGCCTGACCGGCGGCGGCGTGCGCAACCCGCTGTTCCTTGCCATCAAGGCGGATGTGATCGGGCGGCCGCTTGCCATCATGGGTGAGGCACGAAGCACGGCGCTCGGCGCCGCCCTGCTCGCCGGTATCGCGGCCGGCATCTGGCCCGACATCGCCGCCGCCTCCTCCCATACCTCCGCACCGACGTTCCATCACACTCCCGGCGCGGATGCCGCCGTCTACGCGGCCCGCCATTCCGTCTTCGCCCCTCTTCACCGTGCCCTTGCGCCCGTCTATCGCCTGGCCGGGCCAGCCGTCACGACGCCAAACAGCGCCTAGACCCGTGTCGGGCTGACTGTGCAGCCCGACACGGGTCTCGCGGTTTATTCGAGCCCGCGACGCACGCCCTCCGACGATTCCGCCTCGGGCGATCGCGGGCCAGCCGCCTGGCGTGAGAGGAGGTCTCACTAGAGCAGCTCGCGATCAGACGGAATCGGCTGATCGCGTGAAGATGCTCGCCAAAACAAAGAGCTAGAGCAGTTGCCGTGAGCCATGGCGAACGGAAATTGCTCTAGCAGCGTGTCGGATTGGCGCTGGCGCGGCGTTGTGAACGTCAACGAAGAAGGGGGGAGGTTAGGCGACCTGCAGGCGGTGAAGCCGCCTG
>JASHOA010000069.1 GCA_030041375.1 Acetobacteraceae bacterium
ATCGCCCCCGGCGTCATCTACATGGGCAACACCTACCAGGTCGGCCTCGAGGCGCTTATCCCGGGCAACAAGGCAGCCGGGCCGCATGTCGGCTTCATCTTGCAGGTGCATTTCTTCTTCGACGACATGTTCCCCAATACCCTCGGCCGGCCGCTGTTCCAGTAGGCGCTGACCAGCACGGCGCCCTGTCACCCCACCTCTGGATCAAGGAGCACGCCATGTTTCATTCAACCGCTGCCATCGTCATCGCCGCGCTGCTGCTCGCTTCGCCCGCCGCCGCCCTCGCGCACGCCTTCCCAACCGGCACGAACCCGCCGGTCGGCAGCACGCTCAAGGCCGCCCCGACCGAGGTCGTCATCGACTTCACGGAAGAGCTTGAGCCGCACTTCAGCAGCATTGAAGTGCTGAATGCTCATGGCGCCCGGGTAGACAAGAACGACGCCCATCTGGCCCCCGGCAATGCCAAACGGTTCATCGTCGATCTTTCTCGACTCCCGCCTGGCACCTACAAGGTGATCTGGCACGCGACGTCGATTGATACCCACAAGACCGAGGGCAGCTTCAGATTCACTGTGGCGCAATAGGAGCGCTCTGGGAGAGCCTCCGCCATCCATAGTGCGGATTTTGATTGACCGCCCCTCCCCTGAAGCGGGAGTCTCCCGGCGGACACACGGCACGGAGATCACGGCCATGCGCCTGGCTCTGCTCTTTCTTCTCCTCTTGCTTACTCTACCCGCGCGCGCAGTGCCCGCCCTCGCCGCCGGGCAACCGGTCGATGCTGCCATTGTTCTCGTCACCGATGTGTCGCTCAGCATCACCGCATCTGAGTACGCGCTCGAGAAACAGGGTTACGCCAGCGCGATCCAGAGCCCCGCGGTCGTCGGGGCCATTCGCCACGGCGCCATCGGCGCCATCGCACTGAGCTACGTCGAATTCGCGGGCGCGGACCAGATCGCAACCGTGATCGGCTGGCAGGTCATCCACGACCAGAGTTCGGCGCAGCGCTTCGCCGCCAAACTGCTCGCCGCGCCGCGCTCCGCGGAAGGTCGTACCGCCGTCGGCTCCGGCATCGCCGCTGCTACTCAGGATCTCGCCGAGAGCGGCTTTGCCGCCACCCGCCGCATCATCGATGTCTGCGGTGACGGCAACAGCAACGCCGGCGTTCCGCTCTCCGACGCTCGCGCCGCCGCGCTCAAGGCCGGCATTACCGTCAACGGGCTGGCGATCGTGCACACCAACCCCCCGCCTTGGCTCGTGCCGCACGTCGCCCCACCCGGCGGCATCGTCAGTTACTACCATGACTACGTCATCGGCGGCGCCGGCAGCTTCGTCGTGCAGGTGAATACCGACCAGGACTTCACCGCCGCCATGATCCATAAACTCATTCTCGAGATCGCCTCCCGCCGCCCGGTCCGACTCTGACACCATCTGTACCGGCGCTGATTTCCAACCGGCAACGGAGGCGCTCACCAAGGCACCGAAGGACCTCCGAAGCCGGACGATCCTGCCAGGCATCAACAACCGTCAGACTCTACCCATCGCTGGATAAGAGACGGGGGCAACGTCAGGTGGAAGAGGGAACAGCGGAATCGGTCTTTCGCGCGCCGGAGCATGAGTAGCAGCATGAGTATACGCAGAGTTTGCTGGCCGCGATCCCCGACCTGACCGCTGCCGCCCACCCGCCCGGCTAGACCCGGGCAAGGCGGAACCCGCGGCGCTGCTCGAGGTCCTGTCATTCTGCGTGGCTGCGCGGCACCGTTCATTATTGAGGTGGCCGATGAAGCATTGGATGCGCACTCGCAGCGCATCGAGACACGTGCCGATGGAAAGCTCCTTCGGTCAGTGGCGCCCGCTAGCCCGCGATCGCCCGAGGCGGAATCGTCGGAGGGCGTGAATCGCGGGCTCGAATAAACCGCGAGACCCGTGTCGGGCTGCACAGTCAGCCCAACACGGGTCGAGGTCGAACTCGCTCGTTTCGCGGTGGCTGGAACCGGCGACGACGCGCAGCAGCGCCCGGTTATCGGGCCCGCGTCGTCGCCGGCCGGCACTACTGCGCGGCGCGCTCGATCTTGCCGCAGGCGATCGGCAAAGTGACCTGCGCCGGGATCGGCCCGAGCGACTTGACCGTCGCGGGAAGCTTCGTGTCCGAGGGCACGCCGTGGATGAAAACGACGCGCCGGACGAGATCGAGGTGCTGGTCGTGGAACGCCTTGGCGAATGCTGCCCGCAAGGCGCTCAGGGACACCGTTGCATGATAGGTATAGGTGCCAGCCGCCGAGGCCGTCGGGTACTGGCCATGGGCGACGTCCATGCCGGCCGGATCGGCATCGAAGGGCACCATTGTCGTTCCGGCGGTGGTGCTGGTCTCGATCAGGTCGATGATGCCATCGTGGTTGGTGTCCGCGGCCGCGGTCGGGCAGGTGGCATCGCGATTATCCGTGAAGCCGTGGAAGTGCTGCCAATGCACCATGCTGGGCGGCACACCCTTCATGCTGATGTCGATCGTGAGCGTGTCCCCGGCCACGGTGAAGCGCGCTTCGCCGCTGGCCGATGTCCCGGTGACGTTGGTGTTCATCGGTTGCAGCGTGGCGACGTAGGTCGCCGTGGGCGGTGCGGCGGCATACGCCGCTGCTGCCGAGAGCGTCCCCGCGCACAGCAGCGCACCCAGGAATTTCAGGTACATGTTTCGTTCCCTACCCCGTTGTTGATTGCCGAACGGTTGCCCAGTTACGGCCGATCCGACGGAAAAAGCAATACCGAAAATATACCTTAATGCGGCTTGCGCGCACCCGCTCAGGTCAGTGCGTATTCCACCTCGGGCGTATAGACCGCTTGCTCCTTGCCAAGGCGGGAGCTGAACAGCGTGAAATGCCCGATATCGACCGGCGCGGTGCGGAACAGGTTGTGCGCCTGCACGTAGGCGGCGAGTCGCTGCTCGGCAGCGCCGTCGAGCCGGGCGAGCGTGACGTGCGGGTTGAACCGCCGCCGCTCCGGCTCGAGCCCGATCCGCTGCAACGCGGTCTCGATCTTGGCGCGCAGCCTGTCCAGCACCTCGTTCCGCTCGACGCCGACCCAGAGCGCCGTGCTGCGCCCGGCCTTCTCGAACGTCCCGAGGCCGGAGAGTACCAGGCTGAAGCCGCGCCCGCGCAGCCCTGCCAGCGCCTCGTCGATCTCCGCGGCCCGATGCGCCGGCTGCTCGCCGACGAAGCGGAGCGTCATATGGTAATTCTCGGGCGGCACCCAGCGCGCGCCGGGAATGCCGCCGGAAAGAATGGCCAGCTCGCGTTTGAGGTGACCTGGCAGGGCGACGGCGACGAAGAGCCTCATCCGTGCGGGACTTCTGCAAGCAGGCTGAGCACGTCGGGCAAGATCCGCCGCACGATGATCTCAACGCCGGCCGCGTTCGGATGAATGCCGTCCGGCTGGAGAAAATCGGGAACGCCGGCGACGCCGGTCAGGAAGAACGGGTAGTAGATGACGCCCGGCCGTTTTCCCAACCGATCGAACACGGCACGGAAAGCGTTTCCATACTGAGGCCCGAGATTCGGCGGCGTGTACATGCCGGCGAACAGTACCGGGATCTGGCGCGCCGCCAGGCGATCGAGAATGGCGGAGAGATTCGCCTCCACCTCGTTCGGCGCGATGCCGCGCAGCCCGTCGTTGCCACCGAGTTCGACGATCGCTGCCGCGGGGTTGCCGGCCAGCACCCAGGAAAGCCGCGCCAAGCCGCCGGCAGTGGTATCGCCGGAAACCGCGCCGTCCTGGATTTCAACCGGATGTCCCGCCTTGGCCAATGCGTCCGCAAGCCGGCTTTCGAATCCCTCGCCCGCCGGCAACCCGTAACCGGCAGAGAGCGAATCGCCGAGCACAAGAAGCTTCACCGGCGGCACTGCTCCCCGCGCCGTCCCAAGCCCGAGCAGCAGCATAATCGCGAATATCTCGCCGAGAACGGTGCGAACCCCATATCGTGCCGGCATGGACGCCGCTCTCTCGCTCTCCGACGCCCCGCCCCTGGTCACGGTCCGAAGGCTTGGCTTGACCCTGCCCGGCCCGGCTGGGCCGGTCAACATCCTCCGCGATCTCTCTTTCGAAGTGACCTCAGGCGAGGCGGTTGCGGTTGTCGGCCCCTCGGGCTCGGGCAAGACCAGCCTGATCATGGTGCTGGCGGGCCTGGAGCGGCCGACCGAAGGCACCGTCATCATCTCCGGCGTCGACCTTGCCTCGCTCGACGAAGACGGCCTGGCGCGCTTTCGCCGCCGCCACATCGGCATCGTGTTCCAGGCGTTTCACCTCGTTGCCGGCATGACCGCTCTCGAGAACGTCATGGTGCCGCTCGAGCTTGCCGGCAGGCACGATGCGGAGGCGCGAGCGCGCGCCACGCTCGCCGCCGTCGGCCTTTCGCACCGCCTCTCCCACTTTCCCGCCAGCCTTTCCGGCGGCGAGCAGCAGCGCGTGGCAATCGCCCGTGCCCTCGCGCCGCAGCCATCGCTGCTCCTTGCCGATGAGCCAACCGGCAACCTCGATCGCGCCACAGGCGCCGAAGTCATCGACCTTCTTTTCCGCATGCGGCGCCAGGCCGACGCGACGCTGCTCCTGATCACCCACGATCCCGCACTCGCCGAACGGTGCGGACGCACGCTCGTGCTCGAGGATGGCCGCCTCGCAGTGCATGTTCCCGCATGAGCGAGTCGCTCGCCGGCCCTCTCGTTTCACTCCCGGTCGCGGTTCGACTGGCGCGGCGCGGGTTGCGTTCGGGGGCCCGAGGACTTTGGGGGGCCCTGGTCTGCCTGGCCCTGGGCGTCGCGGCGATCGGCGGCATCGGCAGCCTGAAGGCCGGCCTGACCCAGGGGCTCGCCAACTCCGGGCGGCAATTGCTCGGCGGAGACCTCGAAGTCGGAACCGGGAGCGAGCCCGCGCCCGGTGCGCTCAAGGCATGGTTCAGAGCCCGAGGGGCCCGGCTCTCCGCGGACGTGACGATGCACGCCATGCTGATCGCGCCTTCCGGCAAGAGGGTGCTGGTCTCGCTCAAGGCGGTCGATCGGGCATGGCCGCTGGTCGGCCAGCCGGAACTCGCCCCCAGGATCGGGGTCGCGCAAGCGCTCGCAGGCCGGGGCCTTGCCGCCTCTCCACTTGCGCTCGAGCGGCTCGGCCTCCGGCCCGGCCAGCAGGTAACACTGGGCGAGGCTCCATTCACCGTCCGGGCGGCGCTGGTCTCCGAGCCAGGGCAAGTCGCCGCGCCGTCCCTGCTCGGACCGCCGGCGCTGATCTCCACAGACGCCCTCGCCGCGACGGGCCTCGTGCAGCCGGGCTCACTCGTCCGCTACACGCTGAAAGTCGCCCTCCCGGCCGGGACCAGCGTGACCGGCGTGCAGAGAGCCCTCTCGGCCGCCTTTCCCGATCGCGGGTGGCACATCCTCGAGGCCGCAGATGCCGCGCCGGGCCTGAGGCGCTTCCTCGATCGCACCGCGCTTTTCATGACGCTGGTCGCGCTCACCGCTTTGCTGGTCGGCGCAATCGGCGTCTTCGGCGGGATTGCGAGCTGGGCAGAAGCCAGGCTCTCCACGATCGCCACCCTGCGCGCGCTCGGCGCCTCGTCCTCCCTCGTCGCGACGACCCTGATGCTGCAAATTCTGGTACTTGCGGCGGGCGGCATCGCTATCGGGATGATCGCCGGGGTGGGGCTCACGCCGTTGATCACCGCCCTGTTCGGGGCCGATCTGCCGGTTGCGGTCGGATTCGGCATTTATCCCGCCCCGCTCCTCCTGGCTGGCGCCTTCGGGCTGACCACGGCCGCGCTCTGCATGCTCTGGCCGATCGTCCGGACGTCACGCATTTCCGGCGCCGCGCTCTTTCGCGAGCCTGTCATCGCAGCCCGGGTGCCGATCCCGCCGTCAACGCTCGCGGCGACTGCGCTGCTGGTCGCCTTGCTGATCGCACTCGCCGTCCTCGGAACCGGCTCGCCAAGGTTCGTCCTCTATTATGCCGTCGCGGCGGCACTCTCACTCGCCGCTCTGGCCGGTGCGGGACGGCTGATGATGCGCCTTGCCGCCCGTCTTGCCCGGCGGGCCCGGCTGCCCTGGCTCCGGCTCGGCCTGGCGGACCTCCATCGCCCCGGGGCGCCGACCGTGCTGACCATCGTCTCGATCGGGCTCGGTCTTTCCACCCTCGGCGCGGTGGCGCTGATCGAAGGGAACCTGAACGCGGAACTCCTGAGCGAAATGCCGAAATCCGCACCGAGCTTCTACTTCATCGACATCCAGAACGACGAATTGGCACGGTTCCGGGAGCTGATGCAGACATTGCCGGGCATCGAGGCCTGGTCGGAGGTCCCGATGCTGCGGGCGCGGATCGTGGCATTGAACGGCGTGGCTGCCGCCCGCCTGCCAGTCCGCCGCGATGCACGCTGGGCTCTCAGGGAAGATCTCGGGCTCACTTACGCGGCCGAGCCACCGCCCGGCACCGAAATCACCGCCGGGCACTGGTGGCCCGCCAACTACCAGGGACCGCCGCTCGTCTCGTTCGACGCCCGTCTCGCGTCCGACCTCGGGATCCGTCTCGGGGACGCGCTCACCGTGAATGTGCTCGGCCGCGATCTGGCACTCAGGGTGACAAGCCTCCGCCACATCGTCTGGCAGCGTCTCGGCCTCAACTTCTTCCTCGTGGCAAGCCCCGGGCTGCTCTCGGGGGCACCGCACACCAACATCGCAACCGTGCGCGCCACCCCGGGACAGGAGGAAGCGGTGCTAGCCGCGGTCACGGATGCGCTGCCGAACGTGAGCGCCGTCACGGTCAGGGAAGTGCTGGCGGCGGTGGCGCAGATCTTCGGCCAGATCGCAACCGCGCTCACCGCTCTCGGCGGGTTCGCCCTCGCCGCCGGTCTCCTGGTGCTGGGCGGTGCCGTGGCAAGCGAGCAGCGCCGCCGCATCCGCCAGGCTGTGATCCTCAAGACGCTCGGTGCCACCAGCGGCCAGATTCGCGCCGCCTGGCTGGTCGCCTTCGCAACCGAAGGCGCCGTAGCGGGGATGATCGCGGCCGTCGTGGCCGCCGCCGCGAGCTTCGGAGTGGTCCGTTACCTGATGCACGGCGATTGGGTGTTTTTGCCCGCGCCCCTCGTCGAGACCGTGCTCGGCGCCATCCTGCTCCTGGTCATCGCCGGGTATTGGGGCACAGGTGCTGCGCTCCGCGCCAAGGCGGCGCCGTGGCTGCGCAACGAATAGCGGTGAGTGCTGTTGCCCGGGTGGGGAATCTGCTAGAAGGTTGCCGGATCCGGCGAGCGGGGCGCCGTACATGCCTGTGCCGGCCCGTCCGAGTGCTTGAATCGTCTTTGGTCCGGACCAGATTGTGGGGCGCAGGCGTTGCGCCTGGAAGGGGAACCTGAAGCCATGGCCTTGAGTCCCGACTATCGTTCGTTCACCGGCGTGTCCGGGTCGGCCGCCACGCAAGCCGTCGTCGATGCCGGCCTGCGGGCGTACATGCTCCGGGTCTACAACTGGATGGCCTCCGGCCTGGTGCTGACCGGCATCGTCGCCTACCTCATCGTCAACACGCCGCTGCAGACGGCCTTCTACCAGAGCGTCCAGACCCCCGCCGGCGTCGTCGTCCAGCCTACCGGCCTGGCATGGCTGAGCATCTTCGCGCCGCTCGTCTTCGTGATGGTGATGAGCTTCGGCGTGAACAAGCTTTCGCGCACGGCCGCGCAAACGCTCTACTGGCTGTTCTGCGCCGCAATGGGTGCCAGCCTGACCAATATCTTCTTCATCTATACGTCCGCCTCGATCGTCGAGGTGTTCTTCATCACGGCAGGGACATTCGCCGCGGTCAGCCTCTATGGCTACACCACGCGCACCGACCTCACGCGGATGGGCGGCTTCCTGTTCATGGGGCTGATCGGCATCATCATTGCCGCTCTGGTCAACATGTTCATGCACAGCTCCGGGCTGCAATTCGCGATCAGCATCATTGGCGTGCTCGTCTTCACCGGCCTCACCGCCTACGACACGCAGCGCATCAAGGCCGACTATGTACAGTTCGCCTACGCGTCCGGGCCGGAGCTGGCCGCCAAGCGCAGCGTCTATGACGCGCTCAGCCTTTACCTCAACTTCATCAACCTCTTCATGCTGCTATTGCAGCTTCTCGGCAATCGCAGCCGGTAACGCCGAAGGGATTCACGGAAACGGCCCGGGCAGGATTGTCCGGGCCGTTTTCGTTGCTGCCGCGCTCGGCGCGATCAGGCAGACTTCATGAACGTCGTCAGCTTCTCCGTAGCGGTCGCCTTGTCGGTGTTGTCCAAGGCAGCCAGCTCGGCAGCCAGCCGGTCCATCGCCGCTTCGTAGATCTGGCGCTCGGAAAAGCTCTGGTCCGGCTGCCCCGCGTTGCGATGCAGGTCCCGGACCACTTCGGCAATCGCCAGCGGATCGCCCGAGTTGATCTTCGCCTCGTATTCCTGCGCTCTGCGCGACCACATCGTGCGCTTGATGCGCGCCCTGCCGCGAAGCGTCGTCAGCGCGGCATCGAAGAGCTGCCGGCTGGCGAGCTTGCGCAGGCCCGCGCTGCGCGCCTTCTCGACCGGCACGCGCAAGGTCATCCGGTTTTCCTCGAACGTGATGTGAATCAGTTCGAGGCGGTAGCCGGCAATGCTCTCGGTGACGATCCGCTCGATCTTGCCCACGCCGTGCGTGGGATAGACCACGTGATCGCCTTCAACGAAGGTTTCGAGCGGCGCCGGCGGCCGGGGCGGCAGCCCGACAACCGGGCGGCCCGGTGTCATTCCACCGCCAGGCCCCGGGCGCATGGTGCCCGTCGGAAACCCGCGCGGAGCAGGCGCCGCAGGCACCCGGCGCAGCTCGACAGGTGCCGGCCGGGCAACATGGGCCTCGACGATCATCTCGGCGACGGTGGCTATTACTTCGGCTTCAATCGCGGGCTCGAGCGCCGGCTCGGGTGCGGCGGCCGGGGCCTTGGCGGCCGGCGCCACCGGTTCTTCTACGGCCACGGGCTGCGCGGGCGCCCCGGCAACAACGGGCACCGGCGCCGTCGTCGCCGTTGCCGGGCTCGCCGCCTTGACCGGCTCTGGTGGCGCTTCGGGCTTTACCTTGCTGGTCGTCCGCTCCTTCGGCGCTGCCTTCGCCACAGCCGGGTGCTTCACCTTGAGCAGAACAGGCTGAGACTTCGCCGCCACTTTCGCTTTGGCAGGCGCACGCACCGGCACCTTGGCAGCCGGTTTCTTTACGATTCTGATACTTCCGCTCCTGGCCGGCCGATGCGCCGCCTTGGCAGGACCCGGCGAACGATGCGCCGTCGGCGACCGGGAAGCACTTTTGCTCGGCAATCCTTTCTCCTTTCAATCAGTAAGCCCAACCCTCAGGGCCCTCTGCGACGATGGCACGCCGCCGGAACTCCCGCTCGTCGGGACCGACCTTTTGATATCAAGCAGCACACCCCGGCGCTGAAACAGCGCCACCGAGATGCTGTTAAGTTGGTAAATATAGCACAAATAACGCGGTTTGCCACCGCCCGGCAGCATGAACAGCAGGTGAAAAAATGCTACCCGTTACGCTCGCTTTCCGGTTGTATCGCTCGATCGGCACCTCGTATCTTTGGGCCGGAAAGACAGCCGGCGAACCGCCTACGGCTTGCCCGGTTCCGGAGAGAAGAGCTTCGCTTTGTCCGGCTTGTCCTTCCACTCGTCGGCGTCCGCCGGCGGCTCCCCTTTTCGCGTGATGTTGGGCCACATCGCCGCGTAGGTGCGGTTGTGTTCAACCCACGCCCCGGCGCGATCGTCACTGTCCGGAACGATCGCCTCGACCGGGCATTCCGGCTCGCACACGCCGCAGTCGATGCACTCGTCCGGGTGAATAACCAGCATGTTCTCGCCGACATAGAAGCAATCGACAGGGCAGACCTCGACGCAATCCATGTATTTGCAGCGAATACAACTTTCCATGACGACATAGGTCATCGCCAGTTCTCCATCGGCTGAGCCGGCGGCAGCAATTCAGCTTTGGCTTCCGGTGCCCGGCGCGCGCCGTATGCCGCCTTCACTGTTGGCGTGCAAGAGAGCGGGCCGCTCCGGCAACTCGTCGTAAAGCAGGCATGCCGCCTCCGCGGGCCCGCGCCTGAGCGCCAGCGCCTTTACGGCAAGCACCCGTACTCCCGGACCGAGTGGCAGCGTCAGCACATCGCCGGGCCTGAGCCGCGCGTGCGGCTTTTCTGTCGCCTGCCGGTTGATACGCACCCGCCCCTCCCGCACGAGGTCCGCCGCCCGCGCCCGGCTCTTCGCCAGGCGCGCGCACCACAGCCACGCATCCAGGCGCTGTTCCTCGGGCAGAGGCCGCTTCATCCGAGATCGAGAATCGAGAGAGAAGCGAACGGGCCGGTTGCAAGCCGCCGCGTTGCGCTCTGCCCCACGCGGCGACGCAGCGGCACAAGCAGCGGCGGTTGCGGCGGGCCGGCACCCCCGGCCTGGGGGATCAGCCGGAAGCCAAGCACCCTCAGCACCACGGGCAGCATCGCCGCCTTGATACCGAGGCGGCCGGCCAGGCCGGCCGGTAGCGGCAGCGGTGTGCGCCGGGCTCCTGCCCGAAGCTCGGCTGCCACGCGTTCCGCAACGTCGAGGCGGATGCCGATCGGGCCAGCCGGCAGCCAGCCCATGGCAGCGGCGAAGGAAGCCCTCTCGGGGCCCGCAGCTGGTGCGGATTCTTCGAGTTGCCAGGCAACCCGGCCCGGGATCGGCAGCGGCGGGGACTCCTTCAGCCCGTTCGCAAGCGCCCACAACAATCCGCGCATCCTGAGCGCGCCCGGCTTCAGCAGGGCCGGCATGAACGCTCCGAAATGCCCGGCGCGAATGCCGAGTTTTCCCAGCCGGGCACGCTGGGCGCCCGGCATGCCGGAACCGTTCGGTTCCGGCACGACACCGAGCCCCTCGCACAGCAGATGCACCGGCCCGCGCAGCTCCTGATCCTCGGCAACGGCGGCAGCAGCGGCAAAAAGCGGCGCCAGCTCTGCCCGGATGCGTGCGTCGAGAAAATTCTGGAGGCGCGCGCGCACGCGTTCGCGTGCCGGGCCGTCCAGGAATTCGCTCGGCAGAACCTGGACCAGTGGCCTTAGCGCCGTCGTGCCGCGCGCCGCGCGCGCCACCGGCACACCTTCCCAAAGCAGGTTCGGACCGGCCAGTGTGAAGGCCCTGTCTTCGGCCGCCTCGAGCGCGGCAACCCGCCGTGGCATCTCGGCATAAAGCGCGCGCCGCGCGGCGCGCTGCACGAGGCGCCGGTCGGCTCCTGCCGTGTGCGGATCCGGGCGGAACAGAAAGCCGCCGACGGCACCCACCATCTGCCCTTCCACCAGCACTTCGCCACTTCGCGTCACGGCAGCCAGCAGCTTCTCACCCTTGCCGTGCTCCAGCCGGCGGAGCAGGAATGCGGAGCGCCGATCGACGAAGCGGCTCATCAGCCGCTCGTGCAGCGCCTCCGAGAGCAGGTCCTCGGTCTCGCGCGCCTGCCCCTGCCAGTGCGGCGCGTCCCTGACCCAGTCGGAGCGTGCGGATATGAAGGCCCAGATGCGAATCCCGGCCAACCGCTGCATCAGCGTATCGATATCGCCCTCGGGGCGCGCCAGCCGGGCGATTTCCGAGGCGATCCAGTCGGTCGCAATGCACTCCTCGCGCACCAGGTGGCCGAACACGCGCGCCACCAGGCGCTGATGCGCATCGCCTTCGAGCTTGCGAAAATCGGGGATCTGGCAGGTTTCCCAGAGCAGGCGCACCCGCTCGCGCGAGTCCGCCAATCGAACGACATCGGCATCGCGGGACAGAGCGGCGAGCGTGGTGAGGTCAGAAGCATCGACACCGCGGGTCAGCTCTCGCCGCGGCGGTGGAGCGGCAAGGCTTCCGAGCAAGGCGCCAATCGAGCTGAAATCCAGATTGGCACTGCGCCAACGCAACTGTGCGAGCGGTGGGAACCGGTGCGACTCCAGGGCAACGACCGTATCGTCGGGAAGCGGCGGCGCCGCGGCCGTGGTGCCGAAGCTGCCGTCGCGCATGCCGCGGCCGGCGCGCCCGGCGATCTGCGCAAGCTCTGCCGGTGCAAGCGGGCGGAGGCGATGGCCGTCGAATTTTCCGAGGCTCGCAAACGCCACATGATCGACATCCATGTTGAGGCCCATGCCGATGGCGTCGGTCGCCACCAGGAAATCCACCTCTTTCTCCTGGTAGAGCGCCACCTGCGCGTTGCGCGTGCGCGGGCTGAGCCGCCCCATCACCACCGCCGCACCGCCCCGCCGCCGCCGGATCAGCTCGGCGATCGCGTAAACGTCGCTTGCGCTGAACGCGACGATCGCGCTGCGCGGCGGCAGGCGCGAGAGTTTCGAAGGCCCCGCATGGGTGAGCGCCGACAGGCGCGGACGGGTCTCGATCTCAGCCTCCGGCACCAGCCGCGCCAGCAGCGGACGGATGGTTTCCGCGCCTAGGAACAGCGTCTCCTCGCGCCCGCGCGCCGACAGCATCCGTTCGGTGAAGATATGGCCGCGATCGGGATCGGCCGCGACCTGCACCTCATCCACCGCTACGAAAGCGACATCGCGGCTGAGCGGCATCGCCTCCACCGTGCAGGAGAACCAGCGGGCCCCGGGGGGCATGATCTTCTCTTCCCCGGTGACCAGCGCCACCTGGCCCGGCCCTTTGGCCGCCACCATCCGGTCGTAATTTTCGCGGGCGAGGAGGCGAAGCGGAAACCCGATGATGCCGGATTGGTGTCCCAGCAACCGCTCCACGGCAAGCCGCGTCTTGCCGGTATTGGTCGGTCCGAGCACCGCCCGCACGCGGGAGGAACTGCCCTGCATGCGATGATGTTCGGGGCGGCGGGAGTGGATTGCAAGCCCGCCCTCCCTGCCGGCGCTGCTATTCGAGCCGCACGCTGCTGCTGATTCCAAGTTCCTCCAGCACCTGCCTGAGTTCCTCCGCCATGGCTTCAACCGAATCGCCCGGCAGCGTCACTTCGAGCGAGAGGCCGATCCGAAGCGCGGAGCCGGCACGGAGTCGCGGCAGGATCCGCGTGCCGAGCCGATTCCACTGCTCGGATGGCACGGCTGCCTCGAGCGAGAGTTTTCGCGCCGGCCGATCGGCCTGAGCCGCCTCCGCGCGCGTGGCCGCGGACGGTGTCGGGATCGGCGCGCCCGGCGCGGGTGCGGCAGGTTCGGGCGCACCCGCCGCCCCGCCCCGCGGTTCCTTGAGCGCCAGGGCTGTAGCCCTCCGCAACAGGAACATCTCCGAATCGAATTGCACGTCCTCGGGCGCCAGCAGCTCCTGGAAGCGGACACTCTCATAACCGTCTCCGGCCGCTTTCCATGCCACGCCGAAATCGCCGCGCATCACGAACTCGGCGATCTTCGGTTTGAGAATGGCGTCGGGATCGACCAGCCGGGTCAGCGATCCATCGAGAAAACTCTGTCTGAGGCTCGCCAGCGGCCAGGCGCCGCTTTCCATCAGCGCCGGCGGCCAGCGCCGTTCGATGTAGCCCGCCCCGATGCCCTCGTTCAGCAGCGCCTCGGATTTCAGCGCCGCGATGACCCGCCCCGGAAGTGTGCCGCCGCCCGAGGCGTGGCCGGCGCCGAGATCGATCACCTTCAGCCCCGCCGGTTCTCCCTTTTCGGCCAGCAGCACGAAGCGGTAATCCGACCAGACGGCATCCTTTGCCGCCTCCTCCGCCTCCTTCACCTTCCCTTTCAACTCGACGCGCTCGTTGCGATCGAACTCGCCTCCGAGCGCGCCGGCATCGACCTCACGCTCCACCTTCTTCCAGGCGAGTGCGAGTTCGATCCGGTCGCGCAAGTCGCGGCCGGGTTTCTTGAGGCACCAGACGATCGCGGCCGGATAACGTCGCGGTGCCGTGCCTCGGTTCTTCGTCCAATCCGCAACCTGCTCGCGGAGCGCCTCGCTTCCCGACCATTCCAGCGACGGTTCCGCCACCATCAGCGTCAAGCGCGGCGTATCGCCAAGCTCCGCCGCCTCGCCGCGGAACAGCTCCACAGGAAGCACTGCGCCGCGCCGGAACTCGGTCTCGACATGGCGCAGCATCGCCGGCCTCACCTCGTTCTCCTCGTCGAGCGAAGCGCGGCGATCGCTCACCACCTTGCGCATCGTGGGCCGATAGCCCACGCGATAACCGTCCGTCCCCACCCTGCGGAGGAAGTAGGAGCGGTCTTCGAGCGCGGCAGCGGCGCTGTCGATCGTGGTCGTGTCGAGACCCGGTTCGCCGAGCGCGAAGCGAAGCTCCGGCAGATGTGCCGCCTTGTCGGCCTGGCCACCGGAGGATTCGAACAGGATCGCCGTCCCAACGCGCCCGTGGATGTCGCGCAGCGGTCCCTCTCTGTCGGCATCGAGCGCTCTTGCATGTGCGCGCTCTCCGGCAATGTCCGTCTCGATCGCGGCCATCAGCCGCGGCTCGCCGAGCTGGCCGAGCACTACGCTCCGGAAGCCAGGCTCTGCGAGCGGCGCCGAGCCGAGCGTGATCAGCGGCTCGTTCCGCGCGATTCGGAATGATTCCTGGGCGGCGAGCGAGATCCACTGCGCCAGCATGGCCAGCGTGCCGCGCGTCTGCTGGTACTGCGGCAAAGCCTGCCATTTGCGCTGGAATACTGAAAGCGTGGCCGGATGGAACGGGTAGCAGGCAGCGAAGCGGCGCTCGAGATTGTCCCGTCCCTTGGCCTCAATCGCGGCCGAGTTCACTTCCATCCATTCCGGCGGAAGCTGGGCGCGACGCGCGAAGCACCACTCGGCAAAGTTTTTCGCGACACTTTTCCGCGTCCGCTCGGCCCCGAGATCCTCGAACAGGCGCCTCCGTACCACCTCGGCAATCTCGGCTTCGTCGTTGGCGATCAGGTCCTTGGCAACGCGGCGCACGACCTTGGAAATCCGGTCCTGCCATTCCTGGTCGTGCTCGGTCATCTCGACCTGGCTGCGCGGCAGGCTGATCACTGCGGCACTGTGCGTCGTTGCGGTCATCGCGACGGTGAGATTCTGGATGAAGGCATGAAACGAATCCGCTGCGCCGCGATGGCGGTTGATGAAGTTCAGCACCTCGTCGAACAGCAGCAGAACCGGCGCGCTGGCAGCGCGGAAAACCGCGCCGATCGCCTCGGTCCCGGGCGGCGATTTTGTCGCCGCCGGCCCGAGCGCGGCAATCCCAGCCTCGCCCGCTAGTTGCCGCGCCAGATCGATCCACGGCGTCTCGCAATTTTCACGCGGATCCCAGGCATTGCCGACGAACACCGCAACCTTCGCTTCCGGCACACGCGCCAAGCCGGCCTCACGCAGCAAATCCGTCACACCCGGCAGGCCAAACGCCGCTTCGCCTTGCCTCGCAAGATGGTAAAGCGCGGTGAGCGTGTGCGTCTTGCCGCCGCCGAACTGGGTGATCAGCGTCAGCACCGGCGCCGTGTTCGCGGTGCGCCCGGCAAGCCTCGCGAGCACCATGCCGGCGTGCTCGCGGAGCGCGCGCGTGAAAGAGGTGCGGGCGAAGAATTGCTCAGGATTCCGGTAATCTTCCGGCGCCGTGCCCGCCACCACCTGTTCGAGCGCGATCGCGAATTCGTCGGGATTGAACGAGCGGCCCTCGCGCACTTCCTTGCGCGCGGTTGCAACCTTGTACCACGGCTCCATGACCGGGCTCATCTCGGCAGAGCGAGCAGCATCGCGTCCAGCAACCGCTTTTCCTCCGACGCCACAGGATAGAGCGCCGAAAGCGCATTGGCGAGGCGGAGAAAATCGGAGCCCCGTTCCTGCTCGGCCCGGATCAGGGTTTTCAGCGCATTGGTCCGCCCCGAGGCTTGCAGCAGCATCGCCGCGTGCACGCGGTCGAGGGTCGTCGCCTGTCTCTCAGGCGAAAGCGTGGGATCGGCGCCGGCGACCCGCGGGGCGCGGCCCTTGATCGGCACCGCGCGAGGAGGCTCAACCTCCATCTCCGGGAAGAGAATTCCCTGCGGCGAACGCGCAACCATCGCGGCCTCGCGCTCCAGCCTGAGCGCCACGCCCTCAGCGCCTTCGGCGCCGAAAAGCTGGCGCGCGCGCTCGGTCACGGGGAGCAGGCGGACAGCGCCTTTCGCTGTCTCGATGATCCGGCCTTCCCATTGCTGGAGCCCGATGCCGAGCGGCTGGGCGAACCGGCGCACCACGTCGAAGATCAGCACAGGTCCTCTGGCCCGGCCATGGGATGCTGTCTCTTCGTCCTCCTCCGGCTCTTCGTCCCCGCTATCCTCTGCCTCCGCCGCATGCCCATCCGTGCTCTGCAAGGTCCATAGGAACAATGCTGTCAGCCGCGCATCCTCTTCGAGCACCCCGAGCGCGCCGTTTCTCGCTGCTGCCTCGGCCGTGCCAAGCACCTGCTCGAGCGCGCTCCGTCCGACAACCTCCCATACCTTTTCGAGGTACTCGGGAAGCTTGACCTCCTCGCCGGCTGCGGTTTCCACTCTCACATAACGGCTGAAGATCTCGAGCGCGGGACCGATGCAGGCAAAGACGAGATCCGCGCCCCGCACGCCCTCGCCTTGCAAGCGGCCCATCCATTCGCCGACACGCCGGGGCAGCTCGCGCAGCACTTCCGCCCAGTCGCCGATGCCCGCGTCATCCGGCCGCGGCCGGCAGATGAGATGCACGCTGGTAGCAAGCGCGGCAGAATCACGTGCGCGCAGGCGCCCGGGGCGCTCCGTTGCGATCGGCCACGATCCGGTGATGATCCAGCCGCCACGGATCATCCCCGAAAGCAGCGCCTCCTATCCTTCCGTGGTCTTGTGGGCGAAGACCACCGTACCGACGCCGTCCTCTCGCGTGACCCGCCTGCCTTCAGCAAAGGCTTTCGCCATCTTTTCCTCGAACCACGCGCGATCCTTCGGCCGATTCCCGTCGCGCTTGGTCTCGTCCTGGACGATTTCCCGTTGCTTTGGCGAGAGCGCATTTGTGTGATCGGACGGATCCCGCAGCGTTCGGATCCCGGGAAGTGCTCGCTTGAGCCAGACAATGAAAAAAATCGGACAGGTCGGCGTACGGAACGGCGTCGTAGTAGGGTGGATCGGTGAACCAGACCGTGGCAGTGTCATCCGGCAACGGATGCTGCGCAGCATCGGCCGATTCTATCTGGCCGGGAGATGCCTTCCACCCCTGCTCAGCGACCTCGGCCACCCAGTCCACCGCCGCCGAAAAATTCGATGCCAAATCTCCAGTCGGAACGATCTCTGTGAAGTCCCACATCATGGGCAGTGCCTGCCGGCCAAACGTTCCCGCTACGGCTTCGACCGATGTTCGCCACCGGACCAGAGACGAGGATTGCTCGCCACACCTGCCGAGCGCCATTGCCATGCATCGGCGATCCCTGCCGCCGTCTCCGTGCTGCTCGCTGGCTACAAGGCGAGCGAGAGAAGCCAGCGCCAGCTTCTGCCGCGCGGTGAACAAATCGCCCCATTGCAACATGCCATAGCGCTGCACGCGGAAGCCGAGCGTGCCGACCGGCGGCAGCTTCTCATCCGGCACAGGACAGAGCCCCTGCCGGCCATTCCGCTCCCACGCCTCCAGCAGCGCCTCGAGGCGCATCGCAGCCTCGCGCACGGCCGCGTAATCCTGCGCTGCCGGCAGCCGGTAATGCCGGCCCGTCTCGCCCGGCCTGAGCGTCACCACGGCAAGCAGCATCGCGCCGCTGACGCGCCTTCCTTCCGCGTCGAACACCACGTCCGCGCCGCCGCGCTGCGCGGCGAGCTGCGCGCGCACCCGATCGGGCGAAAGCACCACACCGCAGCAAGGGCAGCGCGCCTTGGCTCGCGCGACCGTTCCGGCCGGAACGTCCTTCTCCGTCTCTGGCGTAAAGATCTCAAACTTCACCCGCGGCCCACCTGCTACGGCCACCCTCATCCTGCCCTCTCCCAGAGGAATAGGGTCCCAGGATTTCCTCTCTCCCTCTGGGAGAGGGCAGGGTGAGGGTCTGCCGAGTGCCTTGTAGCGGAGCGCGCACAAGCGGTTTTTCTTGCGGCAGAGCCAGAAGGAACGGACGAGCGGGATCTCCGCGCCGCAATCCGGTGCCTCGCAGCGCACAGTGCGCGCCCAGAGAAAGGCGATCGGCGTCGCTCCGTCCGCATCCTTCGGGTAGACCGCCGCAAGCTCCCGCTCGGCTTCCTTCTTGATCTCCGCCCCAGTCCTTCGCAATTTCTCCGCAAGTGCCTGCCCGTGGCGCGGAATATCCTCCAGCATCACCTTGAGAATCAGGCAGGCGACGGGATTGAGATCGCTCGCGAACGCCTCGCAGCCGACGCGCAGCGCCTCCAGGGGGATCGAGCCGCCGCCCGCGAACGGATCGACGACCAGCGGCGGCTCCTCGCCATGTGCCGCCGCGACCAGCGCGCGGCTGATGCCGAGATAGGTCGGCTTCGCCGCGTGATTCCAGTCCGCGAAATCGCCGATGAATTTCAGGAGTGCCCGCCTGAGATCCAAATCGCTCGTGCCGATGTTGCATCCGGCCTCGGGCAAATGCGCGCGCGCCGCGCGTTTGAACGCCTCCGGGCAGAGGGGGTCGCAAGGATCGGGCCAAAGAAGAGCCAGCAGAACGGCGCGGCACGAAGCGAGTGGCCGGCGCGCCCACCACAGATGCAGCGTACTCGGATGCCCGTGCCGGATCGATTTTTCGCGCGCCGCATGCCGGGAGACGACCGCGATCGGAAAATCCGCCTCGGCAAGCCGGCGGCACGCCTTGGGAATCATTGGCCGCCGCTCGAAATCGCGCTCACGGAGAGCGCATAGTGCGCGACCTTCGTCACCTCCTCCCATGCCAGCGCCGCCGGATCGTGCTGCGGCTCATTGAGGCGCGGCGCCGCATCGCAATCCGTGACAACGTAAAGCCAATAGCAGTCGCGCCGGTCTTCGGCCACGCGGCGCTCGTTCGGGGTCAGCAGAACGGTGCCCGTGGAGCCGCCGATTCCCTTCACCTCGATCAGCCGCAATTCGCCGGAAGAGTGATCGAGGCTCGTCATGTCGTAGCCGAGATTCTTCGCCGAAACATCCGTGGGCTCCCTCCCCGCCTCCCGCTCGTATGCCATCACCACGCGCATCGCAGTCGCTTCGGTCTCGAGATCCTGCCTCAGGTTTCGAAGCTCCGCCGTTTCCCGCTCCGGGTGCGGCAGGATGAGAACACTCGCAATCCGTTCGACTGCCTGCAAGGAGAGCGCCTCATCTCGATCGAGCACCGCCCGGCGCTGCGCGCGGTGCGCGGTTAGCTCGTCGTGCCGCGCTTCGGCCCGGACCAGCCTCCCCTCCGCACCGGCAAGCCCCTGCTCGACATCCTCCTGGGCGCGGCCGATTTCCCAATCCGCCCGCTGGATCAGTTCCTTGAGAGAACCGTCCACATGCTCACGAACACGCGCGATCTCGGCCTGCCGCTCGCGCTGCACAGCATCGAGAAACGGCGCGAGCGCCTCGGCGTGAAGAAAGTCCGTTGCCTCCGCTACGAGAGCGACCTCCGGGACAAGCGTTGCCGCCGGTGCCGGCTGGAAGTCGCCGAGCAGGCCAGGTTCGGCAAGCCGTGGCCCGCCGTTCTCTCCGAGCACCACGGCAAACAGCCGCTCATGGATGATCTGTCCTGTCCCATCCACCACGCGCGCGCGATAGAAATCCACCCGTGCCGGGCTCACGTGCTGCAGCGAATAGAAGCAGGCTTCTTTGGCAAGAGAGTCCGCGGCTTTCGCCCGGATGTGGCGGCGCACCGCTTCGAACAGCGGATGTCCGGGCGTGACCCATTCGAGGTCCTGGTTTTCCGCGGTCTGCCGATCCGTCGTGAAACGCGGATAGCGGCTGGCGATCGCGGCAAGGCGCCAGTCCGATTCTCGCTCGTAGGACAGCAGGACGGAAGGTGTGCGGATCGCCTCGAAGCTGTGTGGCGGCGCGGCCGGCTTCAAGGCAAGCGGAACGACGGGCGCGGCCTCGGAGAGAAAACGGGCGATCGTTTCCGGTACCAGGCGCCGCTCCTGCGCCCGCGCCCGCCGCTCGACCAGCATGCCGAGATTGAGTTTCTTCGTCGCCAGGCCCTCGAGCGCATTCTGGCAGATGGCGCGGAACTGGTTTTCATCGACGTTGCGAAGCAGCCGGTCTTCGAGATCGCCGTCACCGATCTTCCCGGCATAATAGTCGCGCAGAACCGATTCGATCCGCGCCGGGGGAAGCACCTCGCCCACCACGTTGAACACCGCATCGTCGTCGAGCGCGTTGCGGATCTCCTGCAATCGCTCCAGCAGCCGCTGCAGGACGCGGCCCTCGACCGTGTTGCCGGCGACGAAGTTGAAAATCAGGCAGTCCTGGCGCTGCCCGTAGCGGTGGATGCGGCCCATCCGCTGCTCCAGGCGGTTCGGGTTCCAGGGAATATCGTAGTTGAAGAGGACATTGCAGACCTGGAGGTTGATGCCTTCGCCGGCCGCTTCGGTCGCGACCAGGACCTGGATGGTGCCTTCACGGAACTGCTGTTCGGCATGAAGCCGCGTGCCCGGCTCCTCGCGCGAGCCCGGCCGCATGCCGCCATGGATGAAGCCGGTGCGGAAGCCCCAACTCTTCAGCTTTGCCACCAGATAGTCGAGCGTGTCGCGAAATTCCGTGAAAATCAGCAAGCGCCGGTCCGAATCGACGAAAAACCCCTCCACCGCCAGGACCTCCTTGAGGCGGGAGAGTTTTGCCTCGGCCCCTGCCTCTTCAAGGGCGCGGGCCTCCGCCGCCAGGAGTTTGAGCTCGGCGATCTCCTCCCGTACTTCTGCGCCGCCGGCGGCGAGCGTCATCGCCGCGAGAGCCTGCTCGATCCCCTCGCGCTCGCTCTCCTCCATCTCCTCGAGATCCGCTGCGTCCGGCAAATCGGCAGGCTGAGCGCGCGCCAGTGTCTCCGCCCGACCGAGATTTTCCTCGAGCCTTCTGGCTCGCTTCTCGAGCGAGCGCCGCATGGCGTAGGTCGAGGAAGCAAGCCGCCGCTGATAGAGCGACATCAGGAAGCCCACGGCGCGGGCGCGCGGATCATCGCTCCTTGCGGCGGCCCGTGCGCTCTGGCGCTTCACGAAGCGTGTCACGCGGTCATAGAGCGCGTATTCCGCATCGTCGATCGCGAAGTTCACGGTATGCGGAATGCGCTTTGTGAAGATCGGCGCCGTCGCCCAAGTTCCGTCCGGTTGCCTTTCGGGGAAGTAGCGCATCGCCTCCTTGGTGCGGCGGAGATAGAAGGGTGCCCGGCGGTTCTGCATCGCCTTGCCGATGGAGGTGACGTCGGCATAGGCGTCAGCATCGAGAAGCTGAAGGAAAAGGCTGAAATTCTCCGGATCCCCCTTGTGTGGCGTCGCGGTCAGCAGAAGCATATGGTCGGAGTTGTCGCGTAACAGCTCGCCCAGGCGATAGCGCTGGCTCTTATGCGTCGAATCGGCGGCCGACATACGGTGCGCCTCGTCCACGATCACCAGATCCCAGCGCACCTGCCTGAGCCCCGCCAGGACGTCGGCGCGCTTGGCCAGATCGAGCGAGGCGATCACCCGCTTCTGCTCCAGCCACTGGTTGACACCGAACTGCTCGCGGATGTCGCCGCCTTTTATCACCACGAATTTCGCGTCGAATTTTTCGCGGAGTTCCCGCTGCCACTGGAAGGCGAGATTGGCCGGGCAGACGATCAGGGTGCGCTCGGCGAGACCGCGCAGCTCCAGCTCGCGCAGCAAGAGGCCGGACATGATCGTCTTGCCCGCACCGGCATCGTCTGCGAGCAGGAAGCGCACGCGCGCGAGCTTCAGGAGATGGTCATAGACCGCTTCGAGCTGATGCGGCAGCGGATCCACCCGCGAGACGGAAAGACCGAAATAGGGGTCGAACTCCCAGGCGATGCCGAGCGCATAGGCCGTGAGCCCGAGCCTCAACAAGGCGGCATCGCCATCGAAGGAGCAGGCAGGTTCGGTGATCGTGAGGCGGGCCAGATCCTCCGGCGTCACGGCGACCCTGCGGAACCGCTCGGAAACCAGCCCGACCAGGCCAAGCATCCAGCCGGCAGCGCCGTTCGGCTCGACCGTCTCGATCCGCATCCGCTCGCTGAAGAGCGGGCCTTCCAGGATCCGGCCGGGTGCCGGGACAGGCCTTGTCCCGCTCATCTCCCGCCTTTCAGCCGCCGAACCGGCGGCGGATTTCGGCCACCTCCGCCTGGTCGAGATGCCGTACACGATGGCCTTGCAGCAGCAGATGAAGCTTCGCCGTTTCCTCCAGTTCCTCGATCGCCGCCGCCGCGGCAGAAAGCGAAGTTCCGGCAACGACAGGTCCGTGATTGGCGAGCAGCACGGCGTGATGGCGCCCCGCCAGCTTCCGCACCGCCTCGGCGAGCGCCGTATCGCCGGGCGGAAAATAGGGCACGAGCGGGAGCCGCCCGACCCGCATCACGTAATAGGCGGTGATCGGCGGCAGCACGTCGGCCGGGTCGATGTCCGCCAGGCACGACACGGCAACCGAATGCGTCGAATGCAGATGCACCACGGCCGCCGCGTCCGCCCGCTCCTCGTACATGACGCGATGCAGGAAGCTCTCCTTGGTGGGTGGATCGCCGTCATTCAATCGCCCGGCCGAATCGAGGCGTGAAAGCCGCGCCGGATCGAGATCATCGAGGCTGACATTGGTCGGCGTCATCAACCAGCCATCCTCGAACCGTACGCTGATATTGCCGGAGGTTCCGAAGGTCAGGCCGCGGCGGAACAGGCTCCGGCCGAGCCGGCAGATCGCTTCCCGCGCCAGGGTTTCCTTCGTCGCCTGCATCTCACATCTCCCCACCGGCCTCGCTCTGCCGAACCCCGGCCACAGAAAGCCGATCCTGCGCCTCCGCGCCAGTGCCATGCCGCCCCCCGCCGATTTGATAGTTGCCTGATCGTTGCGAGCGTGAGACAAGAGGCCGGGAGGCGCGAGCGGACACAGGCGATGAGCGAAGCCGGGAGCGCGAGTGTCGTGTCGGTCGAGCCCATCGTTGATGCGCATCTGCATTTTTGGGATTTCGAACGTCACCGCTATCCCTGGTTGCAGGACGAGCCGCAACCACCGTTCCGCTACGGCAACACGAGGCCGCTCAGGCGGAACTATCTGCCCCCCGATTACCGCCGCGACAGCGCCGGTTTCACGGTGGCAGCCACGGTCCATGTCGAAGCGGAATGGGACCCGGCGGATCCATTGGGCGAGCAGCGTTGGCTCGCCACCCTCAAGGCACGCTACGGTTTGCCCAGCGTCTCCGTAGCCCAGGCGCGGCTCGACCGCGACGACGTTGCAGAGGTGCTGGCGGAAGCGGCCCGGTTTGAATTCGTGCGTGGCGTACGCCACAAGCCGCGCGCGGCACCAAGCCCGGCCAAGGTACGCCGGGGCGAACGCGGCTCGATGGATGATCCGCTCTGGCGCGCAGGCTTTGCCCTTCTCGCAACGCATGGCCTCTCGTTCGACCTGCAGACACCGTTCTGGCACGCCGAAGCGGCGCGGGATCTGGCCCGGAATTTTCCGGCGACACGGATCATCATCGATCATGCCTTCCTGCCTACGGACCGCAGCGCAGAAGGGCTGCGCGCCTGGCGCGCTGCACTGGAGGCGGTGGCCGGGGAGCCGAACGTCGCACTCAAGATCTCGGGGCTGGGGCAACCCGGCAGGAAATGGGACGCGGCGGCGAACCTGCCGGTCATCCGGGATGCCATCCGCATCTTCGGAAGCAGGCGAACGATGTTCGCAAGCAACTACCCGGTGGACCGCCTGGTCGGCAGCTTCCGGACGATCTACCAGGGATTCCAGGCTGCGGTGGCCGATCAGCCGGCAGACGACCGGCGAGCCTTGTTCCACGACAACGCCGCCAGGATTTACCGGATCGCCACGGATTGCGCATTCATTCCTTCACCTCTTGCCGAGGGCGGCTTTTCGCGGCGCGGCCGCGGGTGCTAATCCCTGCCGGGTTAGACCGATGACGAAGCTCCTGGCCCGGCCCGTTGCGAAGCTTCTGCGCCATGGCCTGCTCGGCGCAGGCAGTGGCGGCACCAGTCTCCCTGGGCGCGTGGCACTCGCGCTCGACCCCGATTTCCTCTCGCGCGCGCAGAACTATCCGCTCCGGATGCTCGTCACCGGCACCAACGGCAAAACCTCGACCGTGGCCATGATCCAGGCCCTGCTGCGCGATGGCGGCAAAACTGTCGCGACCAACGCGGAAGGCGCCAACCTGCGCCAGGGGCTGGCGACCGCGCTGCTCGATCCACCCTCCGACGCGCTCGTTCTGGAGGTCGACGAACTCACCCTGCCGCGCGTGGCACCCGTCGTCGCACCGCAGGCAATCGTCGTGACGGGCCTCTTCCGCGACCAGCTCGACCGTTACGGCGAGGTCGCGAAGGTGCGCGCGGCGCTCCAACAGGCCGCCGCCTCCATGCCGGAGACGATGCTCGTTCTGAATGGCGACGACCCGCTGACGGCCAGCCTGCAAGCAAGGCGCCGGCTGATATTCCGCCTCCATCACCCCCCGCTCGAGGTCCCGGCGGACGGCATGGATTGCCCGCGCTGCGGCGCGCTGCTCCATTACACCGCGCGCTACTATGCGCAGCTCGGCGAGTACCGCTGCCCCGCCTGCGGCTTTGCCGCGCCGCCCGCGGATGTCCGGGCGGTGGTGACGGCAGAGGCGTTCACGGTGAACGGAAGGCGGCTCCCGCCGTTGCCCATTGCGCTGCATCCCTATAGCGCACTCGCCGGCATCGCCGCCGTGCAGGCACTCGGCCTCGAAATCTGGCCGCAAACCTGGCCCCCGCCCGTGCCAGGCCGGGGATCGAGCGCAGTCATCGAGAACCGGCAAGTAACCGTCGTCCTCGGCAAGAACCCCGCCTCGGTGAGCTGGAACCTCGCGCAGCATCCGGGCGATGTGCATCTTTTCCTCGTCAACAACCGCACCGCGGACGGGCGCGACATTTCCTGGCTCTGGGACATCAATCTCTCACCCGTGAGGCGCGCGCGCGTTGCCGGCGAGCGGGCGCTCGAAATGCTGATCCGGCTCCGTTACGAGCCCGAGGTCGCGGAGGCCGCCGCGCATGACGGGCCCGGCGAGGCGTTTGCCGCAGCGCTCGCGACCACACCGGAAGGCGGCTGGCTGGTGGTCGTCGCCACCTACACGGCACTGCCCACGGCACTCGGGCTGCTGCGCCGCCCGCCGGCAGCCCGGCTTCATGCGCTCCCCGGCGCCAGCCGCGGGCTTCCGGTGAGGCCGCGGCCGGCCCGCGTGGCCAGGCAGGTGCACATTGCGCTCCTCTTTCCCGATCAGCTCGGCACCTACGCCGACAGCGGCAACGCCGTGGTGCTGCAACGGCGGCTCGAATGGCGCGGCATTTCCGCAAGCGTGACCAGGATTGGGCCGGGCGAGGCGCTGCCCGCCAATGCGGATGTACTGCTGTTCGGCGGAGGAGAGGATCGCGGCCAGGCCCTGGCGCTCGAAGCGTTGCACAAAATGCGCGCCGATCTCGCGGCGATGCAGGAAGATGGCGTGCCGGCGCTGCTCGTCTGCGGCGGATATCAGCTCTATGGCGAGGCGCTGCCGCTCGAAGGCCGCGAAGTCGCGGGCCTCGGCCTGCTCCCCTTCACCACGCGGCGCGGCAGCCCGAGGCTCGTCGGACGAATCGGCGTGGACTGCCCGCTGGTGCCCACCCCGTTGATCGGGTTCGAGAATCATGGCGGGCACAGCGCCCTGCTCGAGGGCGCCGTCCCGCTCGGGCGCGTGCTCTGGGGCAACGGCAACGGCTTGGCTGGCGCGGAGCAGGAAGGGATCCGGTTCGCGCACACGATCGGCACCTACGTGCACGGGCCAATCCTGGCCCGCAACCCGGCACTCGCCGAGGTGATGCTCGGCTGGGTCGCGGAGCGGCGCGGCTTCGGCCCGCTCCCGGCTCTCGACGATTCGCTCGAACAGAAGGCAGCAGCGAACCGCGCCTGAAATTTTTTCTTTCTCCGCGCGAATAAAGTCGCCCCGCCGGCGGTCCTCTCGTTACCGATCAGGAAGGAGAGGGACACGCCATGCCGAATATCGACCCAACCGAGACAGGAACCGGGCTGCCCGGGCCAGGCCGCCGCCGGCTGCTCGAATGCATGGCTTGGGCGGGCACCGGCGTGCTCTGGACTGTCGCCGGCGGCGTGCCCCGCTCCCGCCTCCTTCCGACACCTGCCGAGGCCGCAACCTGGCCCGCTCGCGCCTTCAGCTTCGTGCAGATCAGCGACAGCCATATCGGATTCCACGGCCCCGCCAACCTGGACGTGACCGGCACACTCAGCCGGGCAATCGGCGAAGTGAAGGCGGCGGCAGGGAACGCAGCCTTCATGATCCACACCGGCGATGTCAGCCACACCTCCAAGGACGCCGAATTCGATACCGCGCACCGGATCAACCAGGAGGCCGGCCTCGCAACGTACTATGTGCCCGGCGAGCACGATATCCTCGCCGACAACGGCAGGAACTTCTTCAGCCGTTTCGGAACCGGCAAGGGCCGCTGGTACAGCTTCGATGCCGGGAGCGTGCACTTCATCGGGCTCGACAACGTGACCGATCTCGGCCCGGGCGGGCTCGGCCATATCGGCGCGGATCAACTCGCCTGGCTGAAGAAGGATCTCGCAGCCCGCCCGGGCAGCCAACCCATCATCGTCATGGCGCACATGCCGCTCTGGCAGATCTATCCGAAATGGGGCTGGGGAACCGAGGAAGCGGCGGCAGTGCTCGCTTTGCTGCGGCCTTTTGGCTCGGTCACCGTGCTCAACGGCCACATCCATCAGATCATGCAGAAAATCGAGGGCCACATCGCCTTCCACACCGCGCGTTCGACCGCCTTCCCCCAGGCCGCACCCGCCGCCCCGCCGGCGCATCCGGGGCCGCTCAAGGTCCCTTCCGATCGGCTCAACGAGATGCTCGGTACCACCGACATCTCGTACGTGCCGGGCAACGCCCGCCTGGCCATCATCGACAAGCCACTCGGAGCCTGACGCCCATGCACCAGATGCGCTCTCTTCTGATCTGTGCCGCATTGGCAGCAACACCTGCCGCCGCCGGCGCCGCCGACCATCAGATCGTCATCGATCAGCACATGTTCATGCCGTCCCGGCTCACCATCCACCCCGGCGAGGAGGTAACCTGGATCAACAAGGATACCGATCCGCACACCGTGCACAGCGACGACCGTGGCAAGACCTTCCGCTCCGCCGTGCTCGATACGGGGCAGAGTTTTTCCCGCATTTTTTCCGCTACGGGAACGTTCGGCTATTATTGCAGCGTTCACCCCACCATGCAGGGAACGATCGTCGTGAAATGACACCGCCCCGAGCTTTTGCCCGGCAATGGCAAAACGGAAGACGGTGAGCGTCGCGGAGGCCTCGTTTGCCGCCGTGGCGCTGCCGCATCTCGATGCCGCGTACAACCTGGCGCGCTGGCTGGTGCGGGACGTAGCCGCCGCGGAGGATGTCGTCCAGACCGCCATGCTGCGCGCGCTCGATCACTTCGCGACGTTCCGCGGCGAGAATGCGCGTGCCTGGCTGCTCTCGATCGTCCGCAATGTAGCCTACAACTGGCTCGCCGAGCGCCGCCGTAGCCCTCTCGCGCTCAATGAGGATGTCGAACACCGCCATCAGGAGACTCCCGATCCGGCGGATGATCCGGAGGCGGCTCTGGCGAAAGGGCAGGATCGGCGTCACCTCGACCACCTGCTCGCCACGCTCTCGCCGGAACTCAGGGAATGCATCGTGCTGCGCGAACTGGAGGAGATGAGCTACCAGCAGATCGTCGATGTCACCGGCGTGCCGATCGGCACCGTGATGTCGCGCCTGTGGCGGGCGCGACGCATCCTCATCAAGGAAGCCGAACGGAGCGACGTGCGATGAGCGTTCCACATGCCGATGCCATGGGCGTGCTGATCCAGGCCGATCTCGACGGCGAACTCGATGCCGTGCAGGCGGCCGATCTCGCGCTGCACGTTGCCGCCTGCGAGGAATGCCGGCAACTCTGCGAGAATCTGCGCGTTCTCAAGGCGGAGGTCAGGAGCGAGGTGCCGCGCTACCAGGCACCACCCGCCTTGCGCGAAGCGGTGCTGCGGCAGGTGGGCAGCAGGCCTGCTGTTTCTGCCTCCGCGCGCCGGCTTCGTTGGCGCTGGCCGCCGCTGCTTCCGAGTTTCGGTGCGTTCCTCGCCGGAGCGGCGATTGCCGCGCTGCTTCTCGTCATTGTCCTCCCCGCTCCGCCGACGGAGGAAGTGCGTGTCGCAGCCCAGGTGGCAACCGCAACCGAGCGTTCGCTTCAGCCCGATCACCTGCTCGATATCCGCGGCACCTCGCCCACCGAACTCGCCGAATGGTTCCGTACCCGCATGAATTTCGCCCCGCCGGTGCGGCAACCGGCCGGTTTCCAGCTTGTCGGTGGCCGGCTCGACTATCTCCATCACCGCCCCGTCGCGGTGCTGGCCTACGATCATCAGGGCGGGGCGGTGGAGCTTTACACCTGGCCGGAAGAACACGCTCCGACATTGCCGAAATCGTTGCGCGTCGCCGGCTTTGCGCTGACCTACTGGCGCGAGGGCGGGATCGAATACTGGGCGATTGGCCGCTCGCCAGGAGATCTCGCGGAGTTCGTGGAGGCCTGGCACCGGTTTCCGTGAAGTCGGGAACAAGCCTCCTCAGCCGGGCCTGACGGCGCGCAACGGCCATGCTATGCGGCCTGCCAGCGAAGAGAGAAGGAAGGCGGCATGGCAGGTGAAGCGGGCGTCGCTGCCGGAATGCCGACCGTTGAGCCATCGTGGCAGGACGAAATCTACGATCTGCTGCGCCGCTCCGGCGTGACGCAGTTCGCCTATGTGCCCGATGCCGGACATCGCGTGCTGATCGACCGCTCGCTTGCGGATCCCGCCGTGCAATCGATCGCGCTCACCACGGAAGAGGAAGGGGTGGCACTTCTCGCCGGCGCGGATCTCGGCGGCGCCCGCGGCGTGCTGCTGATGCAGAGCAGCGGCGTCGGCAACTGCGTCAACATGCTCTCGCTGATCAAGGGGGCGAGGTTCCCGTTCCTCACTCTCGTCAGCATGCGGGGCGAGTTTGGAGAGGGGAATCCCTGGCAGTTTCCGATGGGCCAGGCGGTGCAGCCCGTGCTGGAGGCGATGGGAGTGATCTGCCTCCGCGCCGAGCGCAGCGAGGAGGTGGCGCCGGCCGTCGCCGCTGCGCTGACCATGGTGTTCCAGTCCGGCCAGGCCGTCGCCGTGCTCTTGACCCAGAAACTGATCGGCGCCAAGCCATTCTAGTAGATTTTCAGCGCCGGCGTCGAGGAATAGCCGCGGCGGGGCCGGATTTCTGCCACATCGGGATCGCCTGACTTCCAGACTCCCGATTTGGACGTAGCTGACAGATAGATGGCAAAAGGAGCGTCATCATGCAGCGGAAAATTCTGACCTCCGTCATCCTCGCCGGCTTTGTGCTCGGCCTTGCGGGATGCGGCGAAGAGCCCGGCTCGCGCGCTCTTTCGGGCGGTGCGATCGGCGCCGGAACCGGCGCCATCGTCGGCGCGGCCGCGGGCGGAAGTCCCGCGACCGGAGCGCTGATCGGCGGCGCGGTCGGTGCGCTCGGCGGGGCACTCACCAGCCCGAATACGATCAATCTCGGGCGTCCGCTGATCGGCCAGTAAAGGTCGGCCGGCGCCCGGCGAGTCGCCTCCGCTCTTCACCCGGCTGGCGCGAGAAACAGGCACGAAGTAAATCCACGCCGTGGCTCGCGGGCCACGGTGAACCCCTGATGAAAACGGACCTCGTGACCCTGACCGAATCGCCGCCCTCCCCGCTCGACCGCCGCGAAGCAGTGCCGGCACTGATCGGCCGGCACGAGGATTTCCTGATCGTGACCGGCCTTGCCGGCACCGCAAGAGATATCGCGGCGCTGACCTCCGACGGCCCAAACGCATTCACCATGGCCGGCGCCATGGGCGGCGCTGCTTCATTGGGGCTTGGCCTTGCACTCGCTCAGCCGACGCGTCGGGTGCTGGTGGTAACCGGAGACGGCGAGCTTCTGATGAACGTCGGAACGCTCGCCACCATCGCCGTCCTCAATCCGCCGAATCTGTCGATTCTTTGTGTCGACAACGGCCATTATGGCGAGACTGGCAACCAGAAGAGCCACACCTCTCTTGGGGTGCGGCTCGATCGCATGGCCGCCGGTGCTGGGATCGCAGTGGTCCGCACGGTGAACACCGAAGCGGATATTGCAGAAGGGGCACGTGCCCTGCGCGCGCAGAACGCCACTTCCTTCGTACTTCTGCGCGTCAAGGAAGGACCGCCTGCCGCGTTCAAGCGCAACATGTCGCCCGCCGCCTGTCGCGAGCGGTTCAGGGTCGCCTTGCTCGCGCATGGTTGAGAAAGTCGCTTGTCGGGCGCACAAGGAAACATGAACGAAGACCCTGCCAAGGCCGCCGAGCAGGTTGCCGCCCGGCTTGCCGATCGCGGCCATCACGCGCATGCGCACAGCATGCGCCAGGCGCTCACGCTCGGCGCGGAGCGCGCCGTCCTGCTCGGGCTGCGCGAGGCCTGCCAGACGGTATTGAGCGCGGTCGAGGCATTCGATCCGGAAACTTCCGGCATGATCGAGGAGTTGCGGCTCTCTGTCGATCGCCGCCTTGCCGGACCTCACCCTGAATGATCGGCGCGCGCCGAAGTCAAAGAACGAGTTCCCAGAACTGGCCGACGAGATCCTTGCCGAAGGAACGGTGCCTTTCCTCCTCGATCAGGCGAAACCCTGCCGCCTCGTAAATGCGCCTGGCCGATGTCAGCACATCGTTGGTCCAGAGTGTGAGCGTACGAAAGGAGGCGCGGCGGGCGGCGGCGATGCACTCCGCAACCAGGCGGCGGCCGATGCCAAGTCCGCGCGCTTCAGGCTCGACATACAAAAGGCGCAACTTGCCGACCCAATCCGATTCGCGAACAAGGAAGACGGAACCGACCACCTCCCCCGCCCGCTCGGCCAGCCAGCAACCTTCCCGGCGAGGATCGAAGTTCCTGACGAAGGCAGCAACGATTTCCGCAACCAGCGCCTCGAACGTTTCGTCCCAGCCATATTCGGCCGCGTACAGCGCGCCTTGGCGATGCACGACCCAGCCATAATCGCCCGGCCCCGGAGCACGCAGGATGAAAGGGTCCGCCGGCTCGGTCGCCTCCCCGAGCAGTGCCTCGATCTTCGCCATGGCCGCCAGCAGACGCTGCTGGCCAGCCTCGGCAAGGCGCGCGAGCATCGCATCAACTGCCGCCTCCGCTGCCTGATCGAGCGGCGCGAAAGCGGCACGGCCGGCCGCGGTCAGGGAAAGATGACTCTGCCGTGCGTCGGTGGCAGAGGCCGTGCGGGTGATCAGGCCATCACGCTCGAAGCGGGTGAGGATGCGCGAGAGATAGCCCTGATCGAGCCCAAGATCGCGGGCGATTGCCGAGGCAGTCGGCCGCTTGCGATGCGCCAGCTCGTACAGGAGACGAGCCTCGGTGAGAGAGTATGGGCTTTGCAACAGCCCATCATCGAGAATTCCAATCCGCCTCGTGTAGAACCGGTTGAAGCGGCGCACCGTCGCCGCACGGGTCAGGGGCAGAGGACCGTTCACGGCAGAATTCCCGCCCAGGGTGATGTTGACCTTATCAAGCTATTACTTGCTTTAGTCAAGTATCTGCGGACCACTCACCCTCCTGGGCCGCCCGCTCCCCCCGCTTTGGCTGCCTTGAAACGGCGCGGATCGATCGCCGTCAGCACGCGCCCGGCGGGCCCGGGATCACGCCCGGCGATCATATCGGCGACCAGGCGCCCAGCCGCCGGCGAGGTCTGGATGCCCCAACCTCCCTGCCCCACGCACCAGAAGAATCCTTCAGCCTCCCCATCCCAACCGAAAGCGAGACTGTGATCGGGAGTGAAGGTGCGCAGCCCCGCCCAGCTTCGCTCGACCCTTCTCACCGGGATCGCGAGCGCTTCCTGCATTCGCTCGATGGCAACGGCAATATCCAACTCTTCCGGCTGCACGTCCTGAGGTGGAACCGGCGTCTCGTCAGCCGGGGAAACCATCAGCCGTGTGCGCGCCTCGGGCCGCGCGTACCAGGTGTCGCCGACATCGCAGATGAGCGGCCAGTTCTCAGGCTCGAAAGGCGCCGGATCGACAATGACAGCGGTCCGCCGGCAGGGTGAAAGTTCGAGCGGGCGGACGCCCGCCATACGGGCGACTTCATCGCTCCACGCGCCGGCGGCATCGACCAGGACGGGGGCGCGGAATACTGCCCCGCTCGCGGTTCCAACCTCCCAGAGCCCGCCCCGTCGCTCTATCCTCCCGGCGCGGCTCCGCAATGCCAGCACACCGCCACAAGCGGCAAAGCGGCGCAGAAATCCCTGGTGGAGCGCCGCAACGTCGATATCGAAATCGTCCTCTTCGATGGCGGCCGCGGCCGCATAGTCCGGCTTCAGTGCCGGCACCATGGCTTTCAGCTCCGCCATGCCGATCGCACGAACTCCCGGCACTTCCTGCAGCAGGCGCTCGATCTCGGCGGCCTCCCCCGGCCGGGCGAGAAACACCGCCGCGCGGCGGCGCAACAGCGGATGATCGGTAAAGCCCGGCGGCGGGGAGTCGAAGAAGCTGCGCGACAGACCGGCGAGCACCCGCGCATCGGGCGGGCCGTAGTTCAGGATGTACATCGCCGCCGACCGACCGGTCGAATGATATCCCGCCGCTTCTTCTGCCTCCACCAGCACCACGCGCCGATCGGGCGCGAGATGCGCCGCGACTGTCGCACCGGCCATGCCGGCGCCGATCACGATTGCATCGAACGTTGCCGTTTCCATGCCGGCGAGCTTCCGCGATACCTCCTTCGCCGGCAACCCGCCGCCGTGACGGGACAGGAGAAAGCTGGCAGCATAACACTCCGAGAGGGAGCGGATGCTGAATCTCGTGCTGCGGTCGGATCAGGTGGTGATTCCGGACGGCGTCATCGCCGCCGATATCGGCATCGCCGGCGAACGCATCGCCGCGATTTCCGCGCCGGGCACACTTCCCCTCGGCGAAGAAGCGCGGTTGATCGACGCGCGGGGGAAAATCGTCATCCCGGGCGGAATCGACCCGCACGTCCATTGCTCCTGGCCGCTGCCGAATCCCGATGGAAGCTGGGGCGCCTCCGATCCGCCCGCCGTCGTCAGCCGCGCCGCGCTGTTCGGCGGCACCACCACCATCGTCGATTTCGTGCGCTGGACGCACGGCCAGACCATTCCGGAGGCGATCGAGGCGCGCCGCGCCGAGTGGCAAGGCGCCTGCCACTGCGACTATGCCTGGCACATCATGGTGGAGGGTGACCTGCCACCGGAAATCCCCGGCCAGCTCACGGAGGCGATCGCGGACGGCCACGCGAGCGTGAAAATCTTCACGACCGACGTAACACCTTCGCGCCGCGGCCGGATGGTGAGGTTCGGCGATATCTGGGAAATATTCCAGGTGCTGGCCGAGGCGGGCGGTCTCGGCGTGATCCACGCCGAAGACAACGACATCGTGATGCACATGTACGGCAAGCTGATCCGCGAGGGTCGCGCCGGCTTCGAGAACATGGCGGAGGTGCACAACACGCTCTCGGAAGACCTGTCCTTCCGCCGCGTGATCCGCCTCGCCGAAACTGTGCCGGGCACCGCCCTCTACATGATGCACGTGAGCGCCGCCAGCGGTATTTCCGCAATCCGCGAGGCGCGCGGCCGCGGCCTGCCCATCTACGGCGAGACCCTGCATCAGTACATGCTCTATTCGAGCGCCGATTATCGCCGCCCGGACGGGCAGATTTTCCACACCTATCCCTCTCTCAAATCGCCTCGCGACCAGGCGGCGCTGTGGGCGGGAACCCGCGACGGTGCCATCAGCAGCATCGCGACCGACGAGATTTGCTGCACGCTCAGGAAGAAGACCCAGGGCAACCGGATTGACGATACCACCGGCGGCAATGCCGGCGTCGAGCCGCGCCTGGCGCTGATGTACACTGAAATGGTCACGAAACGAGGCTATCCGCTCCCGCACTTTGTCGATCTCATCTCCGGCAACGCGGCGCGGCTGATGGGGCTCTATCCGCGCAAGGGTGCGATCGCCGTCGGCGCGGACGCCGATTTTTGTATCCTTGATCCGACGCCGCGCACCCTCCGTGCTTCGGAACTCCACGAAACGGACTACTCGCCCTGGGAGGGCCACCTGGTGTCGGCCTGGCCGGACATGACGATCCTGCGCGGCAAGGTCGCCGTCGAGGACGGCTTGCTGCACGCGAAGCTTGCCGACGGGAAGTGGCTTCCCCGCCGCATCCCCGACGAGGTACGAACGGGCCCGGCGTTGTGACCGACGCCGAGCTTGCCAATCTCTTGTCCGACTGCCTCGTCGTGTGGGGCGTCGAAGGCCGAATCGTTGCGGCAGACGATGGAATTGTTGTTCGGGCCACGGGCACCTCCTGCACCGTCGCGCGCGCCGGGCCGGAACGGCGACCGGCCCGATGGCTCTTGCAGACGGAAAGCCGCGCCGCTTCCGGCCGCCCGCCGCAGGCCGCCAGTTCGATCACCGGCCTGCTCGGCGGGCTCCGATCTGCACTCGGCGCGGACGCTCCCGGCCCCGGCCTCGATGTCGTCGATCCCGAATCGGACGGCCCGCCATGATTCCCGTCCTCCTCGTCACCGGCTTCCTCGGCAGCGGCAAGACCACCCTGATCCGGCGCATCCTCGCCAATCCGGCATTTGCGCGCTCGGCGGTAATCGTCAATGAATGGGGCGAGATCGGACTCGATCATGACCTGATCGCTTCCGCCGACGAGAGCCTGCTCGAGCTTTCCACGGGCTGTCTCTGCTGCCGCGTCTCCGGCGATCTCGGCCGCACTTTCTCCTCGCTCGCCGAAAAGGGGACCGGACGATACGAACGCGTTCTGATCGAAACCTCCGGCCTCGCCGACCCGGCGCCGATCCTGCATGGGCTCTTGATGGACAGGACGATTCGCTCTGGCCACGCGCTCTCCGGCACCCTCACCCTCGTCGATGCCCGTTCGGGCGAGGCGTGTCTCGCCCGCCACCCGGAAGCGCGCCGCCAGGTCGCCTTCGCCGACCGCCTCCTGATCACCAAGACGGATCTCGCGCCCGATACGCTGGCGCTCGACGGCGCGCTTGCCGGACTCAATCCGGATGCGGAGCGGCTGGCCGCGGTACGCGGAGAAATCGCCCCGGAGATGCTGTTCGCGCCCTCCCCTGTTGGCAGAGCGCGCGCGATTCCACCCGCCGCCCCGGCACACAGCGAGGGGATCACGAGCAGCGTTCTCATCCGCGAGCGCCCGGTTCCGGCTCTGGCCTTGATTCTCCTCTTGCAGGCCCTCGCCGAGTACTGTGGGCGGCGCCTCCTGCGGGTGAAAGGTCTCGTCGATGTCGTCGAAATGCCGGGGCGGCCGGCGCTGATCCACGGAGTCCAGCACGTGTTCGAGCCGCCGGAGTGGCTCCCCGCCTGGCCAGGCGAGGATCGGCGCACCCGGCTCGTCTTCATCGGCGAAGGCATCCCGCGCCACTTTCCGGCCCGGCTGCTGGCCGCGATCGAGGAGGAGGTCCTCGAAGAGGCAGCCCGGGATGCCAGGCGCCTGCCCGACAAGAAAGAAGTGACGCGCGGTGCAAGCGCCCGATCACCGGGCGAGCAGGTCAGTCCCGGCCCGCGATCGCCCGAGGCGGAATCGTCGGCGGACGTGAATCGCGGGCTCGAATGAACCGCGAGGTCCGTGTCGGGCTGCACAGTCAGCCCGACACGGGCCTCGCCATGATGGCATGCCGCGGCCGACAAAACGGGAAGTCTCCATGCGCAGGGTGATCGATCTGGAATGCGACCTGCCGAACGACGAAAACGGCAATCCGCGGAAATTCACCACCGCCACGCGACCGCCGGGCTTCGGAGACCCGGAACGCCTGCCGCCGCTGCCGGGTCATGGTTTCGCCAATTACCAGCGCATATTCACGCGCCGCAGCGGGTCGGACGAATCGGGCACCGAAGCAGGTCAACCGGGCATGTCGCTCGCCGACTTCGTCGCACTGATGGACCAGGCGGGTGTGGAGCACGGCGTGTTGCGTGCGCCCAACCCCGTCATCGCCGACGTCCTTGCACACTTCCCGGCCCGCTTCATCGGCATGGCCTCGATCAGCCCGCACGACGGCATGCGAGGCGTGCGCGAACTCGAGCGCCTGGTGCGCGAGCACGGGTTCGGCGGATTGCGCGTCTCCGCCCTCTTCAACACGGTCCCCGCGAGTGACCGCCGCTACTACCCGCTCTATGCCAAATGCGTCGAGCTCGACATCCCCGTCCGCATCTACTGCAACATGAACTACGCCAATGACCGGCCGTACGACCTCGGGCACCCACGCCATATCGACCAGGTGGCCGTGGATTTCCCCGAGCTTCGTATCGTCGCCGGATTGAGCGGCTGGCCCTGGGTCAACGAGATGGTCGCTTTGCTCAGGCGCCATCCCAACCTCTATGGCGACACCGCCTCCCACCGCCCGCGCTATTTCGGGGTCGCCGGTTCCGGTTGGGAGCAGTTCCTCCAGTTCGGCAACACCTTGCTGCAGGACAAGATCATGGTCGGGCTGTCCTGGGAGGCATTCGGCCTCTCCATGACGGACCTTGTCGCGGAATATGCCGCGCTGCCCTTGAAACCCGCCGTCCTCGACAAGTGGCTGTACGCCAACGCACGGCGATTTTTCGGCCTCGGCTGACCAGGGAAGGTCTTGACGTCCGGGCGGCCTGGGCGCCACTATTCAACTAGCATGTCAGTTCAGCATCGCTCCGGGGAGGCGAATACCCGTGCATGATGGGATCTTCAGTCCGGATTCCTACGTAGCGCAGCGCCGGCCGCTGGCAGAGGCAAGCCCGCTGCCAGGCTGGTGCTATACCGACAATGCCTGGTACGAGCGTGAGCTGGACGCGATCTTTCATCGCGAGTGGCTCTGCATCGGCCGGGTCGAACAAATTCCAGAGCCTGGCTCTTATTTCACGATCGAGCTGGTCGGCCGTCCGTTGATTGCGGTGCGTGACAGCGCCGGTCGCGTGTGGGTGCACTCGGCCGTCTGCCGCCATCGCGGTTGCATCATCGCCGAAGGCGAGGGCAAGTGCCGCAGCTTCATCTGCCCGTACCATAGCTGGACCTACGCGCTCGACGGGCGCCTCGTCGGCATTCCCGGATCGCCGCATCCACTGGCGGGGGTCGAGGATTTCCGCAACGAGGATTACGGGCTGGCCCCCGTGCGCGCCGAGACCTGGGCTGGTTTCATATTCGTTACGTTCTCCGACAATGCGCCCCGCCTCATGGAGTGGCTTGGCGAGCTGCCCCGCTTCCTCGCCCCCTATCGGCTGGAGGAGGCCCGGCAGACGCATCGCGACATCTACGATGTCGATTGCAACTGGAAGCTCTGGCTCGAGAACGCGTTCGAAAACTACCATGTCGCGACCGTGCATCGGAAGCACTACGACCCGACAAAGCCGCAGAACTGGCAGTTCGAGGACACCTGGGGCCGCGGCCCATGGGAGGCGATGTTCAGCCGCCGCAGTGTCGTCGCCTATTCCGGCCTGCCGGAAATCGCCGGTCTCGATCCGGCCCACGCGGCCGGGCTTTACCATGTCTGGATCAGGCCCAGCGTTCAGATCATCCTCACCTCCTCCTACATGAAGTACCGGCAGTATCTGCCGCGAGGGCCGCACAAGCTCCGCCTCTACGAGAACTGGACATTCCCGCAGAGCACCGTGGCGCGGCCGGATTTCACGGAAATCGTCGGGCCGGCCTACTACCACAAATATTCCGAGATCATCCGTGAGGACCTCGGGATCAATCCGCTCGTGCACCGCGCGATGCAAAGCGGCGCCTATCTCCCGGGACGGTTTTCTCTCGAAGAGCACATCGTCCACCGCATCGCCAATTATGTCCTCGATCGCATAGTCGGGCCGGACGATCCTCCATCCCGCGCCGCGCGCGAAGGGCACCCCCAGGCGGATGACAGAGCCGCGGTCAATGCCTGATTCCGATTTCCATGTGCATGTCGAGAACTCACGCACATTGATGCCGGTCTTCATTGTGCGCCAGGATCAATACGAACCGGCGCTCGCCCGCCATCCCGACGTTGCCCGGCGGATCCACACCAGCTTCGGTTACGACCAGGAAAACTGGGCGGACCATGCGCGTACTGCGGATGCCATCATCACCTACCGTTTCCCCAGGGAGCGGTTGCGGCACGAAGCGCCTCAGCTCAAGCTGTTGCAGATTCTCGGCGCCGGCGTCGACTATCTTCTGCCGCTGGGCTGGTTGCCGGACGGTGTGCGCATGCTCACCAACAGCGGTGCGCACGTACCGAAGGCATCCCAGTCCGCGCTGATGGCGCTGTTGATGCTGAATGCGCGGCTGCCGCAGCTCATGGACAGCCGCCGCCGGCACGAATGGAATCGCATCTTCACCGGCACGCTGTCCGGCAAGACATTGCTCATTGTCGGAGTCGGTGCAATCGGCGGTGGTGTGGCGGAACATGCGAAGTCGTTTGGCATGAAGGTGCTCGGCATCCGCCGTCACGGCGGTTCGCATCCAGCCGTCGATGAAATGCACGGCCCGGGCGCACTGCACCAGCTTCTGCCGCGTGCCGACTTCGTGCTCGCCAACCTGGCCTTGACCAGTGAGACCCGTGGCGTCTTCGGCGCGCCGGAATTCGCGCGGATGCGGCGCGGAGCCGGCTTCATCAACATGTCGCGTGGCGGGCTGGTCGATCCGGCGGCGTTGGACTCGGCACTGCGCAGCGGCCAGCTCGCGGGCGCCGTGATCGATGTCACCCTGCCCGAGCCGCCCCCGGGCGACTGGCCGTTTTGGGACACGCCAAACCTCATCATCACTCCCCACGTGTTGTCGGACGATATTGACGAGTACGTCCCGCGTACCCTCGACCTGTTCTTCGACAATCTGCGCCGCTTCTTTGCCGGCGAGCACCTGGTGGGCGTGGTCGATGTGGCCCGGGAATACTAGGGGGCGCCCGGTGCTGAAACAGTTGCACGATCTCCTCGGCACCGCCGCCGGGCAGAGGAGGATCGAAGCCGCAGCCATCGCCCCGCTCGCGGACGGCGCACCATGACCGTGCGGTGGGACAGCCCGGAGACAGGCGCGGCGGCCGCCTATCGCGAGATCAAGCAGCGCATCGTCAACCTCGAGTACCAGCCCGGCGAGAAGCTCTCCGAAGCGCGACTCGCCGCCGAGTTGCCGTTCGGCCGATCGCCCATCCGCAGCGCGCTGGCGCAGCTCAAGAGCGAAGGCTGGATCGAGGTCTCTCCGCAGAGCGGCAGCTTCGTCAAAGCGCTGACCGACCGTGAGATCAGCGACATGACCTCTCTCAGGGTCATGCTGGAAATGCATTGCGCGCGCATCGGCGCGGCCCGCATGACTGACGCCGACCTCGCAAAGCTCCGCTCGGCCTTCGCGACGCTCGGCCCCCTGGCGGACAACGGTGACGGGGAGGCGTTCATCGAGGTCGACACCGTGTTGCATCTCGCGCTTTACCGCAGTACCGACAACCAGATGATTGCCGGGATCCTCCTCGATCTGCGCGACAAGGTGCAGTGGATACGGCGTGCCTGCGCGGTCTCGTCCGAGCGTGTGAAGGAAGGCTTCGCTGAGCTGAAGCCGATCCTCCAGGCATTGCTCCTCCGAGATCCGGAGGCGGCCGCAGAACGAATGAGGATCCACATCGAAAGCAGCGCGGCGTTCTGCCGCATGGTCGATCACACCGCTTCCCGCCGGGCGCGATTCCCGACCGGAATTCCCGGATGAACGGAATCCCCATTGGCGAATCCAGGCGCGTCCGTGTGACCGCCGTCCGCCAAGTGGCCGAAGACGTCCGCACGTTCGAACTGGTCGCCGCGGATGGCCGGCCGCTCCCACCTCCCACTGCCGGCTCGCATCTCGTCATCGAGGTGCCGGCCGGTCTTCTCAGGCACTATTCGTTGTGCGGTGATCCACGCGACGCCTCGCGCTACGTGATCGCAGTCAAGCGCGAAGCGGCGGGCCGCGGCGGCTCCGCCAGCATGCACGACGCTGTCGAGCCTGGCAGCATCCTGACCATCGCGGGTCCACGCAATCAATTTCCGCTGGCGCCTCAACCCTCGTTCAGTGTCCTGATCGCCGGCGGCATTGGCATCACTCCGCTCTTTGCCATGGCACAAGCCTTGCAACACACCCACTCCCCGTGGGAGCTGCACTACTGCGCGCGCTCGGCCGCGCACGCAGCCTTCCTTGGCGAACTCTCCGCGTTGCGCCCCAGCGCCGTGACGCCGTATCTGAGCCCGACCCCGATCTTCGATGCAGCGACAGAGTTCAGCCGGTTCAGGCCCGGCACGCATGTCTATTGCTGCGGTCCTGCAGGGCTGATGCAGGCAGTGGCGGACGCCACCAGCCACTGGCCCGAGGGCCTCATCCATTTCGAGTGGTTCTCCACCCCAGCCGATACCGAGGTCCCGAACGGCACGTTCGAAGTCGAGCTGGCGCGGAGCGGCATGGTGCTCGCGGTGCCCGGGCATCTCTCGGTGCTGCAAGTGGTGCGGGCTGCCGGCATCGATGTACCGAGTTCATGCGAGGAGGGCGTCTGCGGCACCTGTGAGACACGCGTGCTCGCGGGCGCCGTAGACCATCGCGATCATGTGCTGTCACCGGCGGAGCGGCGGGCCAATGGCTCCATGATGATCTGCGTCTCGCGGGCCGAAGGCGGGCGCCTCGTGCTCGACTTGTGATAAGGATAAGCCGCTCGTGCGCGGTGCATGACGGCAGGAAGGGGGGACACGAATGACCAGGATCGCAACTCTGCTCCTCGGAGCGTTGCTGTTCACGGGCGTCACACCATCTCTCGCGCGGGCCTGCACGCCCGAGCTCGGCCATCCGCCACTCGCGCGCAAAGGCTGGCTTCTCGCCGTGATCAATCCGACCGTGCCGCCAATCCAGTACATCGACGACAACGGCAACATCGTCGGTCTCGATGTCGATCTCGGCAACGCCATCGCCAGGCGCTTGTGTCTCAATATGCAATTCCAGAGCACCATGTTCGCAACCATGATCCCACTCCTCAAGGAGGGGCGCATCGACATGATCGACTCCTTCATGTTCTACACGCCTGAGCGCGCCGCACAGGTCCTGATGATCCCCTATGGCGCCAGCACGCTCGCGATCGTCGTGCAGAAGGACAACGAGGACAAGATCGAAGGGCTCGACTACTTCTCCGGAAAACGCTTCGGCGTCGAACTCGGCACCGTCGATTCAGAGGACGCCCAGAAGGCGAGCGCCGCATTGCAGAAGGCCGGCAAGCGGCCGATCGACGTGCACACCTTCTCCACTTACGCCGACGTTCTGCAGGCATTGTCAGCAGGCCAACTGGACGGAGCATTCATCGGCACGGAGCAGGCCTATTGGTACCAGAAAAAGCGGCGGAATCTGTTCCGTATCGCGCTGACCGGCTACGATCCGCACGCCGAGGCACTGGCGTTCAAGGAACCGGGGGTGGCAGATGCGGTGGCGAAAGTGCTGAACGAGATGCATGCCGACGGCAGCCTGCAGAAGATCTTCACGCCATACGGCCACTGCCTGCTGCCAGCCCCGTACAAGGTAACGACCGGCGCAATACCGGTTCCAAACTGCCGTCGGACACTGCCATGACGGAGCTCGTCCGGTAGGTGCCACATGTGGGACTGGACTGCATTTCTCCACTACCTGCACAGCGCTTACCTCATCAGGGGTGCCGGGATTACGCTCGGACTGTCGGTTGCCTCGATGGTGCTTGGCCTCACCTGCGGGCTCATCGCGGCATTGATGCGAATCTCCAGCAATGAACTGCTGAGCCGGCCCGCCAGGGGCTACATCTGGATCATGCGCGGCACCCCCGTGCTGGTGCAGCTCATCATCATCTATACCGGGCTGCCGCAGCTTGGCATCAGGCTCGGTGTTCTCTCCTCGGCGATCATTGGGCTCGGCGTCAACGAAGGCGCCTATCTCGCCGAGGTCTTCCGCGCCGGCATCATGGCGGTGCCAAAGGGGCAGGTCGAAGCAGCCAGGGCGCTCGGCCTCTCACCCTGGCAAGCCATGCGGCTGGTCGTGCTGCCGCAGGCCGTTCGCATCGTCGTCCCCCCGATCGGCAACTCGTTCAACGGGTTGATGAAGACATCCTCGCTGGCGTCCGTGATCTCGATGGACGAGTTGCTGCGGCGGACCGAGATGCTCATCCAGGTGCAGTTCCGCGTTCTGGAGATCTTCACCGTCGCCGCTCTCTATTACTTGGTGCTGACCACGCTCTGGGGCTTCGTGCAGCAATGGATCGAAGCCCGCCTTTCGCGCGCCTATGCCGATACCATGCGCAAGCCTGATGTCTTGCCAACCGTGCAGGCGACCGCGGCATCCCACGACGCGGTATGAGAGCGAAGGCTTGAAGCACGTTCTGCACACCGCGCAGGCGGCAGCCGGAAAGGCGGCGCCGCGGATTGACATCGGCCGCATCCTGCATCCGCGTTCGGTCGCGGTCCTCGGCGCCTCCGATAGCATCGACAAGTTCGGCGGCCGGATCATGCATTTCCTCATCCGGCATGGCTTCGCAGGCGACATCTACCCGATCAACCCGCGACGCAAGGAGATTGCCGGGCGGCCGGCGTTCGAGCGCATCGCCGCGGTGCCGGCACCGCCGGACGTGGCAATCCTCGCGGTCCCGACCGGGCACCTGGTCCAGTCCGTGGAAGAGGCCGCCGAGGCAGGGGTCGGCTGCGCGGTCATCATCGCCACCGGATTTGCCGAGGCAGGCGAGGACGGTGAACAGCGCCAGGCATCACTCGTGCGCATTGCCTCGGAAAGCGGCATGCGGATCGTCGGTCCGAACTGCATGGGCCTGATCGTGCCGCATCATCGCATGGCGCTTTGCTCGTCGGTGGTCCTGAACACGGATACCCTGGGTGATGGCAGCATCTCCCTGGTCAGCCAGAGCGGTGCGCTGATGGTGTCGATCTTCGACCGCGCAAAGACCGACGGAATTGGCCTTCGATACGGCATCTCGCTCGGCAATCAGAGCGATCTCGAAATCTGCGACTTCCTGGAATACCTCGCCGATGAGCCGGAAACCGCCGCGATCTGTCTCTATATCGAGGGTCTCATGAACGGCGCGCGGTTCCGTGCCGCCGCCGCCCGCTGTCGCGCATCCGGCAAGCCATTGCTCGCGGTGAAGACCGGGCGAACGGAAGCCGGTGTCGCGGCGGTTCGTTCCCATACCGCGAGCCTTGCCGGCTCATTCGAGGCGTTTGCAGCCGTGTGCCGCGAAGAAGGCGTGGTGCTGGCAACAGATCCGGACGACATGGTTCGTGCCGCGCATTTTCTGGTCCAACACCCCGGGCCCCGGCCCCCGGGCATCGCCGTCATCTCGGGCTCCGGCGGCGGCACCGGCATCGCGAGCGACCGGCTGACCGAGCTCGGAATGCCACTCGCCGCGCTCAGCCCGACGACTTCCGCCGCGCTCGAAAAGATGCTGCTGGCGCCACAGGCGTGCAATCCTGTCGATCTCGGTGGCCGGCGATAAGGCGAAGAGGTTGAGATCTCGGACGAAGCGACGCGTGTGCTGTTGGCCGATCCGGAAGTGGGAAGCGGGTTCGCCGTCCTGACCTCCATGCCGTTCTACGCCCGGCGCGCCGGATTGATCGCGGCGGCGGCACGAGACAGCGGCAAGCCGGTGGCGATCGTGGTCACTCCGGGGGCGGCAGGTAATCCGGCCAGGCACGCAATACGCGAAGCGGGCATGATCTGTTTCGATCGGTTCGAAGAGGGATTGAGCGTCCTGAGATTGATCGCCGATCACGACGCGCTGACCCGCATGCCGCGCGACAGGCCCTCGCGCCCCGCGGGCCTTCCAGGAAAAGCAGCGTTCGCCGGTCTCGTCCCAGGGCCGCAAGCCGAATCGGAGGTCAGGCGCCTGCTATCCGGCTACGGCGTGAGCCTCGTCGGCACGAGGCAGGCAACATCGGCTGAAGAAGCAGCGAACGCCGCCCGCGAGATCGGTTTTCCGGTAGCGCTCAAGGCAGTCTCGCGCGACATCATGCACAAGAGCGATCTCGGCATGGTACGGCTCGGGCTTCGCGATGCCGCTGCCGTGACGGAAGCGGCCAGCGAAATGCTGGCGCGGGCACGCGTGGCCATTCCCAACGCGCGCATCGAGGGCTTCGCCGTGCAGGAGATGGTGCGCGGCGAAGCCGAGGTCATCGTCGGCATCCGCCATGATTCTGAGTTCGGCCCGATCCTGGTGCTGGGGCTCGGCGGCATCGCCGTCGAGATCCTGCGCGATATCGCGGTGGCAGCGGCGCCGCTCTCGCGCACTGCCGTGCACCGGATGATCGCCGGGTTGCGGACTGCACCCCTCTTCTTCGGTGCGCGCGGACGCCCGCCGCTGGATACGGAAGCAATCGCCGATGTGGTGGAGCGGGTAAGCTGGCTGGCCGCGGATCTTGGCTCGAGATTGGTCGATCTCGAGATCAATCCGCTGATCGTCGGAACCCGGGGAACCGGCGCGGTCGCAGTCGATCTCCGCGCCACGTTGCGCTGAGCTTGGTATCCATTCCCGGGTCGTGCCTCTCGCGTCCCGATCACACCGCCGGCCGCGTGCCGCCATAGGCCTCGCTCGGGGCAAGCCGGCTGTTGCGGAAGATGGTTTTGGCGCGTCGCGCAATGCTTGCTTCCCATGCCGCGCGCGCCTGTGGAGAAAATTCGGTGTCGGGGCGCGGATCCTCGTCGAAATGCTGGTGGCGGTCTTCACCACGAACCAGGATCGCCGATTCGCGCAGCTCACCGGGGTACCACGCGTGCGCCGGCATCATCTCGACCAACAGCATGATCCGCCTGTCGAGGCCGTTGTTCGGGCCCGAGCAATGCACCACCCTGGTGTTGATCAGCGCCATCTGTCCTGGCCTGAGCGCCAGATCCACCGCGTTCGACGTATCCAGCGGCACGGTGATCGACTGGCCGCGTGCCAGGATGCTGTTCCCGTCTTCCGAATCCCGGTGCGGCAGCGCGCCCCAGTCCTGCGAGCCCGGTAGCACGCGAAGGCAGCCTTCGCGCGGCCCGCATTCCGAGAACGCCAGCGGGCCGAAGACCAGAATCGGCTCGACACCACCATAGGCAGAATCCTGGTGCCAGCCGGCGATCGTCCTGCCATCCGGCTCCTTGACGCGCCAGGCCATGCTCCAGCACAGGAGGTCGGGGCCGAGTATGTCTTCGAACGCATCGAGGACGCGCGGGTGCTCGGCGATGTCCATCACCCACGGGCACAGCAGGTGGGACTTGCTCTTGAGCTTCTTCCGATGCTCGGGAAAGCGACGCTCGAAGCTTTCCAGCCTGGCGCGATAGTCTCGCACCTCGGCCTCGGTGAGCACCTGCACCGGACCGGCGTAACCCTGGCGATGAAATTGCTCGACCGCTTCCGCCGACAGAATCTTAGGCATCTCACTCCCCAACTTGCAGCCCATTGGCCGCTCCATATCGCCGCATTCTGCGCCCGGGTCCGCCCGGCACTCAAGGTAGCTCCGGGCGAAGATGACGCGGGCGGCTCTGCGGCGCCCCCGCAGCCAATTGTTCCCTGTGCGCAGGCCTTCGTCGTTGCCTTGGCGCACCCATGATCGAGATGTGAGACTCCCCCGCTGCACAATCGGCCCGCAATCGCGAGGCCCCCTGAACCGCATGGCTGGGAAGCCGGTGCGGCTTGGGCGACAGGCCCTGGGGGGCAACCCATGTCCCGGCCGGCTCCGTTCCCTACTCGGCGCGATGCCACCCCGGCCGGCCCGCCCCTGTCATCGAGGAAGAAGTCGTGGAAGAATCGGCGGCGTATGCCAATGTAGCACTGGCCGGTAGCGCCCGCTGAAGCGAATGCCGGCGGGTGCGCCTTGAGGAGCCGGAGGAAAGTCGGAAGAATGCCGCGCGGAGAGCCGGATCTACCGATACCAGATGGGCAGGAACCGGAAGGTTCCCGGCGCGGGGCGCTGCTCGCGCTGATCGTGATCGCGGTTCTGGTCGTCGGCGGCCTTTTCCTCTGGAGCCAACTCTCGCGTATGGCGGCCATCCAGGACTGCGTGGCGTCCGGTCGCACGAACTGCGCGCCGGTTGGCACATCAGCTTCGCCTCGCCCCGCGAGCCCATGATTTTGCCCGGAAGCCCGGAATAAACAGCGGGCTTTCGTGTTCCCCATGTCGGCCGGGTAGAGAGGGCGTGGTGGAGAGTGAATTTCGGCGCCGGCTCGTTGAGCTGTTGCCACGCCTGATGCGCTTCGCACTGGCGTTGACGCGCTCGCGCCCGGAAGCCGAGGATCTCACCCAGGCAACCTGCGAGCGTGCGCTCGCCCGTATCGACCAGTGGCAGGCCGATACGCGCCTCGATAGCTGGATGTTCCGGATCATGCAGACGATCTGGCTGAACAATCTGCGCGGCCGGCGGGTGCGTGAGCGCCACCGCGCCGCTCTCTCGGCGGCAGAGGCTGCTTCGCCCGCGATCCCGGTGGCAGAGGGGCGCCTGATGCTGGCCGAGGTCGCCGGAAAGGTGCTCGAGCTGCCGGTGGAGCAGCGCCTCGTTCTCATGCTCGTCACCGTCGAGGGCTTCTCCTATCGGGAGGCCGCTGAAATCGCCGGCATTCCCATCGGCACGGTGATGAGTCGCCTGGCGCGCGCCAGGCTTGGCCTGATGAAAGCGATCGGCGAGGCCGAGGGCAACCTCGCCGACAACGTCGTGCGGATGGGATCGAAGTGACCAACCTGAGCGAAACCACCTTGCTCGCCTTCGTCGACGGCGAACTGGATCCCGCGGCCGCGGAAGAGGTCTCTCAGCAGCTCGCGCACGACCGCGCGGCTGCCGAGATGGTGCGGGCGCTCAGAAGCTCGGCCGCCCTTGTCCGCACGGCCTTCGCGGAACCCGAGTGGCAGCACGTTCCGTCCCACCTCGCAGCACTCGTCGAGGGCCGGCGGGGCTGGCCAGGCTCGCGGTGGCTGGCCGGGCGGCGGCAGTTCGGTGCCGCCCTGGGGGCCTCGCTTGCCGCCTGCGCAGCGGGTTTGGCCGCCGGGATTGCGCTCGAGCGCCCCTGGCCGGAACAGAAGGACCCAGGCGCAGAGCTCCTCGACGAAGTGGCGGAATATCACACGGACTTTGCCGGAGAAGCCAGCAGGCTTGCCATCGCCCCGGCCAGCAAAGCCGCAGCCATCGAAACCTGGTTCGCCGAACTGCTGAAGAGGCCGGTGCAAATTCCGGATCTCGGCCGGTTCGGCCTCGCCTTCCAGGGTGCGCGACTCTTGATTGCAGGTGATCGCCTGGTGGCTCAGCTCCTCTACTCCGCCGCCGGCAAAGAGGGGCACCCGCTTGGCGTCTGCATCACCGCCTGGCCCGGGCCGCCAGTTCCGCTTCGCACCGACGAGCGGGATGGCGTCGCGCTCGCGCTCTGGGCGCGCCGGGGTTTCGCCTACGTACTCGTCGGCTGGATGCGGTCGCCGCTGCTGGAAAGGATTGCCGCCGCACTCCAGCCCGCACTCGAGCAGGCATGAGCGAGGCGGAATAGCGGCCCCTGCCCGGTGTTGTTGCGTCTGCCGGGGACGAATCACGGGATTCGCCTCGCTCGCAATGGAGATCAGCTCATGATGAACAAGGGAGCCTTGGCCGCATCCGTCGGCATTGCCGTACTGCTCGCCGTGGCGGCAACCGCGTTCGCCGATTCGGACGCCGAGACGATTGGCACCGGGAACAAGACACCTTATGGGGCCTACCTCACGGCCGACGAAGGCCATGCCCTTTACGTGTTCACCGCAGACCATGGCGGGATGAGCGCCTGCCAGGACGCCTGCACCAAGGTGTGGCCGCCGGTGATGACTGGAGCCGCGCCTGTCGCGGGGCCGGGAATCCAGGCCAACCTCCTGGGCACCATCAAGCGCGGCGATTCCATGCAGGTCACCTATGCCGGCATGCCGCTCTACTATTTCGTCGGCGACAAGGGCCCGGGCACGATCGCCGGCGAAGACATCACCCATTTCGGCGGCTCGTGGTATCTTGTCTCGCCCGGCGGCAAGGAGATCGAGCCAACTGCGGCAACCAGGAGCACCGGGAGCTGGTAACAGGCCAGGCGCGATGAGCGCGGCATGGCGGTGGCCGCGCGTGCGGCCGGGCGGGGTGGTGTTGGCTCTGGCACTGTTGCTGCTCGGTCGGGCAACGGCCGCCGCGGCCGCAACCAGTTACGATATCGATCAACGCTACGGCTCGGTCGGCTTCTCTATCAGCGAACTCGGCCTGTTCGACACCGAGGGCAACTTCCGGAAATTCGCCGGCCAGATCGCTATCGACCCCGCCGATCCAGCCCTGACGAAGATCGATGTCGCGATCGACGTGGCTTCCGTCGCCATGTCCTCGGCGCGGGCGGCGAAGCTCGTGCTCTCGCCGGCCTATTTCGACGTGCGCGAACACCCCGCCATCCGCTTCCGCAGCACCTCGGTCGCGGCGATCGGCCCCAACCGATACCTTGTCTCCGGCCTGCTCCGCATCCGCGGCGTCACCCACCCGCAGCAGCTCATGGCAGTGCTGACGGCAGAGAAGATCGTCGGAAAAGATCCCCCCACGGCCTATTTCACGGTCACCGGCAAGCTCCATCGTTCGGCATTCGGCATGACGGCGAACGAGAATTTCCTGGGTGACGTGGTCCGGATCGTCATTCACATCCATCTCTCGCTGCCCGAGATTGCCCAGGCGAACTGACGCTCCGCTCCGCTGGAGCCCGGCGCAGCGCCGGCTGCACTGGGCGGTCGCGTTTCTGATCCTGCTCGCCTTCCCGATCGCATGGGTGATGGCAGCGGTGCCGTTCGAGGAGCTGCTCCTCAAATTCCTCCTCTTCCAGGTGCACAAGACGCTTGGCCTGCTGGTCCTGATCGCAGCCCTCCTGCGGCTTGTCATCCGCTTCCGCCGCGGCCGCCCCGAATGGGACCCGGGGCTTCCCGGATGGCAGCGGAAGGCGGCCGGGCGTCTGCACGCCGCGCTCTATGTCCTGCTCCTGGTGGTTCCGGTGCTCGGCTATCTCGTCGCCTGCACGGCCCCTGTCCAAATTCCCACTCTCTTCTTCGGCATTCTTCCCGTCCCCGCGATCGTCGGGGAAAGCAAGCCGTGGTTTCCGCTTCTGCTCGATCTGCACCGGGCCGCGGCGATCGCACTCGTTCTGCTCGCAACCGGCCATGCCGCCGCCGCTATCCACAATCATCGCCGCGACCTTCCCGTGCTGCGAAGAATGTGGTCGGGCTGAGAGGCAGCCCGCCTCCCGGCCAAGGGCTTGTCGGCTGAGCCGGCACTCTGCGATCTTCCGGACCCGATCAGGGGTCGGTCCAGGGAGGAACGACATGCCGGAAGGAACGTCCGCGCGGCAAGGGATCTTCGAGCAGGATCTCGCCGCCAACCCGGTCAATCACATAACGCTTTCGCCGCTCAGCTTCCTCAAGCGCTCGAGCCGCGTCTGGCCGGGCAAGATCGCCGTGATCGAGGGCGACCGGCGCTTCACCTACGCAGAGTTCGCACTCCGCTGCCGGCGTCTGGCCGGGGCACTCGTCAAGGCCGGGCTCCAGCCTGGCGAGGCAGCCGCCGTGCTGGCACCGAACGTTCCCGCACTCCTCGAGGCGCATTACGGCGTGCCGTTGGCAGGCGGGGTGCTCGCGCCGATCAACGTGCTGCTCGATCCTGCCGGCATTGCCTTCATCCTCGAGCATTCCGAATGCAGGATCCTGCTCGCCGATCGCGAGCACGCGGAGAAGGCGCGTGCCGCCATCGAACGGGTGGGCCGCGCCGTCACGCTGGTCGAGATCCACGAGACGCCGGGGGCGAGTGCAAGCGGGAGAATCGGCTACGAGGAATTCCTTGCCGCTTCGGATCCCCACCCCTGGCGCTTGCCGGCCGACGAGTGGCAGGCGATTTCCATCAATTACACTTCCGGTACCACCGGCAATCCCAAGGGCGTGGTCTGCCATCACCGCGGTGCCTATCTCGGTTCTCTCGGCAATGCACTGGCCTTCAATCTCAGGCCCGAAACCGTCTTTCTCTGGACGCTGCCGATGTTCCACTGCAACGGCTGGACCAACACCTGGGCGGTCACTGCCGCCGGCGGCACCCATGTCTGCTTGCGCAAGGCCGAGCCGGGTGCGGTCTTCATGCTGATCGCGAAGCATCGCGTGACTCACATGTGCGGCGCGCCGATCGTGCTCGGCATGATCATCAATGCACCCGCCGCATTGCGTCGTCCCTTGCCGGTCCCGGTGCTGATCATGACCGGCGGCGCCGCGCCGCCTTCGACGGTCATTAAAGGAATGGAGGCTCTCGGCTTCAGTGTGGTGCACGGCTATGGCCTCACCGAAACCTATGGCCCTTCCGCTTACTGCCAGTGGCAGGACGCATGGGACGATCTTCCGGAAGCCGAGCGGCTGGCGCGGCATGCGCGCCAGGGCGTCAGCACGTTGACCATGGAAGACCTTGCCGTCGTCGGCACGACCGGTGAGGAATTGCCGGCCGATGCGGTGAGCATGGGCGAGATCGTCACGCGCGGGAACGTGCTGATGAAGGGCTATCTCAAGAACCCGGCGGCAACGCGCGAGGCCTTCGCTGGTGGCTGGTTCCATACCGGCGATCTCGGCGTGATGCATCCCGACGGCTATATCGAGGTCAAGGACCGCGCCAAGGACATCGTGATTTCGGGCGGCGAGAACATCGCCTCGATCGAGGTGGAGGAGGTGCTCTATCGCCATCCTTCGGTGCTGGCCGCCGCGGTCGTGGCAAGGCCGGACGAGAAATGGGGCGAAACGCCCTGCGCCTTCGTGGCCCTGAAAGAGGGTGCCGCCGCCACCGAAGACGAACTGATAGCCTTCTGCCGTGAGCGCCTGGCGCATTTCAAGGTTCCGAAGACGATCGTCTTCGGCGACCTGCCCCGCACCGCCACCGGCAAGCTGCAGAAGCACGTTCTGCGCGAGCGGGCAAAGGCGCTCCCACCCCGCGGCTGATCCATTACCGGCTCGCCCAGGTCGCACCGGTGAGCAACGCCGGCCTCGCGGTCCGAGACCCGACAATTGACATCGATCAAATATCTGCATTGACATGAATATTGCCGCTTAGCCCGCGATCGCCCGAGGCGGAATCGTCGGAGGGCGTGAATCGCGGGCTCGCATAAACCGCTAGACCGGTGTCGGGCTGCACAGTCAGCCCGACACCGGTCTAGCCACGCTGCAATGGCACCGTATCAGGGGGGAGCGTGATCGATCTCCGGGCTTGGTGGACAGAGATCGATGCGGCCGCAAAGCGCCTCGAGGGGCGCGTGCTGCAAACCGGCCTCCGCCACGCGGACGATTTATCCGCTAAGCTCGGCGTTCCGGTCTTCCTCAAGCTCGAGAACCGGCAATGGACCGGCAGCTTCAAGCTCAGGGGTGCGACCAATGCCACTGCACTGCTGAGCGAGGCCGAGCGCGCTCGCGGGCTAGTCACCGCCTCGAGCGGCAATCACGGGCGGGCACTCGCGCATGCCGCGCGCGCTCTCGGCGCACGCTGCACGGTCTTCCTCTCTCCGCAGGTGCCGCAATACAAGCGCGACGCGCTCGCCGCCCTCGGGGCCGAGGTCCGCATCGCCGGCCGCTCGCAGGACGAGGCGGAAGATGAAGCCCGCGCAGCTTCCAATGCCGAAGGCCGAGTCTTCGTCCCGCCGTTCGACGACCGGGGCGTCATCGCCGGGCAGGGGACGATCGGCGATGAGATCCTCGCCCGCTTGCCCGAGGCCGAACTCGTGGTCGTTCCGCTCTCCGGCGGCGGCCTCGCCGCTGGCGTCGCCGCTGCGCTGAAACAAAGACGCCCGGGAATCCGCGTGATCGGCGTCAGCATGGAACGCGGTGCCGCCATGCACGCGAGCCTCGCCGCCGGCCACCCGGTCGAGATCGAGGAACTGCCCACTCTCGCCGATGCGCTCGCGGGCGGAATCGGGCGCTCGAACAGATACACATTCGAAATGGTGCGCGCGCTCCTCGATGATGCCGTGCTGGTCTCGGAGGAAGAGATCGCAGAAGGCATCCGCGCTGCCGCCTTGCTCGGCGAGGTGTTGGAAGGCGGCGGCGCCGTCGGATTGGCCGCGCTGATCGCCGGCAAGCTGCTGCTCTCGGGACCGACGGTTGCATTGCTCTCGGGCGGCAACATCGATCCGGCGCTGCACCGGAAGATCATCGCCCCGAAGGCCCCCGCATGACGCCCCGGCCTAGCCAGCGATCGCCCGAGGCGGAAACGTCGGAGGGCGTGAATCGCGGGCTCGAATAAAGCGCGAGACCGGTGTCGGGCTGCACAGTCAGCCCGACACGAGTCTAGTGCGCCGCGCACGCGGATCTGTCTCCGCTCGGTGCCGGGCTATGGCGCCGAAGAGACGCGATGGGCGCTGAGCACTGCTTCCACTTCGCGCCGCAGCGCCGGCACGACTTCCGCCCTGAACCAGGGATTGCGTTGCTCCCAGATCGTGCTGCGCCACGAGGGATGTGGCAGCGGGAAAGAGCCGGGCAGGTAGCTCCGGAAATCGCGAACGCGCTCGACGACCGTGCCCGGCCCGAGTGCCCAGGCCTGCGCGTAGCTCCCGATCAGCAGCGTCAGCCTGATTGCCGGCATCGCATCGAGAAAGCGTTGCCGCCAGAGTGGCGCACATTCCGGCCGCGGCGGCGCATCCCCTCCGTTCGGCAGCCGCCCGGGATAGCAGAGCCCCATCGGCAGGATCGCGACGCGCCGGGCGTCATAGAACACGGCCTTCGACATCCCGAGCCAACCACGCAGCCGGTCGCCCGAAGCATCCGTGAAGGGCCTCCCGCTTTCATGCACCTTCGTCCCAGGCGCCTGGCTTGCAATCAGCAGGCGTGCAGTGCGCGAAGCCTGAAAGACGGGGCGCGGCCCGAGCGGCAGGAATGCCGCACACGCACGGCAGGCTTGCGCCTCGGCGCCGAGCTTTTCGAGCGACTCCATGACGCCATCGTCGGAGCATTTGCGGTCGGGTTCAATCGGGTGAAGCGGCGCCGCAGATCCGACCTCGGGGATGGTGCTGCCGCACTTCGTTTGCCCAACGACTGTCGGCACTCGGCACAGGATGCTCATTCTGATAGGAAGGGACTGGAATGGTGGAAGAACCGTGTGCCGACCGATGGCCGGAGGGAACGATCTTCACGATCGGCCATTCGACCCACCCGATCGACGAGTTCATCACGCTTCTTCGGCAGGTCGCGGTCGTTCTGCTGGTCGATGTGCGCACAGTGCCGCGCTCGCGGGCGAATCCGCAATTCAATTCGGACGCGCTGGCTGAATCCCTCCGCCTCGCGCAAATCTCCTATCGCCACATGGCCGCTTTGGGTGGCCTCCGCCATCGCCCCCGCGGCGCCGCGCCGTCGCCGAACGGGTTATGGCGAAATGCCTCGTTCCGGAATTTTGCCGATTATGCCGCCGGAGAAGCCTTCGCCCGCGGCCTTGCCGAACTGCGCGCGGCGGCACACGATCGTCGCCCCGCCATCATGTGCGCCGAGGCCGTCTGGTGGCGCTGCCACCGGCGGATCATCGCCGACTATCTGCTCGCCGCGAACGTGCCGGTCGCGCACATCATGGGATTGGGCAAGATCGAGCCGGCAACACTGACCCCGGGGGCGGTGGTTCAGGCGGACGGCGTCGTCTCGTACCCGCCTCCCGAGTAGGGCGGGCGCTGCCTTTTCTCACACCCTGAGTCCGGGCGGAATCACCATCCCGAGCCTGACCGGCACCTCCCAGAGTTCGGCAACCTGGCGAAACGGCCGGAAGCCGACGCGGCGGTAGAGCGGCAGCGCGCGCGGATGGTCGGCCGTGCAGGTATTGACAGTGAGAATGCGCGGCCGCACGCGCCACGCCTCGTCCACGGCCGCACGCAGGAAGGCATGGCCAAGGCCGCGCCCGATCGCATGCGGCATCAGCCCGAAATAGCTGAGATTGATGTCCGGGGCGGGCCGCGCATCGAGCTCGAAGAAGCCGGCAGGCTCGCCGCCCAGATAAAGGACGTGGATGGATACGTCCCGATGACGGATGATCGCAGCCAGTTCGGCGGGAGAGGAGACGCGGCGCAGCCACCAGACATAGGGCCCGCCCACCGTGTCGTAGAGATAGCGGTAGAAGGCGCAGGTCGGGGCGGCAAGACGCACCACCGTCGTACCTCCAGCCAGCGGAGGCGCCGATTCCTCCGGTGGAGCGAACATCCTGAGGAAGCTGACCGTCACCCCGACCCGGACCACAGGCTCCATGGGTCTTGCTTCAATCGTCGAGGAAGCTTCGCAACTTGCGACTCCGACTCGGGTGCTTGAGTTTGCGCAGTGCCTTCGCCTCGATCTGGCGGATCCGTTCCCGCGTGACGTTGAACTGCTGGCCGACCTCCTCCAGCGTATGGTCGGTGTTCATTCCGATACCAAAACGCATCCGCAGCACCCGCTCCTCGCGCGGTGTCAGCGTCGAGAGCACGCGCGTGGTGGCGTCGCGGAGATTGGCATGAATGGCGGCATCCAGCGGGATCACTGCAGCCTTGTCTTCGATGAAGTCACCGAGATGGCTGTCCTCCTCGTCGCCGATCGGCGTCTCGAGGCTGATCGGCTCCTTGGCAATCTTCAGCACTTTGCGCACCTTTTCCAGCGGCATGCCGAGTTTCTCGGCAAGCTCCTCGGGCGCAGGCTCCCGCCCGATCTCATGCAGCATCTGCCGCGAGGTGCGCACCAGCTTGTTGATCGTCTCGATCATGTGCACCGGAATGCGGATGGTGCGTGCCTGGTCCGCGATCGAGCGGGTGATCGCCTGGCGGATCCACCACGTCGCATAGGTGCTGAACTTGTAACCGCGGCGGTACTCGAACTTGTCCACCGCCTTCATCAGCCCGATGTTTCCCTCCTGGATCAGGTCGAGGAACTGCAGGCCGCGATTGGTATATTTCTTGGCGATCGAGATTACCAGGCGGAGGTTGGCCTCGATCATCTCCTTCTTGGCACGCGCCGAATCACGCTCGCCACGGCTCACCGTCGAATAGACCCGGCGGAATTCCGAAATCGGCAGGCCACCGTCGTTCGCCACTTCGGCGATCTCGGCGCGGATCCGCCCGATCTCCTCCTCGTTGCGGGCAACGAAGCTCTTCCACGCCTTGCCGGGAAGCGCTCCCACCCGCTCGATCCAGGCAGGATCAAGCTCGTGGCCACGGTACTGTGCGAGAAAATCCTCGCGACTCACCTTGCTGGCCTCGGCCAGGCGCAGCAGCCGCCCCTCGAGGCTCGTCAGCCGCTGGTTCAGCGCCTTGAGCTGCTCGACCAGCTCCTCGATGCGGTTGTTGTGCAACCGCACCTGCTCGACCTTGCCCACCAGCTCCTCGCGCTGGCGCTCGTACGCCTTCTCGGAACGGGCGCGCAGCTCCTCCCCGCTGGTGATGCTCTCGAGCCGGCGGTGCTGCAATTTGGAGAGCTTCTTGTAGAGCGCCTCGATCTCCTCGAAGGTCGCCAGCACGTCCGGCTTCAGCTTCTCCTCGAGCGCCGAGAGCGAAAGCGCGGACCCCTCCCCGTCTTCACCCTCCTCGATCTCCTCCGGCGCCTCGAAGGGGGCCGGCTGAGCGGCAGGCGCGGCCCCCTCTGCGGGCGGCACGCCCGCGCCCTGGGTTGCCTCGAGATCGATGATGTCGCGCAGCAACATGCGCCCGGCCTTGAGCGCATCGTGCCAGGCAATGATGGCGCGGAATGTGAGCGGGCTCTCGCACAGCCCGCCGATCATCATGTCGCGTCCCGCCTCGATCCGCTTGGCGATCGCGATTTCGCCTTCGCGCGAAAGAAGCTCGACGCTGCCCATGTCGCGCAGATACATCCGCACCGGATCGTCGGTGCGGCCGAGGCTCTCCTCGTCGAGGTTCCCCTGCGGCTCCTCCTCGACCTCCTCCTGTTGCTTCTCGACCACGGCAGGCGGCGGTTCTGCCTCTTCGCTTTCTTCGCTCTCGACCACCTGGATGCCCATCTCGTTGAGCATCGCCATCACGTCTTCGATCTGCTCGGAACTGTTCTGGTCGGACGGCAGCACCTGGTTGAGCTCGTCGAAGGTGATGTAGCCGCGCTCCTTGCCGCGCGCGATCAGCCGCTTGACCGAAGCGGACTGGGTGTCGAGCAGGGTCGCATCCGCATCCGGCTCGACGGTCGCAGGTTCGGTGCTCACGGCCGGCTTGGTCACCATCGCTTCGCTCACTCCGTCAAAAAAACCGCGCCCGCAGTCAAGGCCTGCGGGCGCCGCCGTTCGTCCCTTTCACTTCCGAGCCTCTTCCCCGGTGCCGCGGCGAACGGCATCGAGTTCGAACTTGCTTGCCGCAAGCTTCTGCTCGTGCGTCGGCTCCATGCTCACTGCGAATTCGCGCTGCCTCGCCGCCACGTCCTCCTTCAGACGAGGCTCGCTCATCAGCATGTCGTATACCTCCCGCCACCGGGCCCGGGCCTCCGCCGGCTCGACGCCGGCAGGACAAACCGGCAACGGCGCCGACGCCAAAGCCTCTCTGGCCTCGGCTGTCAGCCCAGCCGCGTTGAGTTGGGAGATCAATCCGGTCGAGTCAAGCAGCGGTTCCCCTTCCCACCACTGCAAAATCGCGCTTCGCAGCCGGGCAAGAGAGCCGCTCAGAGCAAGATTGGAGAATTCCTCTTCCAGCTCGGGCAGCAAAGCCGGTTGGCGCAACAGAATCGCCATCAGCTGGCGTGGCCGGTCTGCCGCGAGCCGGCCCGGCTGAGGCCGGGCCGGCTTGGCTGCCGGCCGGCGGCGAGCCGGCATGAAGAAGAGCTCTCGCAAAGTCCGCCGGTACTCGCCGGCAAGTCCCTTATCCCCGATGCGTGAGGCGGCCGCTTCCAGCCGGGTGCGCAGGAGCGCGCGCTGCTCGGGTGTCGCCTCGCCGGTCTGGGCACGCAGCAGGCGGAACAGCGCCTGGAACAGCGGCTCCGGCGCCGCAATCAGGGCGCGAAACCGCTCCACGCCGCCACTTCGGAGCAGGCTGTCCGGGTCTTCTCCGGACGGAAGAACAGCGAAGAACAGCGAACGACCAGCGGAGAGCAGCGGCAAAGCCAGCTCGATCGCCCGCTCCGCCGCGCGCGAGCCGGCGGCGTCACCGTCGAAACAGATCACCGGCGCCTCGGCAAAGCGCCAGAGGCTCTGAAGCTGCTCCTCCGTCAGCGCCGTGCCGAGCGGGGCCACCGCCGTCGCAAAGCCCGCCTGATGCAGCGTGATCACGTCCATATAACCTTCGACCACGATCGGGGCATTGCTGCGCAATGCCGCGCGTGCCCGGTCGAGCCCGTAGAGGCTGCGGCGCTTGACGAACAGTGCCGTTTCCGGGCCGTTCAGATATTTGGGCTGGCCCTCCCCGAGCACCCGCCCGCCAAAACTGATCGCCCGGCCGCGGGAATCCCGTATCGGGAACATGATCCGGTTGAAGAAAAACTCGGATATCTTTGAATTTCCATCTTCCCTGAGCAGGCCAGAAGCTGCCAGGCGGGCTGCGGAAAAACCCTCCCGGGCAAGCTCCGCGGCCAGCGCGCCGCGCCCCTCCCCGGACCAGCCAAGGCCGAAATCGCGGATCGTCTGTTCCGCCAGCCCGCGCTCGCGCAGATAGGCGAGCGCCGCTCTCCCTTCCGGCAGGAATAGCCGTCGCGCGAAAACACGGGCAGCAGCCTCGAGAATGGAGAACGCGTCCTGGCGCGCGGCCTCGGCAGCCTCTGCTTCGGCACTCGGCTGCGGCACCGCGAGGCCGGCACGGGAAGCAAGCTCCGTCACCGCCTCCATGAAGCCGAGCCCCTGGCTCTGCATCACGAAGCTGATCGCGTCCCCGTGCGCGCCGCAGCCATAGCAATGGAAATGATCGTCATAGACCTGGAAGCTCGGGGTCTTCTCATCGTGGAACGGACAGCAACCTTTCCATTGCCGCCCCGAGCGGGTCAGCCGGACCCGCGCCCCGATGAGTTCGGCAAGCGGCGTGCGGGCCCTCAGCTCCTCCAGAAAGGTCGGCGGAAGCTGCATCAGGCGGCGAGCCGCGCCTTCACGAGCGCCCCGGCGCGCCCGAGATCGATTTGTCCGCCATAGCGGGCCTTCAACGCCCCCATCACCTTTCCGAGGTCCTTCGGGGCGACAGCGCCCGTCTCTTCCAACGCTTTCTCGACCGCCGCGAGCAGTTCCCGATTGCTCATCTCAGGTGGAAGAAATTCTTCTATGACATTGATCTCAGCCGTTTCCTTCTCGACAAGGTCCGGCCGGTTGCCCTGTCGATAAAGCGCCACCGATTCCTGGCGGGACTTCACCATGCGGCGCAGCATCGAGATGATGTCTGCCTCCGAGACGGGAGGTTTCGGACGCGCGGCGATATCGATTTCCTTGAGCCCTGCCAGGATCATCCTGAGCGTCGAGGTCCGGCCAGCCTGCCCCGCCTTCATCGCGGCCTTCAATGCTTCGGTGAAGGATTCGCGCAGCGCCATCGGATTCTCCCCTCGCCCTCTATACTATGGTGGTTTGCCGCGCCGACACCCGCCATCTCTCCGGGAAGAAATTTCCCGCAGGCCGGGCGCACCTTGCGCTGGGAAACAGCTTCCCGTATGCCCCCGCCATGGCCCTCTCTGTTGACGACATCATCCGGCGCCTGGGCGGCATCGAGCCGACCGCCGAACTGACGGGAGTTTCCACGGAGGCCGTCCGCAAATGGCGCCAAGCCCGCGCGATCCCGAGCCGCCACTGGCCGAAACTGATCGCCGCAACCGGTCTCACGCTCAATTCGCTTCCCGGCGCCACGCCCCCCGCTACCTCCCCTGCCGAAGCCCCCCCGGCCGGAGCCACCGCGGCGCTCGTGCTGGCGGATGGTGCGGTGTTCTGGGGCCGCGGTTTCGGGGCGCCGACCGCGCCCGAGTGCCCGCCGGCGGGTGAGGTCTGTTTCAATACCGGCATGACCGGCTACCAGGAAACGCTGACCGACCCCTCCTATGCCGGCCAGATCATCATCTTCACTTTTCCCCACATCGGCAATGTCGGTGCCAACCCGGAGGATATCGAGGCGGCAACGCCGGCGGCCCGTGGCCTCGCCGTGCGCCAGGACATCACCGCACCCTCCAACTGGCGGGCCCGCCTACCGCTCGACGAATGGCTGAAACAGCACGGCATTCCCGGCATTTCCGGGCTGGATACAAGGGCGCTCACGATCCGCATCCGCGAGCGCGGCGCACCCTCCGGCGTCCTTGCCTATCCCGCAGACGGGCGCTTCGACCTCCCGGCCCTGGTCGCGCAGGCAGCAGCCTGGCCAGGTCTCGAAGGCATGGACCTCGCCCGCGAAGTCTCCTGCACGCAAAGCTACGAGTGGGATGAGACGCGCTGGGCATGGCCCGCAGGCTTCGGCCGGCAGAGCGAGCCCCGCCATCATGTCGTCGCTGTCGATTACGGCGCCAAGCGCAACATCCTGCGCTCGCTCGCCTCCGCCGGCTGCCGCGTGACCGTCGTGCCGGCCATGGCTACGGCTGAGGAAATCCTGCGGCACCGGCCAGACGGGGTGTTCCTTTCCAACGGCCCCGGCGATCCGGCGGCAACTGCTGCCTACGCCGTGCCGGCGATCCGCGAAGTGCTGGCGGCCGGCGTGCCTCTGTTCGGCATCTGCCTCGGCCATCAGTTGCTGGCCCTGGCGCTTGGCGGACGCACCTTCAAGATGGCGCACGGACATCGCGGCGCCAACCAGCCGGTCAAGGCGCTCGAGTCCGGAAAAATCGAGATCACCAGCCAGAATCACGGTTTCGCGGTGGATCCGGAAAGCCTGCCGGACTCGGTCAGGGTGACCCATGTCAGCCTGTTCGACGGTACCAACGAAGGCATTGCCTGCACCGACCGCCCCGTCTTCGCCGTGCAGTACCATCCCGAAGCGAGCCCCGGCCCGAGCGACGCGCATCATCTGTTCCGCCGCTTCATGGCGATGATCGAGGGGCGCGATGCCCCGGCGCACTGACCTCGAAAGCATCCTGATCATCGGCGCCGGCCCGATCGTCATCGGCCAGGCCTGCGAGTTCGACTATTCGGGCGCCCAGGCCTGCAAGTCTCTGCGTGAGGAAGGCTTCCGGGTCGTGTTGATGAACTCCAACCCGGCCACCATCATGACGGATCCCGGGCTCGCCGATGCGACCTATATCGAACCGATCACGCCGGAAATCCTCGAACGGATCATCGCCCGCGAGCACCCCGATGCGCTGCTCCCCACCATGGGCGGACAGACCGCACTCAACGCCGCGATGGCGCTCGCAAAATCGGGGGTGCTGGCGGGCCACGATGTCGAACTGATCGGCGCGCGGGCGGAGGTGATCGAGCGTGCCGAAGACCGCCTGAAATTCCGTGAGACGATGGCCTCGATCGGCCTCGACTGCCCGCGGAGCGCGATCGCCCATACGCTCGAGGACGCACGCTCGGCCCTGGCCTCGATCGGCCTCCCCGCCGTGATCCGCCCGAGCTTCACCCTCGGCGGCACCGGTGGCGGCATTGCCTACAACCGCGAGGAGTTCGACAGCATCGTGCAAGGCGGCCTCGACGCCTCGCCGGTCAAGGAGGTGCTGGTCGAAGAAAGCGTGATCGGCTGGAAGGAATTCGAGATGGAGGTCGTCCGCGACCGCGCGGATAACTGCATCATCGTCTGCGCGATCGAGAATATCGATCCGATGGGGGTGCACACCGGCGATTCCGTCACCGTCGCACCGGCTCTCACCCTCACCGACAAGGAATACCAGCGCATGCGCGACGCCTCGATTGCGTGCCTCAGGGCAATCGGCGTCGATACCGGCGGCTCGAACGTGCAGTTCGCAATCGATCCGGCGGACGGGCGCATGGTCATCATCGAGATGAATCCCCGCGTCTCGCGCTCCTCCGCTCTGGCCTCCAAGGCAACCGGCTTCCCGATCGCCAAGGTGGCTGCGAAACTCGCCGTCGGTTACACCCTGGATGAGCTCACGAACGATATCACCCGCACGACCCCGGCCAGCTTCGAGCCCACCATCGATTACGTCGTCGTCAAGCTCCCGCGCTTCACCTTCGAGAAATTCCCCGACACGCCTCCGCTTTTGACCACCAGCATGAAATCGGTGGGCGAGGCGATGGCGATCGGCCGCAGCTTCTGCGAAGCGCTGCAGAAGGGCCTCCGCAGCATGGAGACAGGCCTTTCCGGCCTCGATCCGATCCCCCGCCCCGGCGATGGCGGGGGGGATGCCTTCCGCGCCGCGCTTTCCGCGCCGCGGCCGGACCGCCTCCTGATGGCCGCGGAAGCCCTGCGCGCCGGCCTCACGGTTGCGGAGATCCGCGCGGCAACGCACTTCGACCCCTGGTTCCTGAACGAACTCTCCCGCCTCATCGCCGCCGAACAGGAGGTGGTGGCAGCGGGCCTGCCGCACGATGCGCCGGCGCTCAGGCGTCTCAAGGCGCTCGGCTTCTCCGATCGCCGTCTCGCCGAACTCGCCGGCCTTACCGAGGCGATGGTGGCCGCCGCCCGGGCGCGGCTCGGGGTCACGCCGGTCTACAAGCGTATCGACACCTGCGCGGCCGAATTCGCCTCCGCCACCCCCTACCTGTACTCGACTTACGAGGGCGGATTCGCAGCACCCGTTTGCGAGGCGGATCCGACCGCGCGCGACAAGGTGGTGATCCTCGGCGGCGGCCCGAATCGCATCGGCCAGGGAATCGAGTTCGACTATTGCTGCGTGCACGCCGCCTATGCGCTCAAGGAAGCCGGTTTCGAAACGATCATGGTGAACTGCAATCCGGAGACGGTATCCACCGATTATGACACCTCCGATCGGCTCTATTTCGAACCGCTCGATGTGGAGGACGTGCTGGCGCTGATCCGCCGCGAACAGGCGGCCGGGCACCTCCTTGGCTGCATCGTGCAGTATGGCGGCCAGACCCCGCTCAAGCTCTCGCAGGCACTGGCCCGCGCCGGCATGCCGATCCTCGGCACCAGCGCCGACGCCATCGACATCGCCGAGGATCGCGAGCGGTTCCAGAAGCTCTTGCAACGGCTCGGCCTCCGCCAGCCCGAGAACGGCACGGCACGCACGCTCGAGGAGGCAGAGCGGGTGGCGGAGCGGATCGGCTATCCGGTGGTGATCCGGCCGAGCTACGTTCTCGGCGGACGGGCAATGGAGATCGTCCATGACCGCGCCGCCCTGGCCCGCTACATGCGCCAGGCGGTCATCGTTTCGGGCAACAGCCCGGTGCTGATCGATCACTATCTCAGCGATGCGATCGAGGTGGACGTGGACTGCATCGCCGACGGCGAGAGCGTCTATGTCGCGGGCGTGATGGAGCATATCGAGGAGGCCGGGATTCATTCCGGCGATTCCGCTTGCGCGCTGCCCCCCTACACGCTCGCCCCGGCAATCGTCACCGAACTCAAGGCCGAAACCACGGCGATAGCCCAGGCGCTCGGCGTCGTCGGGCTGATGAACGTCCAGTACGCCATTCAGGACGACCTCATCTACGTGCTCGAGGTCAACCCGCGCGCGTCACGCACCGTGCCGTTCGTCGCCAAGGCCACGGGTGTCCCGGTCGCCAAGATCGGTGCCAGGATCATGGCCGGCGCGCGTCTGGCCTCGTTTCGCCTCGATGGCCAGGCGGTTCAACCGCACGTCGCAGTGAAGGAGGCCGTGTTCCCCTTCGCGCGCTTTCCCGACGTCGACACCATCCTCGGGCCGGAGATGAAATCAACCGGCGAGGTGATGGGGATCGACGCCAGCTTCGAGCGTGCCTTCGCGAAATCCCAGCTTGGCGCTGGCGTCATGCTGCCGGCCAGTGGCACTGCCTTCCTCTCGGTCAAGGATTCGGACAAGAACGCGCTCGTGCCGCTGGCCCGCCGCCTGGTCGAAATGGGCTTCACCGTCAAGGCGACGCGCGGCACCGCAGCGCGCATCCGCGACGCGGGCCTGCCGGTCGGGGTGGTCAACAAAGTCCTCGAAGGACGGCCGCATTGTGTCGATGCCATCCGCTCGGGCGAAATCCAGCTCGTTATCAATACCGCCTCCGGCGCGCAGTCGGTGGCCGACAGCTTCGACATCCGCCGCAGCGCGCTCACCCACGGCGTCCCCCACTACACCACCCTCGCCGGCGCGCGGGCCGCCGTCCACGCCATCGCCGCGCTCCGCACCGGCATCCTTGAAGTGGCGCCCCTGCAAGACTATTTTCGCGCTCCATTCTGAGCCTTCGCGACCGGAGCGAGACCCCGGGCGCGGGGCTATTTTGCCCTGTGGTCCATCCCGAGGTTCCTGCGAGGTTCGCAAGGTGCATAAATTCCCGATGACGGCCCCCGGCCTGCACCGTTTGCAGGAGGAGCTTCGACACTTGAAAGGCACCGAGCGCCCGACCATCATCCGTGCGATCGCCGAGGCGCGCAGCCACGGCGATCTCTCGGAGAATGCCGAGTATCATGCGGCCCGCGAACGGCAATCCTTCATCGAAGGAAGAATCGCCGAGCTCGAAGAAATCCTCGCTTCCGCAGAGGTCATCGACCCCTCCACCCTCTCCGGCGACAATGTCAAGTTCGGCGCTCATGTCTGGGTGGTGGACGAGGATTCCGAAAAGGAATCGACGTACCAGATCGTCGGCGTCCATGAGGCGGACATCAAGAACGGGCGGATCTCCATCTCCTCGCCCCTCGCCAAGGCGCTGATCGGCCGCAAGGTCGGCGACACCGTTTCGGTGCCGGCACCAAGCGGCGATCGCTCCTATGAAATCCTGGGCGTCAAGTATCTCTGAATGCGGCACCCTGAGCCCGGCGACGTGATCGGGCTCGCCGATGTCGAAGCCGCCGCCCGGCGCATCGCCGGCAGTGTCGTGCGCACGCCGGCGCTCGCCTCGGAGGCGATCAGCCGCGCCAGCGGCGCGTCGGTGGTACTGAAACTCGAGACCTTCCAGGCCACCGGCAGCTTCAAGGAACGGGGTGCCGCGAACAAGCTCGCCTTGCTTTCCCCGGCCGAGCGCGCCGCGGGCGTCATCGCGATGTCGGCCGGCAACCACGCGCAGGCCGTCGCCCGCCACGCGCGATTGGCCGGCGTCTCCGCGACGATCGTCATGCCCCGCTTCACGCCGCTCACCAAGGTCTCCCGTACCGCCGCCTGGGGTGCGCGCGTTGACCTGCACGGCGAAACACTCGGCGAATCCGCTTCCCACGCAGCCTTTTTGGCCGAGCGCGAGGGCCTGGTCATGGTCCATCCATACGATGACCCGGCGGTGATGGCCGGCCAAGGCACGCTCGCGCTCGAGCTCCTCGCTGATGTCCCCGATCTCGATACGCTGGTCATTCCGGTTGGCGGCGGCGGCATGATCGCCGGCTGCGCGGTTGCCGCAGCTTCCCTCAAGCCCGGCATCGACATCATCGGCGTCGAGGTCGAGGCGTACTCCGCCCTGGCGCAGCGGCTCGCAGGCCGGCCGGTCGCGGTCGGCGGCGCCACGATCGCCGAGGGTATCGCGGTCAGAGACATCGGCGATCTCCCCTTCTCCGTCATCCGCGAGCATGTCTCGGACGTGCTCGTGGTTCCCGAGCAGGCGATCGAACAGGCGATCGCGCTCCTCGTCGAAGGGGCCAAGATCGTCGCCGAAGGCGCGGGTGCCGCCGGGGTAGCGGCGCTCCTCGCATTCCCCAGCCGTTTCAAGGATAAGAAAGTCGGGGTGCCGATCTGCGGCGCCAATATCGACGCGCGCATTCTGGCCAACGTGCTGCTGCGCAACCTGCTCCGCGACGGCAGGCTGCTGCGGATCTCCCTCGAGATCCCGGACCGGCCCGGGGTGCTTGCCGACATCGCAACGCGTATCGCCGCCCACGATGGGAACGTCATCGAAGTATCACACCAGCGCCTGTTCGCATCGCCGTCGGTGCAGTCGGCACACCTCGAAGTGATGATCGAAGCGCGCGATCCTCAGCACGCCGACGAAATCGCCAGGGCCTTGGCCGCCTGCTACGCCCTGGACAGGATCTGAGCAGGCCGGGTGAGCCTAGCGAGGCGCCCATTCCTTTGCGCCGAGCCCGGTCATGCACGTGTCGCTGACTTCGAGGCGCAACAGTCGCGCGATGCCTCTTCCGTGCCTTGCTGATAACCAACGCCCCGGACGTGGAAATCTGCGCCGCCGACGCCAACCTCCCCTTCAATTGGCCTCACCGGTCATTTAAGAAGGGTCGGAACGTCGGGGCGCGTGCGATCATTTCATACCGCCCGGACACCGGAGATGTCTTGACTTGGGCGAACCGCGCCGCAATGTGACGTGCTACGCCGGGATCGCCAGCAAGACGGGCGCCCATCGCACCGGGAGACGTCCAGGCGGCCGCAGGATTCGGCCAGAACACAGAGGATAGGTTAGCGTTGAGATCACCCAGGAACGACCGCCAGCGGCAGCCACGCCGGCGCGGTTTCGATGACGACAATTTCTTTGGCAATACCCCTCCCTCGCCCTTTGCCGGCTTCGGTGGATCAGCCGGACCCGAGGTCAAGGCCACCGTCAAGTGGTTCAATCCCGACAAGGGCTTCGGATTCGTCGCGCTGAGTGACGGTTCGGGCGATGTTTTCCTGCACGCCAACGCGCTGCAGGCGGCGGGCTATCAGAACGTCAGTTCCGGCGCCACGCTTCGGATCCGTGTCGGCCAGGGCCAGAAAGGCCGCCAGGTCGAGCAGGTGATCTCGGTCGACGAGAGCACGGCCGAGCCCAGCCGGGGTGGCTTCGCTCCACGCCAGCCCCGGGGGCCTCGTGCCCCGCGCCGCCCGGTCGACCTCAGCACCGCGGTCGAAATGACCGGGGTGGTCAAATGGTACAACCCGGAGAAGGGTTTCGGCTTCATCACCACCCCGGGCGGGGGGCGAGACGTGTTCGTTCATGCCTCCGCGCTCGAGGTGGCGGGCCTGCCGCCCCTGCAGGAGGGACAGGCCGTCCGGATGAACGTCGTACAGGGCGCCAAGGGCCCGGAAGTCGGTTCGATCAGCCTCGCCTAGTGTGCCGACTCCAACGCTTGATACCGTAGGATGTACCCTAACGGTCGGCACACACCTCTTTATTTTCAGTGGCCTGCTGATCCCCTTTCGTTTGCTGCCGGCGGCAGCAAACGTCGGGGGCAGGACACTCGCCCGCGATCGCCCGAGGTGGAATCGGCGGGCGTGAATCGCGGGCTGGCATAAACGGCGAAGAGTAACGCTCTCAGAAACCACCTTTTTTGGCGCCCTCAATGCCGGCCGGCAGGAGCCCGGAGCCTCCGTTCCGAACCTCCCGTCGCTCACTCCGCTCCCGTCATCCTCCCCGACCCCGCTCCGAGCCAGCCTGCGCATCGTCGGGGACGTGCACGGCGATGTCCGCGGGCTGCAAGCCGCCTTGGCAACGGAGCGCTTCGTCCTGCAACTCGGCGATCTCGCCGATCATGGACCGGATGGCGCGGGAGCGATTCGGATGATGCTCGGACGTCTGGCCGCCGGCCGCGGCCTGTTCCTGCTCGGCAATCATGATTTCAAGCTCGCGCGCGCCCTCGCCGGCCGCCAGATCCGACCCGATCCGGCACTGGCGGCGACAGTTGCGAGCCTCGATCCTGAATTGCGTGCCGCGGCGCTCTCGGCAATCGCCGGCGCTCCTGCCTGGCTCGTGGAGGGCAGCCATTTCTTCGTCCATGGCGCCTTCCACATCCGGATGCTCACCGAAGCGCCACCGGAAAGACCGCTCGAAGGGCGGGTTTCACCCCTTCTCGCGCGCGCGCTCTACGGCCAGACCACAGGCCGGATGCAGCCGGACGGCTACCCCGAACGCACATTGCGCTGGGTTGCGCAGATCCCGGCAGGATTGACCGTCTATTGCGGGCATGACTGCCGGAGCCTCGATGGTCGCCCGGCGGTGCGGCGAAACGAGGCCGGCGGAACGGCGATCTTTCTCGACACCGGGGCGGGCAAAGGCGGGCATCTCTCGTGGATCGATCTCTGATCCGCGATAGGATGCCCCGATGAAGCACGCACCCCTGGAGGCCGAATCGAATTCGCCGGCAAGCGTCGGAGTGCAGCCGCCGACCATCCCTCCCATCCTGTTCCTCACCAGCCGACGGCAGACCGCCGGCGCTGGCCGAAGGAGAGAATGATGGAACTCGCATCAGCCGAAGGCGGCGGAGCACCCAAGCTGTTCGCAACCGACGCATTGCGCTGGGCAGCGCTGCGGTCGCGCGATCGGCGTGCGGACGGCAGCTTCGTCTATTCCGTCCGCACGACCGGGATCTACTGCCGCCCTTCGTGCGGGGCGCGGTCGGCGCGACCGGAGAACATCCGTTTTTTTTCCACCCCCGGCGAGGCAAGGGCAGCCGGATTCCGCCCCTGCAAGCGCTGCCGGCCCGACGCGGCAGAGCAGCCGGGCAGGGCCGAGCAGGCGGTGGCAAAGGCATGCCGACTCATCGAAGCCGCCGATGAAGTCCCGAGCCTCGACGAACTGGCCCGCGCGAGCGGCCTGAGCCGGTTCCACTTCCATCGCCTCTTCAAGGCGCTGACCGGCGTGACACCCATGGCTTACGCCGCCGAGTGCCGGGCGCGACGGGTGCGCGACGAACTCGGGCGGGCGGGCACGGTGACGGAGGCGATTTACGCCGCCGGCTACAACTCGAGCGGCCGGTTCTATGCCGAGGCCAATGGCCGGCTCGGCATGACGCCGCGGTCCTTCCGCGACGGCGGCAAGGGAACCCGGATGCATGTCGCCTTCGGGTCCTGCTCGCTCGGCCGCATCCTGGTTGCTGCAACCGAACGCGGCGTCGCGGCGATCGCGTTCGGCGATGACGACGACACCCTGTTGCGCACTCTCGAGGCGCGGTTTCCGAACGCCGCAGTGCGGCCGGCCGAACCTTCCTTCTCTGCAACCCTCGCCGCCGTCATCGATGCGGTCGAGACGCCGGCACGCGGCCTCGATCTGCCGCTCGACGTCCGTGGCACGGCCTTCCAGAGCCGGGTCTGGCAGGCGCTGCGGGAAATCCCGCCAGGCGCAACCGAAAGTTACGCATCGCTCGCCGAGCGGATCGGCAAACCGAAGGCGGTGCGCGCGGTTGCCGCCGCCTGCGCGGCCAACCCGCTGGCCGTCGCAATCCCCTGTCACCGGGCAGTACGATCCGATGGCGGGCTGGCCGGTTACGCCTGGGGGGCCGAACGCAAGCGGGCACTCCTCGCACGCGAGGCCAGTGTGCCAACTCTAACGCCTGGTACTCGATAATGCGCCGCAGCGGTCGGCACACTGCTCTCTCTTTTCAGTGGCCTGCTGGTCCCCTTCCGCTTGCTGCCGGCGGCAGCCAGCGTCGGGGGCAGGACACTGGCTCTTTTCAGTGGCCTGCTGGTCCCCTTCCGCTTGCTGCCGGCGGCAGCCAACGTCGGGGGCAGGACACTGGCCCATGACGCACCTCGCGCGCGTCGGACCGGAGACGAACGCGCCCCCGATCGCCGCCCGCGTGGCGGCGCTGGAGTGGCCGAAAATTGCCGCAGCACTCGATCAGGACGGCGCTGCTATCCTGCCGGGCATTCTCGAAGCAGCGGAATGTGCGGCGCTGGCGGCGGACTATTCCAACGAGGCCATGTTCCGCAGCCGGATCGTCATGGCCCGGCACGGCTTCGGGCGCGGCGAATACAAATATTTCGCGGCTCCGCTGCCCGCGATCGTTGCCGAACTCAGGACCGCGCTGTACCCGCCGCTGGCCGCCATCGCCGAGCGATGGAGTACCATGCTTGGCCAGACCAAGGGCTATCCCGCCCGCCATGCCGACTTCCTCGCATTATGCCACCAGCAAGGCCAGACCAGGCCCACCCCGCTTCTCCTGCAATACCAGGCCGGCGACTTCAATTGCCTGCATCAGGATCTTTACGGAGAGCACGTGTTCCCTCTGCAGGCCGCATTCCTTCTGTCGGAGCCCGGGCAGGATTTTACGGGCGGCGAGTTTCTGCTGGTGGAAAGCCGCCCTCGGGCGCAATCGCGCGCGCTGGTCTTGCCGCTTCGCCGGGGCGATGCGGCGGTCTTTGCGGTGCACCATCGTCCCGTTCAGGGCGTGCGCGGGTTCTACCGTGCCAGCATGCGCCACGGCGTGAGCCGCGTACATTCCGGCCACCGTTCCGTGCTCGGCGTGATCTTCCACGACGCGCGATGATCGCCGGCGATCTTCTGGCGGCCTTGCCCTCACCGGAGGCCGCTATATCGCCGCTGGCCGAAGGTGCCGCGCTGTTGCGCGCCTTTGCCGCGGAAGAGGCGCCGGCTCTCCTGGAAGCTCTGAACAGCGTACTGGCAGCGGCGCCCTTCCGCCACATGCTCACACCAGGCGGGCATCGCATGTCGGTCGCGATGAGCAATTGCGGGCGCCTCGGCTGGGTCACGGACCGCCGCGGCTACCGTTACGACGATCGCGATCCTGAGACGGAGCGGCCCTGGCCGGCGATGCCTTCCCTCTTCGCATCCGTTGCCGCGCGGGCCGCCGCCAGGTCGGGTTATCCCGCCTTCGCGCCCGACTGCTGCCTGATCAACCGCTATCATCCGGGCGCGCGGATGGCTCTACACCAGGATCGGGACGAGCGTGACTTCTCGCAGCCGATCGTCTCGGTTTCGCTCGGCCTGCCGGCGATCTTCCTGTTCGGTGGCCTTACGCGCGAAGCCCGGCCGCTCAGGGTCCGGCTCGCACACGGGGATGTCGTGGTCTGGGGTGGCCGGGTGCGGCTTGCCTTCCACGGCGTGGCACCGCTCGCGAACGGCCTCCATCCGCTCACCGGCAGCGCCCGGATCAATCTCACCTTCCGCAAAGCCGCCTGACGCAAAGCCCCACACCTCACGGCGTGAGGTTGATCGTCGTCGCGTCGCGCGGCACCATGTAGACGGACGAATAGAGATTGAAGGTTCCGAGATTGAGATAGTCGAACACGGGGTTGAACGGGTAGCTCACTTCGCCGAAGACCACGCTCGTGTTCGGAATATCGAGATCGGCAGGGACGGTGAAGGCCTGTCCCGCCGTGCGGGGCGTGCCGTTCTTTGCCTGGCTCCAGGTGACCGTCGCGTTTCCCTGGCTGTCGATCGTGATCAGGGAAACGACGACACTCGCCGCCTCCGACGAATAAGGTGCCAGGACCTCTGTCGAGGCATCGAGAATGTCCGGCATCTGCGTACTCTCGCTGATCGAGGTGTATTGCGTGACCAGGTTCGTAACGGTTTCCGCGGTCAGCCCGACGAGGCGATCGACGGTGATCGCCTGTGCGAATTCCACGATCCCGAAATAGAGCAGCATCAAGATCGGCAACGCCATCGCGAACTCGACCGCCGCCAGACCCCTCAGGTCACGCCGAAGGTACCCGCCCCCGCCTCTGCGACGCACGCCGACAGAGCTCTCATTCATCGCGCTTCGCCTTGGCCGGCGGAGCAGCTAATAGGGTTCATTGCGAAATACCGCCGTTGCCTGCAGCAGCCGGCTATTGCCGGCCATGTTCGCGAGTGTGAACCCGAGCGGCCCGGTCATCACCGGCAGCTCATAGAACACCTGGACCAGGACGATATCACCCGGCCCGCCCACGCTGTAGTTCATGGCGGCCTGATTGAATTTGCCGTTTTGCAGCGGACTCTCCATCGTCATCGAGCTGAACGAGGAGAACGTCTGCACATTCACATCGATATCCTTGCAGGCCAGCACGGGTGTCGCGTTGTTGCAGACGTCGGCCAGGAACTGCGCCGCGGTCAACCCACCCATCTGGGCCTGTCCGGTCATGATCAGGCGCGCCGTCTCGGTGGTCGCCGTCTGCAAAACCTGCTGCGAGATGAACACGAGGCCGGTCTCCAGGATCGCGATGAGCAGTGCGAACAACGGAACCGCGATGAACGCGAACTCCAGCGCCGTGGAGCTTCTCTCGCAGCAGAACAGGCCGGCCTCTTTCCGGCGGAGCCTCGCCGCCGGCAGGAGGGATGCCACGCGCCGCAGCAGGAGCAGGATGACCATGGCTCTATCGCGAGAGATAGGCGGACTGCACCGCCAACTGGAACAAGGCCGCCATCGCCGCCGAGATGTCGCCGCCCGTCTCGACCTCGAAATAGAGCCCGGGGGAGGCACATGCCTCCAGCGTCGGCCCGATCGTGGACTGGAACGGCGCAATATTGGCATTGTAGAAGCTGTTGGTGGGCAGCGGCAGGTACTCCGTGTACAGCACGGCAATGCGAATGCCGCGGTTCTTGATGGTCGAGCACAGCGCCGTGTTGATGACCGACATCTGCCTCCCGCCATTGACCGTTTCGTCCTCAACACCGTCGGTCACCAGGAACAGCACCTCCTGCGGCGTGTCGCCGGCGATATTGGTGCCGCTTCCCGGGTTGGGCATGATCGCGTTGATGCCGTTCATTGCTGTATCATAATTAGTATCCTCGTCGTCGTTGTCGTCGTACGCGGTCAGCCAGTTGTTGGAATAGACCTCGAGCTGCTGGATGTTGGCGGCCTCCGAGTCTACGGTGCTGAGATCCGAGGTCAGGGTGCCGATCGTGTTCAACGCGATATCGAACGTATAGACGGCCATGCGATAGACGGCGTTGTACTCGGCCTCGGTCTGCTGCGCCGTCGTCGTCAGGTTCTCGGCCGCCAGCCTGAGATTGTCGATGCGCAGCGTGACGTCGAGACTCTGCGCCAGGGCATAATTGTCTTCGCCGTTGGGATTGCCGAGATCGTCGGCGGCGGGATCCTGCTCGTGGCAACCGAAGGCACAGCCCCCTTGGGCGGAAGTATGCGAAACCATCGTGTCGATGCCGGTTTGCGTCGCGGCAATCGCCATCGAAGGCGACGAGTCGAGCAGCAGGTAGAAATCGATGTTCGGCGCCTGCCCGGCGGTGGCCGAGGAACTTCCCGAGAGCGCGATGGTATTTCCCCCGAAGATGTTCGGGAAATTGTCCACCGACATCGCCTTGTAGCTGACCGTGACCGTGCGTTCGTTGCCGTTGGTCGAAATCGAGACCGAGAGATTGTTCGGATCATAGGTTACGCCGGCGAGCGCCCCGGCCTGGGCGTTGAACGTATCGACAGCCGCCGTGGTCGCATCGTCGGTGCTCTCGGCCATCATCGTCGGCGTGACCGCCGCCAGAGCGGCCGCATCGGCGAAGGTGTTCAATCGCGATTGGCGAAATGCGGCCATGCCGTAGTTGATGCCCATGCCGGTGAGAAAGATCATCGGCACCGCAGCCAGCACCAGAATAACCGCCACACTAGCCCTTGATTCCTGACCAAGGCGACGGAGGAGGGAGAGCATCGAACCGCACCGACAGCCATCAACGTGAAGTCAAGCTGCCGTGGAGAAAATTACTTTCGCGTTAAAGGACCGTTGACGAAAGCGTGCTTCGACCACGCTGCCATCTCACTCCGCATGGCAGAGGCCGAATCCGATCGTGCCAATGGCCGAGAGCGCCACGCGGATTCTCCCCTCTCCCTCCGGGCCGGGCTCCGGCCGTACTGCGGCCGGAGCACCGGAGGGGACGGCGGAGGTCAGGCGGCGTGCGCTGCGGCGAGCGTGACCGTCGCCCCCGCCGGGTGAGTGTCGATGGCGACCGGCGCGACACTGCCCCCCGGGGCAGTACCCGCAACATACTGGTTGAAAAGCGATACGCTGAGAGGATGCGGGTGCTCCAGGAAATCGGCGATCCCTGCCCCAACCCGGAGCGATTGCGAGATCAGCCCCTGGCCCTCGACAGGGGTCAGAACCTGGCCTTCGAGGTGATCGAGGGCCGCCGTGGCGCCGCTCACCGCACCGTTGATCAGTTGTGCTGCCGCCGGCGTGTAGAGGTTGTGCGCGATCAGGAAATCGGTGATCCTGGCACCGGCTGCTGTCACGCTGGAAATCAGCACCCCGCCTTGAGTCGGGCTGAGCACCGCGTTCTCGGCATGCTCGACGGCAAGCGTAAAGTCGCGATAGCCCTTGAGCACCGGGGCGACCGGAGTCTGCGGAATAACATGGGCGGCCAATGCATCGCCGATGCGCAGGCTCTGCGAGATCAGGCCCTGGCCTTCCGCACTGGTCAAGGTCTGGTTTTCGAGATGCGTCACCGCCGCAGTAAAGCCGGCGTTGGCCTCAACGATCAGCGCCGCTCTCGCGGGCGTCAACTGCCCATGCGCGTCGAGGAAAGCGCCAATCGCGCCGCTCACCTGCTCGGCCGCCGCGATCAGCGAGGCGCCTTGCGTCGGGGTCAGTACCGCACCCTCGAGATGCTGAACGGCCAGACTCAGTTTCCGATAGGCGGTCAGAACCTCCGACAGAATTCCTCCCGTCGACGCGGCATCGGCCATGGTCGTTCTCCTTCCCCAAGGCAGCCGTATGAGTGCAGCCGTATGAATCCGGCATGTCGTCAAATTACGGGATATTAACGGCTGCTTGAAGCGGCGATTCCGTGACGGAAAGATAACAGGCTGAGCCGGGCATCGGTTGCTGCGCTCCGGCCCATCGCCAGGCCTGCCAGGCGAAGCACCGAAGCTATTTGAGGCGCTTGAAGAAGCTCACATTTTTCCCTCACGAACGGGAACTCTTCCCGCACCGTAACCTTCTCCCGCCTTCCCGGCCAAGGAAGCGCCCGTTCGTTCGCAAATGGGAGAGGGTCACGGACAAGAACGGCTCGTTCCGGATGCACCGGCACCCCGCATCGCCTGCTGTGCCCCGACAGAGACAGGGCATCGATCCCTGCAAAGCATCCGGCTCAGACGCCGGCAGGCGGCCGGCGAGAGCGGGGGCAACGGCTCGCCGTCAGGTGTGCTTCCTGCCGCTGGCCAGCCCGACCCTCCCCTCGCGGCTGCCGGATTCAGACCGCCGCGCGGCGCCGGCCGGCGCCAAGCTGCTGCTCGACCAGCCGCGCATAGACGCCGCGGCGCAGCAGGAGTTCGGCATGGGTGCCGGATTCGACCAGGCGGCCCGCTTCGAGCACCAGGATGCGGTCGGCGGCACGGATGGTGGAGAGCCGGTGCGCGATGACGAGCGTGGTGCGCCCCTGCATCAATTCTGCCAGCGCGGCCCGCACTTCGCCCTCGCTGATCGCATCGAGATGCGAGGTCGCCTCGTCGAGCACCAGCACCGGCGCATCCTTGAGAAAGGCCCGTGCAATCGCAACCCTCTGCCGCTGCCCCCCCGAGAGCTGCACCCCGCGTTCGCCGACGATCGTGGCAAGCCCGTCGGGCAGCGAAGCGACAAAGGGAGCGAGCGCCGCGTCGGCGAGCGCGCGGGCAAGCTCTTCCGGCGCAGCGTCCGGACGGGCGAGACGGATATTCGCCTCGAGCGTGTCATTGAAAAGATACGTGTCCTGCGCAACCAGTGCGATCCGTGAACGCAAGGCATCGAGGCCGAACTGCCTGAGATCCGTCCCGTCGAGCAGAACCGCGCCCGCGCCCGGATCCCAGAAGCGGAGCAGAAGATTGGCGATCGTGCTTTTCCCGGCCCCCGAGGCGCCGACCAGCGCCGCCGTCATGCCGCGGTCGAGCGTAAAGGAGACGCCATCCAGCGCCGGTGCCCGGCGACCGGGATAGGCAAATCGAACGGCGGCGAAGCGAACCTCGCTACCCTTGCCCCCACCGCACGCCGATGGCCACGGCTCGCCCGCACCGTCCCGGATCAGGACCGGCTCTCGCGCCACCGCCGCGAGGCGGCGCGTGGAGGCAATCGTGTCGGCAAGCTGTCGGCCAACCTCGGCGATCTCCGAAACCGGCAGGAAGGCCGCGACGGCGACCAGGACAAAGAGCGGCAGCAGGCCCGCGGGAAGCCGCCCACCGCTCACCAGCGCCGCCCCGACTGCCGCCACACCGAGCCCGCCCAGGCTGGTCGCGGCCTCGAGCCGGGCGGCCTGACGGGCAAGATCGGATAGCAGCAGCAGCCGCACCGCGCCGGCACGCCGGGCGAGTGCCATGAAGCCGGCGCGGCGCGCGGGCAACGCGCGGAACGAGAGCAGGTCCGAAAGCCCCTGGATCGTTTCGGTTGCGTGCGCCGAGAGTGCGCCCAAGGCCGCCCGCACCTCGGCCCCAAGACGATCGATGCGCGCCCGGCCGACGAACGGGGAAAGCACGGCATAGGCAAGAAAAGGGAGAAGAACGAGGGCCAACGGCCAGCCAAACCAGAACAGCAACCCGAGAACGCTGAGCGGCACCAGAATGGCAACGACCGCAGGGGCCACGGTGTGCGCGTAGAAATACTCGATCGTCTCGACATCCGAAGTGGCAAGCTCTGTCAGATCACCGGAGCTCCGCTGCATGAGATAAGCCGGCGCCAGCCGATCCAGGATGGCAAAGAGGCGAATCCGCATCTCGGCGAGCAGGCGATAGGCCATGTCGTGTGCCAGCCAGGATTCCAGCCAGTGTGAAAGCGCCGAGACGGGAGCAGCGAGAAGCAGGATGGCGATCAGTATCCCGGTCGGCCGATGCGCGCGCACGGCGGCAATGACCAGTGCACCGAGCGCGCCGACGCCGATGAAGGCACTGACGCGCAGAATGCCAAGCAGCACGGTAACGGCGAGGCTCCTCTGCCAGGGGCGGATGAATGCGAGGAGACTGGCGAGGGTCTCGCGCATCCCCATCTGCGCGGCATCGGCATCGATCGCGCGGATCTCGGGCGCGGCGGCGGCCGGGCTGAGGCCAGGCCCGCCTTCGCCGGCCAGCGCCCCCTCCCCCGCCCCCTCCATGTCCGCCGCGCGCTCCTCTGTCCCCATCAGCCTGGCGTAAAGCCCTTGCCTTCGCATCAGCGCCGCGTGAGTGCCACTCTCGACGACCCGGCCATGATCCAGCACGAGAATCCGATCCGCACCGATCACGCTCGATAGCCGATGGGCAAGAACGAGCGTCGTGCGGCCAGCCATCAGTCGCTCCAGCGCCTGCTGAATGTGCGCCTCATTCTCCGCATCGACCGAGGAAAGAGCCTCATCGAGGATCAGAATGGGCGCATCGAGCAGGAGCGCGCGCGCGATCGCAATGCGCTGCCGCTGCCCGCCGGAGAGCCGGGCACCGCGCTCGCCGATCTCCGTCTCATACCCTTCCGGTAGCGCCGCGATGAAATCGTGCGCATTCGCCGCCCGGGCGGCAGCCTCGAGCTCCGCGGCAGTCGCCTCCGGCCGGCCAAGCCGGAGATTTTCGGCAATCGTGCCGGCGAACAGCACCGCATCCTGGGCGACCACCGCGATCGCCGCCCGCAGCCCATCCGGGTCGAGTGTCCGGAGATCGGCCCCGCCCAGCCGGATTTCTCCCTCCCCTGGCGCATATTCGCCGAGCAGCAGGCGGACGATCGAGGATTTGCCCGCTCCGCTCGGCCCGACGATGCCGATGCGCTCGCCGGCAGCAGCCGTGAACGAAAGACCGTCCAGCGTCGCACCGCGGCTGCCGGGATAGGAAAAGCGCACACGAGCGAACACGATCGACGGCGCAAGGTCACGCACAGGGGCGTGGCCGGCACGCGGCAACAACGGCCGCGCTTCCAGGAGTGCCAGAATCGGCTCGGCGGCCGACTGGCCGAGCAAACCCGAGTGCAGAAGAAAACGCAGATCGCGCAACGGGCGGAATATTTCCGTCCCCGCCATCAGCACGATGAGCAACGCCGCCAGGCTCATCTCGCCATGCGTCACCCGCCAGGCGCCCAGCGCGACCGCAGCCGCAGCGCCCAGCGCGATGCCGAGATCGGTGATGGCACGGGTGAAGACACTGCTGGCAAGCACCCAGAACGTGTTGTCTGCAAGCGCGTGCGCGCGCGCCGCCAGCCGCGCGGCGAATGGGCGGCTCTGGCCGAAGGCCTTGAGCGTCGGCAGGCCTTGCACGGCGTCCAGGAAATCCTCCCCGAAGGATTTGAGCGCAGCCGCGCGCCCGAGGCTCGCCCGCCGCTCGCGCATGTGCACCGCCATCGGGCCGATCAAAGCCGTGAACGCGCCGGCCAGCAGCACGGCCGCCACCGGTAGATCCCAGTGCGCGGCAAAGGCGAAAATCGCGAACGGCGCAACCGCGGCAACCGCAAGCTGAGGCAGATACTGCCCGAACCACGTCTGGAGCTGTTCGACACCATCGATCAGTGACAGCATGATCCCGCCCGAGCGGCGGGTTGCGAACCACGCAGGACCGAGTTCGGCAATCCGGTCGAACAGCCGGCCCCGCAGCCTTTCCTGGACGCGGACCGAAGCCCCGTGGGCCAGGCGGGCGCGCGCTTCCTCGAGGAGCGCACGCAACACGATCATCGCGGCGGTAGCGGCGGCCAGCGCAACCGCAGCTCGTAACGTTCCGCCCTGCAGCACGAGTGCCAGGAACTCGCCAAGAAAGGCGAACCGGGCGATGCCCGCGGCGAGCGCGACGAGGCCGAGCACGACGGCAAGTGCCAGCCTGGCGCGGACGCCACGTGTCAGTTGCCAGAGACGACCGTCAAAATACATGCGGGCCGATCGGGTCAGGACTTCGCAGAACGATCATCGGGCATGCCGACGCCGTTGGGAACCGCAGGTGACGGCGAGCCTCGCCGCCAGCAGCGGGCCGCCGACCCTCCCTTGTCCCTTGCCAACCAGCCGTTAGCCTCTGCCGGCAGTGCGGGAGGCCATCCTCATGAACACCACGTTCGAGTTCGGCGAGATCACGGTCAGCCGCATTCTCGAACAGCAGCAGCCGCTGTTCGACGCCTTCACGTTCTTCCCCACTCTGACCCCCGAACTGCTGGCGGAAAACCGCTCCTGGCTCGAGCCCGAGGCGTTCGAGCCCGGGACCTCCAAGGTTGTTCTCGCGGTGCAATCCTACCTCGTTCGCACGCCGCACCACACGATCCTGGTGGATAGTTGCGTCGGCAACGACAAGCCGCGGCCGGAGCGTCCGTTCTGGCACATGCTGAAGGGCGAGAGCTTCATGCAGAACCTGAAGGCCGCCGGCGTTGCGCCTCAGGATATCGACATCGTGATGTGCACCCATCTGCATGTCGATCATGTCGGCTGGAACACACGGCTCGAGAACGGCCGCTGGGTGCCGACCTTCCCCAACGCGCGCTACCTTTTCTCAGAGCGAGAGCTGGCCCACTGGACGGCCCTGCACGCCCGCGAGCCGATCGGCTGCATTGCCGACAGCGTGCTTCCCATCCTCGACGCCAGGCAGGCGGATCTCGTGCGCAGCGACTACGCGCTCGACGATCATGTCCGGCTGATGCCGACCCCGGGCCACACGCCCGACCATTTCGCGGTGGCGCTCGGCCGTGGCCGCGATCTCGCCGCGCTCACCGGTGATCTGATCCATTCCCCCCTGCAAGCGCGTTACCCGCAGATTTCCATGCGCGTGGACTTCGATCCGAATCAGGCTGCCGCCACTCGCCGCGGTTTCCTCGAGCGCTACTGCGACACGGAAACGCTCTGCTGCACGGTGCATTTCCCGAGCCCCTCCAGCGGGCGCATCACGCGCTGGGGCGACGGTTTCCGTTGCACTCCCGTCGCGTCTTGAGGCGAGCTGATCTTAGACCCGTGTCGGGCTGACTGTGCAGCCCGACACGGGTCTCGCTCTTTATTCGAGCCCGCGATTCACGCCCTCCGACGATTCCGCCTCGGGCGATCGCGGGCTAGCCGCCGACCGCCGCCTCTGCCGGCACCCCGGCACCGAAAGCCGGCATCACGTCGCGCGCGAACCAGCGAAGCTGACGGGCGAACTCCTCCGGCCCCATTCCCTCGGCCCAGTGGATCATGAAGTCCTCGAGCCCCGGATATTTCGCCTCGATCGAGCGGATGCCGGCAATCACTTCGGCCGGCGTTCCGCAGAACCAGGCCTTCTGCGCCATTCCGTCGGCGAGCGACGGCACCCCCGTCGGTGCGCCGGGCGTGCCCCAGGTGCGGCCCTCCTTATCGGCGTAGCGAACGAAGCCGAACGGCGCGAACCACTTGAAGCGCTCGTCGTGCGCCGGCTCGATCATGCGGATCGCCGCCTCGCGGTTTTCCGCCAGGCACAGGCCGGCGCCCCAGATCATGTCTTCGCCGAGCTTCTTCTCTCGCCCGTACTGGCGGCACGCCGCCTGATACGCGCGCACCACGTCATCCAGGATCTTCTCGCCATTCAGCGTCACCATCGCCTTCAGACCGTGCCGCGCCATCAACTCGATCGTGCGGCCGCTCGCGATCGGCATCCAGATCTCGACCGGCAGATGCTTCGGCCGGGGCACCATCGTGATCTCCGAAAGCCGGTATCCCCGGTAATCCACCGGCGGCGGGCATTCGAAGAATTTTCCCTTGAAGTGAAAAGACTCCTTGTTGAAGCACGCGAGCAGGAGCTCGAGCCCTTCCTCGAACCAGGCACGATTCTTCTCCGTATCGATCAGCGGCCCGCCGAACGTTTCGACCTCCCGCGTGTGATAGCCGCGACCCACCCCCATGATGATGCGCCCATCCGTCACGATGTCGGCCATCGCGTAGTCCTCCGCCAGGCGGATCGGATGCCACATCGGCAGCACATTGAAGGCACAGCCGAATTTGAGGCGGCGCGTCTGCATGGCAAGCCAGAGCCCGAGCTGGACCAGGTTCGGCAGGCACTCATAGCCTTCGCGCTGGAAATGATGCTCGGCGGTCCAGAGCGCGTAGAAGCCGCACTCGTCCATGACGCGGGCAATGTCACGGGCATTCCAGAGTGCCTCGGACAGCCGCTCGTTCGGATAGCGCCGTTCGTTTGCCGGCGTGCCGTTGCGCCCCACATTGTCAAGCGCGATCTGGCCCACATAAAGGACGTGGAATCGCTTGATCATGGCGTGCTTCCCCCCGGAGCGCCCCGGGACTATGCCATCCCCTGCACCCGCCCGCCAACCCGCCGAGGGAAGCTCGCAAGGGGAACACATGTCCGAGCCCGCGAAGAACCCGACCGCCATCACGGCCTGGCATGCGCACGTCTATTACGACCCGAAAGATCCGGAGAGCCGCGCGCGAGCCGCCCGTTTGCGCGAATGGGTAGAGGCACGCTTCCCGGCCAGAATGGGAAGCTGGCATGACGTCCCGGTCGGGCCGCATCCGGGCGCGATGTACCAGATCGCTTTCTCCCCGGAATTGTTCCCTCGCCTCGCCCCCTTCCTGATGCTCAACCGCACGGGCCTGACGATCCTCCTGCATCCCGAAACCGGCCGTCCGCGCGACGACCATACGCTGCACGCAGCCTGGCTCGGCGCCGTGCTGCCCCTCAAGACGGAAACGCTGCCGGAAAGCGAGGACTGACGCGGTGGGGCCTCACCAGAGGGTGTAGCCGCCATCGATCACCAGCGCCGCGCCCGTCATGTAGCGGGATGCCTCGCTCGCCAGATAGACGGCGAGCGGCCCGAGATCTTCCGGCTGGCCAAAATCACCCATCGGGATCTGGGCTTTGAACGCAGAGATGATCTCCGGCTGCTCGCGCGCCCAGCGCTGGTTCGGTTCCGTCATGAACCCGCCCGGCAGGATGGCGTTCACCGTCACCCCACGCCCCGCCCAGTCGGCGGCAACCGCGCGGGTGAATTGCACCACCGCCGCTTTCGCCGTCTCGTAATGCCGCCCGCCGACGCCACGATTGGCGATCAACCCGCTGATCGAAGCGACATTGATGACCCGCCCGCCGTGCCCTCGCTCGAGCATGGAGCCTCCGATCAGCTTGGTGCAGAGGAACGTCGCAGTCAGGTTAAGATCCATCAGCGCAGACCACACTTCGAGCGGTTCATCCTCCAGCGGAATGCTGATCCTTCTGCCGCCGATATTGTTGATCAGAATGTCGATCGGCCCAAGTGCCAGTGCCTCGCGGCACGCCCGCTCACAACCATCCGGGGTGCCGGCATCGGCCGTGATCGGCCATGCCTCGCGCCCGCGGGCGCCAATCTCGGCCGCCGTGCGAGCCAGGCTCTCACCGTCGCGTCCCACCAGCACGACATCGGCGCCGGCCTCGGCGATCGCCAGCGCCATCTCCCGTCCGAGCCCGCGGCTGCCGCCCGTGATGAACAGGCGCTTGCCATCGAGGCGGAAGCGGTCGAGTACGGGCATCGGCACCGTTCCTTATGAAATGGGTCGTGCAGCCTCGCTGCCGCGCGGGGCCGCTCCGTGACCACAACCAGGGTGCGCGCACCAAAAGAAAAGTTTCGCTGACGCTGCCTTGATAAGCTGAACGCCAGCGGCCGCTTCTCGGCCACGCCTTACCCTAACCGCCAAGCCCGGCGCCTGCAACAGCGATGCGCCGCCTTTACGGCGGACAATCCTTCGCCGCCCGCCCTCACTCCTCCGCGGCGAGCCGCTGCGCCGCATCCTCCGCGATCAACGGGTCGATCAGCGGATCGAGATCGCCCTCCAGGATGCGGTCGAGCTTGTAGAGAGTGAGGCCGATGCGATGGTCGGTCACGCGCCCTTGCGGGAAATTGTAGGTTCGGATGCGTTCCGAACGATCGCCGGTGCCGACCTGGGCGCGGCGGTCGGCAGCGCGTGTCGCGGCCAACTCCGCCCGGTTGCGCTCGTAGAGCCGCGCCCGCAGGATTTTCATCGCCTTCGCGCGGTTCTTGTGCTGGCTCTTCTCCTCCTGCATCGAAACGACGATGCCGCTCGGAAGATGCGTGATCCTGACAGCGCTTTCCGTCTTGTTGACGTGCTGTCCACCGGCCCCGGAGGCGCGGAAGACATCGATGCGAAGATCGGCGTCGTTGATCCCGACATCGACCTCCCCGGCCTCCGGCAGCACCGCCACGGTCACCGTCGAGGTATGGATGCGGCCCTGGCTCTCTGTCTCCGGCACCCGCTGCACCCGATGCACGCCCGACTCGAACTTCAGGCGCGCGAACACCCCCTTGCCGGTGATCTCGGCAATCCCTTCGCGAAGACCGTCGAGTTCGCTCGGGTCATAGCCGAGAACTTCGAAGCGCCAGCCTTGCACTTCGGCGTAGCGCCGGTACATGGCAAAAAGCTGCGCTGCGAACAAGGCTGCCTCCGCGCCGCCGGCGGCCGGGCGCACCTCGAGAATCGCGCTCTTCTCGTCCGCTGCATCGCGTGGCAGCAGGGCCACTCTCAGTTCCTGCTCGAGGCGCGGAATCCGCTCGCTCAACTCCTTGATCTCGGCCGCCGCAAGCTCGCCAAGCTCGGGATCGGAAAGCAGCGGCTGGGCTTCCTTGCGCGCCCGCTCCGCCGCCTCGAGGGCGGCAATGCGCTGAACCAGCGGCGCCAGCTCCGAGAATTCCTTCGCGGCGCGGATCGAGCTTTCCCCGCTGTGCCCCAGGGCAAGCTCGGCCTTCAGAGCCTCGCTCCGCGCAAGGATACGGGCCAGCCGCTCGGACAGGCTCATGAGAGCCGGGCGATCAGGTCTGCTTCGGGAACCTCGCTCTGCGCACCCGACGCCAGGTCCTTCAGCTGCACGCTGCCCCGCTCTCGCTCCGCCTCGCCGAGAATCACGGCCCAGCGCGCACCGATCCGGTTGGCGCGTTCCATCCGCCGGCGCAGGTTTCCCGTGTACTCCAGCTCGGCACGGATGCCTTCCCGCCGCAACCGTTGCAGAATTACAACAGCATGCGCTTCGAGTTCGGGGGCAATCGGCACCACTGCAACGGGTGCTGCCGCTTCCGGCACCGCAGGCAGCAGCATGGCAAGCCGCTCGATCCCGGCCGCCCAGCCAACCGCCGGAGTGGGTGGACCGCCCATCTCGGCAACCAGCCCGTCATAGCGCCCGCCCGCCATCACCGTTCCCTGCGCGCCCAGCCCGGTGGTGACGAATTCGAACGCCGTGTGGCCGTAATAGTCGAGCCCCCGCACGATCCGCGGATTCTCGCGGAACGGCACGCCGAAGCGCAACAGCCCCTGCTTTACGCCGGCATAGAAAGCCGCCGCCGAGGGCGTGAGATAGGGCGCGATGACCGGGGCCGCGGCGATGATGGGCTGGTCGGCACGCTCCTTGGAATCGATGATGCGCAGGGGATTACGTTCGAGCCGTGCCTGGCTCTCCGCCGAAAGCTCATCGCGACGCGCGGTGAAATAGGCAACCAGCGCGGCACGCCAGGCAGCGCGGCTTGCCGCATCCCCGAGCGTGTTGATCTCGAGCGTCACTCCTTCAGCGACCCCGAGCGCTTCGAGAATGCAATGGCCGCAGGCCATCACTTCCGCGTCGGCCAGCGGATGCGCCGGGCCGATCAGCTCGATATCGATCTGATGGAACTGCCGGTAGCGTCCCTTCTGCGGCCGTTCGTAACGGAACATCGGGCCGGCATAGAACACCTTCTGCGGCAACGACTGTGTCAGGCCATTGGAAACCAGCGCCCGACAGACGCCGGCGGTGGCCTCCGGGCGCAGCGTCAGGCTTTCGCCGGAGCGGTCGGTGAAGCTGTACATTTCCTTCATCACCACGTCCGAGGTCTCGCCGAGCGTGCGCGAGAAGACGCGCGTGTCCTCGAAGACGGGTGTCGCCCATTCCTCGAAGCCGAACGTCTCGGCGATCCGCCGCGCCGTCTCGATCACGTGGCGATGGCGGCGCAGTTCTTCACCGATCAGGTCCCTGGTGCCCCGGGCGGGCTGGAGCGGGCTCATGCGGCCAATCCGGGCCGCGCGGGGATGAGCGGCCCCTTGGTGCCGCAACGGAAGGGAGCGATCTGCATGTTGGCGGGAAGCGTTCCTCGGCAAAGCAACACGGGCGCTGCGGCGACCAGAAGACGCGGCAGCGCTTCGGCCCGCCGGACGGCGCTATCCTGCCGCTCCGGCGGCGGTCGGGCAAGTCGCGGGCGGTGAATTCTCGCACCTGCGAAACAGGGCTGCCCGCCGGGGAGGGGCACGACCGGTGCGGACATTCTGCACGCCGGGCGCCGAATCCCGGCGACCGCTGCCTTCCGGCGTGCCCTCAGGATGGCGAGCGCACAGATTTAGATGAACGAAAACAAAGGCTTGGACGTTTTCAAAAGCCCGCGCGAAGAGCCGATGCCGCGGCCCGTGCAGGGCCCGTCGGGTCGTTTCATGGCGGCCTGCCTCTGGCTCCACTTGCCCAGTCGCGCCCTGCGCCGCAACAAATTTCTCCGCAACCGGCGCCGTTCACTTGGATTTCCCTGCGCCAATCAGCCAAGTTGCTTGCACGGAGTATCCCATCCCGGCAATATCGCCGCCGGTGGTTGCAGGCGAGACCGTGGTTCTTCCATGCGCCTTTCCCGGCGCATGGAAGCGGATGACGCCGAAATCACTGGGCTCCGATGTCCGCATGGGTGCGCCCAACGGTTGGGGTTCCGGAAGCGATAGCTGGCCGTCGTCGTGAACTGCGAGGTTAAACCCACTCTCTGCCGCTCCTGCATCGGAATCGTCTCCGAACACGCGGCATAATGGTCCTGGTCAAGAAACTCGGAGGAAATGCCATGTCTGAAACACAAGATAAGATCGTCGGGGTGCACGTCGGAACCGGGGGCGCCCCCCTCATCCTCGGTCTGCCGGTATTCGGGATCGCCTCGGTGGCTCTGGGAATGGGGCTTCTCGGCGCGCCGACCGGATTCGGGGTGATCGTCCCGATCATTCTATTCACGACCGGTCTCTATCAACTCGTCACCACCGGCTGGGCGATCATACTCGGGCAGAACATCGTCGCCGCGATCTTCGGGCTCTTTTCCGGCTTCTGGCTGAGCCTCGGCGTCCTGCTGCTCGGCCTGCACCTAGGCTGGTACGACATCCCGAAGGGGACCCTGCCGGCGTCTCTCGAGCTGTTCTTCATCTCCTACACGGTCCTGTTCTTCTTCCTGACCATCCCTTGCCTGTGGCTGCCGTGGATCTTTCCGTTGACCGTGCTCCTGGTCGCCATCGCCGTTGCCCTGGCAGCGGCCGGAAGCTTCACGGTCTGCGGGTATTTCGTCCTCGCCTTCGCCTTCCTCGCCTTCTGGGCATGGATGAACGTCTCCATCACCGCCATGGGCGGGAAGACCGTTCCGCCGCTCGGCAAGCCGCTCATCTCCTGAAGCGGCGTGCTCGCTACAACAGGCGTCATCCAGCCCGAACGGCGCGGGTCCCGTCGGGATCCGCGCCGCACTCCGGAGGCGACGAATCGATCTCAGTGGCCGAAGGGGCCGATCGGCAGCACCTCGCGCTTGTAGTCGCCGTTGATCATTTCGGCTGCCGACAGATAGGCGGCAAACAAGGCGCAGAGAAGACCCACGTAACCGCCGAGCACACTGATGCTCGACAGAGCGAACCAGGCCCCGATGGCCAGGAGCAGATAGGTGATCCACAGCGTGAGGAACACGAGCTGCAGCGCCATGTTGTGACGGAACGTCGCGATCCACATGTAGAAAGTGAAGACGCCCCACACGAACAGGTACCAACCGATGAACGGGTCCGGCGTCTTGCCCTTGAAGAAGACGAGGAACACGGCGAACGTCCACCAGAACGCGCCGTAACTCAGGAACGCCACCGTAGCAAAGCTGTTCCCGCGGATGTACGAGAACACCCCCGCCAGGGCCTGCGCCGTTCCGCCGTACACAAGTGCCATCGCGAAGACGAGGCCGAGACCCTCTCCGCTCGCCCACCCGGCATTGATCATGCTGAGCAGCCAGGTCGTGCTGGCGAATCCGAACAGCCCGAGGGGCACCGGATTCCCGAACTTGCTTTCCACTTTTTTTCCTCCATAGGGATGTCGTAGCATCGGCAGGCCGAGTGCCCCCGTTGCAGGGGCGGAAACCGGAACGGACGAGGACGTGCGCGCGTCTCTACCGAGACTCGGCCGAATGGAATCTTAGGCTGTCCGCCTTCGCAGACTCAAGAACCAGTTGATTCCGCAGGAGCGAAGGCGCCGCGGCACTATTCCGCGGCGGCTTTCGGTTGGGCGAGTTCGGCCGCCTTCGCCTCCACCAGTTCGACGATGTGATCGATCAGACGGTCGGCTGAAATCGTGTGGTCGGTCTTCCCGGCACGGTAGATCATGTGCCGCCCCGCCCCGCCTCCGGTGAGGCCGAGATCGGTCATCAGGGCCTCGCCCGGCCCGTTGACGACACAGCCGATGATCGAAAGCGTGATCGGGGTCTCGATATGGCCAAGCCTCTCCTCGAGCGCGGAGACCGTTTCGATGACATTGAAACCCTGCCGCGCGCAGGACGGGCACGAGATGATGCGCACGCCGCGGTGGCGGATGCCGAGCGACTTCAGAAGCTCCCAGCCGACCCGCACCTCCTCCTCCGGTTCCGCAGAGAGGGAAACACGCACCGTATCGCCGATGCCGGCCCACAGCAGGTTGCCAAGCCCGATCGCGGACTTGACGGTGCCGGTACGCCGCCCGCCGGCCTCGGTAATGCCGATATGCAACGGATGGTCGCACACCTCCGCAAGCTGCTGATAGGCGGTGACGGCCAGGAAAACGTCGGATGCCTTGACGCTGATCTTGAACTCGTGGAAGTCGTTGTCTTCCAGAATTTTCGCGTGTTCCAGGGCACTTTCTACGAGCGCCTCGGGATTCGGCTCGCCGTACTTGTCGAGCAGGTGCTTCTCGAGAGAGCCGGCATTGACACCGATGCGCATCGAGCAGTCGTGATCGCGCGCCGCCTTGATGACCTCTTTCACCCGCTCGTTGCTGCCGATGTTTCCCGGGTTGATGCGCAGGCACGCGGCTCCGCTCTCCGCCGCCTCGATCGCGCGGCGATAATGGAAGTGGATATCGGCGACGATCGGTACATCGACCGCCCGCACGATCTCCTTCAGCGCCAGCGCACTTTCCTGGTCCGGGCAGGACACGCGCACGATGTCCGCCCCGGCCTGCTCGCAGCGGCGGATTTGCGCGATGGTGGCAGGAACATCGGTCGTCGGCGTGTTGGTCATGGTCTGCACGCTGATCGGCGTATCGCCGCCGACCGGAACCTGCCCGACATGAATACGCCGCGAACGCCGCCGCTCGATCTTCTGGTAAGGGCGATAATTCATGGCGCGGGCCTGCCGCTTGGGTGGCCGCCGTCCGGTGCAGTGGCAGCCGCGATCTGTGCCGGCAGCGCACCCGCTTTGATCAGCCCTGCATCGAGCGGCTGATTCCGCTCGACTTCGCCCGGCGCGCCGAGCGGCGCGCCCACGGTTCCATCAACCACGAGTTGGGTCCCTCCGGCATTTCCAGTCGTCAGGGTCAGGCCGGGCTCCCGAGGAACCGTCCAGCTTTCGCCTGGCTGCATCAGCTTGGTGAAAATAACCGCCCCGCCGGCATCCCGGACCTCGATCCAGGACTCCGCAATCGCCCGGACGACGATCCTCCCGGAAATCGCCGGCGCGGCCTGGGCCGGCGGGGCGAGTGCAGAAACGGCGGCGAGAGGAGAGCCGACCGCCGAAGCAGAGGCTTGGGTCTGGGAAGCCGCCGCGGGGAAAGAGCTCGGAGCAGCCGTAGCACTTTCGGTGGCGGCAGGGCCCGCGCCCTGGCCGGGAGAATTCGCGCCGGGCGCCCCGGTGGGCGCGCCAGTGGACGCCCCGGTGGGCTGAGGCCCGCTCGCCCGCCCGGGTTCCTGGGTCGCCGGGGGCGGAGCAGCAGCAGGAGCAGTGGGAGCCGCCTCCGTGGCCGCGCCGCCAGCCGGAAGGGGTGCCAGCGTGGCGGAAGACGCTGCCGCGGCATTCGCGCCGCCGGCAGAGGGGACTGGCTGCGTCCCCGGCGCCGCGGGGGCCGCCGCCGGTCCCGGCACCGGTTTCGGGGCCAGTGCCGTGGGCTCGGCAAGGCGGGCGAGTTCAGGCGGTACCGGCGCGACCGCGTGTGCCGGCGGGGCGTGCTCCGCCAGGTGGTACCAGCCGACATAGGCGCCGACAGCCAAGACCACCCCGAGCAGGATCACCGCCCCTGCCGGCACGCCTCGCTCCGGCACCGGGGCCGGGAAAGTCAATTCGGTTTTGGTGTTGACCTCCGCAACCTCGGCCCGGAAACGGCGGCACATCTCGTCGGCATCGAGCCCGAGCGCGGTCGCATAGGTGCGCAAGAAGCCAAGCGCGTAGGCATTGCCGGGCAAATCCGCAACACGGCCAGCCTCGACCGCCTCCAGGTAGGCGACGCGGATGCGCAATGACGCCGCCACCGCTTCCAGGTCCCAGCCGTACTGCAGCCGGGCCGCCCGCAACTCCCCCCCGACACGCGGGGCCCGGCCACGGATCGGAGCCAGATCGCCTTCGGGAGAGGACATGACGGCCCGCCCTTCCGCCAGCCTGGATTTGCGCTCGTGCAACACGGATCCGGACTCCCTGGCCGCTCGGCAGTCATGATGCCTCAGCCGCGGCCTTGTCGCGACCCGGTGAAATGTAACCCGAGACCACTGCCTTGCCAACCGGCAAGGTTGCAAGAGCCAAGTTTCCGACACGTAAAGCCGGATCCGCGTCCGTCAATCGGGCCCGCCGTGCTCCCCGACCCAGGCGCCGATCGGCCCGCGTAGCGATGCCCCGCCGGAGGCCGCGGACCGGATGCCGGCGAGCACCGGGCGGAACGCGGCAAGATCGATCCGGGCCAGCAGGGCCTTGAGCGGCAGCAGCGAGGCCGCCGACATCGAAAGGGTGGTGATGCCGAGTGCAGCCAGCGTGATCGCCGCCAGCGGCTCCCCGGCCGCATCCCCGCAGACCGAGAGCGCGACGCCCGCCGCCTCCGCCTTGGCTGCCAGGCTCTCCATCAGATCGAGTACCGGCGGGGAAAGGATATCGTAGCGACCGGCCAGCGCCGGCGCCGTGCGATCGGCGGCGAACAGGAACTGCATCAGGTCATTGGTGCCGATCGAAACGAAATCCGCCGCGGCCAGCAGTCCCGGAAGCTGCCACAGCAGCGCCGGCACCTCCAGCATCGTCCCGATGGCGAGCCGCCCCGGCGGCCCTGCCACACGCCTCGCCTCGGTCTCGAGGAGGGCGCGTGCGGCGACGAATTCCTCCACGGTCGCGACCATCGGGAACATGACCGAAAGCGGCCTCCCCCTGGCGGCCAGCGCCAACGCCCTGAGCTGCCGGCGCAGCACCGCCGGCCGGTCCAGCCCGACCCGCAGGCTGCGCCAGCCCATGGCCGGATTGCCTTCCGCGCCCCGCAGGACGCCGGGCAACAGCTTGTCTCCCCCAAGGTCGAGCGTCCGAAAGACGATCTCGCGCTCTCCCGCTGCATCCATCAGCCGCGCGTAGAGCGCCGCCTGATCGGTCGCATCGGGCACCGCACCCAGGGCCATCATGGCAATCTCCGTGCGGAACAGCCCGACTCCGGCGGCGCCGGTCGCTTCGAGCTGCCCGATCTCGTGCGGCAGCCCGATGTTCAGCATCAGCCTGAGCCGTGTGCCGTCGGCCGTAGCCGCTGGCCTCGCACGCCAGGCGCCAAGCGTCTCCTGCTCGCTCGAGCGGGCCGCAAGCGCCTGCCGATAGCTTTCCGCCACATCCTCCTCCGGGCGCAGGATCACCCGGCCCTCATCCGCATCCAGCACCACCCACTCGCCGTCGCCGGCGCTCTGCCCGATACCCTCCGCGCCGCCGCCTTCCAGCGCGCCAACCGCCGGCAGACCGAGCGAGCGGGCCAGGATCGCGACATGTCCGTGCGGCGTGGCTTCCTCCACGATCACGCCGCTGATCCCCCGCGCATGCCAGTCGATCAGCTCGGCCGGGCCAAGTCGCCGGGCCAGAAGAATGGCCCCGTTCGGCACCCGCTCCGGCAAGCCGCCCGCGCCCAGCGCTTCGAGCAGTCGCAGAGCCAAATCGTCGAGGTCGGCAAGCCGCTCCCTGAGGTAGGGGTCGGCGAGCCGCCGCATGCGGCGCCTGACCTCCGCGGTGACCCGATGCACCGCCGCCTCGGCAGTCAAGCCGCTCTGCACGCCCGCCGCCAGCCGCGCGAACCAGCCGCTGTCGGACGCCACCAGCCGGTACGCCTCCAGGACCTCCCGCGTCGCACCCTCCTCGGGCAACCGGTCGGCCAGCAGCCGATCGAGTCTTCGCCGCATCTTCGCTCCGGCCTCTTCCAGTCGGCGAAGTTCCGCCGCGCTGTCTTCGGCCAGCAGCCGCTCGGGCGCGGCCAGCGCGCCACGCCGTGTCAGCGGCCCGACGGCGAGGCCCGGGGCGAGCGACGTGCCGGAGAAGCGGCGGGAAAGCGCGCCGCCTGCCCCCTCCTCGGGTGCCGCTGCCTCGGCCACCGCCGGCAGCAATTCCGCCAGCAGCATCGCCACCGTCTCCAGCTCCTCGACCTCTTCCTCCGTGTAGAGGCGCGGAACGCGATTCTGGACCGCCAGTACACCGCGCGTCTTGCCGGCCCGCAGCACCGGAACCGCCAGCATGGAGGTGTACGGTTCTTCGCCGGTCTCCGAGCGGTAGGCAAACGCCGGGTGGTTCTGCGCGTCCGGCAGGTTGAGGGCCGCTCCGGTCGCTGCCACCAAGCCGACAATCCCTTCTCCCACGCGCAACCTAGTCTGCCCGACGGCCGCCTCCTGCAGACCGACCGTTGCCGCAAGCTGAAGGAGGTCCCCCGCGACCAGGACGTAAATAGAGCAGACCTCGCTCACCAGCTCGGCAGCAATCAGGCGCGGCAGCTCCGCGAGCCCGACGACGCTCCGGGCCATCACCTCGCGCAGACGGGCGAGCAACCGGCGGGGCTGAGCCATCCCCTTATCGCCTAGACCCTTGTCGGTCTGACTGGGCCGTCCGACAAGGGTCCAGAACATTGTTTGAGCCCGCGATTCACGCCCTCCGACGGGTCCGCCTCGGGCGATCGCGGGCTAGGGGTCGCGCTACACTCGCAATGGCGCAGGAAGAGGCCGCGGGTCTTGGGCAGAAGACAAAACGGGCTCAGTGCAAACTGCATGGCTCGTGCCACACTATTGTGCCGACTCCAACGCTTGATACCGTAAGACGCACTCTAGCGGTCGGCACACACCTCTTTATTTTCAGTGGCCTCTCATCCCCTCTCGTTTGCTGCCGCCGGCAGCAAACGAGAGGGGGCAGGACACTAGACCCGTGTCGGGCTGACTGTGCAGCCCGACACGGCTCTCATGCTTTATTTGAGCCCGCGATTCACGCCCTCCGACGATTCCGCCTCGGGCGATCGCGGGCTAGGCGCTCCCGGCTGAGTTGTCTCGCTCACATCATCGGCCGCCCGCGCGGAACGAATTCCTCGCGCCTGGCATTCCCGATCGCATGGTCCCGACGTCCGGCCCGGCGAATGCTGCGCCTGCACACGTCACCATCCGGCAGCGGCCGAAGTTCCGATTGCCGGGGCGAGGGAGAGCGATTAAATCGTGATCAGTCAGGTTCCGTGGCGGTCCGCCGGCATTCGTCTCTGCTTACGCGCAAAGGCGGGAGCCCTGAAGCCGCGCTTCGGGAATTTCGGGCTCGGGAAGCTTGACCAGATCATCCGGCAGTGCCGGAACCCAACGGGAGGAGTTGAACGATGCAGGAACCCAGCAAACCCTCGACCCGCATCTCGCGCCGCAGTGCGATCAAGCTCGGCGCGGCCGCCGCCGCGCTGCCGCTCGTCCATATGCAGACCGCGCATGCCGCCGGCAGCCTCAAGCTCGCGTTCTGGGATCACTGGGTCCCAGCCGCCAACCCGACCATGCAGAAACTGGTCGCCCAATGGGGCGCCAAAAACCATGTCGACGTCTCTCTCGACCTGCTGAGCGCCGGCACCGCGAACGACAAGATGCTGCTCGCCGAAGCGGCCGAGGCGCTGGCCGGCACCGGCCACGACGTGATGGTTTTCCAGGCCTGGGGCGTGCAGCAGTACCACCAGCACCTCGAACCGATCGACGACGTGGTGGAGGGATTGATCAAGCAGTACGGCCCGATCGACGCCATGGACGCGTATCTCGGCAAGGTGAACGGCCACTGGATGGGTTTCCCGACCAGCGTCGGCACCCAGTACAAGCCCTCCTGCGCGCGTATCAGCCTGTTCAAGAAGTGGGGCTACGACGTCACGGCGTGGTATCCGAACAAGCCGGGCGACGCCAAGACCGCCGAAGCCTGGACCTACGATCTGATGCTGAAGCTGGCGCCCGAGGCGCAGAAGGCCGGCAAACCCTTCGGGCTCGGGCTTGGCCTGACTACCGACAGCGTCGACATGACCGGCACCATCCTGCGCGCCCACGGCGGCGTGCTGGTGGACGAAAAGGGCAACATGCAGCTCCGCTCCGATGCCGTGCAGGCGGCGCTGGAATACCTGATAAAGCTCTATCCCTATCTGCCGGCGGATACCGTCACCTACGACGACGCCTCGAACAACAAGGCGCTGATCTCGGACAGCGCCGCGTTGATCTTCAATCCGCCCTCGGCATGGTGGGTGGCGCGGCGCGACGCGATTCACGTCGCCGAGGACTGCTGGACGTTCCCGATGCCGCTCGGCCCCAAGGGACGCTACAATTCCCATCTGCCCTTCTTCTGGGGCATCTGGTCGTTCAGCCCGAACAAGACCGCGGCCAAGGAACTGATCACGTGGTTGCAGCAGCGCGCGCAGGTGGAAACACTCTGCGACGCAGCGGTCGGCTATGACATTCCGCCTTTCGCCAGCATGCACGACTTCAACATCTGGTCCACCGTCAAGCCGCCGCTCGGCACCGTCTACAACTATCCGATCCGGCCCTGGCACGACACGCAAACCAATGTTGCGGGCTATCCGGCGCCGCCGCATATCGCGACCCAGCTTTACACCAACGCAACGTTCAACGTGATGGTCGTGAAGCTCGCCAAGAACAAGGAAAAGATGAAAAACGTGCTCGATTGGGCCGAGAACGAGATCAACGGATACATCAACATGTAACGGCATCGGGCGGGCCCCACGGGGCCCGCCCGGCTTTTCTACGCGTGGTGCGCCAGGGAGACGCACATGGCAGACGGCACAACAACGGTATCCGCGCCGGCACTGCGAGGCTTCGCACCTCCGGCGCGGCGGAGCAGCCTCAGGCGCTTCGCCCAGCGCCGCTCGACCGTCGCCGTCCTGATGTGCCTGCCGCTGATCTGCCTCATCGCCGGCCTCGTCGTCTATCCCTTCTTCTACTCGATCTGGCTCTCGCTCCTGAACCGGGCGATGACCCGGTTCATCGCCCTCTTCAATTACCGCTACCTGCTCCGCAGTGACACTTTCCAGCTCGTCATTTTCCAGAGCTGCTTCTTCGCCATCACCGCTGTGTTCTTCAAGGCGCTGATCGGCTTCATTCTCGCCCATGTGATGCACAACATCTCGGGCAAGGACCAGAAGCTCTGGCGCGGCGTCCTCCTCGTGCCCTGGGTCATCCCCCCGGCCCTCTCCACCCTCGGATGGTGGTGGATGATCTCCGGCGATTACTCGGCGATCAACTGGCTGCTCGAACAGGTCGGGATGCATCCCGTCGCCTGGCTCGCCAGCACCTGGTGGGCGCGCATCTGGGTGGTTGCGGTGAATGTCTGGTACGGCACGCCGTTCTTCATGATCATGTATCTCGCCACGCTGAAATCGGTACCCGACCAGCTCTACGAGGCCGCGGCGATCGATGGCGCGACCTGGCTGCAAAAGATCCGCTACATCTCGCTGCCGATGCTGCGCAACATCATCAGCATCACCGTGCTGTTCAGCCTGATCGTCACCTTCGCCAATTTCGACATCGTCGAGAACCTGACTGCGGGCGCCCCGGCCAATACCACCCACGTCTTCGCCACCTACGCCTTCCAGTTGGGCATCCAGTCCGGCAACATTCCTCTCGGTGCCGCCGTCAGCCTCTTCATCTTCCCGATCCTGGCCATTTTCTCGATCTTCATCCTCCGTGGCGTCGGCCGGCGCGCGCAGGAAGGGATCTGAAGATGAGCGGCAACGTCGCGACCGCGGGCGCGCTCGCGCCGCGCCGCCGGCGGCGCTCCAGCATCAAGAACGAGCGCCGCTGGGCGTTGTGCGGCAGCTATATCGCCCTGGTCGTCTTCGCGATCGGCTTCCTGATTCCGCCCTATTTCGAGCTGGTCACCTCGCTTAAGACCTCGCAGGAAATCGGCTCCGGCAAGAGCCCGTGGTTCGTTCACCACCTCTATCTCGGCAACTTCATCGAGATCATCCGCAATCCGCAGTTCCAGACGTTCTTCCTCAATACCGTGAAGGTCACCGTCTTCGTGGTCATCGTCACGCTGGTGATCGCCATCCTCGCCGCCTACTCGCTGGCGCGGATGCGCTTCTTCGGCAGCACGGCCTTCGCGACCGGCGTCTTCCTGACCTATCTCGTGCCGGAATCCCTTCTCTTCATCCCGCTGTTCAAGGTCCTCTCGTTCCTGCATCTCATCAACAGCACCTGGTGCCTGGCGCTGATCTGGCCCACGCTCTCGGTGCCGTTCTGTACCTGGATCATGATCGGCTACTTCTCCTCCATTCCGAAGGAACTCGACGAAGCCGCCATGATCGACGGCGCCTCGCACCTGCAGATGCTGTGGAAGATCTTCATCCCCGTAGCCATGCCCGGCATCATCGCCGCCACCATCTTCGCCTTCACCGTCTGCTGGGGCGACTTCCTCTATCCCCTTGCCTACCTCTTCACCGCCAAGCAGATGGTGCTGACGTCCGGCATCGTCAGCAACCTGATCCATGGTGACGTGCTCGACTGGGGCCATATCATGGCCGCCAATATCCTGGCCTCCCTGCCCCCGGTTCTCATTTACGCGTTCCTCATGGACTATTACATTGCCGGCCTGACCGCCGGTGCGACGAAAGGGTGACGGAGCAATGGCGCAGGTGACGCTGCGGAAGGTCTCGAAGTCCTACGACCAGCACGTGCAAGCCGTGAAAGGGATCGATCTCGACATCGCGGACGAGGAGTTCGTGGTCCTGGTCGGCCCCTCCGGCTGCGGCAAGACCACGACGCTCCGCATGATCGCCGGGCTCGAGGAGATTACCGGCGGCGAGATCACGATCGCCGGCGAAGTGGTGAACGACATCCCGCCGCGAGACCGGGACATCGCCATGGTGTTCCAGAACTACGCGCTCTACCCGCACATGACCGTGTTCGACAACATGGCCTTCGGCCTCAAGCTCCGGAAGTTCGCGAAGGACGAGATCCGGCGGCGCGTGGACGAGGCGGCACGCATTCTCGATATCGGCGAGTTGCTGGCCCGCAAGCCGAAAGCCCTCTCCGGCGGCCAGCGTCAGCGCGTCGCCATGGGCCGCGCCATCGTCCGCCATCCGAAGGTCTTCCTGTTCGACGAGCCTCTTTCCAATCTCGATGCGAAGCTGCGCGTGCAGATGCGTACCGAGATCAAGAAGGTGCACCAGACCGTGCGCACCACGACCGTCTACGTCACCCACGACCAGGTCGAGGCCATGACGCTTGCCGACCGGGTGGTGGTGATGAACCGCGGGGTGATCGAGCAGGTCGGGCCGCCGCAGGAGCTTTATCACAGCCCGGCCACGCGTTTCGTCGCCGGATTCATCGGCAGCCCGGCGATGAACTTCATCCCCTGCCGCATCCAGGGCCGCGGCAACGAACTTGCACTCCGCCTCGCCGACAACCTCTCGTTCCCTCTCCCGCCGGAACGCACGCAGCGCTACGGCGCCTACACGGACCGCGAGATGCTGCTCGGCCTGCGCCCGGAACACCTGACCGAACTCAAGGACCAGGCCAGGCCGAACATGGTCCGGCTCGATTCGCGTCTCGATGTAACCGAGCCGATGGGCATGGAGATCCTGGTCCATTTCCGTATCAACGGCACTGCGGTCTGCGGCCGAGTGGATCCCTCGGTCCGGGCGATAGCCGGCGAAACCCTGCCGATGTCGGCCGATCTCAACCACATGCACCTGATCGATCCCGAGACCGACCGGGTCCTCTAGCCAGCCTGCTCGCCACTCTCCCAATCGCTTCGTGCCGCGCCGCCGCCTCCGGCCGCGAGGGTTCGTCGCGCCCAAAGGTCCTTTGCGATGAATGACTCCCCCGAAACCTGCGTGACCATCACCGCGGATGCGCTTGCCGCCTTCGCCGGCGCGATCTTCCGCGCCGCCGGCTGCGACGCCGCGGAGTCAGAGCGGATCGCCCTCTCCCTCGTCTCGGCCAACCTCGCCGGCCACGACAGCCACGGCGTCGTCCGAGTCCCGCGCTACGTCCACGTTCTCGGGCTCGGCCAGGTGCGTGCCGGCCAGTCCCTCACCGTCGTGCACGACGCAGCGGCGCACGCTCTCGTCGATGGCAATTTCGGCTTCGGTCAGACCATCGCACCGCTGGCCGTCGATCTTGGCATCGCCAAGGCGAAATCCTCCGGCGTCTCGGTGATCGGGCTCCGTAATGCCGGTCATATCGGCAGGGTCGGCGAGTGGGCGGAGCGGGCCGCCGCCGCCGGTTTGATCTCGATCCACTTCGTCAACGTCTTCAACGGCGAACTGGTCGCCCCCTTCGGCGGCGTGGACCGCCGCTTCTCGACCAATCCCTTCTGTGTCGGCGTGCCGATGGCGGAGGGCCCGCCACTCCTGCTTGACTTTGCCACCTCGGTCGTTGCGGAGGGCAAGGTTCTCGTCGCCTCCCATGGTGGCAAGAAGGTCCCCGATGACGCGATGATCGAGCCCGATGGCCGCCTCTCGTCCGATCCCCGGACCCTCTATGGCCCGATCGAGGGTACCGACGAGCGCAATCCGAGCGCAGGCCCGGGTGCGCTCCGCGCCTTCGGCGGACACAAGGGTTCCGGCCTCGCCTTCATGTGCGAGATCCTGGCCGGCTGCCTGACCGGCGGCGGCACCTCCGGCCCGGCCGAGCACGGTCCCGGCCGCCGGATCGCCAACGGCATGCTCTCAATCTACGTTACCCCCGGCGCATTCGTTGCCGCCGCCTTCGCCGATGCCGCGCGTGAATACTGCACTTACGTCAAAGCCTCCCGCCCGGCGGAGGCCGGGGTGGAGGTGCTGCTGCCGGGCGAGCCGGAGCGACGCACCCGCGCGCTTCGCTTGAAGAACGGTATCCCCCTTCAGCACCGCACCTGGGAGGCCATCGTGGCGACCGCCCGCAATCTCGGCGTGAATGCGCCTGCCCGCACTCCTTAGACCCGTGTCGGGCTGACTGTGCAGCCCGACACGGGTCTCGCGGTTTATTCGAGCCCGCGATTCACGCCCTCCGACGTTTCCGCCTCGGGCGATCGCGGGCTAGATCACGATGGCTTCCGGCGGAATCGCAGAGCGGATGCGCATCACGCCGCATGGTGACGGGAGGAACGGGTTGAAGCTCTCGGATCTGCCTGAGGTGTCGACTGACTGGACCCGGGTCGCGCCAACCAGCGTCGTGGGCGCGTCCGGAAAGGCGACCATACGCGCGCGGCAGGCGGGCTCCGTGCAGCTTCGCGTTGTCGAATATGGCGCCGGCTATCTTGCCGATCACTGGTGCTCCAAGGGCCACGTCATCTACGTGATTGCGGGCTCGCTTGCGATCGAGCACGAAGACGGAACGCCGCCATTTCGTCTTGCATCAGGAATGACATGGCATGTTTCGGACGGCGCGGTGCCGGCGCATCGTGTGCGAAGCGAGCATGGCGCCACCGTCTTCATCGTCGACTGAACGGGACGCCGCGAGGGGCTCTCCGGCCGGCATGAGACGGGCGCGAGAATGCCCCGCGAAGGCGTAGAAAAGGCCGGCGATTGTCAGGAGGCGCAGGCTTCCGCATAGTTGGGCCGTCCGCGAGCGGAGCAGGCGCAGGTCCGGCGCTCTTCACATTCGAACAGCCACCTGCATCAGCCATGCCCTGAGCGACGAAGATCCGGCGGCCTAGACCCTTGTCGGTCCGACTGGGCCGTCCGACAAGGGTCCAGGACGTTGTTTGAGCCCGCGATTCACGCCCTCCGACGATTCCGCCTCGGGCGATCGCGGGCTAGCGTCTCTCCATCCGGTCTCCGCGATTTCTCAGGCATCCGGTTTGCAGCGACGCGAGCGAGCGAAAGGAGAGCTGAGCCATGACGCGTTCCCCCCAGCCGAAGTCCGCGGGCAACGGAGCCGACAGCATCAGCGCGTACGGACCGGCTCGCGCAACGATTGAAGGCGCACCGCTCAGCGCCGATGAGCTGCGGAGGATCGACGCGTACCTGGATGCAAGCCTCTATCTCTGCCTCGGCATGTTGTACCTCAAGGACAATCCGTTGCTGCGGGAGCCGCTGAAGATCGAGCACCTGAAGGCGCGGCTGCTCGGCCATTGGGGATCGGCGCCCGGACAGTGCTTCGCCTACATCCACTTCAACCGGCTGATCCGCAAATACGACCTGAACGCGATCTATATTTCCGGGCCGGGCCATGGGGCTCCTTCGGTCCTCTCGCAGGCTTATCTCGAAGGAACCTATTCGGAGATTTACCCCGACAAGAGCGAAGATTTGCGCGGGATGCAGCGCTTCTTCAAGCAGTTCTCATTCCCCGGGGGCATCGGGAGCCACGCCACGCCGGAGACGCCCGGCAGCATCCACGAGGGCGGCGAGCTCGGATACAGCCTTTCGCATGCGTTCGGCACGGTGTTCGACCGGCCCGACCTCATCACGCTCGTGATGGTGGGCGACGGGGAATCGGAAACCGGACCGCTGGCGACGAGCTGGCACAGCAACAAGTTCATGAACCCGGTGACCGACGGGGCGGTGCTGCCGATCCTTCATCTGAACGGTTACAAGATCAACAACCCGACCATTCTGGCACGCATCAGCCACGAAGAGCTCCGGGCCCTCTTCACGGGCTATGGGTACACGCCCTGCTTCGTGGAAGGCAGCGACCGGCCGAGCATGCACCAGGCGATGGCCGCCACGATGGAGCATTGCGTGCACGAGATCCGCAGGTTCCAGAACGAAGCGAGAGAGAGCGGAAAGGCAACCCGGCCGCGCTGGCCCATGATTGTTCTGAGAACGCCGAAGGGCTGGACCGCGCCTCGGCAGGTCGATGGGCACTACCTCGAGGGATTCTGGCGCGCGCACCAGATTCCGATCACCGACGTTGGCAGCAATCCAGCGCACCTGAAAATCCTGGAAGCGTGGATGCGCGGCTATCAGCCGGAAGAGCGGTTCGACGCCGAAGGACGGCTCATCCCCGAGCTGAAGGCACTGGCGCCCATCGGCCAGCGGCGGATGAGCGCCAACCCGGTGGCGAATGGCGGGTTGTTGCGGCGGCCTCTCCACATGCCGGATTTTCGCCAGTTTGCGGTGCCGGTTGATCATGCCGGCTCCGCGCTGGCCGGAAATGTTCCGACGCTCGGAATTTTTCTCAGGGAAGTCATGCGGCTGAACATGCAGAGCTTTCGCGTGTTCGGGCCGGACGAGACGCAATCGAACAAGCTCGATGCGATCTACGAGGTCGCCAAGAAGGCCTGGCTTGGGCTGTCGCTGCCGGAGGATGCGGATGGCGGCGAGCTCGCGCCCGAAGGGCGCGTGATGGAGATGCTGAGCGAGCATACGGTGGAGGGGTGGCTCGAGGGCTATCTCCTGAGCGGCCGGCACGGATTCCTCAACAGCTATGAGCCCTTCATCCACGTCATCGACTCCATGGTGAACCAGCATGCGAAGTGGCTGGAGAAGTGCCGTGGGCTGTCGTGGCGGGCGAGCATCGCCTCGCTCAACCTGCTGATGACCGCGCTCGTGTGGCGCCAGGATCATAACGGGTTCACCCATCAGGATCCGGGCTTTCTCGACGTCATTGCCAACAAGAGCCCGGAAGTCGTGCGGATCTACCTGCCGCCGGACGCGAACTGCCTGCTTTCCGTGGCCGATCATTGCCTGCGCAGCCTGGACTACGTCAACGTGATCGTGGCCGACAAGCAGGTGCATCTGCAGTATCTCGACATGGAGCAGGCGATCGCGCACTGCACCAAGGGCGTGGGTGTCTGGAGCTGGGCCAGCAACGATCAGGGAGACGAGCCGGATGTGGTGATGGCGAGCTGCGGTGACGCCCCCACGATGGAGTCGCTCGCGGCGACGGCACTGCTGCGGCAGTCGTTGCCCGACGTCAAGATTCGTTTCGTGAATGTCGTGGATCTGTTCAAGCTGGTGCCGCACACCGAGCATTCGCACGGGATGACGGACCGCGAGTTTGAGGCGATTTTCACCGCGACGAAGCCGGTGATCTTCAACTTCCACTCCTATCCCTGGCTGATCCATCGGTTGACGTACCAGCGGCCCTCCCAGCACAACATTCACGTGCGCGGCTACAAGGAGCAGGGGAACATCGATACGCCGCTGGAGCTCGCGATCCGGAACCAGGCAGACCGTTTCAGCCTGGCGATCGACGCGATCGACCGGATTCCGCGCTTCAGGGAGACCGGTTCGAGCGTGCGGGAGGCCCTGCTCGACAGGCAGATCCATTGCACGCTTTGGGCGCACGAATCCGGCATCGATCCGCCGGATATTATGCAGTGGCAGTGGCCTGCGGATCTCGCCCCGAGGGCGTGATCGGCATGGTGCGGATGGCAGGTACCGCGAACGCTGTCTCGAATTGAAGGGACGCAGAAGCGACGCCAACCAGATTCCGACGCGGCACGGGCTCCGTCTTGGCCGCGATTATCGGGACGGCCATTCCTGCCCTCACCCGTCCGCCTGCGATGCCTTCCCCATCGTTGCCTGGGGACAGGCCTTCATCGGCGAGTCGACGGCCGGGATTCCTTCAGGATCATCCGTGCGGCGCCTGCAGTGGTACGCCGAGATAACAGCCGAACTCCTTGGCGAAATCGACCGACACGCGGGCATGCACACGGCCTTGGCGGTCGAGCAGTTCGGCATGGTCGGCAAGCGGCACGACCGCACCGTGCCAGACATTCGGGTGTATGTAGAGGCCGCATGCACCATCGCAGTAGAACGCGACGAAATGCGCGGGGGTCACATCGTCGCCGGGCAAGGCGAGCGGTACAATGAAGCTCTCCCGGTGCATTGGATAGAACAACTGCCCGCCGTCAGGATGGTAATTGGCGCGCCAGATTAGCGCCTCGACCCGCGGCATGGCGGGACCGTCGGTTGCCGCCTCTTCGGGATCGTTGCTCCAGGCAAAGATGTAACTGTCGCCGACGGCATTGTTGCGGGCATAGAGCGTTTCGCCGCGCCACCAGAATTCGAAGATTCCTTCGGCGATACCGCCCTGGTCGCCCGAATTGGCATCGATGGCCCGCCACCCCTGCGCCGGCCAGCGCACGATCTCGATCGGAAACTTCGCGGGTTCATCCGCCACCAGGCAGCCATAGCCCTTCAGGTTCGCCTCGGTCGCCGCGACGACCTCGACGCGGTGGGTTCGTCGTGCTCCCGTCGTCGGCACGTAGCTGGTCTCCGCCGCGATCGCGGCCGGGTCGAATTCATTCATGATTCATGCCTCATTCGGTTTGGTTCTCCCTGTCAGGCGAGCCGGGCGCGGACAAGCGCGGACAAGCGTTCTGCAGCGATGACGAGCACAAAGATGACGATCAGATAGAGCGAGACGAGCCGGTACTGGAACAGGCTCATCGCCGACAGCAGCTCGAAACCGATGCCGCCGGCACCGACGAAGCCGAGCACCAGCGAAGACCGGATGTTTTCGTCGAGGCGGTAGAGGGCGATGCCGGTCAACGATGGCAGGATCGACGGGATGACGCCATGCGAAAACACCTGCAGGCGACGGGCGCCCGTCAGCGTCAGCGCATCGATCGGCGCCATGTCCATGTGTTCGATCGTTTCGGCAAACAAGCGCCCCAGCATGCCGACCGAATGTACCGCGAGCGCCAGCGCGCCAGGGAACGGCCCAAGGCCAACGGCCGTCACGAAGAGCAACGCCCACACCAGGTCAGGGACGGAGCGGGCAAAGCCGATTGCGGCGCGCGCCAAGAAATAGAGCGCGCGCGACGGGGTCACGTTCGCGGCGGCGAGGATGGCCAGCGGCACTGCCAGCACGACCCCGCCTAAGGTCCCGAAAATCGCAATATCGACGGTCTCCAGCGCCGGCCACCATATCAGGTTGATCCGCGCGAAATCGGGCGGCATCGCCCGGCTGATGATATCGGCCATGCCGCGGGCGCCGGTGATCAGGTCCTGCGGTCGCGCCTGCACGACGATCGCCGATTGCACGACGATGGCCACGAACGCCATCCCCGCGACCAGACGGAGCGCGAGCCCGAGGGCGCCCGGCCAGTCGCGAGTCGGCAATCGCGGTGCAGAGGCTTCGGCGCTCATGCCGCCTCGCTCACGTAGAGCTGGCGCACCTCCTCGCGCGGCAGGTCGCGCGACGGCCGGTCGAAGGCAACGACGCCGTCGCGAATGCCGACCACGCGGTCGGCATAGAGATAGGCCAGCTCGACCTGGTGCAGCACGCACAGGACGGCCAGATTGTCCTCGCTCGCCAGGTGCCTGAGCAGGCGCATGATTTCGTCGGCGGCTTCGGGGTCGAGGCTTGCGACCGGTTCGTCCGCAAGCAGAACCCGGGGTCGCTGCGCCAGCGCACGAGCGATCGCTACTCGCTGCGCCTGTCCCCCCGACAGCGTGCCGGCGCGCTGCTCCGCCAGCGCAGCGAGACCTACTTCGCCTAAGAAGCCGTACGCAGCGCGGAGTTCCGCCGCCGGCAGCCCGCCCAGCAACGACCATAGACCGCCATGCCGGCCAAGCGCGCCCGTGGCGACATTGCTGAGCACGCTGCGCCGCCGCACGAGGCTCGCCTGCTGCCACACCATCGCCATCGGCAACCGCGCCCGCCGCAGCCGCTCGCCCGACAGCGCCGCGAGATCGACCGTGTCCAGCCAAATCTCCCCGGTTGTTGGTCGCAGGATGCGGGAGATGCAGCGCAGCAACGTCGTTTTTCCGCTGCCGTTGCCGCCGAGCACCACAACGAACTCGCCTGCATTGACGGTCAACTCGAAGCCGGCAAGCGCCACTTTGCCGTTCGGGTAGCGCATTGTCAGGCCGCAAACGCGCAGCATGCCAAGCCTCTACCCGGTGATCGCGACCACTCCCTTCAGCTCAGCTTCTGCAGGTCGATGTGCAGCGTCTTCACGAGATCGCGGATTCCGTCGTACGCGCTGTCCGTTTCCGGCACCAGCCTGGTAATGCCGGCGCCAACCATGATCCGGCGGTCGGCGGCGTCGAGGCTCGTCAGGCTGAGTGTCTGGAGTACGGCCGTCACGCGCGCCTTGAAGGCGGGGGGAAGGTTCCCGCGCACCGCGAACGGATCCGTCGGAATCGGATCGGATTTCCACAGGAAGATCAGATCGCCAGGCTTGTAGTGGCCGCGCTCGATCGCCGACTGCAGTTGCTCGCTGTTCAGTTCGCCGGCATCGACCTTATGGTGATAGAGCGCTTCGAACGAGGCAGTGTGGCTGCCCGCAAATAGCGCCTTGATGTCCTTATCCGGATCGACGCCGTTCTTCCGCAACCCGTAGGCCGGGAACAAATGCCCCGAGGTCGAAGCCGGATCCGAGAAAGCGAAGCTGTGCCCCTTGATCTCGGCCACGGTTTTGATCCCCGACCCGGGATAGGTGACGATGCTCGCCCAATATGTGTCCGGCTTCCCGTCGGCGGTGCCGAACGCGGCGACTGCTTCGGCTTTCGCGACCTGATGGGCCAGCACATAGCCGAGAGGGCCGAACTCGGCGATGTCGAGCTTGTCGTTGCGCATCGCCTCGATCTCGGCGTTGTAGCTGGTCGCGATGAAGATCTCGACCTTGCAGCCGAGCTTTTCGCCGATCATGCCGCCGACTTTCTGATAGATCGGCAGCAGCCGGGGCGCCGAATCGTACGGCTCGACACCGAAACGAACTACCCCCCCGTTCGGACAATCGGCGGACCCTGCCAGGGCGGCCCGCGCCGGCGCCAAACCAAACGCGACCACCCCAGCCAGAATCCAAACCAAAGATCGCCGCATTTCTCTCTCCCTGTCGATTGAATGGGCAGGCGCGTAACGAGCCGCACGCGTTTAAGCATCCCTCCTGCGAAGGGATGTGTGATGCTGCGATGACAGTTTTGCGACTCGTTGCGGTGCGCTTGTGTGGTGAGAACAATTCTGGCGCCTGCATCTCAGACGGCCGCTATTCCGAACGACTCACTGCAGTCGATCCGCCGCATCAGACAGCAGTCGCCCACCTGCCTCCCCGCTATCGAGGCCTGCACCCCGCAAATCTCCGGGCCGTTCCCATCGTCACGCCACGACTGCGGCGCAGCCGATCCCGACCAAGCCAAGAGAAGCCCGCCACGACGACAGTGCGGTCGCCTGCCTCATGGACGCCTTCTCAAGGCCGGCATCGCCCGTCTCCCATCTCCGGTGACGCACCGACAGGCCACCCGGACCGGCAACTGGCCGGGGCTTCTGTCTGCCGAGGGACACCGGCGTCCGAAGATCATCCGGAATGCATCCGGCCAGCCCGCGATCGTCCGACGCGGAATCGTCGGAGGGCGTGAATCGCGGGCTCGAATAAAGCGCTAGACACGTGTCGGGCTGCACAGTCAGCCCGACACGGGTCTAGAGCAATTTCCGTTCGCCACGGCTCGCGGTAACTGCTCTAGCTCTTTGTTTTGGCGAGCATCTTCACGCGATCAGCCGAGCCCGTCTGATCGCGATCTGCTCTAGCGGGCCGCCTTGGCGCTCCTGTTCGGTTCGGCGCTCTCATTTGCGCCGCCGAACAATGGAACTCGATCGAGATCATCGCACTCATGACCGTCCGCCGACTCTCGGCGATCAGGAATGGGATTTCCGAGCCGACCTGGAGGGAGAGGGGAATGATGCGATTGGTGCGGGCTTATCTCTGTTCCCACGGGAGGAAAGCACCTCTCTCGAGGCGCTTACATACTCCCCCAAGGTCGCGCCCAGCCGCTCGAACGCAGCCGGTTGCCCTTGGTCGGCCTGCTGCAAGGCATTGAGACAGGCGGCGCGGCGGCAAGCCATCTGGCGAAATCGCCCTTGCGCGACGGTATTTCGGCAGGGGGTCGGGAAAAAGTGCCCACCGTTTTCAGGATCGGAACGCAGTAAGACAGGTCGACGCAGGTTGCGCACATCGGCCTCGGTGAGTGGTCGTGTCCCGCGCGCAAGCCGGCGCCCATGCCGCAAGACCCCGGAGTGATCGACGGCTTCGAGATGATGCTTGAACGGCTTGCCGCCAATCGTCACGCGGGCCGGTCGTGGGCGGCAGCAGCAAGGTTGGGCATGGCTGCTCGTCTCCCTCGGCCTCTTCTCGATCAGCCTGTATGATCCCTCGTTGCAGCCATGACCAGGTCCCTCACAATTCTGCTGTCGTTGTTCTGCCTCTCCTCCTGCGCACCCTCGAGCCCTGTGGGCGGATACCCGACCGCTCCGCCGCCGACGGCATCGCAGGCAGTGCCGGCCGAACCCGCACCGGACGAGACCTGCCCGTACGGACCGCCTGGCTCGCTGTGCAGTGGCACCGTCGGCTTGGGCGTTCCCGCATCGCCTTCCCCCGGCCCGGCTCTCCCGCCCTCGTCTGTGCTCCCGGCGCCATCCGCGCCTGCGCAGTCGAACCTCCCCAGGCTCGGCTCGCCCGTGTTCGGGCCGACGGGCGTACTGGGCACGGTCATCAACCAGACCGGCAACACCGCCATCGTTGCCCCGGTGGGCGGCGGAGCGCCGGGCATCTACGTCCCCAACGGCAACGGTACTGCGACGATCATCCAGCCCGGCGGCGTGCCGGTGGTGGTGCCGGTGCGATAGCGGCGGTCCTTGTCAGCAAAGGCGCCAAGGAGCGCCCCCGGCAGTTGCTGACAGCCTGATAAAAAGGCGGTGCCGCGGAAACTCAGCCGGCAGCCGCGGCCAAGCCGGCTTTGCGGGCGGCCATCATCGCCAGGATTTCGGCAGCGACCGTCGCTGCCAGCAGCGCCGTTATCTGCCCTGGCCCGTCGAACAATGGATTGGTCTCGACCACGTCGGCGCCGAGGAGGTTGAGCGGCGGCAGGGCGCGCAGCAGCGCCAGCGCCTCGCGGCTGGTCGGCCCGCCAGCCTCGGGCGTCTGCACGCCAGGGGCGCATCCGGGATCCACGAAATCGAGATCGAAGGTGAGATAACAGGGCGCATCGCCAACCCGCGCGGCAACGGCACGCGCCGCGTTCTCCAATCCCAGCGCGAAAATCTCGTCGGTGGTCAGGACCGCATAGCCCAGCGTCTCGGACTGGCTGACGTCGTCGGCGCGAAACAGCGAGCCGCGCATGCCCACCTGGATGGAGCGCGCCGGATCGACGAGGTTCTCTTCCACGGCGCGCCGGAACGGCGTGCCGGCGCTGTAGAGCCGATCGGCGAAATAGCGGTCCCAGGTGTCGGTGTGGCTGTCGAAATGAACGAGCGCCACCCTTCCCCGCTGCTTGGCCAAAGCGCGCAGCACCGGAAGCGACACGGAATGGTCGCCGCCGAGACAGAGCGGAGTGATGCCGGCGCCGATCAACTCCGCTGCAGCTTGTTCGAGCGCGACCAGGGTAGGCTCCTGGTATCCCGGCACCACCTCTGCGTCGCCGGCATCGGCGAGACGCAGCGCTGCGAAAATGTTCAGCCCACCACGGTAGGGATTGATCGGTCTCAGCATCACCGAAGCGGCGCGGATCGCATTGGGTCCGAAGCGCGCCCCGGTGCGGAAGGGCGAACCGTTGTCCGAAGGCAAACCGAGGATGGCGACGTCGATCGGATCATTCGGCCCGCCGGGCGGCAGGCGCATGAAGGTGGGGACACCGCAGAAGCGCGGCGACGCAAGGGAATCGGATGGCGACTGCATGCCGCTCAGGCTACCGGCGGATTGCTCAACAGCCGAACCGCGATGTCGGTCGGCCGCCGCTCCGCACCGTTGATGGGCGTCACGTCCTGCGGGCAGGCGGAAAACACGACGACCAGATCCATCTCGGCGCGGAGCAGCACGTGATCGCCCGGGCGCGCCACCGGCGGATGCCGATCGATCTCGCCGTCCGGGCCAACCGGGACATTCATGAACAGGTTGAACGGCGCCGGAGTGAAGGGAACCGCGAGCCCCGCCGCCGCCAGCGCCTCGTGCAGGTTTTCTGCGCAGCTCCGGTGCCCGGGCGGACATCCAAGCTCGCTGTAAACGCCTGGGTTGCAGGCCGGCAGCAAGGTGTCATGGACGCCGGGCGAGGTATCCTCGATGAGCGTCAACATCGCCCGCCGCTCGCTGCTCATCAGACTCATGCCGCGACGAACGAAGATCGCGCTGTGCACCGAGCGGGTATGCGCCATGGAGAGGAATTCCAGCCACGGGCCGAAACGGAACGCCCAGGTATCGACTACCTGGCTACCGTGCGGATTGATCACCTGGACGGAGGCGCCGCGCGGCACGCGGAATGCCCGCCCGTGCCCTGCGACAACGATCTCGTCCTCATTCATGGCCGCTTCCCTTCGCTCATCGGGCGTTTCACAACGCGATACGGCGGGGTCCCTGTCAAGCCGTCGCCCGCCCCGCAGCTTGACAGAGATGCGCCCCACTCCGCAGACTCGGTGCGCGACAAGAACAGCAAAAGGAGGAGGGTCCATGAACCGGCGAACGACAATGCGCGGCACTTTCAGGGTGCGGCTTGTTGCGATCGCTGCCAGCGCAGTGATGGCGCTCGCGCTTGCAGTGCCCGTGCACGCCGAGGATCTGCTTGCGAAAGTCCGCCGTACCGGCATGCTGGTCATCGGGACCTCCAATGACGCCCCCCTGTCCTATGTCGATTCCAAGACGCAGGCCGCCCTTGGCGTCATACCGGATATTCTTCGCGAGTTTCTGCGACGCGAAGGCATCAACGCGAAAATGACGGTCATCGCCATGCCGTTCGCGAGCCTGATCCCATCGCTGCAGAGCGATCGTATCGACCTGATGGGGGATGCGATGTACATCCGCCCGGCGCGCGCCAAGGTGGTCGATTTCACGCGCGTCGTCTTTTACAATCCCGAAGCCCTCGACGTTCCCAAGGGCAATCCGAAGCATCTCCACTCTCTCGCCGATCTCTGCGGCCACAGCGCAGGCACGTACGAGGGCACCACTTATGTCGAGCTCCTGAAATCGGCGAACAAGGCCTGTCCGGCGGGCAAGGCCATTGACATCAAGCAATATCCGGTCATCCAGGATGTGTTCGCCGACCTCTCTGCGGGCCGGCTGGATGCCGGTGTCGTCGATGCCTCCCTGTCGGCCTACGCGCTCAAGCAGAATCCCTCGCTCGCCTTTGAGCTGGTCGCCGACTACAAGCCGCAAGCCAAGGACACTTCCGACTGCGCTCTCGCACTCGCCAAGGGTAATCCGGACTTCATCAAGGCGTTCAACACGACCTATACGGCGATGCTGGAGGATGGCACCGCGGCGCGCCTGTTCGCACAATGGGGCCTGATCCCGACCGACTTCTTCCTCAAGCCTTAGACCCTTGTCGGTCTGACTGGGCCGTCCGACAAGGGTCCAGGACATTGTTTGAGCCCGCGATTCACGCCCTCCGACGGGTCCGCCTCGGGCGATCGCGGGCTAGTCCCGCGAGATCCCGCCCGAGCGCCGTCGGCTGATCGGCCGGCATTCGGATGGGCGTTGTTTCCGACCTGATCGCCTGGGCGCCGGATCTCTGGAAGGGCACCAGGATCACCGTTCTTCTGACCTTCGCGAGCATGGCGCTCGCGCTGGTGCTTGGTCTTTTTCTCGCACTTGCCCGCCGGTCCCGCCACCGCGCGGTGGCGGGACCGGCCGCGGTGTTCGTCGAGCTCATCCGCGGAAGCCCGTTGCTGCTTCAGCTTTTTTACATCTTCTACGTCTTTCCGTTCTTCGGGCTTCGCCTCACCAATTTCGTCGCCGGGATCCTGGGGCTTGCCATCAATTACGGCGCCTATCTCAGCGAGGTCTTCCGGGCCGGAATCGAAGCGGTGGATCGCGGCCAGTGGGAAGCCGCCGACGCACTCGGGATGCACCCCCGGCTCACCATGCGCCTGGTGGTTCTACCGCAGGCGGTGCGCATCGTGATCCCGCCGATCGGCAACTATTTCATTTCGCTCTTCAAAGATACGGCCCTGGTTTCGACCATCTCGATCCCGGAGCTGTTGTTCACCGGCCAGCTCATCGCCGCGGATACGTTCAAATATCTCCAGATCTACAGCTTCATCTTCGTCATCTATGTGATCATCAGCATTCCGGCGAGCCGGGGCGTGAAGTTGCTCGAACGCCGGCTCGGCCCGCCGGCCTCGCGTGGCCGGGCGGCCGGCCACACGTGAGGTTCGAGCGGCGCAGAATTCGCGCTCAGATCAGCCGGGCCAGATGGTCGGGCTTCTCCATATGCGCCACGTGGCCGGCGTCTTCGTAGATCGTGACCTTCACGTGCGGCGGCAGGCCGGCGGCGTGGCTCGCCGGGATGATACGGTCATGGCGGCCCCAGACGACATTGACCGGCCGGGCCGGATCGGCCAGCACATGGCGCAAGGAATGCGCCTGCCGGCCCTCCGGAAAATTCGCCGCGGCGATCGCGGAAAGCGCCGCCTCCGCGCCATCGAGCCGCTTTGCGCGCAGCACCGCCTCGACCATCTCGTGGCCGACCGGCGCCTGCTCGTCGGCAAACAGCATGGCAAGCACGCTGGCGAGCGCACGCGGCCTTCGCGCGGACAGAAAACCCGCGATGAACTCACCATTGATCTCCGGCCCGAGACCGGCAGGCGAGACGAGGGTGAGGGCGAGGGCGCGCGCCGGTTCCTGTTCGGCGAGCGCCAGCGCGACGGCGGCGCCGAGCGAATGGCCAACCAGGTGCGCCGCCTGAATTCCGCGCGCACTCATCGCCGCGGCGACCGCCTTGGCAAGCGACGCCGGATCCGCCCCCGGCAACTCCTTGGTCGAGCCCCCATGGCCCGGCAAATCGACCGCAAGTGTCCGCAATCGGCTCGCCAGCAACGGCTGCAGGAGAAGGAACGACTGGTAGTCGCTGCCGAAGCCGTGGATCAGCACGACCGGCGGCGCCGCGGCCGGCCCCGCTTCCAGCACCTGGATCGGCCCGTATGGCGTGGCAACCCGTTCCTGCTCCGGAGCAGCCGCTTCCGGCTCGGCCGCCTTCTCGGCGGCAAATCGCGCCCGCCACTCCTCGATGAAGGCCTCGACCTCCGTATCCGGCGTCACCGGATCCGCAAGCACGCCGATCAGCGCGCCAACCGAAACGGTCTCGCCGGGCCCGACCAGCCTTCGCCTGAGCGTGCCGGAGGCCGGGCTTTCCAGCGCGGTGGTGATCTTCGGCGTTTCGATATCGGCGATCTCCTCGCCGGCCGTGATCTTGTCCCCGTCCGCTTTGTGCCACGCCGCGACTTGCCCCTCGGTCATCGAAAGCCCGAGCTTCGGCATGGTCAGTGGGGCGATGTCGGGCATCCGGCGGCCTTCAGGCGGCGCGGCGGGCGGGGGCAGCCATGACGGAGCGCACGGCCGCGCCGATCTTTTCCACAGACGGAATGAACTCGTCCTCGAGCGCCGGCGAGAACGGCACCGGAACGTGTGGCGGCGAAACCATGCGAATGGGCGCCTTGAGGGCATCGAAAGCCTGCTCCGCCGCCTGCGCCGAAATATCCGTTGCCATATTGCAGCGGGGATTGGCCTCGTCCACGACGACGAGGCGGCCGGTTTCGCGCACGCTCTCCAGAATCGAGCCGATATCGAGCGGCGAGGTGGTGCGCGGATCGAGCACCGTGCAGTCGATCTTCTCCCGCGCCAGTTGATCGGCGGCTTCGCGCGCGAATTTCACCATCCGCCCGATCGCGACGATCGTCACATCCTCCCCTTCGCGCAGAAAATTCGCCTCGCCGAAGGGGATCGTATAGGCCTCGTCCGGCACTTCTTCCTCATCGTCGTACATCGCCTTGTGCTCGAAGAAGATCACCGGATCGTCGTCGCGGATCGCCTGGATCATCAGCCCCTTGGCCTCGTACGGGGAGGACGGGATCGCAACCTTGAGCCCCGGTATGTGCGTGAACACCGGATAGAGGCACTGGCTGTGCTGGCTCGCCGCCCGGAACCCTGCCCCGTACATGGTACGGATTACCATCGGCGTCTTCGCCTTGCCGCCGAACATGTAGCGGAACTTGGCCGCCTGGTTGAAAATCTGATCGAAACAGACGCCCATGAAATCGACGAACATGAGGTCGGCCACCGGGCGCAGCCCGGTCGCGGCAGCCCCGGCGGCAGCACCGATGAAGGCGGATTCGGAAATCGGCGTATCGAGCACGCGCCCGCGCCCGAATTGGGCCAGGAGCCCCTTGGTCACACCGAGCGGGCCGCCCCAGGCATCATCCTCGCCGGGCGCGCCCATGCCACCGGCAATATCCTCGCCCATGACGACGACCGAGGGATCCCGCTCCATCTCCTGGCGGAGCGCTTCGTTGACGGCCTGGCGGAACGATTTCTTCGGCATCGGGCTCTGCCTTTCAATAGGAAACGTAAACGTCGGTGAGCAGTTCGGCGGGCCTGGGGAAGGCCGCCGCCTTCGCTTCGCTGACCGCTTCATCGATCAGCGCGGCCGCTTCGCGGTCGATCGCATCGAGCGCGGCACCGTCGAGCAGGCCGGCCTCGGTGACGCGGCGGCGGAAGGAGGCCAGGCAATCGCGTTCGGCCCGCAGTCTGGCGACTTCGTCCGCCGCCCGATAGGTCATCGCATCGCCCTCGAAGTGACCGAAGAAGCGCTCCAGCTTCACATGCAGAAGCGAGGGCCCCTCCCCTTTCCGCGCCCGCTCGATCGCCTCGCCGGCCGCCTCGTGCACCGCGAAGAAATCGCGCCCGTCCACGCGCGTGCCGGGCATTCCGTATCCTTCGGCACGTTTCACCGGATCCCCGGCGAGCGACCAAGCCGAGGCGGTCGATTCGGCGTACCCGTTGTCCTCGATCACGAAGATCGCCGGAAGTTTCCACACCGAGGCGAGGTTCATGCCCTCCGCCGTGGTGCCCTGGTTGGCGCCGCCGTCCCCGCAAAACGCGATCGCGACGCCGCCGGTTCCACGCACCTTGGCGGTCAGTGCCGCGCCGCAAACGAGCGGTGGCGCGCCGCCGACGATGCCGTTGGCGCCGAGCATGCCGCGCGAAATATCGGCGATATGCATCGAGCCGCCCTTGCCGGCGCAAAGGCCGCCCGCGCGGCCGAAAATCTCCCGCATCATCGCCTTCACGTCGCAGCCCTTGGCAATGCAGTGGCCGTGGCCGCGGTGCGTCGAGGCGATGACGTCGCGGTCGCTGAGATGCATGCAGACGCCGACCGCAGAGGCTTCTTCGCCGGCATAGAGATGCACGAAGCCGGGGATGCCGCCGGCGGCAAACTCGGTATGCACGTGCTCCTCGAACGCACGGATCGTGCGCATTTCGCGCCAGGCGCGCAGCAGGTCGTCGCGGTTGAGCTGCATCTTCTCTTCCCGTTTCCTCTCACGCGGGCCATCCCCGCGCCGCTCCGGCCCGCAGGATAGGACAGGGCGGCGGTTCATTTCCAGCCGGGGAATGCCGCACGGGTGGCCCTCTCGCATCGCTCACCGGTTCGGAAGGTTGTTACGCCCGAGGACCCTCCATCCGGCTCTTTCCCCGCACCTCGCTCTTCCCTCGCCCGTCCGACTGAGGCTATGAAAAACGGGGCCAATCAGGGCCAAGGGAGGAAGACCAGCAAATGTCCAGATCAGAGGGCCAGATCAACACGCGCCGGCGCGGTTTCCTTGCCGGAATTGGTGCCGCAGGGGCCGCTGGAGCCATGCTCGCCGGGTTCGGGATCGAGCCGGCGCTCGCTCAGGCCATGGCCGCAGTCGGCCGCTCGTCGAAGCCGCTCAAGGCAGCTTATTCGAACGCCGGCCTGCAGGCGACCTGGTGCGCCCAGGGCAAGCAGGCAGCGGAATACTGGGGCAAGCTGTTCAACGTCTCCGTCACCTGGTTCGACGGCGAACTGGACGCCGTGAAGCAGCGCGCCGCGATCGACGACATGGCCTCCCAGAAGTGGGACTTCGTCGCCATCCAGGCTTTCGGCGAGGGCACGCTCACCCAGCCGGTGCAGAAGATGATCGACGCCGGCACTCCCGTCATCGATATGGATACGCTGATCGCGCCGCTGGACAAGATCAACGTCCACAGCTTCATCGCACCCGACAACATCTTCATGGGCGCCGCCGTCACCCAGGCGCTGGTGAACGCGATCGGCGGCGAGGGCAACATCATCATGACCCAGGGTGCACTCGGGCATACCGGTGCCCAGGGCCGCGCCAAGGGGTTCGAATCCATTGTGAAGAACTATCCGAAGATCAAGGTGCTCGACACCTCGCCCGCGGATTGGGACGTGGCCAAGACGGCGCGGCTGTGGGAGGACCTGCTCACCCGCTTCCCGAAGATCGACGCCGCCTACTTCCATAACGACGACATGGCGCTTGCCGCCTACAAGGTGATGCTGAGCCGCCACCGCACCAGCATCAAGGTCGGCGGCTGCGATGCGATGCCGCCGGCGCTGGAAGCGGTGCTCGCGGGAAAGATGACGGCGACCGTCCGCAACCCGTCCTGCCGCACGCACGGTTATGCCTTGATCGCGGGTGTGGCCGCCGCGGTCAGCGGCGAAAAGACCGGCGCGGGTATTCCGAAGAACATCGTCGTCGATGGGCCGGTCGTCACCGACGCCAATGCACCGGGAATGCTGTGGATGGAAAAGCACTTCCTGATCTGAGGCGGCATGGAGGGAGAGCAGCCGAAGCCGCTCCTCGAGCTCCGCGGCATCTCCAAGTCCTTTGGAGGCGTCGCGGCGCTCAGGGAGGTGGATTTCACGCTCAGCGAAGGTGAGATTCACGGCCTCGTCGGCGAGAACGGCGCCGGCAAATCGACGCTCATGAAAATCATCGCCGGCGTGCATGCGGCCTACCAGGGCCGCATGCTGCTGGCGGGCCAGCCCGTTTCCTTCGCTTCCGCGCGCGATGCGCGCGATGCCGGCATCGGCATGGTGCATCAGGAACTCTCGCTCGTCCCCCAGCTCACGGTGGCCGAAAACGTCTTTCTCGGCGCCCAGCCGCTGACCCGCTTCGGCACCGTCGATTGGCCACGCATGCGCCGCGAGGCCGCCCGCGAGCTCGAAAGCCTCGGCATCGACGCCGATCCCGCCGCCATCCTTGGCACTCTTCCGCTCGGGCTGCAGCAGCTCATCGAACTTGCCCGCGTGCTCTTCTCGGGTGCCAGGATCATCATCCTCGACGAGCCCACCTCCGCCCTCTCCCCACCGGAGATCGAGCGCCTCTTTTCCCTCCTCCGAAGACTCCGCGAAAGCGGCCGCAGCATCATCTTCATTTCGCACTTCCTCGACGATGTCCTGCAAATTTCCGATTCCGTTACCGTCTTTCGCAACGGGCGGCGGATCGCCCATGCCGCCGTGCCAACCATCGACAAGGCCTGGCTGATCGAGAACATGATCGGCCGCGACCATGGCGAGCTTGCAGACAGCTACGTCAACCGCGTCGAGCTTCGAGGCCGCCCCGAAACCGACGTCGCTCTGGAGGTCGAGGGGCTTTCTCTCACCGGTGCCTTTTCCGATATCTCATTCCGGCTGCACTCCGGAGAAGTGCTGGGCATCTACGGCTTCATGGGCTCGGGTCAGCTCGAACTGGCCAAGAGCCTGTTCGGCCGCCGGCCAGCCGAACGCGGCACGCTGCGGCTCGCCGGCCGCCCAGTCAGGCTTTCCAGCACCAGCCGGGCTCGCCGCGCCGGCCTCGCCTTTGTCCCGGAAAGCCGCCGCAGCATGTTGTTCGCGCAGGAGCCCGTCTATAAGAACGTTTCGATCGCCATCCTCGACCATATCCACCGCTTCATGCTCCGCCCGGCACGCGAACGCACCATCGCTCGCGCCCGCATCGGCGATCTCGGCATCCGCCCGCCATCGGCCGAGATCCGCCTCGGCGCGCTTTCCGGAGGCAACCAGCAGAAAGTCGCACTGGCGAAATGGTTGACGCGACAGCCGCTGGTGCTGATCCTGAGCGAGCCGACCCGCGGCATGGATGTCGGCGCCAAGGAGGATGTGGTGCGTATCATCCGCAAGGTCCGCGATGAGGGCATCGGCGTCATCGTCATCTCCACCGAACCCGAAACCGTCCTTTCGCTTGCCGACCGCATCCTGGTCATGAAGAAGGGGGCGATGACACGCGAATTCGCTGCCCAGTCGGTCGGCAAGGACGAGCTTCTGGCGGCGGCCTGAGGCGCCTCGGGTGGACGCGACAGCCCGCACGGAGCGCCGCACCGCCGGCCGGACGCGCCGCATCCTGAAGGACCGGCTGCGCACCATCGCTCCCTTCGCGACCCTCGTCTTCCTGGTCGCCTTCTTCGGCATCGCAAGCCCGTCCTTCCTCAGCTTCGCCAACCTGCAGAACGTGCTGCAGCAGATTTCCATCACCGGCATCATGGCGGTCGGCCTCACCTTCGTGATTCTCTGCGCCGAGATCGATCTTTCCGTCGCCGCCATCGCCAATGTCGCCGGCGTCGTCATTGCCTTCTTCACCGTGCAGGATTCCAGCGTGAACATCGCCAACATCCCCCTGTCCGGAGGATGGGCCATTCTCCTCGGATTCGCCGCGAGCTTCCTGCTCGGTGGAGTGAACGCCGCGGCGACCACGATGATCGGGCTCCCCTCCTTCATCACCACGCTCGCGATGCTGGAAATCGGTGCCGGCATCTGCGCCGTTCTCGTGCGTGGCCAGATCGCCTATGCCGTTCCGCCCCTGATCCAGACGCTTGGCAGCGGTTCGATCGGCCCGGTGCCCTGGATCGCGGTGATGGCAGCGCTGGTGATGCTGATCTCGCATCTCGTGCTCCGCTATACGCGCTTCGGCCGCTACGTTTACATGGTGGGCGGGAACCGCGAGGCTGCGGAATATTCCGGCGTCAACGTGCGCTGGATCGTCAATTCCGTGCTGATCATCTCCGCCGTCTGTTCCGGCTTCGCCGGCATGCTCGGAGTGGCTCATTTCGGCAGCGCCCAGCAGAACGAATTCGACAATTACCTGCTCGACAGCATTGCCGCCGTCGTCGTCGGCGGCACCAGCCTTTTCGGCGGCAGCGGCGGCATCGGCGAGACCATCATCGGGCTGCTCGTGCTCGGCGTGCTCAACAATGGCCTCGATCACGTGAGCATCGACAGCTTCGTGAAGATCCTGATTCGCGGCCTGATCCTGCTCGCCGCCCTCATCATCAACATCTACGCCCAGCGCCTGCGCGAGAGCGGTGCGACGGCCTGATCTCCTCACACCCGGGTCAAAGCGCGGGAAAGCCGTTCCGCCGCGTCGAAAATGTCGGTGTAGCCCAGCGTCAGCGGCGCGATGCCGAAGCGGAGAAGATCGGGGCGGCGGAAATCGGCCACCACGCCCTCGGCGCGCAGCGCTTCCAGCATCTCCCGCCCCTTCGGATGGCGGAAGGATACATGGCTGCCACGGCGGGCAGGATCGCGCGGAGAAGCCAGAACGAGATCGGGGCAACGTTCCTCGACGAGTTCGATGAATAGCTCGCTGAGTGCATTCCGCTTTTCCTCGAGCAGCGCGAAATCCACCTCGGCCCACAACGTGAGCGCCGCATCGAGCGCGGCAAGAGCCAGGATCGGCTGCGTGCCGCACAGCATGCGTGCGATGCCGGGCGCCGCGACGTAGGAGGAGGCGAACGCGAACGGCTCGGCGTGCCCCCACCATCCCGGAAGCGGCGAGCGGATCTCTGCCTGCAAATCGCGCCGGACATAGAGATAAGCCGGCGCACCCGGGCCGCCATTGAGATACTTGTAGCCGCAGCCGACCGCGAGATCGACCGCCGCCGCATCGAGATTCACTGCAATCGCACCGGCCGAATGCGACAGATCCCAGAGCGCGAGCGCGCCTGCCGCATGCGCGGCGCGAGTCATTCCGGCCATGTCCAGGATCTCGGCGCTGCGATAATCGACATGGCCGAGAGCAACGACAGCAACCGATCGATCGAGTGCGCCCGCGATCTCCCCGAGCGGAACGGAGCGCAGCTCGCAGCCGGGAATGAGGCGGGAAAGCCCCTCGGCAATATAGAGATCGGTCGGAAAGTTACCCGGGTCGGTGAGGATCACCCCCCGCCCGGGGCGGAGTGCGAGGGCAGCGGCGAGCAGCTTGAAGAGGTTGACCGACGTGCTGTCGGTCGCCACCACCTCCTCCTCTCTGGCACCGATCAGCGGCGCGATCTTCGCCCCCACACGCAGCGGCAAATCCCACCAGCCGGCATCATCCCAGCTTCGGATCAACCCCTCCGCCCATTCGCGTCTCAGCACCGCCTCGATGCGGGGCAGTACCGCATTCGGCATCATGCCGAGCGAATTGCCGTCCAGGTAGATCAGTCCAGGCGGTCGATGAAAACGCCCGCGGAAGTGACGGAGCGGGTCGGCCCGATCGCCTGCGAGTGAGCGCGCACGGTCGTTCATGACGGAGTGCACAGTGCAGCACCCGCCCGCGCGCCGGAAGGTGCCGGCAGGACCTGGCGTGGCATCGCGCGGGCGATGTCCCGGACTTCCAGGTTGACGATGGCCCAGAAGACGATGCGCGCACCGTCGGGAAGTCTGAGCGCCGGGCGATCGACGATCGCAGGACAAGGGGCGCGTTCACGTGGCTTCATCGCGCCAGGCACAGCTCTGCTCCGGGTTTTCAACTCGACAGGCCAGAGCTTAGGATAAGGCGGTGACAAGCGCGATGAGCCGCCCCGACCGTTTTGCCGACCTTCTCGACCCGGTGAGCGAGACGGTACGCGAAGCGGGAGAGATGCTCGCCGCCGAGTTCTATCGCCCGGCCGGCCCGCGCGGGTCTGAAGACAAGGCGCCGATCGATGTCGAAATCGAGCAATTCCTCCGCGCGCGACTGACTGCCCTTCTTCCCACGCGATTCGTCGGCGAAGAGGAAGGTGCGCACGGTGAACTCACCGGCGGACTCTGCTGGGTGGTCGATCCGAACGACGGCACACGCGATTTTCTGCGCGGCCATCGCGGCAGCGCAATCTCCGTCGCCCTTCTCGCCGAAGGTCGGCCGGTGCTCGGCGTCGTCTATGCACCCGCCCCGCCGGACCGCGGGCCAGACCTTATCGCCTGGGCCGAGGGAACCGGGTATCTCGCGCGCAACGGCGTGCCGGTGCGCACCCATCTTGCAACCGCCGTGCTGATCCCCGGAAGCTTCATCTTTCTGAGCGTCGGATCGAGCCTTCGCCCCGAGGATTACGGGCGGCTCGCAGCACCTGCCCGCTTCATCGCGCTGCCCAGCATCGCCTACCGCCTCGCCCGCGTTGCGGCCGGAGACGGCGTTGCGACCGCCACCTGGAACAGGCTTTCGGCCTACGACATTGCCGGCGGCCATGCGCTCATTGCCGCCGCCGGCGGCGTCATGCTCGACCAACGCGGCGTCGAGGTGCGCTACGCGGCAAACGGGGAGGGCCGGATCGACCGGCTCTTCGCCGGAGCGCCCGCTGCAGCCACCGAACTTGCAAGACGTGAACGGATCCTGCGATCGCGCCGTCCGCCGCGCGTCGAGCCGCGTTTTCCCCGCGATCGGGCATGCTCGGACCGCGCCATCGGCTGCCTGCTCGGCCAGGTGATCGGCGACAGTCTCGGCGGATTGGTGGAATTCAAGACGCGAGACCAGATCCGCACCCTTAATCCCGATCGCGTACGGGACCTCGCGGACGGTGGCCACTGGCACACTCTCGCCGGTCAGCCGACCGACGATTCCGAACTGGCGCTGGCACTCGCCCGCGCCATCGTCGCGGCGGGCGGCTACGACGACGAACTGACCACGGCATCCTACGCGCGTTGGTACCAGTCCGAACCATTCGATTGTGGAGTAACGATCGCACGGACGCTTGCCGCCGCGGCCGCCGCAAGCGAGGGCCGCCGCGCCGAAGCGGCGCGCGCTGCAGCGAACCGCGAAAGCCAGTCGAATGGCGCCCTGATGCGCGCCGCCCCGATCGGGATTGCCGCGCGCACGCCCTTCGAAGCAGCCGCCTGGGCCGCACGCGATTGCCGCCTCACGCACCCCCCATCCCGTGTGCGTCGCCGCCGCTGTCGCCTTCACCACTGCCATCTCCGCCGGCATCGCCGGTGCCACGCCCCGCGAGATGAGCGAAGCCGCCCGCATCGCCGCTTCATCCTGGCCCGGCAGCGATGCGGTCTCGGAACGGCTGGCACAGGCAACTTCCGGCCGCAAACCGGCGGACTTCCAGCGCCAACAGGGTTGGGTGCTGACCGCGCTTCAGAACGCGTTCCACCATCTCCTGCATACGCGCAATCCCGAACAGACGCTGATCGAAACCGTCGGCGAAGGCGGAGATACCGATACGAATGCGGCCATCGCCGGCGCGTTGTCGGGTGCGGCGTACGGCCGCGACACCTGGCCGGCGCGTTGGGTACTGCCGGTGCTCGCCTGCCGGCCGATCGCAGAATTCGGGGCGGAGCGCCCGCGACCCGAGGAATACTGGCCGGACGACACCCCGCTCCTCGCCGAGGGGCTCTTGCGCCCCGGCTGAGCACCGAGACCTAACCAAGCAGCGCCCGGGCGCGGGCGATCATTGCCGTCGCTTGCGGGCGGAGCGAAAACCGCGCCAGATCCGCCTCTGCCGCCCACGCGAGTTCCGAGACATCCGAGCCGGGCCAGGCTTCGCCCCCGTTGTACCGAGCCCCGAAATCGAGGATCGTGTAGTGGAACCGAATGCGCCCGTCCGGCGCCCGGTGGATGCTGTCGAAATGGCCGACCAGCGTGAGCGGCCCGACCGCAAGCCCGGTCTCTTCTTGCAGCTCCCGGTGCGCGGCCTCTTCCGCCGTTTCGCCAAGCTCCTGCGCTCCGCCCGGAAGACTCCACTCCCCTTGCGCAGGCGCCTGCCCGCGGCGCACCAGCAGCACTGCACCCGGCTTCAGCACGATGATGCCGATGCCGATCAGCGGCCGGGAGGGATACTCGCGCCGGCCATCGTCGGCCCCGCCGCCGGCAGCGGACCTTCCGCTGGCAGCGGACCCTCCGTTCACGGCTTGGCCGGAGCAGCGCTCTTCACGAGATCGGCAAGCTTCGGCGCCAGTTCGCTTTCGCGCCAGTCCCCGAGCTGAAAGGCCCAGTTTCCGAATTTAGCGGCCAACGCCTTGGCGTCCTTCCCGCTCCCCGAGGCGGCAAAACGCGCCCAGAGATTCTTGCCGTCCAGTGCCAGCGTGGCCGTGACTTCCGTCCCGTCCTTGGTCGTGAACATTGCGCGGGCGAATTCCTTGCCCGGCAGCGCCGGCCCCTCGCGGACATGCGAGAACGAGAGCGATTCGAGCGCCCGCCAGACGGACTCGAGCTTGTAGGGCTCGAGCGGCGGATGATCTGCGGGCGAAAGGAGAGCCAGCTTGCCCTGCTTCGGCGCGAAATCGAGTTCTTCTTCCCCGCGCGTAACGCTGACACGCACAATCTGGTCGTGGCTGATATTGGCGAGGCTGTGATCGATCCACAGATCCGCCTCCCCATCGATCGCCAGCGGTCCTTGCGCAAGCCAGCTCTGATTTTCGCCTGGCCGGCGGACATATTCGGTCTCCGGGCTGTTGGCGGTGCTCGCGTAGCGCTGATTGCCGACGATCAGCGAGACGATCGGATGCCCGGAAGCATCGCTCACTTCCACAAGGCGTCCGCTGCTCCCGGCCTTGGTCGGATCGCTGACACCGAGGGTCGCGAATTCCGCCGGGTCCGAAGTGCGCGGGGCAACCTGGCGCAGCAACGCGAGGCCGGCCAGCACGCTGTGCACCTTGGTTGGCTCGACCGGGTAGAACCCGAGATCGGGCAGGCCCCACACGTCACCCTTGCGCTCGATCACGAATTTCTTCCCCGCGCTCGCGATTTCGATCCGCGCCGCCTTTTCGAGGCGTGGGGCAAGCCCCGGGAAGAAGAGCGGCGCAGTCGCCGGCTGCTGCCGCTCGGCCGGGCTTTGGTGCGGGCCGAAATACCAGCCCGCCACCAGCACAACGACGGCGACAACAGCCAGGATCGTGGAGGTGCGTGGTTTCATGCGTGCGCGAGACGGCGCCGACGCCCGCGATAGAGCGCGAGCACGATCGCGGCCAGCACCAGGATCAGGGGCACCAGCACGATGCAGAAAAGCCGAAGCTGGGTCTCGAGGTGCGTGATGTTGCGGTTGAGATCGAACTCCACTTGGCGAAGCTCCCGGCGCGTGTCGAGAATCTCCTGTTCGGCGGCCTTGATCGCCTGGGTCTGGGCGGCCGTCAGCAGCGCCTGCCCGCTGGCCCCAGCCGCCCCGGGGCCCGCCGCCGCGGTGCCATGGCGGAGTGCATTCAGTTTCTGCTCCGTTGCCGTCAGCCGCGCCTGCAAGGCAAGTTCGGTGCGCCGGAAGCGCGCCTGCGCCTCGTTCTGCATCGCCTGGATCAAGGTGAAGGGACGGTTCGGATCGCCACGGCCACGCAGCGTCAGCAACAGATCACCGCCGGCCAGCGAGCCCACGAGATTCGAGACAAGCGCGCCGTTGTCGCTGAACGGAGTGGCTTCCGGCTGGCCGAAGAAATCCTGCACCTGCACCCAGAACCGGTCGGCGAGAATGTCGGAATCCGCAACGACCACAAGATCCGCCGGCTCTTTCGTCGCGGCGATGTAGGGCTTGAGGTCGGCGGCCCGCTTGACACCCGCCGGCAACGGCGGCGGGCCCTTGAAGGCCGAATGCAGGATCCCGCGCACGCGCGCCGCGATAACCCGCGGCCCGCCCGAGGGCTTGAACTCGGCCAGCAGCTTCGCCGGATCCGGATCCACACTCACCGCGCTCACCGGCAGCACCTCGGATTGCGCACTGGATTCCAAGAGCGGCGTAAAAGTGATGGGCGCCCCGGGTGCCTTCGCGATGAAGCCGGCCGAACCGACAGTGATCTGGCGGAGATCCGCGGTTGCCGGATCGGAACGTGAGATGCCACCCGTGATATTGAACCAGGCGATGTACGGCACGCCCTCGACCTCGGCCGAGCCGCTCTGCTGCACCACGACCGCTTCGCTCTCTTCGGTCACGATCTTCTTCGGCGAGTACTCGATGCCCCAGGCCTTGAAGAGCGGCTCTAGATCCGAAGAGGTGTCGATCACGGGCATGCCGTTCGGGCCCGGCGTGGCCGCCTGTGCTTCGCTGCGCGGATCAACCACCACCATCAGCCGCCCGCCCCGCATCACGAACTGGTCGATCGCATACAGCGTCGGAAGTGACAGGTCCTGCGCCTGCGCCACCAGCAGCACCTGGATTTTCGGATCGATCGCCTGCGCGGTCAGCGGCACCTGCTCGAGATGGAAATCCTTCTCGAGTTCGACCAGCGACATCCACGGACCACCCGGTTGCCCGGCCTGCCCCTGGCCCATCATCATCAACCGCGGATTGCCGAACAATGGCAGCGAGGACATCACGCCGACCACCGGCGGTTTCGGATGCGCAAGTTCGAGCACCAGCCGCGTCAGATCATATTCGAGGAATCGCTCGCGCGAGGGATCGAAGAACGGAATCGTCCGCTCGGTATTGATGAGATTGGTCCCGACCAGGCCAAAATAAACCTTGCTGCCGCCCTGCTCGAGCGGCACGCCGGTCAACCCGTAGCCAAGCGCTTCATCCTCGGTGCGGCTGAAGGGCAGCGGATCGAAGAATTCGAGGTGGATTTTGCCACGCGCGCGGGCCGCATATTCGAGCAGCATGGCGCGCACCCGGTCGGCATATTCGCCGTACACCGGCAGGCGTGCGCCGAGTGTGCGCGAGTAGTAGAGACGAAGCGTGATCGGTTGCTCAAGGTCGGCAAGAATCGCCCGCGTGCCCTTGGAGAGGGTGTAGACGCTGCCGGCCGTGAAATCGAGATGCGCATTGGCGAAGCGCGTGCCGACGAACAGGTTGACGCCGATCGCGATCGCCGCCACCGCGATGACCGCAACCACCGACGACCAGAGGCGGCGGACCGGCGCGCGCATTCCCTCAGCTCGCCTTGCGGTGATCGACGACGATCACGTTCAAAAACAGCCAGAAGCAGATGAAGCTCGCAAAGAAGACGACATCCGAGAGGCTCAGCAGCCCCTGCGAGATGGCCCGGAACCGCTGGATCACCGAGAAGCCCCGGGCAATCGAGGCCAGCACGGGAAGGTTGCGGTCGAGGAAATCGGTGACCACGGAATAGCCCGAGACGGCAAACACGAACGAGATGGCAACTCCGAGCACGAAGGCGATCACCTGGTTCTTGGTCATCGCGGAGGTCGCCGAGCCGACCGCGAGGAACGCCCCTGAGACCAGCACCCCTCCGAGATAGCCGGCGGCGATCACGCCGTTGTCGGGCGAACCCAGGATGTTCACCGTGATGACGAAAGGAAACGTCAGCGCCAGCGCGATGATGCAGAAGAGCCAGGCGGCAAGGAATTTGCCGATCACCGCCTCAGCGTCGGTGACGGGAAGAGTAAGCAGCAGCTCGATCGTGCCTAGGCGCCGCTCCTCGGCCCAGAGGCGCATGCTGATCGCGGGTACCAGGAGAAGAAACACCCAGGGCAGGAATTCGAAAAAGGGCACGAGATCCGCCTGGCCGCGGGTGAAAAAGCCGCCGGCATTGAACGTCAGCACGCCTTGCAGCACGAGGAAAATGACGATGAAGACGGCAGCAACGGGCGTTGCAAAATAGCCGGCCAGCTCGCGCCCCGCGATCACGAAGATGTTACGCATCAGGCGGCCCGTGCGAGAACGGCGGGTCGTGTGATGGCGCGAAAAACCTCCTCGAGCCGCCCCGATGGATCGCGCGCGGCCAGTGCCGCCGGCGTATCGTCGGCGACGATCCGGCCAGCCGCGATGATGATCGCGCGCGTGCACACGGCCTCTACCTCTTCCAGAATGTGGGTGCTGATGACGATCGCCTTCTCCGGCGCCAAGCGCCGGATCAACGTCCGCACCTCGTGCTTCTGGTTAGGGTCGAGCCCGTCGGTCGGTTCATCGAGTACCAGCACGGGCGGGTCGTGCAGCAGCGCCTGGGCCAGCCCGACGCGCCGCTTGAAGCCCTTGGAGAGGGTCTCCACCGGCTGCAGCCGCACGCTTTGCAGCTCGGTCAAAGCGATCGCCGCGGCAACTCGGGAGGCAAGCTCCGAACCGCCATAGCCACGAATGCGCGCCGTGAAGCGAAGGAACCCCGCCACCGTCATCTCCGGATAGGTCGGCGCCCCTTCGGGCAGGAAGCCAAGCGCGCGCCGTGCTGGCACGGGCTCCGCCGCGACATCGTGCCCGGCGACCGCGGCACTGCCCGCGGTGGGTGTGACGAAGCCCGCCAGCATGCGCATGGTCGTGGTCTTGCCGGCGCCGTTCGGGCCGAGAAACCCCAGCACCTCACCCCTCTCCACGTTGAAGGAGACATCGTCCACCGCGGTGAAGCCGCCGAACCGCTTGGTCAGGCCCCGAATCTCGATCAGCGCCGCCACGTCCCGGTTCCCCCCTTGGCCTCCCTCTGGCCTTCCATCGGGGATGTCCCTTGCCGGCCGGCCGTGCGGTCTAGCGGAATTTTCGCAGTTTGCAAGCAAGAGCCCGCTCGCCCGGGGCAGATTGCCGAGAGTTCACCACGATGCAATATGTTGCGAGTGCATGCGGCAGCGATTCCCGGCGGGCGCAATCGGCTTTATAGGACCCTCGCCAATGACCGAGGCTCCCTCCTTCCTCGACTCCCGGTGCCGCCGCATCCTCTACCGCGCGACGCACCGTGGCACGGCCGAGTGTGATCACCTGATCGGCGGATTCGTCACCGCACGAGTGGCCGGCATGAATGAATCCGACCTCACCCAGCTCGAAGCACTCCTCGCGCTGCCCGACCCCGACCTTGTGGCCTGGGTGAGCGGCCAGCGGCCCATTCCGCCCGAGCATGACAAGCCGCTGCTCAGGGCAATGCGCGAGGCGGCCGCACGATGAACGCACTTCTCGTCTACGGCGCACCCGAGGGGTTCGATGCCACGCTCCTCGCCCGGCGGCGCGCGGAGCACGCCGGCACGGTGCTGCACGTGGCGCGCGACGATGCGCGCATGGCACGGATGGCTGAGGCACTCGCCATCGTCGCCCCGGAAATCGAATCCCTGCCGTTCCCGGCCTGGGACTGCCTGCCCTACGACCGGGTCTCGCCGAAGCCGGAGCTGGTTGCCGAGCGCGTGGCAACACTGGCGCGCCTGCTTGCCCCGCCGGCGAAACCGACCATCGTCCTCACCACCGTCAACGCGCTCGTGCAGCGGGTGCCGCCGCGCACGGCCTTTCGCGGCCGAAGCTTCTCACTCGTTCCAGGCGGCCGCCTCGATACGAAGGCGCTCCTGGGCTTCCTCGAAAGCAACGGCTACGGCCGCAGCGCCACCGTCCTCGAGCCGGGCGAGTTCGCCGTGCGCGGCGGCATCATCGACCTCTTCCCTGCCGGCGCGGAAGAGCCGGTGCGGCTCGATCTGTTCGGCGATCAGCTCGAGAGCCTGAAGCGTTTCGACCCGGCAACGCAGTTGAGCGGCGGCGCCATCACCTCGCTCGTCCTGCACCCGGTCTCGGAAGTGCCGCTCGACAAGGCCGCAATCGCCCGCTTCCGCAGCGCCTGGCGCGAACGATTCGGCAATGCCGCCAGCTCCGATGCGCTCTATCTCGCCATCTCCGAGGGGCGCCGGCACCCGGGCATGGAGCACTGGCTTCCGCTGTTCCACGAACATCTCGAAACGCTCCTCGATTACCTGCCTGACGCCTCGGTCTCCTTCGACCACCAGGCCGAAGAAGTACTGTCGGCGCGCTTCGAAATGATTGCCGATCATTACGAGGCGCGACGCACGGCCCCGCGCGACGGTGAAACCCCTTACCGCCCCCTGCCTCCCGATCTCCTCTACCTCGACCGACCCGGCTTCGAGGCCGTGCTGGCGTCCGCAAAGGTCTTCGCCTTCAGCCCCTACGCACGCCCCGACGGCGCTCCCGGCATCGAAGCCGGGGGCCGGCCGGGCCCGCTCTTCACGCACGGCGGCGAACGCGCCGGCAGCGATATCTTCGCGCAACTCGCGGAAGCCGGGGCACGATGGGCGAGAGAGGGGAAAAAGCTGATCCTCGCCGCCTGGACCGAGGGCTCGCGCGAACGGCTTCTCCATCTTCTCTCCGAGCACGGGTTCGCGGGCGCTCGCCGCCTCGCACGCTGGCCGGAGATCGAAAGGCTCGACCCCGGCCAGCCCGGCCTCCTCGTGCTCGGGCTCGAACGCGGATTCGTGGCCGACGGGCTCGCGGTCGTCGCCGAGCAGGATCTCCTCGGCGAACGCATCAGCCGCCCACCCCGTCGGCGCAAATCGGCCGACGATCTGATCGCCGAGGCAGGCGAACTGGCCGCCGGCGATCTCGTCGTCCATCAGGAATACGGCATCGGGCGCTATGACGGCCTGGCCACGCTCGCTGTCGATCAGGCGCCGCACGATTGCCTCAGGCTGATCTACGACGGCGGAGAAAAGCTGTTCCTGCCGGTCGAGAACATCGAACTCCTCTCGCGCTTCGGCGCCGCCGACGGGGCGGTCGCACTCGACCGTCTCGGCGGTGCCGGCTGGCAGATGCGCAAGGCGCGCATGCAGCACCGCATCCGCGACATCGCCCGCGAACTGATCGTGCTCGCCGCCGAGCGCAAGGTGCGCGACGCGCCTGAACTGTCCCCGCCGGAGGGAAGCTTCGAAGAATTCTGCGCCCGTTTCCCCTTCGCGGAAACCGAGGACCAGGCGCGTGCCATTGGCGATGTGCTGCAGGATCTCGCCTCCGGTCGCCCGATGGATCGGCTGATCTGCGGCGATGTCGGGTTCGGCAAGACCGAGGTCGCGCTGCGCGCCGCCTATGTCGCGGCCATGGCCGGCACCCAGGTCGCGGTGGTGGTGCCGACAACACTGCTCTCTCGCCAGCACTTCCGCACCTTCTCCGCCCGCTTCGCCGGAACCGGCGTCAAGATCGCCCAGCTTTCGCGCCTGGTTCCGGCGAAAGAAGCAGCTTCGGTGCGCGAGCGGCTGGCGCAAGGTGACGTCTCGATCGTCATCGGCACGCACGCGCTACTCTCGAAAAGCATCCGCTTCGCCGCGCTCGGCCTGCTGGTAATCGACGAAGAGCAGCATTTCGGCGTCGCCCACAAGGAGCGCCTGAAGAGCCTCAAAAGCGACGTCCACGTGCTGACCCTGACCGCGACACCCATTCCGCGCACCCTCCAGCTCGCGCTCTCGGGCGTGCGCGAAATGAGCCTGATCGCGACCCCGCCCGTCGACCGCCTGGCCGTGCGTACGTTCATCATGCCCTTCGATGCCGTCGTCGTTCACGAGGCAATCCAGCGCGAGCGCTTCCGCGGCGGGCAGGTGTTTTGCGTCGCACCACGCATCGAAGACTTGCCGCGGATGGCGCAGCGATTGAAAGAGATCGTGCCGGAGGCACGGATTCTCGAAGCACACGGGCGTCTCGCACCGAGCGCCCTCGAACAGGTGATGACCGAGTTCAGCGAGGGCCGTGCCGATCTGCTGCTTTCCACCGACATCATCGAAAGCGGGCTCGATATGCCGGCGGTGAACACGCTGATCGTGCATCGCGCCGATCACTTCGGGCTCGGCCAGCTCTACCAGCTTCGCGGTCGCATCGGGCGAGGCAAGCAGCGCGGCTACGCCTATCTGACCTGGCCGCCCAACCAGGTGCTCTCGGCGAGCGCGCAGAAACGGCTCTCGGTGATGCAGGCGCTCGACAGCCTCGGCGCCGGGTTCACGCTCGCCTCGCACGATCTCGACATCCGCGGCGCCGGCAATCTGCTCGGCGAGGAGCAGTCGGGGCACATCCGCGAAGTCGGAATCGAGCTTTATCAGCAGATGCTCGAGGATGCGGTGGCCGAGCTTTCCGGCCGCGAGGGAGAGCGGCGCGGCGCCGAACGCGAATGGACGCCCGGCATCAGCCTCGGCCTGCCGGTCCTGATCCCGGAAACCTACGTCACGGATCTTCCGGTCCGCCTCGGTCTCTACCGCCGCATCGGCGCGCTCGCCTCGGATGCCGAATCCGAGGCCATGGCTGCGGAACTTGTCGATCGCTTCGGAACGCTCCCTGCCGAGGTGGAAAATCTCCTTGCGGTCGTGGCGCTCAAGCGTGCCTGCCGCGCCGCCGGCGTGGAGCGCCTGGAGGCCGGGCCGAAGGGGCTGCTCCTCAGTTTCCGCAACAACCAGTTCCGCAACCCGGGCGGCCTCGCGGCATGGCTGGCAACGCAAAAGGGCGGCATCCGCCTCCGCCCCGACCACAAGATCGCCCTCGCCCGCGAACTCGAACCGGGCCGGCGCCTGCCGGCGGCGCGCCAACTGCTCGAGGACCTCGTTCGCATCGCCGAGCGCGCCGAGGCGGCATAGGGCGGGCGGCCCGAAGAGCGCCCGACGGCACGCCCGGCATCGTCAGGGCGGCCCGGCGGTATCATTCCTGTTGCGTGACGTTCCCGGCATCGGACCGCGTTCGCCACGGAATGGCCATCCTGCAACCAAGCAGCCGCCATATCCGCACCGGATCCTGCTCCGTCTGAGAGCGGAAGGAGAATGGATGCGGTCGCAACCGCTTTGGATCATCGGGGCCCCGCGATCCGGAACGACGTTTCTGGCGGCAATGCTCAACCACCACCCCCTGATCACGCTCACCAACGAGGCACGCCTCGGCGTGCTCTTCAAGCAGTTCATCGAGATCGACTGCGCGCGGCCCGATCTCCTGGATCCCGACCACAGCCCGCGTTTCCGCTCCTTCATCGAAAAGCGCGCCGGGGCACTGATCGAGGAGTACTATCGCGACGCGCTCGGCGTCGCGACCCCGGTCTGGGGCGACAAGCACCCGCCCTACGCAGACCCGACGGTGCTCAGCGGGCGGGAGGGGTCGCGGCCCGGCCTGCCCGTATCCGGTTCCTGTCTCAGCCTGATTGAGGCCATGCTGCCGCACTCGAAGTTCATCCATATCCGGCGCGAACCGGCGGCGGTCGCTCGTTCGTTGCTCGGCAAGGGATGGGTCGGATCCTTGAGCGACGGGGTCGCGGTCTGGCGGCAGTATGTCAGGGAAATCGAGGCCTTCTTCGCCGGGATCGAGGCGCGGAAGAAGCTGGTGATCGCCTATTCGGACCTGCTCGAGGAACCGCAGGAAACCGCCGCTTCGATCGTGAAATTCCTCGACATTCCGGATTCGCGGCCGCTCACCGCCTTTCTGAGGGCCGAGCGGCTGGCGCCAACCCCCTTCAGCGAGCCGGTGAGCGATCTCGCGGAGACCTATCGGGCACGGCCGCCGCTCACGCTGGTGCCTCGCGCATCGCCGGCGGAACGACCCGAGCCGGCGCCGGCGGAGCCGTGAAGCCCAAGGATTTCAGCGGGATTTCAGCCGACCAGCTTCAGCCGCCCGACCCGGCGCCCGACCAGCGACTGACACGCCGCGAGATAGTCCTCGGCCATGCGCCGTGCCGTGAAGCGGCGTTCGAACTCCTGGCGGATAACCTTCCGTGACAGGCGATCGATGCGCTTGATCGCCGCTACGGCCGCCGCCTCGTCGCCGACGATGAAGCCGGTCAACCCGTGCTCGATGATCTCTGGCACGGAGCCGTGGTCATAGGCGATCACCGGGGTGCCGCAGGCCATCGCCTCGATCATGACGAGTCCGAACGGCTCGGGCCAGTCGATCGGCATCAGGAGAGCGCGCGCGCCGGACAGAAACGCCGATTTGGCATCGTCGTTGATTTCGCCGATGAATTCGGTGTCGGACCCCAGCATCGGCCGGATCTCGCGCTCGAAATAGGCCTCGTCCACGCGATCCACCTTGGCCGCAATGCGCAGCGGAAGACCGGCGGCGCGGGCGATCCGGATCGCCCGATCCGGCCGCTTCTCGGGGCAGATGCGGCCGAGGAAGGCGAGATAGGCTGGCTCGATCGGGGAGGGCCGGAGCAGCGAGGGTGGAATGCCGTGGGGGATTGTCGCCATGAACGGCACTGCCGGCAGCGGCGCGCGCTGGGCGTCCGAGATCGAGATCAGGTTCATTGGCGGCAGCCCGGCATAAACGGGCCCGAGTTCGCCGAGATCGAGCCGGCCATGCAGCGTGGTCATGAACGGCACCGGCTGGCGCGCAAACAGCGACGCCGGCCAGTAGTCCATGTGGAAATGCAGAACATCGAACTCCAGCGCATGCTGGCGCACCCGTTCCATCAGCAGCATGTGCGGGGCGACCCAGTCCCGGATCTCGGGATCGAGCCTGAGCGCGTGCGGCCAAACGGCCTCGAGCCGCGCCGCCGTCGCCGAATCCCCGCTCGCAAACAGGGTCACCTCGTGTCCCATCGAGACCAGTTCCTCGGTGAGGTAGGCGACGACCCGCTCCGTGCCCCCGTACAGCTTCGGCGGGACGGATTCCGTCAACGGTGCAATCTCTGCGATGCGCAAGGCCATTGGCTCCTTTTCGCCGGGCGATGTCTCGCCGCCCGCGAACCTCCGCGCCTGATGCGGCAGCGGTAGGGCAAGCTCGGCCCCATTGCTGCCGGATTGCGCGCCGATGTCTTGCCCGGGAAGGTGCCCGCCCGTTTCCAGGCCGCCGTCACGCCGGACGGGCGCTTCAGAGAGGGAAGTTGCCAATGGGCGGATGGCGGATTCTTCCAGGATGCCGGACCATCCTGGACGCCGAGATCGAACCGCGCCCGATGCGTGTCATCCTGCGCACGATCGATCGGCACCGGGCCGCTCACATCGGCATCTTCCTCTTCATTCTGGCCGCAGTCGGTGCCGCCATCGGCTCCCAGTATGCGGTGAAGATGCTGGTCGACGTGCTGGCCCGCCACCAGGTCGCCGCCGCCTGGAGCGCCTTCGCCGCGCTCGCCGTTCTGATTGCAGTGGACAACATCTCCTGGCGGGCCGCCGGATGGATCGCAGCGCAGAGCTTCGTCGCCGTGACCGGCGATCTCCGCCGCCGGCTGTTCGATCACCTGCTCGGGCACGCCCCCGGCTATTTCACCGACCGCCACCCCGGAGCCCTGGCCGGCCGCATTTCCGCGACCGGCAATGCCGTCTTCCGCATCGAGAGCCTGGTGACGTGGAGCGTGCTGCCCTCGGCTCTCGCCGTGCTGCTGGCCATCGTGACCCTCGGCACGGTCGATCCGATGATGGGGCTGGCCCTGGTCGGCGTGGCTGGCGCGCTCGGCGGAATGATCGGATGGGCCGCACGCGCCGGCCGCCCCCTGCACGAGGCCTATGCGTCGGCCGCGGCAACGCTCGAGGGCGAGCTGGTCGATGTCATCAACAATGCAGGTGTCGTGCGTGCGTTCGGAGCCAGCCTCCGCGAGCGGCGGCATTTCGCGACCAGCGTCGAGCGGGAAATGACGGCGCGGCGCGTCAGCCTCCGCTATCTCGAAAAGCTCCGGATCCTGCATGCGCTGGCAACGGCACTCCTCACCGCCGGATTGCTCGCCTGGACGCTGCACCGCTTCGGAGAGGGGCTGGCGAGCGCGGGGGACGTCGTGCTGGTGACCACGCTCGGCTTCACGGTGCTGCACGGAACCCGCGATCTTGCCGTGGCCCTGGTGCAGATGGTGCAGGATTGGGCACGGCTGGTCGAGGCGCTGGCGGCTCTTCTGCTCCCGCACGAGCTGAAACCGGCACCCACCATCCGTCCCCTGCCTGCTCCGAGCGGGGCGATCACGCTGGCGGATGTCGAATTCGGCTACCGGGACGGCCCGTCGGTGCTGAAGCAGATCTCGCTCTCGGTGCAGCCGGGCGAGCGGGTTGGGCTGGTCGGGCGCTCAGGCTCGGGCAAGACGACGCTGCTTGCGCTGCTGCAACGCCAGTACGATGCGCGCATGGGCCGGGTGCTGATCGACGGGGTCGATGTCGCGACCATTCCCCCGGACCGCCTGGCGGCGATTCTCTCGGTCGTTTCCCAGGATGTGCAGCTCTTCCACCGATCCGTATGGGACAACATCCGCTACGGCCGCCCGGAGGCGAGCCGGGAGGAAGTGCGTGCTGCCGCCCGGGCGGCGGACGCAGAAGCGTTCATCGCAGCCCTCCCCGGGGGCTACGACAGCATCGTCGGTGAGCGGGGGATGAAGCTCTCCGGCGGGCAGCGCCAGCGCCTGGCGATCGCGCGTGCCTTCCTCTGCGATGCCCGGATTCTGCTACTCGACGAGGCCACTTCGTCGCTTGATTCGGAATCCGAAGCCGGCGTGCAGCAGGCGCTCGACCGGCTCGCCGCCGGCCGCACCGTGATCGCCGTGGCGCACCGGCTTTCCACCCTCCGCGACTTTGACCGGATCATCGTTCTCGACGGCGGCCGGATCCTCGATCAAGGAGCGCCGGCGGAGCTTGCGCTCCGACCCGGTCCCTATCGCGACCTTCTCAAGCGCCAAAGCCTCGTCCGCCTCGAGCGCGCGGCCTGAGCGCGCAAGCGCCGCGCAACGCTCTCGCCGCTCATCGCCGGGCCCTGATTTCGCCCTCGGGCAGGGACAGAAACGCGGCTCTCTCCTCCGGCGCCGACACGCTGAGGCGCGTCCACTTGCCTCCAATCCGTGCGTCGGCAAAGAGGCCGGACGGTCCGGTCATTGAGGAAATCAAAGATCGGCGCTTGCAGCACCTGCTGGCCGCTGTGGCCCACGGCGCCGCCGTGGCGGCCGGGCTGATGCGTGCAGCGGTGGAAGGCGCGCGCCTGGTGCCGAACTTTCATGGATGAGTGATTCACCCTCACCCGACCCCTCACAGGCACCCCGGCAAAGTCCCAGGACTTTGCTGGGAGCCCGGCCCAGAGGGAGAGGGAAAAGGGGGCGATCGGACGCGGGGGGATCTGTGTCACTCAAGTTTGATTCGGGGTACTTAGCCTTACCTGGACACACAGCCGGACGTGGTGATCTACAATGCGAGCCGCCGCCTCCAAGGTCCGCTTGCGGAGCTCGATCCGGAGGGTGTGGGCGAGGCGCTTATGGTGTCGGCTTTT
>JASHOA010000011.1 GCA_030041375.1 Acetobacteraceae bacterium
TCTCCTCGAGCGTGTCGCCAACCAACCCCCGGATCGGCCGCAACGGATGCTCGACCGGTATCCGTGCCTCCGGTGCGATATAAGAAAACAAGCCAGCCCGATCTCGGAATCTACCCCGCATCACACGCCCCGCGGTTGCCACCGACTTGAATCATTTCGCTCCGCGTCGCAGCAAGGGGTTTTTCAGCAAACTGCTAGTGCCGGAAATGCCGCATGCCCGTGAAAACCATGGCCATTCCGGCCCGGTCCGCCGCCGTAATGACCTCCTCGTCGCGGATCGAGCCGCCCGGCTGGATGACTGCCGTCGCGCCCGCCTCCGCAATCGCCTCGAGCCCGTCCGCAAACGGAAAGAAGGCATCCGAAGCCGCCGCACTTCCAACCGTGAGCGATGTCGAAAGCCCCGCCGCCCGCGTCGCCTCCGCTGCCTTCCAAGCCGCGATCCGCGCAGCGTCCACCCGGCTCATCTGCCCAGCCCCGATCCCGACCGTCGCACATCCCTTCGCATAGACGATCGTGTTTGAGCGCACATGTTTCGCCACCCGGAACGCAAACAGCAGATCCGCGATCTCCGCCGCACTCGGCGCGCGCTGCGTGACCACCTTGAGATCGCCCGCCCCGATCCGTCCGTTATCGCGCGTCTGCACCAGGAATCCGCCTGCCACGCTCCGAAATGAAAATCCCGCTTCCTCCGCACCCGGAATCTTGCCCGCCAGCAGCAACCGGACATTCCGCTTATTCGCAAGAATCTTCTGCGCCTCCGTGCTTGCGTCCGGCGCAATCACCACCTCGGTGAAGATCGCAACGATTCTCCTCGCCGTCTCCGCATCGAGCAGCCGGTTGACAGCCACCACTCCTCCGAATGCCGAGACCGGGTCAGAGCGCAGCGCCAGCTCCCAGGCTTCGGCCAGCGTACCCGCGCTTGCTACTCCGCAAGGGTTGGCATGCTTGACAATGGCAACGCTCGGCTCCGCGAACTCGGCCACGCACTCATAAGCGGCGTCGGTATCGTTGATGTTGTTGTAGGAAAGCGGCTTCCCTTGCACCTGCCGCGCGCTTGCCACACCCGGCCGCGCACCGCTCACATAGAAGGCTGCGCGTTGATGCGGGTTCTCGCCATAGCGCAGGGTCTCCGCCAGCCGCCCAGTAAAGCTGAAGTTCGCAGGAAATGTTTCGCCCACTGTCCCTTGGAACCACAGCGCGATCGTCGCGTCATAGGCCGCCGTCCGCCCGAACGCTTCCGCTGCGAGCTTCCGCCGCAGTTCCGCCCGCGTGCCCCCGTGCTCCTCGAGCTCCGCGAGCACCGCCTCGTAATGCGCGGGTGCGCTCGCCACCACCACGAACTCATGGTTCTTGGCCGCCGCACGCAGCATCGCCGGCCCGCCTATGTCGATCATCTCGATGCACTCGGCGAACGGTGCCCCGCGCGCAATCGCCGCCTCGAACGGATAGAGATTGATCGCCACGAGATCGATCGGCGCAATCCCGTGCTCGGCCATCTCCTTCACGTGCCGCGGCTGGTCGCGCCTGGCCAGAATCCCGCCATGGATTTGCGGCACCAGCGTCTTCACCCGCCCGTCCAGAATTTCCGGAAAACCGCTCTCCTTCGCAACTTCCTTCACCGCGATACCCGCCTTCGCAAGCACCGCCGCCGTGCCTCCGGTCGAGAGAATCTCCACGCCCCTCGCAGCCAGCGCCGAGGCAAAGGGAACGACCCCGGTCTTGTCTGAAACGGAAATCAGCGCGCGGCGGACGGGCAGGGAACCGGACATCTCGGACTCCAGCGGGACGCGCCGGGCCGATAGACCGAAACCCGTCCATGGTCCAGATTGCTCTTTCACTGCTTACCTGCCCTCGAACCGCAGCAACCACATCTGGATCCACCCGCACCATCCAAGGAAATTTTCCCTGCATGCCCGAAGGCAGCGCCCCGGCAGACGCTTTCGCGAGCCTCCGCCCTCTCTTCGCTCCGCGGTCGGTCGCGATAATCGGCGCCTCCGCGGATCCCACCCGCATCGGCGGCCGTCCAATCGCTGCCATGCGCGCCGCGGGCTTCAAGGGCACGCTGCTGCCGGTCAATCCAAATCGCGCCGAAGTGCAGGGCCTCCCCGCCTGGCCCTCCATCTCCGCGCTGCCCGCCGTGCCTGAGGCAGCGATCGTCGCCATTCCTGCCACCTTGGCCGAAGCTGCCGTCGCCGAACTCGTCGCCCTCGGCGTCCGCGCCGTCATCCTCTTCTCCGCCGGTTTCGCCGAGGTCGACGAAGCCGGGGCCGCCGCCCAGGCCCGGCTCGCCGCGATCGCGCAACGCTCAGGTCTCCGCATCCTCGGCCCCAACACACTCGGACTCTTCGACGCTCGCATCGGCTGGTTCCCGACCTTCACGGCTTCGCTCGACAGCTTCCGTCCGCTCCCCGGCCGCATCGGCATCGCCAGCCAGTCCGGAGCCTTCGGCACCCACATCTTTTCCGTCGCCGCCGAGCGCGGCCTCGGCACCCCCGTATGCGTCGCCACCGGCAATGAGGCCGATGTCACTCTCGGCGAGGTGATCGGCTTCCTCGTCGCTGATCCCGGCATCGACGTCATTGCTGTTTGCGCCGAAGGCATCCGCAAGCCCCACGCTTTCCTCGCCGCTCTCGCCGCTGCCCGCGCCGCCCGCAAACCCGTCATCATGCTCAAGGTCGGCCGAAGCCGTCTCGGCAGTGGCGCCGCCCGCTCGCACACCGCCGCGATCGCCGGCGATGATCGCGTTTTCTCCGCCGTGCTCGAGGAACATGGCGCCATCCGCGCCGCCCACGCCGAGCAACTCCTCGATTTCGCCTATGCTGCCACGCGACGCATCTATCCCGCCGCCAACACGCTCGGTGCACTCACGATTAGCGGCGGGGCAGGGGTGCTGATCGCGGACGTTGCCGAATCGCTCGGCCTTCCCCTCCCGCCGCTGCCCGCGGCCGCGCAGGCCGCCCTCAAATCGGCACTACCTTTCTCCGCGCCCGCCAACCCGGTCGATTGTACCGCCCAGGTCCTGAATGAGCCCGTCCTCATCGGCCGCTTCGCCGAGACCATGCTCGCCGAGGGCGGCTACCGCTCCATCCTCGCCTTCTTCAGCCAGACAGGCGGCTCACCCGCGCTCGCGCCGGCCTTGCGTGCTGCACTCGCCGCCGTCCGCGCCCGCTACCCGGACCGCCTTTACGCACTGTCGGTCATCGCTTCCCCGGAGCGCGTCCGCGCCTACGAATCGGACGGCTTCCTCGTCTACTCCGAACCAGCGCGCGCTGTCGCCGCCCTCGACGCCATGGGCCGTATCGGCGTGGCCTTTTCTTCCATCCCCACCGCCCCGCCGCCGCTTCCCCCGGTCTTCCTCCCGCCGGCAACGCCGAACGAGGCGGCCGCCAAGCACCTGCTCGCCGAAGCCGGCATCGCGATCGTTCCCGAGCGCATCGCCAGAACCGCAGACGAAGCGGCTGCCGCCGCCGTTTCTCTCGGCTATCCGGTGGTGATGAAGATCCTCTCCCCCGATATCCTGCACAAATCCGAGATTGGCGGCGTGCTGTTGGGCCTCGCCGATGAAGCGGCCGTGCGCTCCGCTTACGTCACCCTCCTCGCCCGCGTCGCCGTTGCTGCTCCGGCCGCCCGCCTCGACGGCGTCCTCCTTGCACGCCAGATCGACGGCGCCATCGAATGCATCCTCGGCATCAAGCGCGATCCGGATTTCGGCCCGATCGCGCTCTTCGGTCTTGGCGGCATTTTCGTCGAAATTCTCGAGGACCTTGTGCTGCACCGCTGCCCGTTCGGCGAGGAAACGGCGCGCAGAATGATCGGCGCCACCCGCGCCGCACCCCTCCTCTCCGGCGCGCGCGGTCGCAAGCCCGCCGACGTCACCGCCCTCGCCGCCATGCTATCCCGCCTCTCCGTCTTTGCCGCCGCTGCCGGCGAGCGCCTCTCTGCCATCGACCTCAATCCAGTGCTCGTGCTCGGGGAAGGGGAGGGGGCATACGCTGCCGATGCCGTCATCGAACTTGAGGGCTGAACCGATGCCGATCGACTACGAAACGCTGCGCAACTTCCCGATTCCCGAAATCCGCCAGCATCTCTCCGCGCGCGATACTATCCTCTACGCGCTCTCGATCGGCCTCGCCCAAAACCCGCTCGATCCGCGCCAGCTCGACTTCGTCGATCATCATCGCGCACTCAAAGCCATGCCGAGCATGGCGGTCGTACTCGCTCATCCCGGCTTCTGGCTCGCCAATCCGAAAACCACCGTCGACGCGGTGAAGCTCGTGCACGGCGAGCAAGGCTTGATCATCCATCGCCCGCTCCCGATCGCCGGCGACATCATCGGCCGCACCCGCATCTCCGGCCTCATCGACAAAGGCGCCGGCGCCGCTGCACTCCTCTACACCGAAAAGGAAGTGATCGAGGCAGCCACCGGCGCCCTCATCGCCACCACCAGGAGCACCACCTTCCTGCGCGGCCAGGGCGGCTTCGGTGGCCCTGCCGGCCCGCTGAAAGAAGTGCATTTGGTACCTTCCGGCCCACCCGAAATCACGCACGATCTCTCAACACGCCCCGAGCAGGCCCTCTATTACCGCCTCAACGGTGACGACAATCCCATCCACTCCGATCCCGCCGTCGCCGCCCGCGCCGGCTTTCCGCGCCCCATCCTGCACGGACTCTGCACCCTCGGCATCGTCTGCCACGCGCTCCTCGCCACGCTGGCCGACTACGACACCGCCCGCCTCACCGCGCTCGATCTCCGCTTCTCCGCACCCGTCTTTCCGGGAGAAACCATCCGCACGGAAATCTGGCGCACCGGCGCCTTCCAGGCGCGCGCCCTCGAGCGCAATGTTCTCGTCGTCACCAACGGCCGCGCGGTGATCGCGTCATGATCGACAAGCGCGTGGCCAGCATGGCCGAGGCGATGGCCGGCATTCGCGACGGCTCTGTGGTTCTGCTCGGAGGCTTCGGCGATGTCGGCCAACCGGACGCGCTGATCGAGGGCCTGATCGCGCAGGGCGCTTCCAATCTCACCGTCGTTGCCAACAACGCCGGCCGCGGTCGTACCGGCCTCGCCCGCCTGATGGAACTCGGCCGCGTTCGGCGCATCGTTTGCAGCTTTCCGCGCAGCCGCGGCTCCGTCGTCTTCGAAGAGCTCTATTCCGCTGGCCGTATCGAGCTCGAAATCGTGCCGCAGGGCACACTCGCGGAACGGATTCGCGCTGCCGGCGCCGGTGTTGCCGCCTTCTTCACCCCGACCGCCGTCGGCACCCGACTCGCGGAGAACAAGGAGCAGCGTTCCTTCAACGGCCGCCACTACGTTCTCGAGCATGCACTCCCGGGTGACGTGGCCCTGATCGAGGCCTGGCGCGCCGATCGTTTCGGCAACCTCACCTACCGGGAATCCGCGCGCAACTTCAATCCGGTGATGGCCATGGCCGCCCGCCTCACCATCGTCCAGGCGCAGCACCTCGTCGAACTCGGCACGCTCGACCCCGAAGCGATCGTAACACCCGGGATTTTCGTCAGCCGCGTCCTCCACGTTCCCTATGCTCAGGCGAAGGAATAGACCGATGCCGGACACCCGAACCGCGCCCGCCGGCCTGTCACGTTCCGCAATCGCCTGCCGCATCGCCGAAGACATTCCCGAAGGCTGGTACGTCAATCTCGGCATCGGCATCCCGACTCTGGTCGCCGATTACGTGCCCCCCGAACGCGAGGTCGTCTTCCACTCCGAGAACGGCGTGCTCGGCATCGGTCCTGCGCCCTCACCCGATTCGGTCGATCCCTGGCTCATTAATGCCGGCAAGGAACCGGTTACGCTGCGCGCTGGCGGCGCCTTCGTGCATCACGCCGACAGTTTCGCCATCATTCGCGGCGGCCATCTCGATCTCTGCGTGCTTGGCGCGTTCGAGGTGGCGGAAAACGGTGATCTCGCCAACTGGACCACCGGGCGCAACGATGCCGCCGCCGCCGTCGGCGGCGCCATGGACCTCGCCGCCGGCGCGAAGCGGCTCTGGGTCGCAATGGAGCATACCACGAAAGAAGGCGCCCCGCGCCTCGTCTCGCGCTGCTCCTTTCCGCTCACGGCACCGGCCTGCGTGTTGCGCGTTTACACGAACCTCGCTGTGATCGACGTCACACCCGAAGGCTTTCTTCTCCTCGAGACCGCTCCTGGCGTCTCTTTCGAAGCCGTACAGGAACGCACTGCCACCCGCCTGCACCGCCCCCAGACCGCGGGATCTCGCTGACCACCGTCGGCAACCCCGCGGACTGCGGGTCCGGCCCCTTGACCATCGCGGGTCGCCGGACGGCGCCGCCGCCACGAACACAGCCCCGCCAGTGCCGCTGCACCGCATGAAGCGGCTTGAACGGCGAGGCGTCGATGCGGCGGGGTGCGGATGTCCGCCTCACTTCTTAACAATTCCATTACTATTCCTGACAGCAAATGCAGAGGCATTTTCCGCTTCAGAGAGGACACTTCCAGGTACCCTGCGCGAATGGGGAAACGCGATGGCACAGTCAGTTCGATTGGAGCGATACGAAGGCTGGCGCAAGCTGGTCCTGAACCGGCCGGAGAAACTGAACGCCTTCAGCGAGGAAATGCATGCGCTGTTCTCGCAGGCGCTCGACGACGCGGCACTGGATCTCGACTGCCGCGCCCTCCTGCTCACGGGTGAAGGCCGTGGCTTCTGCGCCGGGCAGGATCTCAGCGATCGCGGGGCTGGAGATTTTTCGACTATCGACCTCGGCCGCTCGATCGATCGCTACTACAACCCGCTGATCCGCAAGCTCCGCAACCTGCCCAAGCCGATCGTCTGCGCGGTCAATGGCGTCGCCGCCGGCGCCGGCGCCAACATCGCGCTCGCCTGCGACATCGTACTCGCGGCGCGTTCGGCAAGCTTCATCCAGGCCTTCGCAAGGATCGGTCTGGTTCCCGATTCCGGCGGCACATTCTTTCTTCCGCGCCTGGTCGGCGAGGCACGCGCCCGCGCGCTCGTGCTGACCGCCGAGCCATTACCGGCCGAGACTGCCGCTTCCTGGGGCCTCATATGGAAGGCTGTCGATGACGACAAGTTGATCGCGGAGGCCGAGGCTCTGGCCGCCCATCTCGCCACCCGGCCGACCCAGGCCCTCGCTCTCTGCAAGCGGGCACTCGCCGCATCTCAGGCCAACACTCTCGACGCCCAGCTCGACCTCGAGCGCGATCTTCAGCGCGAGGCCGGCCGCACCCCCGACTATCAGGAAGGTGTTGCGGCGTTTCTTGAAAAACGCCAGCCACGCTTCACCGGTCGGCCGCGATCCAGCGTCATGTGACGATTGTCGCAACCAATGCCCGGCTTCTCGCACGCGCCCGCGGCAAAATCACGCGGAACCTCCACCAGGCCTTGCTTTGCGCCCCATCCTGCCCGCAATGTGCCGAACGGAACTGGTTCGATATCGGCAATCGAATAAACCAATACCATCCGTTTTCATTCCCGCCCAGGCAGCAGCCCCAAGCCTACGATGGCAGATTCCGTTGACCTCAATGGCTATTTCGCCCGCATCCGGTGGCAGGGCCCAACCGCCCCCACCTATTCGACACTTGCCGGCCTGCTGTCTCATCATCTGGCGCACGTTCCGTTCGAGAATTTCGATGTCCTGCTCGGGCGGGGAATCCGGCTCGACGTTGCTGCCCTGCAGGCCAAGCTGGTTCACGCCCGTCGCGGCGGCTACTGCTTTGAACATGCCAGCCTCTTTGCCGCCGTCCTGGAAGCGCTCGGCTTTGCGCCTCTCCGCCACGCGGCGCGGGTGATCACTTTCCGAAATCGAAACGAGGCACCCCGCACGCACATGCTTCTTAGCGTCACCATCGATCATGTTCGCTACGTCGTCGATCCGGGATTTGGACCTTTCGCATCCTCTCTGCCCCTGCCGCTCGACGGCTCCGCCGTTCCCCCGGAATGCCCCACGCACCGTCTCGTCCGCGAGGGCACCAACTGGATCCTCCACGCCGCGCGCGACGGCATCGATATCCCGGCCTGGATTTCCACCCTCGACATCGAGAACCCCATCGATTTCGAAGTGGCGAACCATTTCACCGCCACCCATCCAGACTCGCTGTTCAAAAATTCGATCCTCGCCAGCGCCGCGACGGCGGACGGACGGGTGAGCATCATGAATCGCGACGTCACGCATCGCAGCGCTGCCGGCGTGACCAGATCCGAATTGCCCGACCGCCGCGCCCTGCGTGCGCTGCTCGCCAGGTACTTCGGCTTCGATCTCCCGGAGCTCGAGACACTGCGTGTTCCGGCCATTCCAGGCTGGATCTGAAACCAGTCCACCCTTGCGCAACGCCTGCATTCACCAGATTCCCGGGACCAGCCGCCACCGCACCCGTCGCGCGTACTCATCGTATCCGGCTAGCTCCCGCCGCAGCATTCGCTCCTCGCCAACTGCCCGGAACGCCAGGCCGACGATCATCAGGGGAACCACGGCCAAACCCCACCAGGAGCCGAGCAGTAGCGGCGTGCCCACCAGCCAGAAAATCGCCCCGGCATACATCGGATGCCGGACAATGCGGTACGGCCCCTCGCTCACCACCCTATGTGCCCGCTCCACCTGCACGCGCACCTGCGGTGCCGCGAAGCTATTGAAGCGGAAGATCTGCCAGGTCACCGCCATGCCCAGCACCGTCAGCACGCCCCCCATCACCTCGGCCGCAAGCGGCACCTCGGACCATCCGAAGCGACCCCCGTCGAGTCCCATCAGCGCCAGCCAGCCCACGAAAGCAACCGCAACCGCGAGCATGAAAAAGCGGTCCCAGCGCATCTGGTCGCGGTGCCACGGCAGCGACATGCGCGATTCGAGCAGTTTCGGATCGTGCACCAGCAACCAGAAGCTGATCGCGAAGCTGCTGAGCACCAGCACGGCAAGCCACGCCCACGCCTGCGGCCACCGCCAATGCCCGGCAGCAACGAACAGGATCGCTCCCATCACGACAATCGTCAGCGTTGTCTGAACCACGACACGCCTTATCACCGCATCACCTCTCCGCTGCTATCGACCTCACCACGCCATCTGTCAGCCCGCTCAGACGGCGGTGACGCGCCCGCCCCGATCGATACTCTGAAACGGAGTCGTGCCGCCGCGCTCCACGATAACGGCTGAGCCGACATCGCCGACCGTGTCGTCATTACGAACAAAGGCCGGCTATTATTTGGCCGCGCCGATCATGGTCGTCATCTGCCCGCCAATCTCTACGCTGAAGCTGCCGGGCGCCTGCTCGGCGCTGCTACCAGGTGCTGGCTGGATCTGAGTACAGGCGCCAAGGCAGCCGAGCATCGCCGCCACGACCAGCCCCGCCATCACCTTGCCGCGCCGATCGGCCGCGTCGGCAATCTTGCCTTCCTCGTTCCTGGCCATCGGCAATTCCTCCATCCGCCACAGCTGTCGCCAGAGGGTGATCGATGCCGTTCGCCCAGCGGCGGCAACCGGCGCTGAACACCCTACTCCATGCGTCACTCGCCAGGCACGGTTCGGCCTAAAGATTCGCTGGGCGCAGCCCAACGGTCCTGAATCCCACGGCCGGAACTCCGCCCGACCTGAGGCCGCCGTCCGCCTCGGGCAGCGAACCCGCAGCGGGGGCTCCAATACCCGCTCCGTTGCTCACCCGTAATGCTGACGAAAGTCTCGACTACCCCGGATATCGCGACACCCCATTGACCCCTCGGCCTTCCGCGCGCCAGCATTGCCGGCCAGGCGAGGAAAACGATGGATCAGGCGGCGGAATTCAGGGAAAGCCTGCAAATGGTCCGCGACAGTGCCGCCGCCGTCGTCCCGCACGGCGATCTCCGTCGCATCCGCGCTCTCCGATTCACCGACCCCGGCTTCGACCGCGCCACCTGGAGGCAGATTTGCGACCTCGGCTGGCCCTCCTTGGCGCTTCCCGAATCCGAGGGCGGCAGCGGCCTCGGCATGCGCGGCTTCGTCGTCCTCGCCGAAGAACTCGGCGCTGGCCTCGTCCCCGAGCCGCTGGTCCCTGCCGCCATGGCCGCCCGGGTCCTTTCCGGCGCCCCGCTCGCCGATCTCCTCGCCGGCACCTCCCTCGTCATTCCCGCATGGCAGGAGCGGCCGAACAGCCTCGATCCCGCCGCCGACACCACCCTTCGCAACGGTCGCCTCACCGGCAGGAAGCTCTTTGTGCCGATGGCCGGTGGCGCCGATTTTTTTCTCGTCTCCGCACGCGAAGGCCTGGCCCTTGTGCCCCGCGAAGCACCGGGAGTCATGCTCGTCCTCGATCGTACCCAGGACGGCGGCACTTTTGGCACCATCACCTTCGATCATGCTCCGGCAACCCCATTCCCCGGCAATCTTGACCGCGCGCTCGAAGAAGCTGCGCTGGCCACTGCCGCCTATCTCCTCGGCCTCTCGCGCCGTGCCTTCGCGATCACGCTCGACTACCTCGCCACCCGCGTGCAGTTCGGCCAGCCGATCGCAAGCTTCCAGGCGCTCCGCCATCGCGCGGCCGATCTCAAGATCCAATGGGAACTGATGCGCGCCAGCGTGCAATCCGCCGCTGCTACTCTCGACCTCGAGTCGGATCTGCCCGTTTGCCGCGCTGCCGTCTCCCGTGCCAAGGCCCGCGCTGCCGACACCTCGCTCTTCATCACGCGCCAGGCGATCCAGCTCCACGGCGGCATCGGCTACACCGACGAGGCCGACATCGGTCTCTTCCTCCGCAAAGCCATGGTGCACGCCAATCTCTACGGCTCCGCCCCCCTGCACCGCACCCGATACGCCGCCCTCGCCCTGGAGGAGCACGATGCCTGACCTTTCCCCCGAAGCCCTCGCTTCGCTCGACGAGCCCGCCTTTCGCTCCTGCATCCGCGAGTTCCTCGTCGCCAACTATCCGCCCGCGCTCCGCAATCCGCCGAAGCGGCTGCATTTCCGCGACACGAAGCCCTGGTACCTCACGCTCTCTCGCGCCGGCTGGCTTGCTCCCGGCTGGCCACGCGAATGGGGCGGCATGGGCCTCTCCGCAGCCCGCCAGCTCGTCATGATCGAGGAGTTCGAGCGCCACGGCTGCGCCCGGTTCAACGACATGGGCATCACCATGATCGGTCCGCTGCTGATCCGTTTCGGCACCGATGCGCAGAAGCGCTTCTTTCTCCCGAAAATTCTGTCCGGCGAGCACATCTGGTGCCAGGGTTACAGTGAGCCGAACGCCGGCTCCGATCTTGCCAGCCTCCGCACCGAGGCCGTGCTTGATGGCGATCACTGGGCCCTCAACGGCCAGAAGACCTGGACCACCCTCGCCACCGACGCCAACTGGATTTTCCTCCTCGTCCGCACCGACAGGAATGCGAAGCAGCAGCAGGGCATCAGCTTCCTGCTCGTTCCGATGGATCTCCCCGGCATCACTGTCCGCCCGATCATCAATCTCGATCTGCACGACGAGTTCTGCGAAACCTTCTTCGACAATGTGCGCGTGCCGCGCGAGAACTTGGTAGGTGAGATCAATCGCGGCTGGAGCATGGCCAAGGCATTGCTCGGCTTCGAGCGCCTCCTCCTCGGCTCGCCCAAGCAGGCCTCTTACGCCCTCGCCCGCCTCCGCCTGCTCGCCGAGCGGATGGGCCTCGCCGACGATCCCTCCTTCCAGGATCGCTACACGCGCCTCCGCCTCGACCTCGCCGATCACAAGGCCCTCTACGAGGACTTTGCCGAGCAGGTGCGACGCGGCGAATCACTCGGCGCCGACGTCTCCATGCTCAAGGTGAACCAGAGCGAGCTCTACCAGCGCATCACCGAAACGATGCTCGAGATCGCCGGCGAAAATGCCGGACTGCTCGAACCGATGGGCGGCAACCGCGAGTTGCATCCCTCTGGGCTCTTCATCCAGTCCCGCCCCACGTCGATCTACGGCGGCACCAACGAGATCCAGCGCAACATCATCGCCAAGAACGTTCTCGAATTGCCGGGCTGAGCGGCAATCGGGAGGAACCGCATCCGCCACGCCCGGGTTTACCTCCGCCATCCCCTCGGGCAGCCTTGCCAAGGGAACATCCCCGCCAGAAGGAGAAACGGCATGATCGTCGACCTGCGCATCTACACTGTCCGCCCCGGCAAGACCGCGGAGTTCGTCGCCCTCTACAAGTCCGAAGGCTGGCCGCTGCAGCAGAAATATCTCGGCCGCTGCCTTGGCTGGTTCGTCTCCGCGGAAGGCCCGCTCAATCAGGTGGTGCATCTCTGGGGCTACGAAAGCCAGGCCGACCGCGAAGTTCGCCGCAACACCATGGCCGCCGATCCCGCCTGGGCCGCTTATCTGAAGAAGTCTGCCGAGCTCGGCCTTCTCGTTTCGCAGGAGAACCGCTTTCTCCGCCCGACCGATTTTTCCCCGGTCCACTGAGAAACTCGCCCACTCCCTTGCAGTTCCTCCCCTCTCCCTCGGGGCCGGGCTCCCAGCAAAGTTCCAGGATTTTGCTGGGGTCCCGGTGAGGGGTCGGAGGTGAGGGAGGCGCCTCACTGATCTGACTTTCCGGATCGTGCTCCTGCCACCGCTGCCGTCTCCGAAAGCGAACGAAGGAAACCGCCAGGCAACTGAAGACAATCCTCTCGGCTCAACCGGGCACAACATATTCGGGCAAGCCGGACACGCTTTTGCACCATCTTTCCGTTCCAGCCCCCACGCGGATTGAGCCCGCGATTGCGCACTGCTATCGTTTTTTCCTGGCGCTGCAACCACGGGCACCCCGATGCAGAACACCGAAGAAATCTGGCGTCTCGTCGATGCGAAGAAGGACGCCTTTGCCGCGCTCAGCGATCGTGTGTGGGACACGCCCGAACTCGCCTACGCCGAGCATCGCTCGGTCGCCGAGCATATCGCGATGCTGGAGGCCGAAGGCTTCCGCATCATCCGCAATCTGGCCGGCATCCCGACCGCGGTCGCCGGCGAAGCCGGCTCCGGCGGCCCGGTGATTGCAATCCTCGGCGAATACGACGCGCTCCCCGGCCTCAGCCAGGAGGCCGGCGTCACCGAACCCCGCCCGCTCGAGCCGAACGGCAACGGCCACGGCTGCGGCCACAACCTCCTCGGTTCCGCCTCCCTCCTCGCCGCAACCGCCGTCAAGGATTATCTCGCCAAAAACGGCCTTCCCGGCCGCATCCGTTATTACGGCTGCCCCGCCGAGGAGGGCGGCGCCGCCAAGGGCTTCATGGTCCGCGCCGGCTGCTTCGATGATGTGGAGGTCGCCATCTCCTGGCATCCCTCCGCCTTCTCTTCCGTCAACGAAGCGCTCTCGCTCGCCAACACCCGCATCGATTTCAGCTTTGCCGGCCGTGCCTCCCACGCCGCCGCCTCGCCGCATCTCGGTCGTAGCGCACTGGATGCCGTCGAGCTGATGAATGTCGGCGTGAACTACATGCGCGAGCATATGCCTATCGACGCCCGCATCCATTATGCCCTCCTCGATGCCGGCGGCATCGCGCCCAACGTCGTGCAGGCGCGCGCCACCGTCCGCTATCTCGTCCGTGCCCGCGAGCTGCCCGAATTGCAACGCCTCGTCGCACGCGTACGCAAAATTGCCGACGGCGCCGCGCTGATGACCGAGACCACCGTCACCTCGAAGGTGGTGAGTGCCTGCTCCAACCTGCTCGCCAACACCCCGCTCGAACGAGCCATGCACGACAATCTCCGCCGCCTCGGTCCACCTCCCTTCGACGAGGCCGACCATGCCTTCGCCCGCGAAATCCAGGCCACTCTGACGGAAGAGGACATCGCCACTGCCTGGCGCCGCGTCGGCCTTCCCGCGAAGCCGGCCGCCCTCTGCGACGAGATCGTTCCGCTCGAAGCCAGGGGTGCTGCGATGATGGGCTCTACCGACGTCGGCGACGTAAGCTGGAGGGTGCCGACCGTGCAGGCGCGCGGCGCCACTTACGCCATCGGCACGCCTGGTCATTCCTGGCAGCTCACCGCTCAGGGCAAGACCCCTGCCGCACACAAAGGCCTCGCACACGTAGCAAAAGTGATGGCCGGCACCGCGATCGATGTCCTCGGCGATGTAACTCTGCTCGCCCGCGCCAAGGCCGACCATGCCTCCCGCATCGCCCGCCACCCCTACGTCTGCCCGATTCCCGAAAACGTCTTCCCTCCCGTCCGCATGTCCGCCTGAGCGGAATAGGAGCCCGGATGCCTCGCCCTTCCGCCGTTCTTCTCGCCGCGCTCACCTCTCTCATCGCTGTCGCCGCTGTCGCCGCGCCGCTCCCGTCCGTGCCCGGAACCTGCGCCGAGACGTCCATCTCCTTCCTCGGCCAACGCCTGACCAACAATCTGAACGGCCCGCCCATTGCAGGTTCCGGCTCCGCTGTCAGCTTCGCCAATGGCGGCTATCAGGTATCCTACGACGATATCGCCGCCATCAACCGCGCTCGCCTGAACGCTCTCATCATCATCTGCCTTGTGCGCCAGCCGAGCCACTGCCCGCCCGGAGATACGCGCGGCCGCCTCTACGCCACCGTCGATCTCAGATCCCTGCTCTTCTGGGTCCTGCCGGACTCCGAACATTCCTGTGGTGGCGCCTGAACCTCTCAGCCGTCAGAGCCAGCCTCGAGAATTTCCTTCAGCCTGGCAAGCTCGATATCGACCAGCTTGATCTGCTCGTCGAAGAACGCGTCCGAGAAGCTCGGCGGCTGGAAGAAGGTGATCATGAACTCCGAGCCGCCCCCGTTCGGAATGACGCGCGCACAAACCGTCCAGCTCGCCTGCGGATCGACGAAGTCATGATCGAGGATGCCGTGCCGCGCATCGGCGCGCATCCGAAGCCGTGCGGCGCCGTGCGGCGTCACCATGTCCCACCATTCCGGATCGTCCGTCTGTCGGGTGGACTTCACGTTGACGATCGCCCATCTCGGCCAGTTTTCCAAATCGGCAAGAAACCGGAACGCCCGCTCGGGATCGCACCCGATGCGCACCGTCTTGGTGATCGATCGCAACGTCGCCTGATGGTGCTCGCTCATGGCAACGATACCCCCGATTCAGGCATTATAGCGATAATGCAATTGCCTAGGTCGCCGCCAATATGGCAATCAACCGTCACATCCATCACCGATGTCCGCCGTAGGGAAGGGATGGATCGTGGACAGGCTTGTGCATCGGCCTCGTCCGCAGCATACCGGCGCGAAGCATGCCGATCCGGTCCCACGCGATATCAACATATTCCTTCATGATATCACAACCGTAGCCAATGCGATCGTGCTTGAGCGCGGCGACGACGCTGGTCCCGACCCCCATATACGGGTCGAAAACGCAGTCTCCGGGCTCGCTCAGCGCCAGCACCAGCCGCTCCACTAGTTCGACCGGAAATTGGCAAGGATGTGCCGTCTTCTCGACATGATTGTTCTTAACATTGGGAAAAATCCAAACATCCCCGGGGTTCTTGCCGAGAGGATTGCCCGACAACTGCCCAGCCTTCGGGCCCTTGAAGTACTTCTTCCCCGGATACTTGGACGGAACGCGGATCGGATCGAGATGAAAGACGTAGTCGTCCGTCTTCGTGAACCAGAGAATTGTCTCATAGCGCCCGGAAAGTCGGTTGCTGCAATGCAGCCCGTGCTCGAAGTGCCAAACAATCCGGTTCCGTAAGTGCAAACCGTGCTCCTGGAAGACTGGATAGAGAACCATGTCGAGTGGAGAAATCTCACCGTTCTCCACGTGATTGCCAACCTGCCAGCAGAGCGAGCCCCGGCAACTCAACAGCCGCACACATTCGGAAATCACCTGCGCCTGCTGCTCTACGTACTGTTGAAGCAGTCGGCGCCGTTCATACGCCTTGCCGATGTTGTATGGAGGCGAGGTGACGATAAGCTGCATCACCCCGCTCTTGAGCGGCCGCATGAACGCGAGATTGTCCTGACAGGCGATATGCGCCCGGCAGTCGGTCTGGAGTGCAAAAAGGGTCGCCTGGGACATGACGCACTTGGTTTCAGATGCTTGGAACTCAGGATGCTAGAGCGATTTACCGATTCGAAGCGAGAACCCGTTCGGCCCACCACCGATGCCGCGCCGACCCGGCCCGCCACCTTGGCCCTCCCGTTCAAGCCGCCCTTCGATTGGCCCTCCCTCATTGCCTTCCTCGCGCCCCGCGCGACCCCGGGCGTCGAAATCGTCTCGAACGGAACCTACACGCGGACCATTGCCCTCTGCGGCACCTCAGGCACGATCCATGTCCGGCCCGCTGATGAGCCAGCCGCGCTCCTCGCCACCATCCGCTTCCCCATCGCCACGGCGCTGCCCCTGATCGAGCGGCGTATCCGCCGCCTGTTCGATCTCGATGCCGATCCCGCCCGGATCGCCGCCCACCTCTCCTCGGACCCCCTTGTGGCGCCGCTCGTCTCAGCCCGCCCGGGCCTGCGCCTGCCTGGAGCATGGGATTCCTTCGAACTCGCGGTGCGCGCCATCCTCGGCCAGCAGATCTCGGTCACCCGCGCCACAGCCCTGGCCGGGAAAATCGTCGCCCTTTGCGGCACCCCCCTGCCGCCCGCGATTGATCTGCCCTTCGACGGCCTCAACCATCTCTTCCCCACGGCCACCCAACTCGCCCCGGTGGATGACCTGGGCCTGGCGCTCGGCATGCCACGCGCCCGCGCCGCCGCCATCACCGCACTCGCCAAGGCCGCAGCAACCGACACGAGTCTGCTCGAGCCACGCCCCACCCTCGAGGAATCCGTCGCGCGCCTTCGCCAACTTCCCGGCATTGGCGAATGGACTGCGCAATACATCGCTATGCGCGCTCTGCATGTGCCCGATGCTTTCCCCCATTCTGATATCGGCCTGCTGCGCGCCATGCAAACCGCGGCCGGCCGGCCAATCTCCGCCTCGCAACTCCTCGCGCGCGCCGCCGCCTGGCGGCCCTGGCGCGCCTACGCCGCGATGCACCTCTGGGCATTCGCTTCGGCCCTGCCGCACGCAGTCCGATGCCGACAGGGCGACCTCGCATGAACCTGACCCTCGACCGCGTTTCCTCGCCGATCGGCACGCTTCTCCTGGTGTCCGACGGCGAGGTCCTCTGCCTCCTCGAGTTCGAGGATCACGAAGATCGTCTGCACCGCGCGCTCAGCCGCTTTCACCCCGCCTGCACACTCACGCCCGGCCACCTCGCCGAGGCCGCCTGCGGGCGCCTCGCCGCTTATTTCGACGGAGATCTGAACGCCCTCGACGGCATCTCCGTCCGCCCGCACGGCACGGAGTTCCAGCACCGTGTCTGGCAGACATTGCGGCGCATTCCTCCCGGCACCACAACCACCTATGGCGGCCTCGCTGCCGCCATCTCCGCCCCCCGTTCGAGCCGCGCCGTGGGTCTCGCCAATGGTGCCAACCCGATCGCGATCGTCATTCCATGTCATCGCGTCATCGGCGCCGATGCCAGCCTGACCGGCTACGGCGGCGGCCTTCACCGCAAGGCTTGGCTGCTGCGCCATGAAGCCGCGAACGCCAAGCCCCCTCTACTTTGATCGGCCGCATTTCGGTCGGCTGCCGTTTCCAAACCTTCGCTCTTGGCCTATGCTTCTGGAGGTTTGTCCGGGAGAACTACGTGCGCCGCCTCGTTGCTTGCGCCGCCAATTCGTTCGTCACGGCCGCTCTTCTTGTCGCCCCGTACGCGATTCCGCCGGCTGCCGCGGAGGCCGCGCCGCTGCCGCTCCCACCCATTCCGATTGCCGCGCCCGCGGCGGCTGCTTCCTGGCCGCACACGCTCACCGAGAATGGCGCCACCGTCACCGTCTATCAGCCGCAGGCCGTCTCGTGGCCAAGCCGGAAAATACTCACCGCCCGCGCCGCCATCGCCATTCTCCGCCCCGGCCAGTCAACTCCGCTCCTCGGCACCGTCGAGATTTCCCTCACCACGACGACCGACGAAGCCGCCGGCCTGGTACATCTCTCCGATCCCCGCTTGCTCGCCACCCACTTTCCCGCCCTCGACACAGCCGCCGCGGCGACACTCGAGGCGAAACTCCGCGCCGCCTTGCCCGCCGCGATGCAAACGCGTGCGGTGCCTTTGACCTCCATCCTGCTCAGCCTGAATCAGTCCCCGGTGCCCTCCGTCGCCGTCAACAACACGCCTCCTGTCATCTTTACGTCGAGCCGCCCCGCCAGCCTTGTCGTGTTCGACGGCCCGCCCGTGCTCGCCCCGATCACGTCAACCGGCCTTTCCTTCGCCGTCAACACCAACTGGGACGTCTTCGTAACGAACAGCACCTGGTACCTGCTGGCGAACGGCCTCTGGCTCTCCGCTCCCGCTGCAACCGGCCCATACATCCCTGTCAGCCACCTCCCGCCTGCCTTCAATGCGTTGCCCGACACCGCGAACTTCGCCGAGGTGCATAAATTCATCCCCGCCCATCCTCCGCCCTCGCCTGACTTGGTTCCGACCATCTTCGTCAGCACGAAACCTGCGGAGATCGTCGTCACTGCCGGACCGCCACGCTTCGTGCCGATTCCCCAAACCGGCCTGCAGCGCGTCGAGAACACGGCAAGCGCGCTCTTCTTCGATCCTGCCCTTGGAAAATTCTACGTGCTTTTCTCCGGTCGCTGGTTCAGCGCGTCCGCTCTCGATGGCCCCTGGACCTTTGCATCCGACAAGCTGCCTGCCGATTTCGCTCTGATACCGCCCGCCAACCCCGCAGGCGCAGTGCTCGCCTCCGTGCCTGGCACGGTGCAGGCTGAGGAAGCGGTCCTGAAGGCGCAGATTCCCACCACCGCGACCCTGAAGCGCGGCTCGGTGCAGCCAACCGTCATCTATTCCGGACCGCCACACTTTGCGCCGATCCCCGGCACGACAATGCTCTATGCCGTCAACACCGCCGCCGTCGTGCTGAAGATCGGCCCCAACTACTATGTCTGCCAGAACGGCGCCTGGTTCGTTGGTCCTTCACCCGCCGGCCCCTGGGCGCTCGCCGACAGCATCCCTCGCGCCATCAGCACCATCCCGGCCGATTTTCCCTACTACAACGTCACCTACGTCCAGGTATACGACGCAACACTCGCGGCGATCACTTACGGCTATACCGCCGGTTACGTGATGGGCTTCGTTTCCGCGGGCGTGCTCGTCTACGGTACCGGCTACTACTATCCGCCGGTTGTCATCCCCGGACCGGTTCCGATCTACTATCCGTACCCCTACAGCTACGCGGGCGGCGTCTATTACAATGCCGCAACGGGCGCCTGGGCGCGCGGTGGCACGATTTATGGCCCCTACGCCACGGCCACCGGCGGCCGGTATTACAATGCGACCACGGGAGCGTGGGCCGCCGGCGGCGCCGTCTATGGTCCCTATGGCGGGGCTGGCGCCTGGTCTGCCTACAACCCGACCACCGGCAGCTATGCGCATGGCAGCGCCGCCTGGGGCAATGGCACCGGCAGTGCCAATGCGAGCTGGTACAATGGACGAAGCGGTGTCACCGGTTCGACGAACCAGAACTGGAACGAGTACGGCCGCTGGGGATCGAGCAGCTTTTCTGGCCCCAATCAGACCGTGAACACGCAAAGCCGCAGCAACGCCCAAGGCTCGGCCGGCGCCTTCACATCCTCCAGCGGCGCCCAAGGTGCCGGCTATCACAACGCAGCCACCGGTGTTCGTGGTGGTGCAGCCGAGGGTGCGAACGGAGACGTCTATGCCGGGCGCGACGGCAACGTCTATCGCAACACCGGCAGCGGCTGGCAGAAATGGAGCGGCTCGGGCTGGAACTCCGTCCAGCCGCCCTCCGGCGCCGGCCGGTTGCAGGGCAGGGGAGGGGGCTCCAGTCTCGGCACCGCCAACTATCAGCAGCTTCAGAGTGACCGCCTCGGCCGTGAAGCAGGTAGAGGTGCCTTTGGCGGCGGCTTCCAAGGCGCCGGGCGCTTCCGTCGCTGATATCCGCTCTCACGGCCCAGCCGTAGACATCGCATGATCATTCGTGAATGGCGTGCACGCGCGGCTTTGGCGAGGGCCGATGCTATCCCGCACATTTCCGCGCCGCTCCTGCCGGAACTCAAACGCCTCCCGGGCTTCCTCGGAGTCCACCTCGCCAGGCGCCGCCTCGACGGTGGCCAGATCGAGTTTCTGGTCCTGACACACTGGCAATCACTGGACGCGATCCGTGGCTTCGTCGGCGACGACCTGGCGGCGGCGATTGTCGAGCCCGGTGCCGTTGCGCCACTCGCCGATTTCGACTCCTGCGTTCGCCGCTACGAAGTAATTGAGGAGATGCCCCACCCTTTCGGGTGAGCGCCCGTCAAAAGAGCCGCCAACCGCCCCCTGCTACCCCAGGCTGAGATGGCTGCCGATCAGTGCGTGCAGCTCGCGCCGTGTCGCCGGATCGTCCCGGAAAACTCCCAGCATCCGGCTCGTCACCATTCCCACTCCCGGCTTGTGCACGCCGCGCGTGGACATGCATTGGTGCTCCGCCTCGATCACCACCGCAACTCCGCGCGGCTGCAGCACCTCGTTGATGGTGTTTGCGATCTGCGCCGTCAGCTTCTCCTGTATCTGCAGCCGCCTCGCATAGGCCTCCACCACCCGCGCGAGCTTGCTGATTCCAACGACACGTCGCCCCGGCAGATAAGCGACGTGCGCCTTGCCGACGATCGGCAGCATGTGGTGCTCGCAATGACTCTCAATGCGGATGTCACGCAGCAGAACGATCTCGTCGTAGCCGTCCGTCTCTTCGAAAGTCCGTTCCAGAACCGCAACCGGATCGACCTCGTAGCCGGCGAAGAACTCCTCGTAGGCCCTGACCACGCGCCCGGGCGTGTCAAGCAGCCCCTCCCGCCCCGGGTCCTCGCCCGCCCAGCGCAGCAGCACGCGCACGGCCTCCTCGGCCTCTTCCCGGCTCGGCCGAACGGGCGTCTCACCACTAACAGCAGTCAGAACGTTCACGGATGGGTTTCCTCTTTCCCGAATCAACGATCGAAGCCTCGCTCACCCCACAATATTGTGTCCATGCCCCCCTGAGGCAACCCGACCCCGCTGTTCCGGTTTCAGTGCACGCGCCGGTCCTGGTGCGGGCTGTCCAGGCTGAAGGTCGGAATGGCCACGTCGAACGATTCGCCCGAGGCAGCCACCAACATGTGATACGCCCCCGTCATGAATCCTGACGGCGTCTCGAGCGGTGTCCCCGAGGTGTATTCGAACGCTTCTCCCGGCTCCAGCAGTGGCTGTTCACCCACCACCCCCGCACCGTGCACATGCTGCACGCGCCCATGCGCGTCCGTGATCTGCCAGGTCCGGCGCAGAAGCTGTACCGCAACCTCCCCTCGGTTCTCGATCTTCACCCGATACGCCCAAACAAAGTGGTTCGCCTCGGGCTCCGACTGGTCCTCGAGGTAGAACGGATGCACGCTCACCCGGATGCCGCGCGTCGTCTGCGAATAATCTCCCGCCATCGTTCGCTCCCAGCCTCCGATCAAACGCCCGCGCGCCGGTTCCTGTCCAGACCGGCCCTCACGCCGCTGCTCGTTCTCGCCATCCGGCAGCGAGCGCCTCCCCGAGATCCGCCTCCAGATCGGCCGCATCCTCGAGCCCGACCGAGAGCCGGATGACCGAATCGGTGATGCCAAGCCGCGCCCGCTCCGCCGCGCCGATCTTCAAATGCGTCGTTGTCGCCGGGTGCGTCGCAAGCGACTTCGCATCACCCAGATTGTTCGCAATCGCAATCAACCTGAGCGCATTCAACACCGCGAAGGCCGTCCTCTTTCCTCCCTTCACCGCGAAGCTGACCACCGTTCCCCCGCCCAGCATCTGTGCACGCGCCAGCCGCTCGTGCGGATGATCGGCTCGGAACGGATACCACACCCGCGCCACCTCCGCCCGCGCCGCCAGGAAATCGGCAATCCGGGCCGCCGTCCGCTCCGCCGCCGGAACCCTGAGCGAGAGTGTTTCCAGTCCCTTCAACAGCACCCAGGCGTTGAACGGCGAAAGCGTCCCTCCGGTGTTGCGCAGGAAGGGATGCAGCGTCCCCTCGACCCACTCCTTCCGACCCAGCACCGCTCCGCCCAGCACCCGTCCCTGGCCGTCGATGTGTTTGGTCGCCGAATAGACGACGACATCCGCCCCAAGAGCCAGCGGCTTCTGCAAGAGCGGCGTCGCAAAAACATTGTCCACCACCACGATCGCACCCGCCCCGTGCGCCAGCCGCGCCACCGCCGGAAGATCGATGATCTCCAGCATCGGGTTCGACGGCGTCTCGAGGAGAACCAATGCCGTCGGCCGGGAAAGCGCCGCTGCCCAACCGTCAAGGTTCGTCCCGTCCACAAATTCCGTTTCGATTCCGTATTTTGGCAGCAACGTCGAGACGATCCAGTGGCAGCCGCCGAACAGTGCTCGTGAGGCCACCACCCGTTCCCCGCTCTTCAGCCCCGCGAACAGTGCCGCGTGCACCGCCGCCATGCCGCTCGCCGTCACCCGGCACGCTTCTGCGCCTTCCAGCAGGGCGAGCCGCGTCTCCAGCACCGAGAGTGTCGGGTTGGCAAAGCGGCTGTACTGGTAATGGTCGGCCGTGCCTTCGAAAGTTGCCTCGGCCTCCTCGGCACTTTCATAGACGAATCCCGAGGTCAGATAGAGCGCCTCGGCGGTCTCGGCAAACTGGCTGCGCCTGACCCCGCCATGTACGAGTGCAGTCGCGGGAGCGAAGGTCGGATTCGTCATCGAAGCGGGCCCTTTCAAACCGGCCCGGCCTGGAATGCCGCGGTGCGGTCGTTTCCCGCCGCCGCACCCCGGGCCTCTTTAGCGCGTTTCTTTCACCTCGCCGCAAGCCGGCCGGACAAATCACGAGGGGCGGACCGCCGCCGCCGCCACGCTTACGGCCCGCCGATTGCGCAGTCAACCCGCCTTTCCTATAAAGACACGACATCGCGGGTGTAGTTCAATGGCAGAACGGCAGCTTCCCAAGCTGCACACGGGGGTTCGATTCCCCTCACCCGCTCCAACATCCTCGTGTGCTCACCCGCTCGGCTCACCCCTACGGGCCTTCGCGGGCACCCCCCCACATCAGCATCTCCCGCGCCTCGTCCCGTTCGCTCCGTCCCACTCGCCCTGAAATCGCCCGCAGTCACGCTCTCAGGCGAGCCAGCGCTTGCGTCGCTTGTAGTGCTTGACGTCGCGATAGCTCTTGCGTCCCTCGCCGCCCAGGCCGAGATAGAATTCCTTTACATCCGCATTCTGCCGCAACGCCGCTGCGGGTCCGTCCAGAACGACACGCCCGCTCTCCAGGATGTAGCCATAGCCGGCGAAACGGAGCGCGATATTGGCGTTCTGCTCGGCCAGCAGAACCGCCAGACCCTCCTCGCGATTGAGGCTCCGCGTGATCTCGAAAATCTCCTCGACGAGCTGCGGGGCAAGCCCCATCGACGGCTCGTCGAGCAGGATCAGCTTCGGGCGCGACATCAACGCCCGGCCGATCGCGATCATCTGCTGCTCGCCACCCGAGGTATAGCCCGCCTGCGCATACCGCCGTTCCTTGAGGCGCGGGAAGTGGAGATAGACATGCTCGAGATCGCGCGCGATTCCACCCCGCCCGTCGCGCCGCGTGAAGGCGCCAGTGAGCAGATTCTCTTCTACCGTCAAATGCTGGAACACGTGGCGGCCTTCCATCACCTGGACCACGCCGCGCCGTACGAGGTCGCTCGGCGACAGCCGGTCCACGCGCTCGCCCCGGAACTCGACGCTCCCCTTGGTGACCTCGCCGCGCTCTGCGCGGAGCAGGTTGGAGATCGCTTTCAGCGTCGTCGTCTTGCCGGCACCATTGGCACCGAGAAGGGCGACGATGCCTCCCTCTGGTACGGCAAGCGAGACGCCTTTCAGCACCAGGATGACGTGGTCGTAGATGACCTCGACATTGTTCACCCTGAGGAGAGAGCCCGGCTCACTCACATTCGGTATCCTCTCGCGGAGCAAGGCGATCCGCGAAGCGCAACCTCATCGAGGCGCTGAATGCTCACTAGAGCGGACCGTGCTTGAATGGAATCGCTCCATGATTCCAGGAACCCGTGAATCCGCTCGGTCAGACAAGAGAGAGCGTGTCCAGTCAAGCTGAACACGCTCCAAGATAGAAAGCGAGCACCCACTTCTGTGGAAAGCCGGCACTCGCCTCTCAACGCAACGGTCGAGATCACGTCCGCAGGAGGCTACCGGGAGGCATGCACCTCAGCACAGTTGACCGGCGTGATGTTGTTCTCTTTCGCGTACTGCATCGCCGACTCCTTGTACATCTCGCGCAGGAATGTCCGGTCAGGCACGATCCAGCCGGTAATCATGTGCCAGGTCTTCCCGTCCCACTGTGAGATGCGAACGTTCCCGTTGCCCTCATGATCTTCACAAGAGAGGTGAATCGGCGTCACCAGGCCCTCTCCGCCCAGCGCCTTGATCTGCGCATCGGTCAGATCGAGATTCTCCAGGCCCCAGCGCACCTGCTCCCCGGTCAAGGGCTTGTCCCCGAACTTCTTCTGCGCGGTACGGAGCGCCGCCATGTCGTAGATCGCATTGATCACGCCACGATCATAAAGCGGACCGCCGACGCTGCTTTTCGTTCCGTGCCCGTGCCCCTTGTCATAGACATACTTGAGGATGTCCTGGATCACCGGGTAGTTCGCACCCACGCCGTGGAACTCCGCCGCCTTGTATCCCTTCGCGGCCATCCCCGCCGGTTCGACGTCCGGGTTGTCCCCCGACCACCAGATGCCGATGAAATGGTCCATCGGATAGCCGACCGAGGCCGCATCCTTGATCGCGGTCGAGTTCATGACCCCCCAACCCCACATCAGCACATAATCAGGATTCGCCTGATGAATTTGCAACCAGGTCGCCTGCTGGTCGATGCCCGGAGAGTTCACGGCATAGCCGGTGAAGATATAGCCGTACCTCGCCGCCAGCGCCTTCAGGGTCGGTATCGGTTCCTTGCCATAGGCGGCATTCAGATAGACCAGGGCAATCTTCTTGCCCTTGAGCTTGTCCATCCCCCCGACCTGCGAGCCGATGTACTCGATGATCGCATCGGCGCCCGCCCAGTACGTCACCGGGAACGTGAAGACATAGCGAAACACCGGGCCATAGCTCGCATCGGCGCGGCCATAGCCCATCGAGACCACCGGGATCTTGTCAGCGGTCGCTCGGCCGATCAGCGCGTACGTGATGCCGGTCGAAAGCGGGTCGACCAGCGATGCACCCGTCGGCGGATGATTCTTCAACCGCTCGTAGCACTCGACACCGCGGTCGTTGTTGTAGCCGGTCTCGCACTCCTCATACGTGATCTTGATGCCGTTGACGCCACCATCGCGCGCATTGATCATGTCGAGATAGTCGGCGTAGCCGTTCGCGAACGGAATGCCATCAGGCGCATAAGGCCCGGTTCGATACACCAGCCTCGGGATGAACTGCTCGTTCTGGGCGAACACGGGCCCGCCCCCGGTTGCCCAACCGATCGCCCCGGTCAACGCTAGTCCGACAGCCAACTTCCGTAGTTTCATCGCCCCCTCCGCAAAAATCCGCCTGCTGCGACGCTGCGCAACGCGCGCGCCCGGCGGTATTGATCGCGCTTGGCTAGCACACGTCCGAGGTGCCCGCAAATGCAACCGTCGCACCCTGCCAGCCGGGCCTCAATGCGGGAACGGCCAAAGTCTGAGCTTCTCCTTGCCGATCCGCCAAAGCGCCGCCAGCCCGTTCGGTTCAGCAATCAGGAAGAACACGATCAAGGCCCCATAGATGATATCCTGCAGGTTGGTCACCAGCGCCACACCCACATGCAGCCCGAGCTGATTGGGCAGGTTGTTGAGGAAGATCGGCAGCAGAATGATGAAGGCAGCGCCGAGGAACGAGCCGAGGATGCTGCCCAGCCCGCCGATGATGATCATGAAAAGAATTTGGAACGAGCGGTCGATATCGAAAGCCAGCGCCTCCACGCTCGCTGTGTAGATGAAGGCCCAGAGCGCGCCAGCAATCCCGATATAGAACGAGCTCACCGCAAAGGCGAGCAGCTTGGTGCTGAGCGGCCGGATGCCGATGATCTCGGCCGCAATGTCCATGTCGCGGATCGCCATCCACTTCCGCCCCGTGGCACCCCGCACCATGTTCTTGGCAGCCAGCGCCAGCACAGCGGCGAAGGTGAGAGTGAACCAGTACTTGTAGGCCGGCCGCGCCTCCGGCCCCGTGACGAAGAAATGCCCGAACACCGCACGCGGCGGCGCCGTGATGACCCCGGACGCACTGTAATTCTGGAACCAGGCAACCTTGACGAACAGCCAGATCAGAAAGAATTGCGCAGCCAGCGTCGCAACCGCCAGATAGAATCCCTTGATCCTCAGGCTCGGGATGCCGAACAAGAGCCCGACCAGCGCGGTGACGATCCCGGCAGCCACGAATACCAGAACGATATTGAGGCCGGGAAAGGCGGTCGCGAGCTTGTAGGCCGTGAAGGCGCCGACCGCCATGAACCCGCCGGTGCCAAGCGAGAGCTGCCCGGCATAACCGGTCAGGATGTTGAGACCGAGGGCGGCCAGCGAAAACACGAAGAACGGCACGAAGATTGTGCTCAGCCAGTACTCGTTCGCCACTAGCGGCACGGCAATATAGGCAACGAGCAGAAGTGCCAGCATCCCGATCCGGTCCTGGCGGATCGGAAAGATCGCCTGGTCGGCGGCGTAACTGGTCCTGAACTGCCCGACCTCGCGGTACAGCATGGCCTACACCCGCTCGATGATGCGTTCGCCGAACAGCCCTTGCGGGCGAAACAAAAGGAAGATCAGAGCCAGTATATAGGCGAACCAGTCCTCGACCCCGCTCCCGATCACCGGGCCCCAGAACACCTCCCCGAGCTTCTCGGCGGCGCCCACAATCAGACCGCCTACGATCGCGCCCGGGATCGATGTGAAGCCGCCCAGTATCAGCACCGGCAGCGCCTTCAGCGCTACCAGCGCCAGCGAGAACTGCACCCCGAGGCTCGCTCCCCACATGATGCCCGCGGCCAGCGCCACCAGCCCCGCGATTGCCCAGGTAACGACCCAGATTTGCTTCAGCGGGATGCCCACGCTCATCGCCGCCTGGTGATCGTCGGCAACCGCGCGCAACGCGCGTCCGACCCGTGTCTTCTGGAAGAACAGCGCCAGCGCCACCACCAGCGTGCCGGCGACGATCGCCGCATAGAGATCAAGCTGGTTGATCAGGATGCCATGCACGGTGAGCGGCCCGGACGGGATGCCGATATCGAGCGGATGCACGTCGCCGCCCCACAGAATCTGACCGAGACCAACCAGGAAATAGCTGATCCCGAGCGTCGACATGAACAGGATAATCTCGGACTGGTTCACCAGCGGCCGCAGCACCACGCGCTCGACCGCGAAGGCAAGTACGATCATGACGGCGATCACCGCGATCAGCGAGAGCAACACGGGAAGACCCGCCTCTAACATGCCGACGAATGTCAGCGCCGCGAACAGGACCATCGTTCCCTGTGCGTAATTGAACACACCCGAAGCCTTGTAGATGAGCACGAATCCCAGTGCCACCAGCGAATACATCACGCCCGCCAGCAGTCCGCCGATCAATACTTCGATCAGGAACGCGGGCTCCCTCGCCATGGTGACGAAGGGCCCGATCAGGATTGCGTAGAGAATATGCACGGCACCTCCCTTTTCTATTTTGGCCAAGCGGGATCATTCCGCACCCGGCGTCCCCCTCACGCCCCTTTCCCGCCGTCATGCGCCACGCCGAGATAGGCATCGATCACCGCCTGATCGCGACGTACCTCATCGGGCGTGCCGTCGGCGATCTTGCGGCCGTAGTCGAGCACGACGATACGGCTCGAGATGTCCATCACCACTCCCATGTCGTGCTCGATGAGCGCGATCGTGGTCCCGAATTCTTCGTTCACGTCGAGGATGAACCGGCTCATGTCCTCCTTTTCCTCGAAATTCATCCCCGCCATCGGCTCGTCCAGCAGCAGAAGATCGGGCTCGGCGGCCAGCGCCCGCCCGAGCTCAACCCTCTTCTGCAACCCGTATGGCAGCCGCCCCACCGGGACCTTGCGGATCGCCTGGATTTCGAGGAAATCGATGATCTGTTCGACCACAGCGCGGTGTGCCGTCTCGTCGCGCCGGGCCGGGCCGACATGCAGGGCGTCCAGAAGAAAATTGCCACGCATCTTCAGAAGCCGGCCGGTCATGATGTTGTCGAGCGTCGTCATGCCCTTGAAAAGTGCGATGTTCTGGAACGTGCGGGCAATCCCGGCTTGCGCCGCCTGGTGCGGTCGCATGTGCCTGGCCGTCCGCCCCTTGTACGTGATACTGCCGGCGTGTGGTCGGTAGAAGCCGTTGATCACGTTGAGCATGGAACTCTTGCCCGCCCCGTTCGGCCCAATGATGGCGCGAATTTCGCCTTTCCGGATGTCGAAGCTGACATCCGCGAGCGCCTTCACGCCACCGAAGGCAAGCGCGATGCCCTCGACCCTGAGCAGCACGTCGCCGTTCGGATGCATGTGGCTGCCCTCATTCATGCGGGCGTGGCGACCTCTTGGCGCATCGCCTCGGCGCCACCTTGCGTCGTCCGCAGGACCTTTGCCTCTCCGATGGCGAATCTCGTTCGCAGCATCGTGATACCGCCGCCCTTGCCGGCAACCGGCGCGTCGATCTCACACGCCATTTCGTCCGCATAGAGCATATCGACCAGGGCGGCGTACTTTTCGGCGATGAATCGCCTCCGAAGCTTGCGTGTCCGCGTCAGTTCACCGTCGTCAGGATCGAATTCTTTTTGCAGGATGAGAAAGCGGCGCACCTGCGCCCCGGCTAGCGCTGCATCCTGCGCCAGGTCCCGGTTGATCGCTTCGATCGTTTCCCGCACCAGGTCGAGCACCTCCGGACGTTGTGCGAGTTCCCGGTAGTTCGTGTAGGCAAGGCCTCGCCGCTCGGCCCAATTGCCGACCCGTCCCGCGTCGATCGTCACGAACGCCGCTACGTAGTCGCGGCCGCGCCCGAAGACGACGATCTCCCTGATCGGCCCCACCGCACGGAACCTGTTTTCGATCTGCATCGGAGCGAACGATGTGCCATCGGCGAGACGCCCCGCCTCCTCGGCGCGATCCACGATATGCAGACCCCCGTGCCCATCGATGAAACCGGCATCGCCGCTCCGAATCCAGCCATCCGCGGCCTTCGCCGCGAGGCTTGCTGCCGGGTCCTTGCAATACTCCTGAAAGCCACCCGCACCGCGGAACAGTACTTCGCCTTCTTCGCCGATTTCGAGATCGACCCCCGGCAGCGGCCGCCCGACCGTACCGGCAGAGGCCTCGCGGTCGGATTGCACCGTGACGAACAGCGACCCCTCGGTCGATCCGTAGATCTGTTTGATGTTGATGCCGAGCGAGCGAATGAAGTCGAACGTCCCGGGGCTAATCGCCTCGCCCGACGTATAGGCAAGCCTCACCCGGCTCAAGCCGAGCGCGTTCTTGAGCGGTCCATAAACCAGCCGCTCGCCTAACCGGTAACAGAGGCGGTCGTCCGGCCCGACATGCTCCGCATCGAGGATACGAAGGCCGGCCCTCTTGGCCAGCCTCATAAACGAGCCGTAGAGCCGGCGCTTGAGCGCCCCCGCATCCTCCATCCGGATCGTCACCGTGCTCCTAATACTGTCCCAGATTCGCGGCGGCGCAAAAAAACAGGTCGGACCGACCTCCCGCAAATCCGCCATCACGGTTGATGGTGACTCCGGGCAATTCACGCAGAAACCGGCGCAATAAGCCAAGCCGACCGAGACCATGTGGTCGCCGATCCAGGCCATCGGCAGATAAGCGAGCACATCCTCGCGCTCGGTCAGCCCCTCGAACGCAACCACCGCCCGCGACGTCGCAAGCACGTTGTCGAAGCTGAGAACGACCGCCCGGGGCGGGCCTCTGGTTCCGGATGTGAAATAGATGCCGGCCGGTTCGCAGCCTCTGCTGCGCGCGATTTCCGCCACGAAGGAGTCGGCGTCCCGCGCGCACGGCTCCGGCTCTCTTCCCGCCGCCGCGACAAGCTTGTGCAGGAAGGGCTGGCGATAGGTCCTGAGCCCGCGTGGATCTGCATAGAGGACCTGTTCGAGACGCGGGCACCGCTCCCTGATCTCGATCAGCTTGTCGACCTGCTCCTGGTCTTCAGCAACGACGAACCGCACCTCGGTACATGCCAGCGCATCCGCGATCTCGCCTGCTCCCGCGTCCCGATAAAGAGGCACAGGCACTGCGCCGAGCGCCTGCGCCGCAACCATCGACCAGTAAAGCAGCGGGCGATTGTCGCCGATCACTGCCAGCCGATCGCCCCGCTCGAGCCCCAGCGCCGACAGCGCCGAGGCAATGCGCCGCACTTCGCCCTCGACCTCGCGCCAAGTCCAGCATCGCCAGATGCCAAGCCTCTTTTCGCGCATGGCCGGACGGCTCGGTCTGACCTTGGCGTGGTGCAGCAGAAGCTTGGGAATGGTGTCGAGGCCGCCCAAACTGGTCCCGTCCGGCGCACTACCCATGCGGGTCTGCCCCGCATCCGTCGCCCCGCTCACCCCCAATGCGAGCGGCAGAGCCCATTCTGCCGGCCCTCCCTGTCGGCTTCTCTTGTCACGGCCGGCTGATGTGATCAGCCGGCTGCTAGCCTATGATTCCCAGGCGGTCAAGCAATCGGTTTGCCCACCGCGGCCGCTTCATCCGGGCACCGACGCGGGCAGGTGCCCGGAAATCGCACCCCACTTCGTTCCGCGCTTCGCCGACTTCAGCCGTTCGGGCCGTTGGCATGACTCTCCGCAGGCTGGGTGCCGATCGGGATCTCCCGCGCCTCGGCAGCCCCTGGCTGCTCGCCAAGCCCGGCCGGCTGCACGTCTCCCTCGCCATCCACTCCGTCCCGCTCGCCCTGATAGCGCGGCCCTGAGCCCTGCGGCGGCAGCATCTGGCTCTGCTGTGCTTGATTCATGGCATTCATGATGCGGAAATAGTGCTCGGCGTGCTGGAAATAGCTCTCCGCCATCACCCGGTCGCCCCCGCTCGTCGCATCGCGCCCGAGCTGCAGATACTTCTCGAACAATTGCTGCGCTGTGCCGCGGATGCGCAGATCCGGCCCGTTGCTGTCGAACACATGATTGCGATTGAGGGGTATCCCTCCGCCATGCTGCCGCATGCCGCCGCCGCCGTTCCCGCCACGGTGACTCCGCCCGCGCATCCGTTTGATGTTCATGCCTGCGTTGCGCCTTCCTGTTCGCAGCCCACCTCGCCGGTGGCACAGCCACTGCCTTTTCCCACCCCGATGGTGGACAAAGACACCCTCTTCGAGCTTGGCTTCCTTGCCGCGCTCCACTGCGGACTTCGGTTCACCCCTCCTGGAGCAGGGAGTACCGATCGTCACACCCGGAGCTCCGGAGTCGGCCGCACCCGGCGGCCTCACCTCGGCGCGCAAGCTAGCCGCCCCGTCCTTCCCTGCCAAACGATTTTTTTGCACCGCCCGCGGCCAGCTCCACCGCCCGCGGGATGCCCGAAAGATCGGCACTGACCCCCCGCACTTCGAGCCCTGCCGCCCGCGCCAGTCCGATGACGGCCGCGTCCGCTCCCGCCCCAATCTCCACGAACGCCACCCCGTGCGGGGCCAGCAGCCGCGGCAATTCCGGGAAGATCGCCCGATATGCATCGAGTCCGTCCACCCCGCCATCGAGCGCGCTCGGAGGCTCGTAAAGCGCCACTTCCGGCATCAACTGGCCGATCGCCCCCCGCTCCACATAAGGCGGATTGGCCACCACCAGCTCGAACTTTCCCGCCACCGCCATCGCCCAGTCGCCCACCAGGAACGAGGCCCGCCCGCTCAATCCGAGCGCCCGCGCGTTGCCCTCCGCAAGCTGTGCCGCCGCCACCACCCGATCGGTCCCCACCCCGAATGCGCCCGCAAACTCCGAAAGCAGTGCCAGCAGCAAGCTGCCCGTGCCGGTCCCAAGGTCGAGAATCCGCCGCACCGCCGCACGCTCCGGAAAAGCCTTCAGCGCCGCCTCGATGAGGGTCTCGCTCTCCGGGCGGGGAACCAGTGTAGCCGGCGAAACGGTAAAGGAAAGGCTCCAGAACTCGCGCCGGCCCACGATCAGGGCGAGCGGCTCCCGCCTCGCTCGCCGCTCCACCAGTGCCTTGAACCCGTCCCCCGGCTCAGCCTCCCGCGCCGCCGCCGGGCTGCTTACCCCTCCCCGCGCGTGCGCCAGCAGCAGCAGCACCTCGCGCTCCGCCTCCTCGATCCCGGTTGCGCAAAGCCGCGCCACCGCCTGTCCCGGTGTCAGTGTCATCCTTCGTCCACCTCGCCCGCCACCGGGCACTCCCCTAGCCGAGGCGGCGGCGCTTGACCGGAATCGCAAAGCGATCCAGGAGCGCGCAAAGCCGTTCTGTCAAGCAGAGGCCGGAGCATGTTCGGTCATTCTTGACATGCTTTGCGCAGCCATGTTCCGCGACCCGATCGCTCACAATAAGCCACCCCGCCCGCCATGAACCCCGTAGTCAACGCCTTCCTGCTCATCTATGCCGGCCTCTTTCCGATCGTGAACCCGGTCGGAGGCGCGCCGCTCTTTCTTGGCGCCACCCGCCATTGTTCCGACGAGGAACGTCACCTCCTCGCCCGCCGCGTCGGCATCAACAGCCTTTTCCTCCTGCTCGGCTCGCTCTTCTTCGGCGCCGCCGTTCTGGAATTCTTCGGCATTACGCTGCCGGTGGTGCGTATCGCCGGCGGCCTCGTTGTCAGCGTCTTCGGCTGGACGCTGCTGCAAAGCGGCGGTCATATCGAAGACCGTTCCGTCGGCGCCCAGCCCGGAAGCCGCCTGGACGCCTTCTATCCCCTCACCATGCCGCTCACGGTCGGTCCCGGCTCGATCTCGGTCGCGATCACCCTCGGCAGCCAGCGCCCTCTCGGCCTGCACGATTTCACTACCCTGGCACTGCCCACTGTCGGCGCTGTTGCCGGCCTCATCGCCATCTCGGCAACCATCTACGCCTGCTACCGCTTCGCCGAGCGCCTCGGCGACGTGCTCGGCGAACGCGGCACCAACGTGCTCACACAACTCTCCGCCTTCATCATGCTCTGCATCGGCATCCAGATTCTCTGGACCGGAGTGGCCGCACTCATCCACCCGTAACCCGCGCACCTGCTGAACGCATCTTAGATCAGTATGGCTTCTGGCGGAATCGCGGAGCGATCCGCCAGAAGCCATGAAATTGATCGGGAAAATAAACTGAAGAGCGGGATGACCAAGAATCATCCCGCTCTCGCCCGCCGCTCAGGTCACCTCGGCTTTCGCTCGCGCCACCGCCTCGACGATCATCCGCCGCGCCTCCGCCGCGTTGCCCCAGCCCTCCACCTTCACCCACTTCCCTTCTTCAAGGTCCTTGTAGTGTTCAAAGAAATGCCGGATTTGCGCCAGCGTGATCTCCGGCAGATCGGAGATCTCCTGCACGTACATATACCGGTGCGTCAGCTTCGGTGCCGGCACGGCGATGATCTTCTCATCCGGTCCGTTCTCGTCGGTCATCTTCAGCACGCCCACCGGGCGGACATTGATCACCGCGCCATGCGCGATCGGCCGCGTGTTCGCAACCAGCACATCGATCGGATCTCCATCCTCCGAGAGCGTGTGCGGCACGAAGCCGTAATTCCCGGGATAGCGCATCGGCGTGTAGAGGAACCGGTCCACCACCAGTACCCCGGCCTCCTTGTCCATTTCGTATTTGATCGGCTCGCCGCCGATCGGCACTTCGATGATCACATTCACATCGTCCGGGGGATGATGCCCCACCGCGATCGCATCGAGTTGCATGCGCCCTCCCCCGCTCAGGCCGGCTCCGTCACGCCCGCCAGCAAGAGTGGCAGGATCAGCCCGACGCCGATCCCCCAAAATCCATTGATCAAAAACGAGCGGACGAACGCCATCGTGGCATATCCGCCCGCCTCCGGCAGCCCCTTCAGTGCCGGCACCACGAACAGCCCGACCAGCGCAGCCAGAATCCCGAGCACAAGCCCAAGCAGCCACATCGGCACCGCGCGCGGCAATATCGGGAGGACGAGCCCGAACAGTGCCCCCCATACCCCGCCCCAGAAGCAGAGATCGACCGTTCGCGGCAGCCCGAACCGCCCCACCGGCGCGGTCGGGAAGGGCGGCGGCATCTGATGCAGCGCGTGCAGAATCGCCCACATTCCCTGGTGGAACGTCAGCACCGAAAGTGCGGCGGCGAAAAAGCCGAATGCCATCCTCGGCCAGACGGGCGCCATCTCTTCCTCCCCGGCTCTTGTCCCCCTGATCATCCCGCTCCCGCGCCATCCCCGTCAATCATATCGCTTCCACCTCCACCGCTGGCCTCGCAGCCGGCAAAAACCCTCCCGACTGCCGCCGCCACAGCCGGGCGTACAGTCCACCCGCCGCCAGCAGTTCGGCGTGCGTCCCGATCTCGCGGATGCACCCCTCTTCCAGCACCACCAGGCGGTCCATCCGTGCGATCGTGGAAAGCCGGTGCGCAATCGCGATCACCGTCCTCCCTCTCATCAGCGCGTCGAGCTGCTCATGCACCGCCGCTTCAGCCTCCGAATCGAGCGCGGAGGTCGCCTCGTCCAGGACCAGGATCGGTGCATCCTTGAGGATCACCCGCGCAATCGCGATTCGCTGCCGCTGCCCGCCCGAAAGCTTCACCCCCCGCTCTCCCACATGCGCATCATAACCGCGCCTGCCGTGCCAGTCCTCGAGCCCGGTGATGAACGAATGCGCCTCCGCCCGTCTCGCCGCCTCCTCGATCATGTCATCGGTCGCTTCCGGCCGCCCATAGCGGATATTGTCGCGAATCGAACGGTGCAGCAGCGACGTATCCTGCGTCACCACCGCGATCGCCGCCCGCAGGCTCTCCTGCGAAACCTCCGCGATATCCACCCCGTCGATGCGGATCGTTCCCCGCGCCAGTTCATAGAAATGCAGAAGCAGGTTGACCAGCGTCGATTTTCCGGCCCCTGACGGCCCGACCAGCCCCACCCGCTCTCCCGGCGCGATCGTGAGATCGATGCCGTGCAGCACGGACCCGTGCGGAGCGGAAACGCTCCGCACGCGACCGTAATCGAACTGCACTCCCTCGAATTGCACTTCTCCTTTCGTCACCCGAAGCGTCCTGGCCCCGGACGGATCCGGCATCTGTCGCGCTACCGCGATCGAACGCATGCCGTCCTGCACCACCCCGACATTCTCGAAGATGCTGCTGACATTTCCGGCGACCCACCCCGCCATGTTGGCGATCTGCCAGGCCATCGGCAGCGCGGTCGCCACTGTCCCGACGCCGATTGCTCCGGCGCGGAACAGCAGGATCGCCGCCAGCCCCGTCCCCACCACCATCGCCGCGTTCAACGTCATCAGCGCCAGCACGAATCCGCTCACCAGCCTCGTCTGGCGACGGAAGCGGTCCGTGTGCGCGTCCACCGCCTCGCGCACGAACTGATCCTCGTCCCGCGCCCGGGCAAACAGCTTCACCGTCAGAATGTTCGTGTAGCTGTCCACCACCCGCCCGGTCAGTGTCGAGCGTGCCTCGGACACCGCCCGCGAGCGCTCCCGCATGCGCGGCACGAAGCCGGCGAGCAGCCCTCCATAGCCCGCGAACCAGGCGATGATCGGCGTCGCCAGCCGCCAGTCGGTCGTGCACAACAGCACGATCGCGCTCGATCCATAGACCAGGATGTACCAGACCGCCGTCGTCCCCGCGACGATGCTTTCCCTGAGCGCCGGGCCCGTCTGCATCACCCGGTTGGCAATCCGTCCGGCGAAATCGTTCTGAAAGAATGTCCAGCTCTGCCGCACCACGTGCCAGTGGTTCTGCCAGCGGATCATGTTGCTGACCCCTGGATTGATCACCTGGTTGGTGACGATGTTCTGCGCGCAGACTGCCATCGGCCGCGCCAGGAGCAGGATCGCCGCCATGCCGGTAAGCTCCGGCCCGGCAGCCGCAAAAAGACGTTCCGGACGCAGCACAGAAACGAGCTTCACGATCCGCCCGATGAAAACCGGAATCGTCAGATCGAGCAGCGCCACCGCGAGCCCGGTGGCGAACAAAGCCGCAATCGGCCCTCGCACCTGGCGCACGAAATGCCAGTAAAAGCGCCCGAGCCCGCCGCTCGGCGGCACGCTCGGCGTCCCGGCCGTCGGGTCGAGCAGGGATTCGAACCATCGAAACATACCCGAGATAGTGGGTGCCCCACGCTGCCCGTCAATCGCCTCGAGCCCTGCAAAAAAGGAGAACCCCGTGGGCAATCTCCGCGGCGCTGGTTTGGGAACACCCTGACCGCGGTTGGGAAGCCGGTTCTCCGCTCACGCCCCGCCAGTGGCCCAGGCGTGGCCATGCACAAGCCCTTCGTCGTAGCCGGGTAGCTCGGGCGCGCCTGGAGGCGTCTCGAACTGCGCTCGCTCCGTGCTGCCTGCCAGCGCCACGGTCGCGCTCCTTCCGCCCGAGACCGCCGTCGCTACTGCATCGAAATACCCCACCCCGACCTCCCGCTGATGCCGCGTGGCCGTGTAGCCCACCGTCTCGGCCGCGAACTCCGCCTGCTGTAACTCCGAGTAGGCCGCCATGCCGCGTTCGCGATAATCGCGCGCCAGCGAGAACATCGAATGATTGAGCGCATGGAAGCCGGCCAGCGTGACGAACTGGAAGCGATATCCCATGCCCGCGATCGCGCGCTGGAAACGCGCCGTCTGGGCCGCCGTCAGCCGCTTCCCCCAGTTGAAGCTCGGCGAGCAGTTGTAGGCCAGGAGTTTGCCCGGGAACTGCCCGTGAATCGCCTCCGCAAACCGCTCGGCTTGCGCGAGATCGGGCTGCGCGAGGTGTTCGCCGATCCGCTCCTCGGCGTCGAGGCCGTTCCCGACGAAGAGGTGGCCGAACTCGCCGCCGCCCCCAACGCCGCCCGCGCCGTCCTCGCCCTCTACCGCGCCTGGCGCGTCGCCCGCGAGGATGCCGGCGGCATCGGACTTCCCTCCGGCCGCCGCGTCCTATTGCCCACCGAAGAGGTGCGCGACTTTTTCGACGCCCAGTCCAACCATTTTCCCGCTCTCGAAGCCGCCGCCGAGGAGATCGCCGCCTTTCTCGCCGCAACGCCCCACGAAATGAACCATGCAATCGCCGAGCGCCTCCGCCGCGCGCACGGCCTTGCCGTCACCGTGCAGCCGCTCGCCGCCGCACTCCGCCGCTACGATCCCGCCGCCCGCAGCCTCGCCCTTTCGGAATCGCTCCCGCGCGAAAGCCGCGGCTTCCAGATGGCATTCCAGCTTGCCCTGCTCGAAGCGCGCGCCGCCGTCGACGGAACGGTCCGTTCAGCCTCCCCATCCACGTCCGAGGCAGGGATGCTGATCCGGATCGGCCTCCTCAATTACACCGCCGCTGCCCTTCTGATGCCGTACGCGCCCTTCCTCGAAAGCGCCCGCGCACTGCGCTACGACGTTTCCGAACTTGCCGCCCGTTTCGGCGTCTCCTACGAGCAGGCCTGCCAGCGCCCCTCCTCGCTGCAGCGTCCCTCCGCCCGCGGCATCCCCTTCTTCTTCCTCCGCGTCGATCCCGCCGGCAACGTCTCCAAGCGCTTCTCCGCCGCCGGCTTCCCCTTTCCCCGCTACGGTGGCTCCTGCCCGCGCTGGGTCGTGCACACCGCCTTCGCCCGCCCCGGCGCGATCGAGGTCCAGGTCTCCGAGTTGCCGGACGGCGCCGCCTTCCTCTGCTTCGCCCGCACCGTCGATGCCCCCGCCGCCCGCTGGGGCGAGCCACGGCCCACGCACGTCATCGCCATGGGCTGCGATCTCGCCTATGCCGCGGACGTCGTTTATGCCGACGGTCTTGATCTTTCGGCTGCGCGCGTCGGGATCGGCCTCTCCTGCCGTCTCTGCGAGCGCCTCGATTGCCGCAGCCGCGCCTTCCCTCCGCTCGAGCACCGCCTAGCACTCGACCCTCTCACCACTTCCTCGAGCCCCTATCGCTTCGAGGCGAAATCTCCCCGCTCAGGCTTTTGAAGCGCCTGCCTGTCGCCTTCTCCGAGCGCGCGTTGCAGCAGCACGGTATCGAGCCACCGCCCGTGCTTGAACCCGACTGCGCTGAGCACGCCGACGCGGCGGAATCCCGCCCGCTCATGCAGCTGGATGGAGGCGAGATTGTCCGAATCCCCGACGATCGCGACCATTTGCCGGAAGCCCCGATCAGCGCATTCTTCGATCAGCCGCAAAAGCAGCATCCGCCCGATCCCGCGTCCCATCGCATCCGGGCGCACATAGACCGAGTTCTCGACCGTGTTGCGATAGGCCGGCCGCGTCCGGTAGGGCCCGGCATAGGCATAGCCCAGTACTTGGCCCGCGCCTTCCGCCACCAGATAGGGATAACCTCTGCCCACTACTTCGTTCTGCCGTCGCCGCATCTCTGCTTCGCCCGGCGCCTCGGTCTCGAACGAGCCAGTGCCCGTGCGCACATGATGCGCATAGATCGCGGCGATCGGCGCGACATCGCTTTCTTCGCCCGCCCGCACCAACAGTGTATCGCTCATCGGGTGAACCTAGAGCGGTTCCGCTGAGGGTGGAATCGGCGGTTTTGGCTTGGCGCGACGCGGAGACGTGTGATTCGTAGCTGCCCGGCTGATGTGGGAGGCGGCGATGACCTGGCGCCGGGGTCAAACCTACTCGCGGGACTTGCGAGATCGCGTGCTCGCGGCGGGCACCCTGACGGCGCGCCAAGCGGCGGAGCGGTTCGGGGTCAGCGCCTCGTATGTGGTCAAGGCCCGGCGGCGGCTGGCCCTCACCGGGGCAGTGACACCGCGGCCGCAGAAGCCGTGTGTAGCGCGCAAGCTGGTGCATCTGCACGGCTTGTTGCTGGAGCGCGTGGCCGAGGCGCCGGACGCGACGCTGGCTGAGCATCGCGAATGGCTGGCCGCGGCGCATGGGGTGGTGGCCGGGCTGACGACGATCTGGAAGACGTTCAAGCAACTCAAGCTGACGCTCAAAAAAAGTCGCTGCGGGCGAGCGAGCAGGGGCGCGCCGACGTCGCCCATGCCCGAGAGCTATGGCACGAGCGGCAAGCCAAGCTGGACGCGAGCAAGCTCATCTTCTTGGATGAGACCTGGGCCAAGACCAACATGACACGGCCCTATGGCCGCAGCCGGCGCGGCAGGCGCCTAGTCGGTTTGCCGCCGTATGGGCATTGGATGACGACCACGTTCCTCGCCGGGCTACGCCATGACCGGATCGTCGCTCCGCTGGTGCTCGATGGGCCGATCAACGGCCCAGCGTTCCGGGCCTGGGTCGAGCCGTTCCTGCTGCCGGAGTTGCAGCCGGGCGACATTGTGATTGCCGATCGGCTGGGCTGCCACAAGCTCGCCCCTGTGCGCGAGACCATCGAGGCCCAGGGCGCGATTCTGTTGCTGCTGCCGTCCTATTCGCCAGACCTCAATCC
>JASHOA010000070.1 GCA_030041375.1 Acetobacteraceae bacterium
CGGCAACGGAGGGATCAGGCCCCGTCATTATCGGCATCGGTCGCGCGTTTGGCGCGAGGCGAGACAGGTCGGGCATTGGCGAATTTGCACGCGCGCACCCGGCATCGCCTTAGACCCGTGCCGGGCTGACTGTGCAACTCGACACGGGTCTCGCGGTTTATTCGAGCCCGCGATTCACGCCCTCCGACGATTCCGCCGCGGGCGATCGCGGGCCGGCGTGCGCCGCTCAATCATGAATTTTCATAGCTGCGCTTGAGGAGGGGCATCGCCCGCTCAAGGTCTTCGGGCTTGGAGAGCGTGATCTCCAGATCGCCCGTGCCGGAATGCCCGACATTCGAGACGTCGCGAGTGAACCCCTGCTCAAGTGCCACACTGGCCGGATCGACCTTGACGAATACCAGTATCTTGCCGGTGGTCGGCCGGAACTCGACGCAGGCGAAGTTCTTGATGCGCTTGAAGACGATGTAGTGGAGCAGCGTCCTCTCCTGGATATCGTCGCCGAGCGCCAGCAGATAGGCACGCAACGCCTCGAAGCGATCGATCATGGCCGCGTCCAGGCCTTCCATGACGGCGCTTATGGTTTTGTATTTCCCTGACGCCGCGCTCTCGCCGCCCGGCATGCCCACTGCGACGGCGGGCACTCCCTCGACCGACGTTGCCGCCAGAAGGTCGAGCATCAGCAGGTCGGGTTCGAATCGGCGGTAGCGGATCAGCTCGATGTTGCGCTGTATCTGCTTCACGGCATGGTTGTCGTAACGGTTGAAGTCACCGGCGATGCAGATCAGCCGCGGCGCGGACCAATCGACGGCCTCTCCCTCCTTCTTGCCGAATTTTTCCATGACCAGCCATTGGAAATCCTTGCGGTGGTCCATCAGCCAGTCAAGATAGAACAGCCCTTGATTGATGACATTCTCGTTCGAAGCCCGCTTGTATTCAAGGATCACCGGACAGCCATTTTCGTCCAGCCCGAGGGTATCAATCCGTCCGCCGTTCGACGTGGTGAACTCGGATGCCAGGACGCGCACGCCGAGTAAGGCTTCGAGGTTCTTCTCGAACAAGGTCTGAACGGACTTCTCGATGGTGTCGGTGGTGCCGGTGAGTTCAACGATCTGGCCCGCTTTGATACGGAACAGCTTGATGTCGCTCATTCCGCTGCCTCCCGCGCCCGCGCGTCGGCTGGGGCGAGGCGGGCGGCGATCTTGGTGAACTGTTCGAGCGCCGTTTCCAGGTCGTCGGCAATTTCGGCGGCGATGATCTCCGGCGGCGGCAGAGCGTCGGTATCGGTCAGGCTCTTATCCTTGATCCAGAACAGGTCGAGGCTGAGCTTGTCGCGCTTCAAGAGATCGTCGTAGCTGAAGCAGCGCCAGCGGCCCTCGGGATTGGCTTCGCTCCAGGTCTCGGCGCGGTCGTGCATGCGACCCGGCTTGTAGCAGGCGATGAACTCATCGAAGTCGCTGCGCCGGATCGGTTTCTGCTTCAGCGTGAAATGCTGGTTGGTGCGCAGGTCGTAGATCCACAGCTTGTCGGTCCAGGCTTCGGCGCGGCCCTCCCTCTTGTCGAAGAAGATCACGTTCGCCTTGACGCCCGGCGAATACCAGATGCCGGTCGGCAAGCGCAACAGCGTATGCACCCGACATTTCTGCAAGAGGTTGCGGCGCACCTTCTCGCCGGCGCCGCCCTCGAACAGCACGTTGTCGGGCACCACCATCGCGGCAAGACCGTCGATCTTCAGAAGCGAATAGATGTGCTGCACGAAATTGAGCTGCTTGTTGCTGGTCGAGGTCCAGAAATCCTCGCGGACGACGATCTGATCTTCCTTCTCGGTGTCGCCTTCCTCGTTGACGAAGAGCAGGCTCTGCTTCTTCCCGAATGGCGGATTGGTCAGCACCATCGAATATTCGCGGTTCCAGGGCGTGGCGAGGCTGTCATGGCCGGTGTGGATGACCACCGCCTGTTCGCTGCCGATGCCGTGCAGGTAGAGATTCATCGCGCACATGCGCCCGACCTTGGTCGAAATCTCCACCCCTTCGACCAGCTTCTCGCGCAGCGCCCGCTTTTCGTCGGCATCGAGGTCACGCCCGTGACGATCGAGCACGTATTGGTAGGCGGTGCAGAGGAAGCCGCCGGTGCCCGCCGCGGGGTCGCAGATCGTGTCTTCGGGCGTCGGCTGCGTCACTTCGCAGATCGCCTGGATCACGGGGCGCGGGGTGAAGTACTGGCCGGCGCCACGCGAGGATTCCTGCGCCGAGCGGGAGAGCAATTCTTCGTAGATGGTGCCCTTCACGTCCACCGGCAGGGAGAGCCAGTCCACCTTGTCGAGCAGATTGACGATGAGCTGCTTGAGCAACGCCGGGTTGTGGATTTCGCAGCGCGCGCCCTTGAAGATGACGCCGAGCATGCCTGGCTTCAGCCCCAGCGTCTCGAGGCTCTTACGGTACTGCTCCTCCAGCGCTGCCCCGTCGAGCGGCAACAGCGCCTTCCAACCAAGGTCTGGCGGCACGATCGGAGCGCGGTTGTAGGGCTTCTCGGTGAGCTGGTCGGCCATCTTGAGGAAGAGGAGCAGCGTGAGCTGCTCGACATATTCGAAGCAGGAGAGGCCGGCGTCCCGCAGCACGCCGGCATAGCTCCAGGCGCGTCTACCGATCTCGGATGCGTCCATGCTGGCTCTCGTCGGTTGCGGCGCGTGCGGCCTTGCTGCGGGGTTTCGAGACGCGGCGCGGTTTGGGACCGCTCCGCCGCTTTGCGAAGGCTTCGCGGGAGCGCTGCTCGCGTTCCTCTGCGATACGTTTCAGAAGCTCGGACGCCGGCTCTTCGTTCGGGTCCTGCGGCACCAGCTTGCCGGAGAAGGCGTCGCGCAGGATGGCTTGGCGCAGGGTTTGGGCGTTGTTCAGTTTGCCGTCGAGGTCGGATTCGAGATGGTCGATGATGGACAGTTGACCTTCAGCAACTTCGACTATCTGACATTGCTCCATCAGCGGTGGTAGGGCCACTGCAAGAGGAAAGAGATCCTTTGCATATACGGCAGCAACGCTTGTCGTTGCTTTCTTGATTCGCTCCATGCGCTCCCGAAAAGTTCCAAAGCACATTAGCATGCAAACGAAAGTCGGTAGAGCACTCCCATCCAGTCTCAGGCGCATGAGGTTGTTGTTGAAGATCGCACCTGTAGGAAGACCGTTGACTAACCCCACTTTGCCGACCAATTCCTTGCTGTTCCTGGTGTTAAAGAGAAGGTCAGAATCTCGAAGTTCGAAGTGTTTCTTTTCGTCTTCGCTAACCGTGACGAAGACTGTGCCCTCGGCGAGCACGCGACCGTCCATTGTCACGTTGTTCATTTTCACGTAGGGAGCACCGGGCGGCTGAGACCTTTGATATTCCATCCCCCTGTCCAAACCGATTAAGGTATCTGCGACAACCTGATCTAACGTCACCCAACACCATCCCTCTGGCAGAGGCGGCAGGTCGGTCGTGTCCGGCGGCACCGGGTCCTTGTATTTCGCCTTCCAGTTATTGGGCGGCTCGCGGTTTTTCTCCTTGAACTTGCGGAGCTGGTCCGTCTCCCAGCGCCGGCGGCGTTCGGCGAGGATGCGCTTGAGTAGTTCGGAGGCTGGCTCGGTCTGCGGATGCTGCCTGCGCCACTCGGCGGTGAGCGCACCTTCCACCGCCGCCTTGAGCACCGCGGCGCGATAGAGCTTCAGTTTGTCCCGCGCCCGCTCCAGCGCCGCCACTCCGGCGTCGAGGTCGGACAGAAGTTCGTCCAGCGTATCGGCAATTCGAGCTTGCTCACGTATAGGCGGAAGGTGAAAGGGCCTTTCCAGGCTCGCCCTCGCGACGACGAAAGGCTGAGCCGAGCCGCTTCTGACCCAGAAGGCTTCGTCGTTTATTCGATACCAGAGGAATCGACGATCGATGCCGGCTGGCTCGGGCCAGATCACATGCGTATTTGCGATTGCGGACCATCTGCCCGACGCGAGGAATGCCTTTCCACATCGCGCTCCCACCGCCGAAACGACGATCGCCTCGCCCTCCTCCCCCCACGCATCGCGCCAAACATCTTGCCCGCTGGCGCTAAAGGCGGGGAATAGACCCTTGCCGGGAACGGCGAAAAGCTTGCCCTTGATTAGCGTCGAGTCTCCCGAATGGTGTCGAGATACCGCGGAGAGGGGTGTTTCTGCCCACCCCACGGGCAGTCCTTGCCCGTTATTGTTTGTGGCGTTCACGCCGCGAGGCTTTCGTTCAATTCGGTCATCAGCGGCTTCAGCTTGTCGCCGAACAGCGCATGCGCGCGGCCAAGGCTACCGTGCTGACCGAACCAGCCGGCCTCGAAGTCTGCAGGCTGGATGGCGAGGCTGGTGGCGATGTGCTCGGCCATACGGTCGAGCCATTCGCGCTGCTCGGGCGTGAACGTATTGTCGGCGTCGCGCTCCTTAAGCCATTGCCGATAGCGTTCCCGCAATTCATCGCGATAGGGCACGAGCGTCATCGCCGGCATCAGCGCATGGCGCACCAGCGCCACGAGATCGGTCAGCACCTCGCCGCCTGCGCCCTTGACGTTATCCGCTTCCGCCGCCTGGAAGGCGCGCCAGAGCTGCGCCGGCGTGACGGAGAGAGGCGGGCGGGCCAGGGCATCCCGCAACCGCCGCAGCTCCTTCAACGGGAGTTTCAGCGGGCGCACGCCGGCATAGAGCACCTGCAAGGCCGTCAACTCGTCCTTGTGCACCTCGATCCAGGCGCGGAAATCTTTCACCTTGGCGGCGGCCTTCTCCACCGCCGCGGCGTCGAAGCCGGCATAGAGCACGTCGTCGATGGTGTGCCGGTCGATGGTCTGTTCGTTCTCAGCGCGGATTTCGAGGATGCGGCGCCGGAACTGCGCCTTGAGGAAGGGTGTGACGGCCTCCTGCGCCAACTGCTCGGTTGCCTGCTTCACCTGCGCAACGGTTGGTTCGCCGGTGACGCCGGGCAGCTTCTGCGCGGCTTCCGCCTGCGCATCGGGATCGCAGGCGTTGAGCAGGTCGTGCGCGAGGTCGGCGAAGGATTTGCCGCCGGCAAGCTCCTTCAGCTCGCCGAGCTGGTCGGCGCTGAAATCGCGTTGCAGGCGGGCGAGGCGGCCGGCGAGCGTGGTCAGCGCGTCGGCGTCGATGCCGCCTTGTGCCACGTAGTTGAGCAACTGCTCCAGCGGCGCCGAGGGCTGGCGGTTGAGCGTCCTGGAGTCGGTCTTGTCCTGCTCGCAGACCCCGACCGCGTCCACGACGATGAAGCGGTCCTTTACACGGGCGCTGGGCGTCACGGTGCGCAGCTTATCGGGGGAGATCACCCGCACGCCGCGCCCCTTCATCTGCTCGAAGAAGCCGGCGGATCTGACGTTGCGCATGAAGAACACGCATTCGATCGGCTTCACGTCGGTGCCGGTCGAGATCATGTCCACGGTGACCGCTATGCGCGGATAGAAGCTGTTGCGGAAATTGGCGAGGATTTCATCGGGGCTGAGACTTGAAGTCCTCACCCAGTCGGTCACCTCCGAATCGGTGCCGTCGTCGTTCCTGATCGTCCTGGTGATCTTGGTGAAGCCGGTCCGATAGGTGATCTTCTGGCAGAACTCGTTGCCTTCCACGAAGACCTCGCGGGCGATGCGCACGATGTCGTCGGCGTGCGAATCATCCTTGGCGAAGATCAGCGTCTTGGGAACTTCCTGCCGGCCGGGGAAGGCATCCGGCAGCACCTTGTCGCGGAACTGTTGCAGGACGGTGCGAATCTGGCTTTCCGCCACAATGTCGCGGTCAAGCTGGTTCGAGGTGTAGGTCAAATCCCGGTTGAGGAACTCCAGCCGCTCGCGCCGTGTCAGCTTGTGGCGCTTGTCCACATAGACGCCGGCCTCGCCGGCGGGAATGGTTGCGCCCTGTTGGGTGATGCGAGTGCGGATGCGGTAAACATCGAAATCGACATTGATGCCGTCGGTGACCGCCTCGTCGTGAGCGTATTGCATGACGAGGTTCTGGTTGAAGAAGCCGATCGTCTTGCCGGCCGGCGTGGCGGTGAGCCCGACGAGGAAGGCGTCGAAGTAAAGCAGCACCTGGCTCCACAGTTCATAGATCGAACGGTGGCATTCATCGACGATGATGAAGTCGAAGAATTCGGGCGGGATGGCGGCGTTGTAAGCCACCTCGGGCGGCGGGCCGCGCTAGGGCCTGGCAGTGTCGAACGCCGAGTCTTCCTCGTTGCCGGTATCGAACTCGGCCTCGCCCTTAAGCATGGAATAGAGCCGCTGGATGGTCGTGATGACCACCTTCGCCGCGGGATTGATGGCGTTCGTCTTGAGCCGCTGGACGGTGTAGAGCGTGAGGAACTTGCGCGGATCGTCGGGCGGTTCGAAGTTGGCGAATTCGTCTTCGGTCTGCTTGCCGAGATTGCCGCGGTCCACCAGGAATAGGATGCGTTTGGCGTTGGCGAATTTGAGCAGGCGATAGGCGACATTGACGGCGGTGAAAGTCTTGCCCGAGCCGGTTGCCATCTGGATCAGAGCGCGCGGATCGGCCCGGCCGAAGGATTGTTCGAGATTGCGGATCGCTCGTGCCTGCACGCTCCAGAGCCGCGCCGCGTCGAGCGGCGGCATGCCCTTGAGCCGGGCGCGGAGCGGCGCCGGCTGCGCCGCCCACTCGGCCAGCGTCTCGGGGCGCGGGAAGTTGAACACCTGCCGGCTACGCGGCAGCGGATCGAGCCCGTTGGTGAAATACGTGACCGCGCCGTTCGACTCGAAGAGGAAGGGAAGCGGGCGGCGGTGCGCCGGCAGATTGTCCGGCAGGCCGGCGGCATACTTGGCCGATTGCACTTCGACCCCGGTCAGAGTGCCCGTGGGCTTGGCCTCGACCGCGCCTGCCACCTTGCGATCGACGTAGAGGAGGTAATCGGCGAAGCCGAAGCCGGGCTTCATGGCGAACTCGCGCGCGGCGATGCCGTGCCCGGCCGTCAGGTCGAGATCGTCCTTGTCCTGGACGATCCAGCCGGCGGCCGCCAGACCGGCGTCGATCTCGCGCCGTGACTTTTGTTCGGGCGTCTCCGCCAATTGCCCGTCCCTCGTCCTTCCGATTCCCCCGGGCCGCTCCGTGTCATGCGGAAAGCTCGGTAAGTTCTTTGCGAAATTCTACTATTGCCCGGAGGACCGGCCGGGCACAATCCGACGATTCGAAGAAGAGCGCCCGGGGTGCGCACCCGGTTCCACGCTTGCCGGCGGCGTTTGCCCGGACCTTCGCCGCCCGGACGGGCTGATTGTCGGAAAGAACCTGTGGCCGCGGGCCGCGCCCGGGTGCTTTTTGGGGGCGGGAAACTCCCGCGAAGTCATGCTGCTTGTGAGGCCCTGCGCGGTTCCGTGCTGCGCGCGTCCGCTGTCGGAGCGGCGGCGCGCCGGGCGGCGGGCGAGGCAGGTCGGGCATTGGCGAATTTGCGCGGGCACCCGGCTTAGAGCGGATCGTGCGCGACCGGAATCGCTCCGCGATTCCCAAGGGGGAGAGGCAAGCACGTGAATCCGCTCGGCCAGAAAAGTCAGAAAAGAGAGAGCGTGTTCAGTCAAGCTGAACACGCTCTGGTGTCCCGATTCTGAAGTTGGCGACTATCTTCGAGCGGCCGGGTCGGGGCACTTTTTGTTTTGTGTGGCCTCTGATCCCCTCCGCTCGCCGGGGGCGGCAGCGAACGGAGGGGGCACTCTGCACCGCTCGGGGCAGCTCAACGCTTTGCCAAGCGCAGGTCGGCTTGGGGCGCCGGAACGAGCGAGCCATGATGGATGAAAGCCAGTTCCTGCGCATTGAGCTGGTCAGCGCTCTGGTCGGGATTTCCTGCCGTTATCTCAGAAAAGGTCAGGCAAGGGCGCGACGAAGGAAGGTGCTGCTGCTGGTAGCAGCTCAGCCCGACCCATTCGTTCTGGAAAGCGCTGACGAAGGCGTTCCAATTGCTCTCCACGGTGCCGCCCGCGCCGCTGCCCGCACGAGCGACGCTGCTGGCGTTGCCCTGGCCACCGCTGGGGTCGCTGCTGCTGGTGCTGGCGCCACCATTGCCGATACCGGCGTTGCTGCCGATGCCGGCGTTGCTGCCGATGCCGGTGCCAGCGTTGCCGCCCTGGCCCCCGCTGGGGTCGTTGCCGCTGGGGTCGTTGCTGCTGGTGCTGGCGCCACCATTACCGATGCCGGCGTTGCTGGTGGTGCCGTTGCTGCTGGTGCCGCTATGACCGCCGGTGCCGCTCGTGCCGCCGTTGCCGGTGCCAGCGTTGCCGCCGGTGCCCGTGCCGCTGGTGCCGCTGGTGCCGCTCGTGCCGGTACCACCATTGCCGCCCGTGCCGCCGGCGTTGCCGCTCGTGCCGCCGGCGTTGCCGCTCGTGCCGCCGTTGCCGGTGCCAGCGTTGCCGGTGCCAGCGTTGCCGGTGCTGCTGGTGCCGGTGCTGCTGGTGCCGGTGCCGCCCTTGCCGCCGTTGCCGTTACCGTTGCCGTTGCCGTTGTTCTGGCCGCCGTTACCGTTCCCGTTGTCCTGGCCGCCGGTGCCGCCGGTGCCGCTGGTGGCGCTGGTGGCGGTGCCGCTGGTGCTGGTGCCGCCCTTGCCGCCGTTACCGTTGCCGTTGTTCTGGCCACCGTTACCGTTGCCGTTGTCCTGGCCGCCGGTGCCGCTGGTGCCGGTGCCGCTGGTGGCGGTGCCGCTGGTGCTGGTGCCGCCCTTGCCGCCGTTACCGTTGCCGTTGTTCTGGCCGCCGTTACCGTTGCCGTTGTCCTGGCCGCCGTTGCCGTTGCCGTTGTCCTGGCCGCCGTTGCCGTTGCCCTGGCTGCTGTTACCGTTGCCGTTGCTGCCCTGGGCATTGCTGCCGTTGGCGTTGCCGCCGTGACCAGTGTGGCCGTGATGGCCGCCGCCATGGCCGCCACCGTGACCACCGCCATGGCCGCCGGCGTGGCCGCCGCCGTGACCGTCGCCGGGGTGGGCGTAGGCAATTGCAATGGAGGGGCCGGTCGGGCTGAGCCAAATCGGCACGGTAACCGCGAGGGAGGCGGTCAAAAGCAGACGCAAGCCGGGACGGCCAAGCGAAATGGAGATCATTGGTTGTTCCTCCGAGCTTTCTGCCGTCCAGATAACCCGGGCGCATTTCAGGCCGATTTCGCGGGGGAGCTTTTAAGGTTTCAATGGTTTCCGGTTGCGTTTCATGTATTTCAGGATGATGTCCTGCGAGGACCGGTCTCTCTGGTCGATACGCATTTGCAATCGCGTGCGAGCAGGCGTTCAGGAGCTGGAATCGTGGCCGCTACGGGAGAGCCACGCCGGCTCAATCTGTGCGTCATGGAGGCCGCGGCAAAGCGAGTGTCACAATCAGTCGGGCGGTGCTGCGCCGTATTCAGCCGATCACGCCGCCTGGCCTGTCTCTTGCTGAGCGTGCGAAATGGGGTAACACTGCTGCAAGGAGCTTCCTGGTTGGCAGAGATCGTGCCATGGCGGATGCGGTTCGCGTGATCGTTGTCGACGACGAGCCCGACATCTGCGAAATGATCGCGAATTATCTCGAGAAGTACGGTTTCATAGTCGGCACCGCCGGTAACGGTGGCGCGCTCGATGCTCACCTCGCCGGCGAGCCCCCGGACCTCTTGATCCTCGACGTCAATATGCCGGGCGAGGACGGCTTCGCCGTTGCCCGCAGGGTCCGCACCCGCAGCACAGTACCCATCCTGATGTTGACGGCCGCGAGCGACACCGTCGATCGGGTGGTCGGGCTGGAAGTTGGGGCCGATGACTACGTGACTAAGCCGTTCGACCTGCGCGAACTGCGTGCCCGTATCCACGCCGTATTGCGGCGCACCCGCGAGACGCCAAAACCGCAACCGGAACAAGTCCCGCCCTCGGCCGCGCACGTTCAGTTCGGCGATCTGCTCCTCGACCTCGACGGGCGCCGGCTGTTGCAGCCGGACGGAACGGAGCTGCAGATCACCGCCATGGAGTTCGACCTGCTGGCGGCCTTCGCGCGCAACCCAAACCGCGTGCTGAGCCGGGAGAAGCTCCTTGACCTTGCCCACAGCGACGGCTCGGAGCCGTTCGACCGCAGCATCGATGTGCGGATCACCCGCATCCGCCGCAAGGTGGAGCGGGATCCGGAAAAGCCGCAGTTGATCAGAACGATGCGAGGTGCCGGCTATATGTTCGTCCCGAGCAAGCCGTGACGCTG
>JASHOA010000071.1 GCA_030041375.1 Acetobacteraceae bacterium
TCAGAGTATCGCCGCCAGTGCACGAGGTCGCGCCGGCACGGACGCCACCGCGCCCGCTTGCGCCCGCGTCGCAGCCGGCGGCCTCTCAGGCTGCTGCCGCGCCGGCCGCCCGCTCCGCGGCCAGTGCCGCCGCCTCTCACTCCGCGATCAGCAGTTCGTGGAGTGCAGCGCTCAGCGCCTGGCTCGATGCGCACAAATTCTATCCGGAGTTGGCGCTGCAGCGCGGTGAGCAAGGCACGGTGTTGCTGCGCTTCACTGTTACGCGCGACGGGCACGTGCTCACCGTATCCGTGATTCACGGCAGCGGTTCGGAAATTCTCGATCGTGCCGCCGTCAAACTGCTGAGCGGCGCGCAATTGCCGCCGTTCCCGCGCGACATGCCGGGTCCCGAGGCAACGGTGACGGTTCCCATCCGCTACCTCCTGCAATAGCAGGGTTGCCGCTCCCTACCGAGGCGGGTGGCGGAGGCGTAGCATGGCGGCGCCCGTGACGGAGAGCGAACGAGCATGGCAGCGAGCAAGGCGAGTGCTGTGACGGCGCTGGCAGCGGAAAAACTGTTCCGCGCGGCCGATCTCTCGGGGCTTCCGTTCGCGACCACGGCCGATCTCGAACCACTGCCCGACCTCCTGGGCCAGGAGCGGGCGAGCGAGGCAATCCGCTTCGGCACCTCGGTTGTCGCGCGCGGCTTCAACATCTTTGCCGTCGGGGCCAGTGCGGCGCAAATCCGGCCTACCATCGCGGCCATGCTCAGGGAGGCAGGAGCGCTCCGCCCTTGCCCACCGGACTGGGTCTATCTGAACAATTTCGCTCAGCCGAACCGGCCGAGGGCCATTTCGCTTCCGCCTGGCCGCGCACCGGAGTTCGAGAAGGCGATGCGGCGCCTGGCCGCGGATCTGAAGAGTGCACTCGCCGCCGTCTTCGAGAGCGAAGATTATCAGCGCCGGCGCGGGGCGATCGAGGGTCAGTTCCGTGGTCGGAACGAACGGGCCTTCCAGGCGCTGGGCGAGGCCGCCGAAGCCAAGGGAACGGCGATCCTGCGCACCCCGACCGGATTTGCGGTGGCCCCGGCGCAAGCGGGCAAAGTCGTGCCACCCGAAGAGTTCAATACCTGGCCGGAGGAGCGAAAGCGCGCCGCACAGGCGGCCATCCAGGAAGTCGAGCACAGCCTCGAAGAGACGTTGCGGGCCGTCCCGCGCCTGGAACGCGAGCGGCGCGAGGCGGTCAGGGCGCTCGACCGCGAGATGGCGGAATTCGCCCTCGGACACCTGATCGAAGAGGCCAGCGCACCGTTCGCCGGTCTCGACAAGGTGCGTGCTCATTTCGACCAGGTTCGCGCGGATCTGCTGGAGAATGTCGGCCTCTTCGCGGGCAGCGGAGGCGAGGAAGAGGCCCAGCTCGGCACCGTTCGCAGTGCCTTTCTCGAGCGCTACCAGGTGAACGTGCTGGTGAGCTGCGCCGGTCCGGATGGCCCGGCGCCCGTGGTCGAGGAGCTGCACCCCACGCTCGGCAATCTCGTCGGCCGTGTCGATTATCTTTCCCAGCAGGGCGCGCTGGTCACGAACTTCCAACTGATCAAGGCGGGTGCGCTGCACCGCGCCAACGGCGGCATCGTCCTGATCGATGCACGCAGCCTGCTCAGCGAGCCGTTCAGTTGGCCGGCGCTGAAGCGGGCGCTCCTGCGCGGGGAGATCGTGATCGAGGATGCTGGGCGGTTCCTCGGTCTCGCGATGACGATGACGCTGGAGCCGGACCCGGTTCCGCTCGATGTCAAGGTGGTGCTGTTCGGTGAGCGGTTGCTCTACTACCTGCTCTCTGCCGCCGATCCGGATTTCGCGATGCTGTTCAAGGTGCTTGCCGATTTCGATGATGAAACGGAGCGCTCGGCGCCGAGCGAGGCGGCGATGGCGCGGCTGATCGGCGGCATCGCGAAAGAGGCCTCCTTCCATCCGCTCGAGCGCGCCGCGGTTGCCCGACTGATTGAACATGCGGCGCGGCTTGCAGAGGATTCCGAGAAGCTCACGCTGCTGGTGGAGCGGATCAGGGACGTGATGGCCGAAGCCGATCATCTTGCGCGCGAGAGCGGGCGGGCGCTGGTCATGCGGGCGGACGTGACGGGCGCGATCGCGCGACAGATCCGCCGCGCCGCGCGCATCGAGGACCGCTCGCGGGAGATGATCCTGCGCGGGATCGCGCTGGTCGACACGGCCGGCGACCGTGTCGGCCAGGTCAACGGGCTGAGCGTGCTGTCCCTCGGGACGCACACCTTTGGCCGACCCTCGCGCATCACCTGTCGCGTTCGCCCCGGCGCGGGGCGGATCGTCGATATCGAGCGCGAAGTAGAGCTTGGCGGGCCGCTGCACTCGAAAGGGGTGTTGATTCTCGCGGGCTTCCTCGCCGGCCGCTATGCCCTCGATCGGCCGATGTCACTTTCCGCGAGCCTCGTCTTCGAGCAATCGTACGGCGGCGTGGAGGGTGACAGCGCTTCTTCGGCCGAGCTTTATACGCTGCTCTCCGCCCTCTCCGGCCTGCCGCTCCGCCAGGATCTGGCCGTCACGGGCTCGGTCAATCAGCACGGCATCGTGCAGGCGATCGGCGGAGTGAACGAGAAGATCGAGGGATTCTTCGATATCTGCGCCGCCCGCGGGCTCAGCGGAACAGAAGGCGTGCTGATCCCGGCTTCGAACGTGCAGCACCTGATGCTGCGCGAAGATGTCGTAGCCGCCGCTGCCGCGGGAAAATTCGCGATCTACCCGATTGCCACGATCGACGAGGGCATTGCCCTTCTGACCGGCCATCCGGCGGGCGCTCGCGGCGGGGACGGCGCCTGGCCCGAAGGAAGCGTCAACCGCTTCGTCGAAGAGCGCCTGCACGAGTACGCGCGCGTCCGGCGCGAGGCGTCCGAGCGAGACGAAAAGGATCGGGAAGAACGCTGATCATGGCCCGCACGCATCCCTATCGGCGCGTCCTGGTGATGGTGCGGGAGGGGCACGCCGAGGCGCCTCCGTTCCTTCTCGCGGCCGAGCTTGCACATCTCCTGGAGCTCGAGCTGGAGGGAATCTTCGTCGAGGACGAGGCGCTCTTCTCCCTCTCGGCGCTTCCGTTCGCACGCGAACTCAGGCTGCCCGGCCACACCTGGCAGGCCCTCGACCCGGCGCAGATGCTCGATGACTTCCGGGCGGCGGCGGGTGAAGCGCGCCGCTTGTTGGCCGACGCCGCGGCCCGGCTTGGCGTTCCAAGCAGCTTTGCCGTGCTGCGCGGGGATCCGCACGGTGCGCTCACCGAGCACAGCCGGCCCGAGGATATTCTCGTACTGGTCGAGCCGGGCGCCCTCCGGGCGGCGACAATCCGAACCCGGGGCGGCGAAAGCTTCGGCAACCGGCGGCCCGGGCTCTTGCTGGTGCCGTCACGGCCAGCAGAGCGGCGTCATGGCATCGCACTGCTGCTGCCGGCCGCGGGAGCCGACGCCATCGAGGTCGCTGCCGCGATCGCGCGTGCCTCGGCTGAAGACGTGGTTCTGATCGTCCCCGAGGACGCGATCTCATCCGCGGCCGAGGCCGAGGCGGCGTTGCGGGAGGCGGGTATGCCGCCGGCCCGGCTCCGCCGCCGTCGCGTGCCGGGCCGGGACGCCGGGTTGATCGCCCGCGCACTCCGCGCCGCCGGTGCGCGGCTGGTCGTGCTGGACCGCGCGGGCGTCGATGAGGATTTGCAAGACTTCCTTGCCCGCCTGCTCGCCGAGGCCGGCACGGCGGTGCTGCTGCTCGGCGAGGTGCCCGCGGCCGGCTCTGCCGCGTAAGGGCGATGCCTCTCGCCAACGCCGCGATCGCCGCTGAGCTCGAAGAGATCGCGGATCTGCTCGAGATCGATCAGGCCAATCCATTCCGTGTGCGTGCCTATCGGGCGGCCGCGCGCACCGTGGGCGCATGGCCGCGCAGTGTCGCGGAAATGCTCGCAGCAGGCGAGCGGCTCGAGGCGCTGCCGGGCATCGGCGCCGACCTTGCCCAGAAGATCGCAGACCTGGCGCAAGGGGAGAGCCTGCCAATCCTCGAAGCGCTGCGCGCGAAGTTGCCGCATGACATCACCGCACTTCTCGCCCTGCCCGGGCTCGGCCCGAAGCGCGTGCACCGGCTGCACGAGGCGCTCGGGATCGATTCTGTCGAGAAACTTCGTGCCGCACTTGCGGCGGGCGCCGTTGCCAAGGTGCCGGGCGTCGGTCGCGCTGTCGCGGCAAAGCTCTCGGCGGCCCTCAAAGAGGGCACGGGGCAGAAACCCCGCACGCCACTCGCGACCGCCGACGAGATCGTCGCCCCGCTGCTCTCAGCGCTCCGAAAGGCTCCGCATGTCGAGCTGGCCGAGGTCGCCGGGAGCTGTCGGCGCCGGCGCGAGACCGTCGGCGATCTCGATCTCGTCGTCGCAGCGGAGGATCCGGGCCCGGCGATGCAACGCTTCCTTCGCTATGACGATGTGAAGGAGGTGCTGGAGCAAGGAAGCACGCGCGCCAGCGTCGTGCTGCGTTCCGCCGGACTCCAGGTCGATCTCAGGGTGGTGAGCAAGGCAAGCTATGGCGCGGCCCTTCTCTATTTCACCGGCTCGCGTGCGCACACGATCCATCTCCGGCAGCTCGCGCTCGATCGCGGCCTCAAGCTGAACGAGTACGGCCTCTTCAAGGGAGCGCGACGGCTGCCGGCCAGGAGCGAGGCCGAGATCTACGAGGGGCTCGATCTCCGCTTCATTCCTCCCGAGTTGCGCGAGGCTGAAGGGGAGATTGAAGCCGCGCGCTCCGGCAACCTGCCGAGCCTGGTCGGTATCGAGAATATCCAGGGGGATCTCCACCTGCACACGAACGCGACCGACGGCCGTGCCACCCTGGCCGAGATGGCTCGGGCGGCGAAGGCGCGCGGCTACGCCTATATCGCGGTCACCGACCACAGCCGGCGCATGGCGATGGCGCACGGGCTCGACGCCCGGCGCCTGGCCGAGCAGATCACGGCCGTCGAGAAGCTGAACGCGACACTCGCCGGCATGACCGTGCTGGCCGGGATCGAAGTCGATATCCTGGAGGATGGCGCGCTCGACCTGCCGGATTCGATCCTGAGCCGGCTCGATCTCGTGGTCGGCTCGATCCACACCGGGTTCGGACTTTCAGAGCGGCAGCAGACCGAGCGGCTGTTGCGGGCGATGGACAACCGGCTGCTCAACGTGATCGGCCACCCGACCGGCCGGCTGATCAACAAACGCGCTCCGTACGCCGTCGACATGGAGCGCGTGATGCGGAGTGCCGTCGAGCGCGGCTGTTATCTCGAGGTCAATGCGCAACCGGAGCGGCTGGATCTGGGGGCCCATCATTGCCGGCTCGCGAAAGAGCTTGGGCTCAGGCTTGCGATCTCGACCGATGCGCATGCGCCCGCCGATTTCGCGCTGATGCGCTACGGGGTCGATCAGGCAAGGCGCGGCTGGCTCGAAGCGGCGGATATTCTGAACACACGCCCGCTCGCAGAATTGCGCCGCTTGCTGGCGCGGAAATAGGTCAGCGCACGAGGCGCGGCAGCAGCGCATCGAGCCGAAGGCGCCCGGCCTCCGTCGCGGCGAGTTTTCCGCCGCGCCAGGCGAGATAGCCGGCGGCCAGCAGATCGGTAAGTGCCTGCCGGTCAATGGCCGAGGAGAGAGCAAGGCCGGCGCGGGCGCGGAAGCGCTCCAGCTCGATCCCCTCGGCCAGTCGCAGCCCCATCAACAACATTTCGCGTGCTCGCTCGGTGGGCGACAGCGCTTCCTCCTCATCCGTGCCGTGCCCGGACCGCTCGACCCGCGCGGCCCAGGCTTCCGGGGCGCGGCGGCGGCGCGTGGCAAGCAGCGAATCACCGATCGTGACCCGCCCGTGTGCGCCGGGACCGATGCCGGCATAATCGGCATAGCGCCAGTAGGCGAGATTGTGCCGGCATTCCGCACCCGGGCGCGCGTAATTCGAGATTTCGTAGGGCAGAAGCCCGTGCTTTGCGGCTTCTTCGGCGGTCGCCTCGTACAGCAGAGCCGCCGTCTCGGCGGGCGGAAGTGCGAGCTTCCCTTGCGCGGAGAGCGCCGCGAAGGGTGTCGCCGGCTCGATCGTGAGCTGATAGAGCGAAAGATGGTCGGGGCCGAAGGAAAGCGCCGCGGCCAGCTCCGCCCGCCAGCCGGACAGATCCTGTCCGGGACGAGCGTAGATCAGGTCGAAGGAGACGCGGGGAAATATCTCGCGCGCGGCGGTGAGCGCGGCACGTGCCTCGGCCGCCGAATGAAGCCGGCCGAGGAAGTGGAGCGCCCGATCGTCGAGGCTCTGCACGCCGAGCGAGAGGCGATTGACGCCGGCTTCGCGGAAGGCAGCGAGTTTGCTCCGCTCCACGCTGGTCGGATTGGCTTCGAGCGTGATCTCGATTTCCGGCAGCGGCGAGAAATACGCGCTTGCCGCCTCGATCAGGCGGAAAACGGTCTCCGGCGCCATCAGGCTCGGTGTGCCGCCGCCGAAGAAGATCGAGGCGAGCGGTCGTGAACCGAGGCGCCCGGCCTCCCACTCGAGCTCCCGAAGCAGGGCGCCGCGGGACCGTTGTTCCGGGATCTGCTCCCGCACATGGCTGTTGAAATCGCAATAGGGGCACTTGGCGAGACAGAACGGCCAGTGAATATAGAGCGCGAGCGGGTCCATTGCGGACGCATCTCGGCGCTCGAGGCCGCCCGATGCAAGCCGTCTCGGAGAGAAGGCGAGGGAATGAGCGGGCAGGGATCGGTGGATCGCGTGCGCGCAGCGCTGCAAAGAGCGGGGCACCCGGATACCATCACGGTCTTTCCGGCCGGCACCCGTACTGCCGCCGAGGCCGCCGCCGCTGTCGGCTGCACGGTTGCGCAGATCGCGAAGTCGATCGTCTTTCGCGCCGGTTCACGTGCTGCGGTCGTCATCGCCTCCGGGGCCAATCGCGTCGATCCGGTCAAGGCGGGCCAGGCTCTCGGCGTGGCGCTGACCCGCGCCGATGCCGACTTCGTGCGGGAGACGACCGGCTTTGCGATCGGCGGCGTCGCCCCGGTCGGGCACACGGCGCCGCCGCTCGTGCTGCTCGACCAGGATCTCTTTACCCTCGACCCGATCTGGGCGGCTGCCGGATCATCCGCGCACGTCTTTCGCACCAGCGCCGCCGAGCTTCTCCGCCTGAGCGGCGGGAAAGTTGCCGAGATCAAGCAAGCCTGAGGCGCGAGCCTCGTTAGCCCGCGATCGCCTGAGGCGGAATCGTCGGAGGGCGTGAATCGCGGGCCTGAATAAAGCGCGAGACCGGTGTCGGGCTGCACAGTCAGCCCGACACGGGTCTAGTGCGGCGAGAGTGCCGGCGGTAGGTCTCCTTGGCGAAACGCCGATGCAGCCACAGCCAGCCTTCCGGCCGGGCCCGGATCCAGCGCTCGAGGCAGGCATTCACGGCGCGCGTCAGGGTGGCGATGTCGGCGCCGCGGTTGCCGCTATCCGGAAGCTCGAGCGGCGGCTCGACGATCACCTTGATGCGCGCCGGGCCAAGCCGCTCCGTATGCGCCGGAATCACCGGGCAGCCAAAACGGAGGGCGAGGGCGGCCACTGCCGGGGCGGTCATCGCGGGGTGGCCGAACAGAGGCACCTCGATCCCGTCATTCATCTTCTGATCGGCGAGCATCGCGATGAACCCGCCTCTGGCGAGATGCGCGATCGCGCCGCGCGCGCCTGATGTCCCCTTGGGCAGCATCGTCAAATCTCCACCCATCGCCAGGCGGCGGAATCTCGCGGTCAGCTCATCGACGGCCGGATTGTCCGCGGCGCGATACAGCACTGCCAAGCGCACTCCGTGCGCCGCCGCGCACGGGGCGAGCAGTTCCCAGTTCCCGATATGCCCGGAAAAGAAGATCGCGGGGCCGCCCTTCGCGGTCAGCCAGCGCAAAGTCTCCGTGCCCGTGATTTCGTAGCTGGCCGCTGTGCCGCTCGGGCGGAACTCCGCGAGATGCGGCATCTCGGCGACCGTGCAGCCGAGATTCCACCAGAGCCCACGCACGATCCGGCGCCGCGCCGTCCGGTCCAGCTCAGGCATGGCGAGGCGAAGATTGGTCCGGGCGATCCGCGAGACCGGTAGCAGCGGCCCGATCGCCCTCGCGACACCGCCCGCAAGCCGGGCCGCACGGTCGGGCGGCAGCCGACCGAGCAGGCCAAAGGCGGCCTTGACGAGTGCGGCCTCCACCCGGTGCCGCGGCGTCATGCCCGGGCCATCGCCGGGAAGAGGGGGGAAAGCAGCGCCGAAAGCGCTGCCGGATCATCCCAGGCCAGCGAGATCGAGAGCACGGAAACGCGCATACGTGCGGCCGCGGGCAGCCGGACGGCGTCCTTGGCGGTCGTGACCGGCAACGCCTCCAGCCGCTCGGCTTCGCCAAAGAGGCGCGCCATCTCGGCCGGCCGATAAAGGTGATGATCCGCATAGGAGTGGCGGGCAACCAGCACTGCCCCGACTGCTTCCAGGCTTGCGAAAAACTTCTCCGGCCGCGCAATGCCGGCGAAAGCAAGGACGCGCCGTCCATTCAGCATGGCCGCCTCCGGCCCCGGGACCAGCCGCGCCGTCAGCACGGGAAGCGGGGGCGGCAGGAGGGCGCGTGCATCCCGCCGGTCCGGCCCGATCAGCACGGCGGCCTGCGCTCGCCGGGCTGCGGCATGAACCGGCTCGCGCAGCGGCCCCGCCGGCAGAACATGCCCGTTCCCGAACCCAACCGCGCCATCGATCACAATGAATGCAAAGGATTTCTCGAGGGTCGGATTCTGCATTCCGTCATCCATCACGAGCGCCTCTGCGCCGGCTCTCATCGCCGCGCGCGCAGTGGCGGCACGATCGGCGCCGATCCAGGTCGGCGCGGCGGCGGCAAGCAGCAGAGCTTCATCCCCGACCTCCAGCGCATCATGACCAGCCTTTACTTTCAACGGGCCCGCGAGCCTCCCCCCGTAACCGCGCGCGAGGATGTGCACCGCCACTCCGGCACGCTTGAGGCGTTGGGCAAGGTCCAGCGCCAGGGTCGTCTTGCCGGCCCCGCCGAGCGTGACATTGCCGCAGCAGATCACCGGCACCGGCGCGGCGAACCCAGGGCGCCTCGCCCGCCTTGCGGCAATTCTTGTGGCGACCGCGGAAGCGGGAGAAAGAAGCAATGGAAACAATATGCTTCCGAGCGATCTTTCGTCTCCCACCCAGAAGCGTGGCGGCCGCGGCACGGGCTCTCAGCGATCCTCTTGCCGGCCGATCAGGGCGAGCAATGCGTCAGCGAGCCGTTCCGGCAACTCCACACTTGCCGCCGTCGCGGCAAGCGCGGCCGCGCCCTTCGCGTGCGCGGCTGCCGGGTCGCGGAGCATGCCGCCGACCCAACGCGCCAGCGCCTCTTCGTCGGCCACCCTGACCAGTGCACCCGCCTCTTCAAGCTGCGCCGCCGCGGCGGCGAAATTCTCCGCATGCGGCCCGCTCGCGATCGCCGCCCCGAGCCGTGCCGCCTCGAGCGGATTCTGACCGCCACGCCGGGTCAGACTCTTGCCGATGAAAGCCACCGGCGCCAGGCGGTAGAGGAGGCCAAGCTCACCCAACGTATCAGCAATCCAAATTCCGCCGGGCGGCGGATCTTCGCCCAACGCGCGGCACTTCGGCGAGAGATCGGCGAGCGCGGCGGCGATTTCCGTCCCGCGTTCCGGGTGACGCGGGGCGATGATGGTGACAAGGCCTGCAAATTCCCGGGCGAGGCGCCGGTGCACTGCCGCTGCGATCGCCTCCTCGCCGGGGTGGGTGCTGGCGGCGAGCCAGCGCGGCCGATCGCCAAGCAGGGCACCGAGCCGGTCCAGTTCGGCCTCGTTTACCGGCAGAGGTGCTGCCGCGAGCTTGAGATCGCCTGTCGTCTCGACCCGTCCCGCGCCAAGCCGCCCGAGACGCCTGGCGTCCGGCTCCGAACGGGCGGCGATCATGCGGAAGCTGGTCAACATTCGCCGCGCAAGACCTGGGGCCAGCCACCGCCAGCGCGCGTAGCTTCCGGCGGAAAGCCGCCCATTGAGGAGCGCAAGCGGGATCTTGCGCGCCCTGGCAGCCGCGACCAGGTTCGGCCAAAGCTCGCTCTCGACGAAAACCCCGCCATCCGGCCGCCAATGCTCGAGAAAGCGCCGGACCCATCGCGGCACGTCGAGCGGGACGAAGCGGTGGCGCGCGCGGAGCCCAAGATCGAGGCCGGGCAACCGTTCCTGCAAGAGAGCGGCCGAGGTCACGGTTCCCGTCGTCACCAGGAAGTGGAGTTCAGCGTCCTTCCGCCCCAGAGCGGCCAGCAGGGGCAAGACGGACACCGTCTCACCGACGCTCGCCGCGTGCAGCCACAGCAGCCGGCCGGCCGGCCGCGGCGTGGGATCGACGCCCCGCCGCTCGGCCAGCCGTCCGTGCCGTTCCTTGCCACGTGCCAGGCGGCGGCGCAGCCACAGACGAAGGCCCGGCGCGGCGAGGCTGGCACCCATTGCCCACAGCCTTGCCGCCAGAGCGCCGCTCACATCGCGCACTCCCGGTCAGCCCTCTCGGCGGCCCTCGTCATGGCGGCAGCGATCTCCGGCAAGGCCTCTTCCCAGCCATCGCGGGAGACCGTGATCGTTGGCTCGCAGACGATCACGGCGCGCCCGAACGGCAGCGGCATCACCATCCGGTCCCACGTCGAAAGGCAGATGCGGCGGCTGGATTGGGCGGCGCACGGAAGCACCTTCACCCCGGCCAGCGCGGCGATCTGCGCCACACCCGGTGCGGCCACCCGCCGCGGGCCGCGCGGCCCATCCGGGGTGATCGCGATATGGTCCCCGGCCGCCAGCAGTCCGCACAGGTTCCGAAGACCGGCCGCCCCTCCGCGCGAACTCGAGCCGCCCACGTTCTTCATTCCGAAGCTCTCCATCACCACGGCCACGAATCGGCCGTCGCGATGGCGGCTGGTGAGCACATGCACGCTGGCCTTGCTTCCCTCCCGGCGCGCCCGCATCCACAGCATCGGCATCAGCGGTTGGCGCTCGTGCCAGAAAGCGACGATCACCGGCTCGCCCTCGATATGCGGGCGCATATGTTCGGCGCCTAGCAGCCGCCAGCGTATGGTCGCGTAGGCGAAGCGCGTGTAGAGGAACAGGAGCCGGGCCAGTAGCCGCTGTGTCGCCGGCGCCTTTGCCAAGCGTTTCAGCACGACGCGGACCGGCGGGGAGCGCGCATGGCAGGGCCGTAGCATGGCCGGTGCGTGACCGGCCAGACGCTGCCTGTCGGCGCCACTCGCCCGCTCAGCTTCTCGCCCGGTCGGCATCGAGCAGCATCGCCAGTTCGTCAGCCGCCTGCTGCGTCGTCTGAATGAGCTGCTTCTCGTCCGTGTAGATCGCGTGCGTCTGTTCGAGCAGGCGCTCGTCATAGTCGGTGAAGAGCGCAATCGTGTGCCGTGCCTCCTCTCTCGCGATGCCGAGATCCTCCAGCACCCATTCCGCAAGCCTGAGGCTCGAGAAATAGGTCTCGCGGATGATGCGCGTGAGCCCGCGGTCCATCAGGCGGTGCGCGGAACGCCGATTGCGGGCGCGTGCCAGGATCGCGAGGTGCGGGAAGTGACGCTTCGCCGTGTCCACGATCGCCAGTACCCCGGCCTCGTCGTCCGCGGTGACCACCAGCACGCGGGCCTCCTCCGCACCGGCCGCGCGCAGCACTTCGGGCCGGGCCGGATCGCCGAAATAAACCTTGCCGCCGAAGCGGCGGACAACCGAGATTTGCGCCGGGCTCCTGTCGAGCGCGGTGAAGGGGACGTGCTGCAGGTTCAGCACGCGGCCGACCACCTGGCCCATGCGCCCGAATCCGCAGATCAGGACCGGCGTTGCGGTTTCGGGGAAAGTTTCCGGCGCCGGCGGCTTCTGCCGTTCCAGCCGCGGGACCAGCAGATTCTCCGACAGCGCAAACAGAATCGGTGTCGCCACCATCGACAGCGCGACCGCGAGCGTGGCGAATCCGGCAACGCGCGGCGAAAGCGCGCCGAACTCCGCCGCGGCGGCAAAAAAGACGAAGCAAAGCTCGCTTCCCGGCGCCAGCGCCAGGGCGAAGCGGAGTGCGCTGGTCAGCGAATCGCGCTTGAAAAAACCGAGGCCGAAGGCAATCGCCATCTTGACGGCAAGGAGTCCCACGACGGCGAGTGTCACGGCGATTGGATGCTGAGCGGCCAGTCCGATGTCGGCCGACATGCCGACCGAGATGAAGAAAAATCCGAGCAGCAGCCCTTCGAACGGTTCGATATCGGCTTGCAGCTCATGGCGGTACTCGGAATCGGCAAGCAGCACGCCGGCGATGAAGGCGCCAAGCGAGGCCGAGAGCCCGGCCCAGTGGGCAATCTCCGCGGTGCCGAGCACCACCAGGAGCGCCATTGCGGAGAAAAGCTCGGGCGTCTTCGCCCCGCCCACGGCCTGGAAGACCGGGCGGAGCAGGAGGCTGCCGCTGATCAGAATCACGGCCACTGCGGCCAGCGCGCGCAGCACTTCGAGCCAGGGCACGTGGGTTGGTAGATGCCCGCTCGAGAGGAGCGGCACCAGCGCCACCAGCGGCACGAAGGCGATGTCCTGGAACAAAAGCACGGCGAAGGCGTCGCGGCCGCCGATCGAGGGAAGCAGGTTCTTCTCCTGCAACATCGGCAGCGCGATTGCAGTCGAGGAAAGGGCAAGTCCTGCGCCGAGCACGGCGATGTCGGGCCAGGCCAGCCCACCCGCCGTGGCGAGTCCGCCGATGACGAGCGCGGTCGGAATGAGTTGGGCAGGTCCGAGCCCGAGCAGGGACTTGCGCATCACCCAGAGCCGGTGCGGTCTCAGCTCCAGCCCGATCAGGAACAGCAGCATGATGATGCCGAGCTCCGCTACGCTCCTGATCTGATGGATATCGGTGATGAGGCCGACCCCGGACGGGCCGATGGCGACGCCGGCCAGCAGGTAGCCGAGGATGGAGCCGAGCCGGAGGCGGCGGGTCAGGGTGACCGCGATCGCGGTCGCCCCGAGCAGGATGACGAGCGTGAGGAGCATCCCGCCTTGTAGCAGGCGGCAGACGATGCGCTGTACTCTCGAATGTGCCGGCGCCGCGGAACGCGAGTGTCCTGCCGGCCGCGCTCAATTTCGATCAGCGGGAGGTGGGGCTCGATTCAGTCGGGCGGGAGATATGTCGCCAGACCGGCTCTCGCCGATCCCTCCGGCTCACCGGATCCGCCGGGATACGGAAATCGGGAAACCTGGCATCGTATCGTAAATGTAGCCGTTGTATTCGAACCACGTATGCTCGGGTGCGTCGTCATTGACGTTCCGGAAGCTGCCATCAAGCACCCCCCACCTCGGCCACCGGCGGAGTGACTCCGGAATCGCCGAGGACGCGCAGGATGCGGCCTCTCAGGCCGCCCGGGGGCTTGACGCCAAATAACATGCCGTTGGCCGAATTCGCATCGTTTTCGTTGACGTCGTGCGCGACGTCGTCGTCGACTCATCCGTCGATCGCTCACACGCGGCAGGCGCAGCCGTTCAGGAATGGCATGAGAAGCCTCCTTAGCCCCCATTTCTCAAACGCCCGTAGAGATTGCGGGCAGATATTCCGGATTTGAGCCTGAAATCAACGTGCTATAGGAATTCGATCCGAAGTCAGAAGGAAACAGCCTGTTTTGCGTCTCGTGCGGTCGGTGACGTGACACGCACCGTAAATGCTTGATGCAGCTCACAGAATGCACAATGAGATCCGGGCTTCGGGGAACCCTGAGAAATCCGGGTTAGACCCATGTCGGGCTGCACAGTCAGCCCGACACGGGTCTCGCGGTTTATTCGAGCCCGCGATTCACGCCCTCCGACGATTCCGCCTCGGGCGATCGCGGGCTAGCGATTGCGTCTCGGATGGATGCAGTTTCCGTCTCACATCGCCGGGTGGGAGACTCGGCTGCCCGCCAGGCGGGCGCTCGATCCAACCACAGTCCTTGTTCCGGTGGTACCCGGTTCGGATCGATAGCCACCTCGCTGCTTTGATCAGGTTGTGTCCATCTTGGTGGAACTGCTGCTTGCACTGCTGCTGGAAGTCGTGGTCTCCTGCTTGACGGTTAGGGTTGCCTGCGACAAGCTCTGCTCGAGATTGTAAACGTAGAGCATGACGCCGTGCTTTTTGCACCATGCGTCGAACGGGTCGATGGTCCCCTTTCGGCAATTCGTGCAGCACTGCCGATCCGTGACGACGCAGACCCATTTTAGGTTTTTGGTAAAGGGTGACTCTTCGTAGAGGTACCTGTCGGCGAACTCCTGCACCAGCTTGGGTTCGGTGTGGTTGCGCAATTGCTCGTTCGCTTGTGTCGAAAACTCCCCGGCCGTTTCGGGAGCCTTGCCGACCAGATTCAGCCTGCCAAAAGCCGTGTCGGGGTGCATCTTAGCCGAACTGGAATACGCATAAAGGTCCACTAGCGCTTGGTCCGTGCCCTCGGCGAAGAAGGCGAGCAGACCGGCAACATTGCCCGTTGTCGTATCGACGTTTTTGGCGACGAGTTTGAGTTGACTTTGCATGATCTCCAGCAGCTTGGCCGTGTTGGAGCACGCTTTGGCATCTGTGTTTACCGCCTTTGGCAGCTCGTCGATCGGGTTCGCCGCGTAGGTGCCATACACCAGCCCCGAGCGCGTCTTGCGCTGCCACTCCTCCTTGGTGTAGCTCATTGGTCGCTCCTGTTCCGAAAATCCGGCAGAGGTGCGATCCACGCCTCTCCCACCTTAACTCCCACCCTCAGTGGTCTACCCGATGGGGTCCATGTGTGGACGGCCCGTTGGGTTCAAGGCCTGATCTGCAGAAATTAGCGACGGTTGGAGTGCGGTCATGTGTCCGGCCTGTTGGCGCGGCCCAATGACCGCTGGCCCAGATGGGTTCCGCGAACGACATCCAAACACTTCAGCGGCATGCGTCTGCCTCTGGACCCCACTGGATTTCATCGTTCGTCGGC